>CBFDBJ010000031.1:0-36040 GCA_965603015.1 uncultured Alphaproteobacteria bacterium
GCCTTCGCCACTGGTGTTCTTCCTAATATCTACGAATTCCACCTCTACACTAGGAATTCCACTCACCTCTTCCGGACTCCAGAGAGACAGTTTTGGAGGCAGTTCCGGAGTTGAGCTCCGGGATTTCACCCCCAACTTATCAATCCGCCTACGCGCGCTTTACGCCCAGTAATTCCGAACAATGCTAGCCCCCTCCGTATTACCGCGGCTGCTGGCACGGAGTTGGCCGGGGCTTCTTTACCAGGTACCGTCATTATCTTCCCTGGCGAAAGAGTTTTACAACCCTAAGGCCTTCTTCACTCACGCGGCATGGCTGCATCAGGCTTGCGCCCATTGTGCAATATTCCCCACTGCTGCCTCCCGTAGGAGTCTGGACCGTGTCTCAGTTCCAGTGTGGCTGATCATCCTCTCAGACCAGCTATAGATCGTAGGCTTGGTAGGCCGTTACCCTACCAACTACCTAATCCAGTGCGGGCTCATCCAAAGGCGCTACATAACGCTTTCCCCCCGAAGGGGCACATACGGTATTAGTACAAGTTTCCCTGCATTATTCCGTACCTCTGGGTAGATTCCCACATGTTACTCACCCGTCTGCCACTTTCCACACACCGAAGTGTGCTTCTCGTTCGACTTGCATGTGTTAGGCCTGCCGCCAGCATTCGTTCTGAGCCAGGATCAAACTCTCAAGTTCAAATCCTGAAAACTACGCTTGACTTTAATATAACCAAATTAACAAGGGTTTGGTTTGTTAAAGATAAACAAGTTTTAAGGTACATACCCAACATTTCAAACCATCCAACCGAAGTCGAAAAGCCTTCCATGCCAGGCGAAATTACCCCGCCGCCTGCATATCTCTTCCAATATTCTACAATGTCAAAGATCTACGCTACACCCACAAAGACGGCGCAAGAAACCTCCTGGCGAAGAGCCAAGTGTCGCTCAAACCGTTTTTTCGTGGAACAGACCTCTAACATTACACCGGAGGTCCTTGCCGCGTCAATTCGGTGCATCTCTGCCCCCGAAGAGGTGCGTCTTATATGGCCGTGGTTCGGGACTGTCAACACGGATTTAAAAGAAAATTTACAAAATCTTTGCAGACAGATTTGAACCTCTCGGCCCCCGACTCTTTCTCCGCCGATAAGTGGCTGTTTTTGGCCATTTTCCGCCGCCGCTAACCGACTCGATAGTAGAATCTGATAGTGAAATTCGCGGCGTAAATACGCCTGTTTAAGAAACCCGCGGGACGTCAGATCCAGACAATTGGATATGGTTAACGCTCTCTTAACCAAATCGCCCGCCTTATTACTCCTTCGTGCTGCGATTCCGGCCCGGTTTTTGACGGCATTTGCGCTGTAACATGAGGCGTTGCTCCAAAACAGAAAACTGCATAGTGTGCCAAACGCTGCGGGGGCGCGGCATTGCGCCATGGGGACTTTCAAAATCGATCACATAACGCCAGGCACCAATGTTGCAGGCATAAAAGAAATCTACACGGAATTGAGATAAGCCTACATATATGACGACACAAATTCGCAGCTTTATTGAGACTTTCCGCGGGATTATCGCCGTAATTGTCGCCGTAATCGCATTTGGCGGAAGCCTCAGCCTTATGGCCGGATCCGGCGCCATTGAGCTTTCAGGCACCGAGGCCGCCGAAGCCCGTGAGACCATTCAGGCTGGCCTGCCCACCGGGCGGCCCCACAAGGCCGATACAAGTGCGCTCCAGGGTCTGCGCGGCAGCGACAGTGAAGCTGCAGCCAAACCTGTCAGCATCCAAAACGGCATTGGCGGGCCGGAAGCCATGTCAGAAGAATTGACGCTGGCAAGCGCCGAGCCTGCCCTGACCTCGCGGCAGATGAGAACTTCTTCTGATCGATCCCGGCCGCAAACCCGTCTTGAAGCCCGCCTCGAGCCGCGCATCGTCCACAAGGACCTCAAGGTTCGCTCCGGTGACACGCTGGAGAAAATCCTCGCGCGCGCCGGTGCCGAGCGTCAGCAGGCTTATTATGCGACCCGGTCTCTCTCCGAGGTTCACCGCGCAAGTTCACTCAACATCGGACAGGCGGTCGGCGTGACGCTGGAGTTTGCCGTCGAGCCTTCCGAAATTGATCCGAGCCTCGAGGTTCATTCCGACAAGCCGACACTCAAGAAGCTCTCGATTGAAACCGACGTTGATACCAAAGTCTCTGTTGAGCTGCAGGACGACGGGAACTACCACCCGGAGAAGTTTGTCGCCGAACTCGACAAGGGACTTGAACTACATGGCGGGACGATTTCGTCGAGCCTTTATGTGGCCGCTATTGAAGCCGGCATTCCGGACTCGGTGATTATCAACCTGATCGGGCTCTACTCCTACGACATCGATTTCCAGAGAGAAATTCGCCAGGGCGACGAATTCGAGCTGCTCTATGAACGGTTTTACGACGATGCAGGCCGCGCCGTAAAGAGCGGCAATATCGAATTTGCCTCGATGACCGTGCAGGGACGCCAGAAGGGCTACTACCGCTTCAAGACGACGGACGACGGCATTACCGACTATTATGATGCCAAAGGTCAAAGCGCCAAGAAGTTCCTGATGCGTACACCGATCAATGGCGCGCGTATCTCGTCTGGCTTCGGGCGGCGCAAGCATCCGGTTCTGGGTTATACCAAACAACATCTGGGCACAGACTTTGCCGCACCAACCGGCACGCCGATCCTGGCTGCCGGCAACGGCATCATCGAGCGCTCAAGCCGTTATGGATCCTACGGCAATTATGTCCGTATACGCCATGCCAACGGCTACAAGACCGCCTATGCCCACATGTCGCGCTATGGCCGAGGCATCAAGCAGGGCAAGCGCGTCAAACAGGGCCAGATCATCGGCTATGTCGGCGCGACAGGGCGCGTCACCGGCGCGCATCTGCACTATGAAGTCATGCTCAATGGCAAGAAGGTCAATCCGCTCCGCATCAAGGTCCCAACGGGACGCAAGCTGGGCGGCAACATGCTGGCCGCGTTCCGGACGGAGCGCGACCGCATCGATGCGGACCGGGCGAGCCAGCCTGACTGGCGTCCGGATCAGTTGATCGCCGGGGCAGACGATGACCGCCAAGGCGGGTAGTCATTACGCGACAATCACCGCAATTTAGAGCGTTTTCTCGATCAGAAGCGTTCGAAACGTCTCCCCGTTACGCTCAAAGGTCGGGTCCTGCTGGCCAACCACGGTAAAACCAAGAGACTTGTAGAACCTGAGCGCCCGAACGTTGTTACCCAGCACCTGTCCCGTCACCCGTGGCAATCCCTTCTTCCTTGCCACATCGAATAGCCATGCCATGGCAGTCTTGCCATGCCCCTTTCCCCATTCACCGGTCTCGCCAATGACAATGAAGAACTCATCGGTCAGATCGTCGCCGTCATCCGACACGAAGCCAATGTAGCCGATTTCACGGCCCTGCAGCATGATGAACCAACTGCGCTTCCAGCCGACGATGTTCATCCATTGCGCCGCAAATGACTCCGCAGTCCGAGTCTCGAACGGCCCGGAGTTGTCGACCTCCCAAATGCTTTCCTGGTTGACCCAATCCAGATAGATCTGGATGTCACCTTTTTCAAACAATCGAAAGTCCATCCCGCGCACTATTTCCCTTATGGCTCCACGATATTGAAGAAGATCTCGAAATCGTCGAGCAGGGCGAAGAGATCCGTCAGCACGCTCACATCGCCATCCACCTTCGCCCTGCCATCGTCCAGCAGGGCGTCGAGGGTGACCATGTTGGCGGCGAGCTCGTTCCAGTTTTGCCGCGACACGGTGACCGTCGCATCGACGTCTTCGGCGAGGGTGTCGCTGACGTAGTTGATGACGCCATTACCCAGCGTGATACTGATCTTCTCTTCGCTATCCGGGAAGACGAAATTAAGCGCGGCGGTCTTGCCTGCGGCCTTGGGGCCGTTGAGCCGCACGGCCAGCGCATCAAAGAAGAGATCGATGGGGATGGCTTTCAGGGTGTCGAGACTACCGGGGTTGGATACGACCCGCGCCGCCGGCGCCCCGTTTCGCAGTTCCTGCGCGCCGGTCAGGTAAAAATCGCGCCACGGGCCGCTCTCGGCCTGATAGCCCATCTGGGTGTGGGCGCGGGCCAGAAGCTCGCGGGCGGCTTTGTGATCCGGCTGCGCAAAGACCACATGGTTGAGCACCTGCGCGACCCAGCGGAACTCGCCCGCCTCATAGCAAGCGGCGGCCTTTTCGACGATGGCGTCAGCGCCGCCCATGAACTCGACATATTTTTTGGCAGCCGGGACCGGCGGCAGCGGATGCAGGTTGGCCGGGTTGCCGTCAAACCAGCCGAAGTAAAGCTGATAGATCGCTTTCACATTGTGATTGACTGTGCCGTAGTAGTCGCGATTGGCGAAGACCTGCGCGAGGCTGTCGGGCAGCTTGACCTCTTCGGCGATCTCCAGCGGGGTCAGTCCGTGATTGGCAAGGCGCAGGGTTTCGTCGTGGAGATATTTATAGAGATCGCGCTGAAGCCCAAGGTACCCCTGCACTTTCTCGCTACCCCAGATCGGCCAGTGGTGCGAGGCAAAGACAACGTCCGCCTCGGGAAAAAGCTGCATCAGCTCGTGGATGTATTTCGACCAGGCCAGCGCATCGCGCACCTTGGCGCCGCGCGGCGTGTAGACATTGTGCAAAATATGAGTGACGACTTCCGACGTACACAGAGCCTTTAGGTCCGGGAAATAGAACATCATTTCTGCCGGTGCTTCGGCATCAGGCGTATACTGGAACTGGACGCGCACGCCGTCGACGATGCGCTCCTCGCCGGTGGCCTTGACAATATCATTGGGGGCGACCAGACCGATGGTGCCGGCCGAATTTCCCGGCCCGAGACCAACATCAACGTGGGCCTGCGGGCCATTGCCGAGCAGCAAACCGTACATATAGGTCGCCCGCCTGCGCATGGTGGCCCCGGCGATGACATTCTCGCTGACCGCCTCATGCAGAAAGCCGTCCGGGGCGATGATCGGCACGCCCCGCTCTGCGGCTTCTTCCTCATTGATAATGCCGCGCGAGCCGCCGTAATGGTCGACATGTGAATGGGTATAGATCACGCCGGTCACCGGGCGCTCACCAAGCTGGTCATTTGCGAGCTTCAGCGCCGCCGTCGCAAAGTCCGCCGTCATGCCGGTATCGAGCACAATCCAGCCGGTGTCGCCCTCAACGAAGGAGATATTGGCCAGGTCATAGCCGCGCACCTGGTAGAGCCGGTCGCAAACCTTGAAGAGGCCATGAATGTTGTTGAGCTGCGCCTGACGCCAGAGCGACGGGTTGACGGTGTCGGGGCATTCGCCCTCGATATAGCCGCGCGCCGCGATGTCCCAGGCCACCCGCCCGTCCAACGCCGGGACCTGATCCTCGGGCCAGCGCGCAACAAAGCCGCGCGAGGCATCCTCAAAGTCGGTGCGATCCTCAAACGGGAGATAGTCGCGGAGTTTTGCGTGGAGTGCGGCTGTGGCCTCTGTGACTTCTGGTGATTTGGTCATGTTCTGTGCTCCCATTACTGTCATCCCCGGGCGAGACCCGGGGATCCAGTGTGGAGGGTTCTGGATTACCGGGTCAAGCCCGGTAATGACAGTGGGGGAGACTTTCTAACTACTTCGCAGCCGCCAAAATCGGCTTGTCGTTGACCGTCAGGCCGTCCTTGCCAGCACCGACGATGACTTCCTCGCCGTCCATGATATCACCGGCGAGGATCAGCTCGGCGAGCGGGTCCTGCAGGTGGCGCTGGATGGTGCGCTTCAGGGGGCGGGCCCCGTAGGCGGGATCATAGCCCTTGTCGGCGAGCCAGGTGCGGGCCTCTGCGCCGAGCGTGATGACAATCTTGCGATCATCCAGCAGCTTTTGCAAACGGGCGACCTGGATATCGACGATGACATCCATGTGCTCGCGGGCAAGACGGTGGAAGAGAATGGTTTCGTCAAGCCGATTGAGGAACTCGGGCCGGAAATTGGCCCGGACCACGGCCATCACGTCATCGCGCACCGCATCGGAATCCTCGCCCTCGGGCTGATTGACCAAAAACTCGGCGCCCATATTGGAGGTCATGATGATCAGCGTGTTGGAGAAGTCGACCGTGCGGCCCTGCCCGTCTGTCAGTCGGCCATCATCAAGCACTTGCAAGAGCACATTGAAGACGTCCGAATGGGCTTTTTCGATCTCGTCAAACAGGATGACCTGATAGGGCCTGCGGCGAACCGCTTCGGTGAGCGCGCCGCCTTCTTCATAGCCGACATAGCCGGGAGGCGCACCAATGAGCCGGGCGACAGAATGTTTTTCCATATATTCCGACATGTCGAGGCGCACGATGGCCTGATCATCATCAAACAGGAATTCAGCCAGCGCCTTGGTCAGCTCGGTCTTGCCGACGCCGGTTGGCCCAAGGAACATGAATGAGCCAATGGGTCGGTTCGCTTCCTGCAGGCCAGCGCGGGCACGGCGCACCGCACGCGAGACGGAGGACAGCGCTTCGGCCTGACCGACAACGCGGCCAGCGAGGCTTTGCTCCATGCGGAGAAGCTTTTCGCGTTCGCCTTCGAGCATCTTGTCGACCGGAATGCCGGTCCATTTGGCCACCACCGACGCAATATGCTGGTCGCTGACAACCTGTTCGACCAATGAAGCGACGCCTTCGTCACCCTTGGCCAGTTTGGCCTCAAGGTCCGGAATGATGCCGTAAGCCAACTCACCGGCTTTGGCGAGATTGCCTTCACGCTCGGCGATTTCCAGTTCCGAACGAGTGCGATCGAGATCTTCCTGGATTTTTTGCGTCGAGCCGAGACGGTCCTTTTCGGTCTGCCACCTGGCGGTCAGATCGGCCGACTGTTGTTCGAAATTGGCCAGATCCTCCTCAAGTTTTTCAAGCCTGTCCTTTGACGCCTCATCGGTTTCCTTGCCAAGTGCCTCGCGCTCGATCTTGAGCTGGATCACCTTGCGGTCAAGCTCGTCAAGCGCCTCGGGCTTGCTATCGATCTGCATGCGCAGGGAGGATCCGGCCTCGTCGACGAGGTCGATGGCCTTGTCGGGCAAAAAGCGCCCGGTGATGTAGCGATTGGAAAGCGTTGCCGCCGCCACGATGGCGCCATCAGAAATGCGCACGCCGTGGTGCAGTTCGTATTTATCCTTGAGGCCGCGCAGAATGGAGATCGTATCCTCGACGGTTGGCTCGGCAATAAAGACAGGCTGGAACCGGCGGGCGAGCGCCGCATCCTTTTCCACATGCTTTTTATATTCATCAAGCGTTGTTGCCCCGACGCAGTGCAGATCACCGCGCGCCAGTGCCGGTTTCAACAGATTTGACGCATCCATGGCGCCGTCTGATTTTCCGGCCCCGACAAGCGTGTGCATTTCGTCGATGAAGAGAACAATATCGCCGGCAGAGGCCGCAACTTCTGACAGCACCGCCTTGAGACGCTCTTCAAATTCACCGCGATATTTTGCCCCGGCAATGAGCGCGCCCATATCCAGCGACATGAGGGATTTATCCTTGAGACTTTCGGGCACATCGCCGTTGACGATGCGAAGGGCCATGCCTTCGATGATCGCCGTCTTGCCAACGCCGGGCTCGCCGATCAGAACCGGGTTGTTCTTGGTGCGGCGCGACAGAACCTGAATGGTGCGGCGGATTTCCTCTTCGCGGCCGATGACCGGATCGAGTTTGCCTTCGCGGGCCGCCTCGGTGAGATCGCGCGCGTATTTCTTCAGCGCATCGAAATTGTCCTCGGCGCTGGCGCTGTCGGCTGTGCGACCCTTGCGCACCTTGTTGATTGCATGATTGAGGCCTGTCGGCGTAACGCCGCAGGACTTGAGCGCCTCTGAAGCAGGTCCGCTTTTGGCCATGGCCAGTGCGAGCAAAATGCGTTCGACGGTTACGAAAGAATCTCCCGCCTTGTCGGCCAGAGTGGCTGCCTGTTCAAAGACCTTTCCCAGCGAGGTCGACAGGTAAAGATTGTCGCCGCCGCCTTCGACCTTTGGCATTTTCGCCAGAGCCGCCTCGGTTTCGACCAATGCCTTTTGCGGATCGCCGCCGGCAAAGGTGATCAAGTTGGCAGCAAGGCCCTCCTCGTCATCGAGCAAGACCTTCAATAGATGTTCGGATGTGAATTGCTGGTGTCCCTCGCGCATGGCCAGCCCCTGGGCTGATTGCACAAAACCGCGCGAGCGCTCGGTGAACTTTTCAAAGTCCATAAGTCTCTCCTTTCAGCACGCTTGCCCTTGCAACTCTTTCCTCATGGACAAGAGTCTCGGCTACGCCTCACCTGATGCACAACCTTCTGTGAAGCCTTGCGCCCCCTACATATGGTAGCCGGCAACCCGATTTAAAGGCGCGCCGTCGCAAGTTCCCGTAATTATTACGGTCACTGCGGACGAGGCAACGCGCCGTCCAGCCGCAAGCTTACACCTGCGGCGTTAATCCTTAATCAACAAATGATTGAATTTCAGAGCTTCCGAGGGGCTGAGCCCTGTGTCGGACGAGAAGCAATCAGGCCGTGGCGTCGTCGGCAACGGCACTGTCTGCAGGGGCTTCGACCTCAACTTTCGGCTCAACTCTCGGCTGGCGAGGTCGCCGCTTGCGAACCGGCTTTTTCTCTGCTTCTGCATCACCGGACGCTTCTTTCTTGGCTTCATCCGGGCGATAGGCGGCGGGCAGCGCTTCGGCTTCGGAGGGCACTTTCTGACGTCTCGTATCACTGGCTTCGGGCGCCTTGGCCTGTTCCACCGGGAGGGCCGCAACGGTTGACGTTTCTGCCTGAGTGCCCTTCTCGGCCGACGTGGCCTCTTCGTCCTTGTTTTGCTTTTGCCTCGGCTGGTTTTGCTGTTCACGGCTTTGCTGGGCCGCCTGCGCCGCAGCCATCAAACGAAAATAATGTTCGGCATGTTGCATATAATTTTCAGCACCAACCCGGTCGCCGGCGGCATTGGCATCGCGTGACAAGGATTGATATTTCTCATAAATATGCGAGGCACTGCCGCGGATTTTTACATCAGGGCCATTTGAGTCAAACGTTCGATTTGACTGGTTACCTGGCTTGCGAGCGCGACCACGAGATCTGTTCTTGTTTTGATTCTGGTTTTGGTTCTGATTTTGGTGTTGTCTCATATTTTTGACGCAGCCTCTTAGCTCTGCACTCTTCCTGTTTGTTGATTTTTAAACTTGCCCACCGGCATGCGCCTGGCTCGACAAATGTGAGCCTGAGGTATTCCTCGTGCTCGATCAAAATTTCTCTGATAAATTGGTCCGCTGACACTTTTGTCAGTTTCCAGACCAGCATTTTCTTTCGGTTTCAAATCTGTGTTGCTTTTTCCTCTGCAAGGCAGTGGAAAAATCCAGAAGGCAGGGAACCGGATCCCTCTCCTTCAACTGAACTCAATCTCTCCTGAGATCTACCTCAAGCCACCTGTCTCATATGGCGGTTCTACTGACCGACAGGCAGCGAAGTCATTCTTACTCATAAAACCCCGCAGCCGTAATCTACCCAACCTGCAGCACCTTTCCAACACTTATTTTCACCTGGGACCTTGTGTCCTGCCGGTTTTCCATATTCTCACCGCTTCAAGCCTCTATCTTGCCGCTAATTGGCGGTTCGGCCGTGATACAGCGCGAGATGTTGTTCAAATCCGGCACATATTTCACCGCCTGAAACCCCTCTTCCTCGAGGATGGCTTTGGCGACCTGAGCCTGTCCAAGACCGATTTCAGCGCAAAACAGCCCAGGACTGGAGAGAAGACGGACCGCATCCGGCGCGATAAGACGCAACGGACCCAGGCCATCGGGCCCGCCATCGAGAGCGCCCGCAGGTTCGAACCGGACCACATCGGGCATCAGATCGGTCATATCGGCAGTATTGATATAGGGCGGATTGGTGACGATCACATCAAAGGGTTCGTCAAGGCCCGCCGCCCAATTGCCCTGCACAAAGTGCGCGCGGGTCGCCAGACCCAGACCCCTCGCGTTCTGCCTGGCCACATCAAGCGCGAGGGCGGACCGGTCGATGCCGATGCCGCTTGCTTCAGGGCAGGCGTGCAGCAGAGCCAGAAGAATAGCGCCGGACCCGGTGCCCAAATCCAGAATGCGCGGCGGGTGAGTTAGCTCGCGGCAAAAGCCGAGCGCGACCTCAATGAGCGTTTCGGTATCCGGTCTGGGAATGAGCGTGTCGGACGTAACCTTGAACGACAGGCCGAAGAACTCCTTTTCCCCGACAAGATAGGCAACAGGTTCATGAGCAAGGCGGCGCTCAACGAGCGCGTCAAACCTTTCCCACTCCGCCTGACTGAGTTCGCGGGCCTCTTCAACAATCAGCTCCTCGCGCGTGAGACCGGTGACATGGCCCAGCAATACTCGCGCATCAAGCGCGCTGCTCTGGCAGTTTGACCCGGCAAGCCTTGAGCGCCCGTGAGCAAGCGCCGCCCTGATGGTTTGCCCGCCTGCTTTGTTATGCAGAAGATCCCGGGTCACATGCCGTCCAGATCCGCAAGGCGGCTGGCCTGGTCCTCGGCTATTAAAGGCGCAATCAATTCCTCAAGAGCGTCGCCCGCGATAACACGGTCGAGTTTGTAAAGGGTGAGATTGATCCTGTGATCGGTCACCCGTCCTTGCGGGAAATTGTAGGTCCTGATCCGCTCGGAACGATCACCGGACCCGACCTGGCCCTTGCGATCCTCTGCGCGCACTGCATCAAGGCGTGAGCGCTCCAGCTCATAGACGCGGGAGCGCAGGACGATCATCGCCTTGGCGCGATTTTTGTGCTGGGATTTTTCATCCTGCTGGGAAACCACAATACCTGTCGGCAAGTGTGTTATGCGAACGGCGCTGTCGGTTGTGTTGACAGACTGGCCGCCGGGTCCCGAGGCGCGGAAGATATCCACTCGAAGATCCTTGTCATCAATATTGACATCGACTTCCTCGGCTTCGGGCAGGACGGCAACCGTGGCCGCCGAGGTGTGAATCCGGCCCCCGGATTCTGTTTCAGGCACGCGCTGCACCCGGTGCACGCCCGACTCAAATTTCAGACGGCGAAAAACGCCCGCACCGGTTATGGAGGCGATAATTTCCTTATAGCCCCCCTGGTCGGCATCGCTCGCGCTCATGATTTCGACTTTCCAGCCATTGAGATCCGCGTAACGTGAATACATGCGGAAAAGATCTCCAGCGAAGAGGCCGGCTTCATCGCCGCCGGTTCCGGCCCGCACTTCAAGAATGGCGCTTTTTTCATCTGCTGCATCTTTTGGCAACAGAAGGATACTCAGCTCACGTTCTTTTTCGACCTCATCATCCTTGAGCACCTTTAGCTCGTCCCCGGCCATGTCACGCATTTCTTCGTCCGCGTCACCATCAGCCAGTATTTCTTCCAGATCTGCTATCTCGGCAGTTGCGGCGTTCATCCGTCTGATCGCCGCAACAACCGGCATCAGCTCGGAATATTCCTTTGACAATTTGACGTAGTCTTCCGGCGAGAGGTCAGACGACATCTCCGCTTCGATCGCTTCAAAGCGATCAACAAGGCGGGCCATTTTTTCGGCTGGGATCACGGGTGTCAGTTCCTGTCAGTTTAAACGGGGCTTCAAGGCCGGGTAGCCTCAGCCTCTATTTCCAAAGCCTTCTTTTCAACAAGCTCGACGACGTGATCAATCATGTTTTCATTTTGAACCTTGTGGTCAGTGACGCCCGACAGGTAGACCATGGCCGACCCCGCACCGCCGCCGGTGACGCCAATTTCTGTGTGCGCGGCTTCTCCGGGTCCATTTACCACACAGCCCATAATGGAAACGCTCATGGGTGTCGAGATATGAGCCAGTTTTTCTTCCAGGATGCTCACGGTCTTGACCACGTCAAAGCCCTGGCGAGCGCACGAGGGGCACGAGACGATGTTGACGCCGCGGTGCCGGAGTCCGAGAGATTTCAGGATCTCGAACCCGGCCTTGATCTCCTCGACCGGATCGGCCGACAGCGACACCCGAATGGTGTCGCCAACCCCCGCCCACAGAAGCGATCCGATGCCGATGGCAGACTTCACGGTGCCGGACGTCAGGCCGCCAGCTTCTGTAATACCCAGATGCAATGGATACTTGCAGGCATCGGCAAGGCCATAATAGGCGGCAACGGACAGGAAGATATCGGAGGCCTTTACACTGATCTTGAAATTATCAAAATTGTTGTCTTCCAGAATGCGGGCGTGATCGAGAGCGCTTTCCACCATTGCTTCCGGACAGGGCTCACCATATTTTTCGAGCAGGTCACGCTCAAGACTGCCGGCATTGACGCCGATCCGCATGGAAGCGCCATTGGCCTTTGCGGCGGCAACCACTTCACGCACCCGCTCTGCGGATCCGATATTACCGGGATTGATCCTGAGGCAGGCGGCGCCGGCGTCGGCAGCTTCAATGGCGCGTTTATAATGGAAATGGATGTCCGCAACGATGGGAACATTGGAGGCCTCGACGATCTGCGCCATGGCGGCCGTGGACGCAACGTCGGGGCACGAGACCCGAACGATATCAGCGCCCGCCTCCTCAAGATCACGAATTTGGGCGATGGTCGCCGCCGCATCGCTGGTCAGTGTGTTGGTCATGGACTGAACAGATATCGGCGCATCGCCGCCAACGGCGACGTTGCCGACCATCACGGTAGCGGTCTTGCGGCGCATTATGTCTCGATAGGGCCTGACACTCATATTAATCGTTGCACTCGTTTTGGGGATGACTTTGGGGGACAATGTCCCTTTTTTCACCAAAGGAGAAGGTTTTCTTTGGCGCGCGCAGAGGAAGGACAGCCAGCTAACGGCCACCAAGCAGGACATCGGGGTCGAGCTTCGCGCCGCCAAGCGCATCGCCGTCCTTGCCCAGACGGCGGATATAGTTGCCATCCACGTATATTTCAAGATCGCCGGCGTTGCGGGTCAGGATCCTTATGTCACCGCGGTTCGGCGGGGCATAGCTGTCGCCAGCCTTGAGGACCCGCTCGAACATGACCTGGGCCCCGACCTCAACACGCAGCCAGACATCGCTCAAAGCTTTTACGCGCAGGCGCCCATCGTAGTTTTCACTGCCCCAAAAGGTCCCGTCGGGAACCTCTGCATTCGGGACTGAGGTCACGGGTTCGCCCGCTTCAACGTCCGGCTCGACAGCTGCACCAACAAGCGCGTCACCGGTACCCGGGACCGAAGGTGACTGGAAGACCGCTTTGGGCAGATCGGGCTGGAAAGCATCAAGCACCTCGTCGCCTTCACCCACCGCCGTATCGGCCATACGCCAGACCGAGATGGCAAGCAGCAGTGTCGCCGCGCCTGTTGCCAGCAGGCCCCACGGTATGCTGCGCCCTGGATCCTTGCGGGTATTGGCATTGAACTTGAGTTCTTCAGCATCGGTCATTTCGGCCTTGAACCGACGCACATATTCTTCCGCTTCGGCGCCGTGTTCCGACCCGACCAATTTGGCATAGGCCCGCACGAACCCGATTGCATAGGTCTTGCCTGGCAGCGTATCGAAATCACTTTCCTCAATGGCGCGGACAAGTTCAGGCTTGAGACGCAGTTGTTCTGCGATATCATCAATACTCTGCTTGCGTTCGGTGCGGGCAGCGCGCAGATCGGCGCCGACGGTTTCGTGATAATGCCCCTCGTCCTGGGGCTGCTCGCGAAAATGCGGCCGCCGCTTTTCGCTGTCACCGGACTTGCGCTCTGAGTCTTGCGCCAACGCAGTCATTGTCCCCTGAACTTTCCCTTGAGTGAGCTGACGTCAATCATGCCATACCCCTGCATTATGCACCGGTTTGGTAAATAAATCGCGTTCCCGGTTAAAAATCAACTGAGGACCACATTATTGGCCGAGGCAAAGGCCAGAAGGTCGCCGCGCACCGAATGGTCGCCGCGTGTTTTGAGGCGTTTGACTTCCTTCGCTGCGGCCTTTGTATCAAGGCTGCGCAGCATCGCCTTGACGGGGCCGATGGCGGCCGGCGCCATGGATATCCGACGAAACCCCAGGCCAAGCAGGGCCATGGCCTCGAGCGGGTCGCCGGCCATTTCGCCACACAGAGACAGCGGGATTTTGGCCTTGTCGGCTTTGGCAACGATTTCGGACAGGAAGGCCAGCACCGGCGGGCTCAGGCGGTCATAGCGATCGACAAGCTGCGGGTTGGCGCGGTCTGCGGCAAACAGGAATTGCAACAGGTCATTGGACCCGATGGAGATGAAGTCTGTCTCGGCGAAAAGCGGCCCGAGCTGCCAGGCCAGCGCCGGGACCTCGAGCATGGTGCCGATGTTGATTTCTTTCGGGAGCGCGCGCCCCTTTCGTTCAAGACGGCCGATTTCCTTGTTGACCAGCGCTTTTGCCTCAACGAATTCGGCGACCTCGGCAATCATCGGGAACATGACATTGAGCGTCCTGCCCGCACCGGCCGCCAGCATGGCGCGGATCTGATAGCGCAACAGCCCCGGCCGGGCGAGCGCGAGGCGAATGGCGCGGAAGCCCAGCGCCGGATTTTCTTCCCATTCCGTCGGCAGATAGGGCAGGACCTTGTCAGACCCCAGATCAACGGTGCGGAACACCACAGGCTTGTCGTCTGCGGCATCAAGAACAGCGCGGTAAAACTCGGTTTGCTCGCCAAGCCGCGGCATGCGCGCGCCGATCATAAACTGCAGTTCGGTGCGAAACAGCCCGATGCCCGATGCGTTGGTTTCGTCCAGATGCGGCAAATCAACAATAAGCCCGGCATTGATATTCAGATCGATCCTGACGCCGTCGAGGGTGACAGCCTCGAGGTCTCGTTCAGCAGCATAGCGCGCCTGACGCGCGGCGCGCAGTTGTTGCTTGTGATCGTAAGCTTCAAGAACATCGGTCCGGGGGCGAATATGCACTTCACCGTTCTGGCCATCAACAATCAGATGATCATCCGGCTCGATGCGGTCAACCGCGCCGGCGACCCGCCCGACCAGCGGGATATCAAGAGCCTTGGCAACAATCGAGACGTGGGCGGTGGCGGAGCCTTCTTCAAGCACCACGCCGATGAGTTTGTCGCGGTCATATTCGAGCAATTCAGCAGGGCCAAGGTTACGCGCCACGAGCACCGCGTCCCGGGTGAGCCGCGGGATTGTCTCATAGCCCATCAGATGGCGCAGCAGGCGGTTGGCCAGATCATCGAAGTCGTGCATGCGTTCGCGCAGATAGGGATCCGGTGTGTTCGACAACCGTGCCCGGGTTTCGATCTGCAGGCGCTCGACCGCACCCTCTGCGGACATGCCGCCAATAATGGCCTCGCGCATGCGGTTGCGCCAGCCACGATCATGGGCGAACATGCGGTAGGCCTCCAGAACATCCCTCGGGTCGCCGCTGAGGTGTTGGTCTGCGGCGGCGAGCAAGTCATCAACCGAAGATTTGAGCCCCTCCAGCGCCACCTCGAGCCGTTCCAGTTCCTGCTCAATGTCGTCGGCAAACAGGTTTGTCACCTCGACGCGCGGCTGGTGCAAAACCGCATGGCCAACGGCAAGCCCGTCGGCAAAGGACCTGCCCGTCAGATGCAGCGGCGCGTCGGAGCGCAGATCCTCGCCCATATATTCATCATCGCCGAGCAGATCCGCCGAGGCATTCATCTCGGCCAGCACCATGGCGACGATCTCGAGGGTCTCGACCTCCTCGTCGCTGTAGTATTTCTTGACCTGGTTCTGCACAACCAGAACGCCGGTCATCAGACCACCGCGCAGGACCGGGACCCCGAGAAACGACTGGAAGATTTCCTCGCCGGTTTCCGGCCGATAGGCAAATTCCGGGTGCGTCGGGGCATCGGACAGGTTGAGTGGCCGCGAGGTCTCGGCGATATGGCCGACCAGCCCCTCGCCTACCTTCAGCATGGTTTTGTGAACCGCCTCGGCGTTGAGGCCTTCGGTGGCGAACAGCTCAAGGTCGCCGGTGGCGCGCAGCAGATAGACGGAACAGACCTCGGCCACCATGTTGACGGCGATCATGCGTACGATTTGATCGAGACGGCCCTGCGGCGAATGGCGCCCCGCCATCAGCGCGCGCAGCTGTTTCAGAATAACTCTGGGCCCGGGCACACCGCTCCGGTCAGACAGTGGCATTAATCAGCATCCAGATCATAAGCCGTATGGAGAGCCCGCACGGCGAGCTCGGTATATTCACTTTCGATGAGCACACTCACCTTGATTTCAGAGGTCGAGATGACAAGAATATTGATGCCTTTTTCAGCCAGGGTCTCGAACATCTTGCGCGCCACGCCGCCGTGGGAGCGCATGCCGATCCCGACAATGGAGATCTTCGAGACATTGGTGTCGGCAATGATCTCACCGAACTCGCCGGGCTTTGCGCCCTGCTGCAGAGCCTTGACCGCGCGGTCGACATCGATCTCGCCAACCGTAAACGTCAGATCGGTGGTCTTGTTGTCTTCAGAGATATTCTGAACGATCATATCCACATTGACGCCGGCATTATCCAGCGCGCCAAATATATCCGCCGCGATGCCCGGCTTGTCCGGCACATCGCGCAAGGTGATTTTGGCTTCATCGCGCGAATAGGCGATGCCGCTTACGACTTGTTGTTCCACGATTTCATCCTCGTCACAAACCAGAGTTCCCGGAATATCCTCGGCCTTCATTTTGGCCGGGTCTACAAAACTGGACAGCACCTGCAAACGCACCTTGTGAACCATGGCCAGTTCAACACTGCGGGTTTGCAAGACCTTGGCCCCCTGCGAGGCCAGTTCCAGCATTTCTTCATAACCGATGCGGGCGATCTTGCGCGCTTTGGGCACAATACGCGGGTCGGTCGTATAGACCCCGTCGACATCGGTATAGATATCACATCGATCGGCCTTCAGCGCTGCGGCAAAGGCCACCGCCGAGGTATCGGTTCCGCCGCGTCCCAGCGTCGTGATCCGGTTGTCGGGCCCCAGACCCTGAAAGCCGGCAATGATCGGCACATGACCGCGCGCGAGGCGATCTTCCAGCTCGGCGGTTTCAATATCCTCGATGCGCGCCGACGAATGGGCGCCCGTGGTGCGGATCGCGACCTGCCAGCCCATGAAGCTGCGCGCCTGGATGCCAAGCTGTTGCAGCGCCATCGCCAGAAGCCCGCTCGAGATCTGCTCACCGGCGGCGACCACCGAATCATATTCGCGCGCATCATGCAGCACGGCGACCTCACGGGTGAGCGCGATCAGCCGGTTGGTCTCGCCGGACATGGCCGAGACCAGCACGACGACCTCGTGGCCGGCGCGGGCCTCGCGGGCGATATGGGCAGCGACATTGGCAATGCGCTCGGCGCTGCCAACCGATGTGCCACCAAATTTCAAAACCAGACGGGACATATTTTTCTGTTCAGGCGCGCGGGGGCGACAAATGCGGCAAGGCCAGGCGGGGGAGCCTTTCTCGCGTTGCCAGGGACCCGGCGTTCCTGTTATCTCTTTATTCCATGGTTTTGCACCCGGAGCCGATCCGATCAGGGCTCAAGGTACTTTGCGGCGCCATACATATCGGAGAGGATCACCGGAATCAAACGTGCCGGACAGCTTTGTGGTTGTTAAATCAAGGATTTCACATGTCAGCAGTGGAAAATAACAGCGTGGAAGAGCAAAAGGCCGCCTCCCCGGAGGCTTCCGTGGATGCTTCTGTCGATCTTTCAGTGGATCCGGCGGAGGTCGAGAAATTCTCCAAAATGGCGGCAGAGTGGTGGGATCCGCACGGTAATTTCAAGCCGCTGCACCAGCTCAACCCGGTCCGGATGACGTTTATTCGTGATCTGGTTTTTAATCATTACAATCTGAGCGCCCGGGAGGGCTTCAGGTCCGCTTCGGCCCTTTCCGGCCTGCGCATTCTCGACATCGGGTGCGGCGGCGGCCTGCTGACCGAGCCGATGACGCGGCTCGGCGGCGCCGTTACCGGCTCGGATGTGTCAGAGAAAAACATCAGAACCGCCTCGGTCCACGCCGAAGAGCAGGGCCTCACCATCGACTACCGGGTCGCGACGGCGGAAGAGCTGGCCAGAGAAGTGGCAAGAAACGCAAAGAGCGAAGTCGGGAGCGGCGACAGCGAACAGTACGACGTCATCACCTCGATGGAAGTGATCGAACATGTCGCCGATATCGACGCCTTCATGGAGGCCGCAGCGAGCCTCCTGAAGCCCGGCGGCATCATGTTGCTGGCCACCCTCAACCGCACGCTCAAGTCCTATGCGCTGGCGATCATCGGCGCCGAATATATCCTGAACTGGCTGCCGCGCCACACCCACGACTGGAACCGCTTCCTGACACCAAAAGAACTGGCCGCGCTGGTGCAGCGGCACGGACTGACGCCCGGCGAGCCGGTCGGCGTCACGCTCAACCCGCTGAGGGGCGAATGGCGCGTGTCGAAGGATGTGGCAGTGAATTATATGCTGAGCGTGACGAAGGGTTAGTGGGGCAGGGCTCCATTACTTCTGAAGACTGTTGGTTCTTGGAAGTCTAATCGAGAAGAATATCCGCCAAGTGCGGATATGCAACGACAACCGATCCAATGAACGAAGCTAATGCCATACCGAGAAAAGCGAGCCCAATGAAGTCCATTGGCTCGAAATCCTCACTATTTCCGATACCCCCTATGCCCTCGCCAAATCTTCTTAAAACCGAAGAAAGGAGGAGCAGATAGATTGCTTCCAACATTTTTTCATCCCAGTTTGATGCCAATTCTCGATGAGAGCCGTCTGGTTCCGGCATAGTACGTAATTACAATTCAACTCCTAGCAAATTTCAACAACGACTCCACATCGTGATTGTCTGCTTCTCTCAGCGCCGCGATATAGGCTCCACGGGCTTCTCCTGAGGGGCCGAGGATTTTTCGGCCCCAGGTGAAACGCTCGCCGCCCAGCTGGCGGATGAGGAGATCGGCGACCAACCTCGCCCAGCGGCCGTTGCCGTTTGGCCAGGGATGGATCTGGACGAGGCGGTGGTGGAAGCGGATGGCGATTTCGTCGGGCTGCCATGTTTCGCTCTCAATCCAGAATTTCACATCATCGAGAAGACGGCGCAGTTCAACCGGGATCTGGACTGCATCCACGCCGATATTCTTTGCCGTCGTTCGATACTTTCCCGCCCAGGTCCAGACGTCGCCGAACATCTGGCGATGCAGGTCTGTCAAATAGTCCTCACTCAGAAGGTTTGAGGAGAGCGATTTCATCGCCTTTACTGTCGCTTTCCGGATGTTGTCCTGTTCGACCTGATTGAGATCGCGTCTGAATGTCACCCAGCTGACCTTAAGGCCTTCACGCTCATCGGGGTCGAGCGGTGTTGCTCCCTCGCCTTCGTCAAAAAGATCCGTCATGAGCCCTTCCACAGATCTTTTTCTGTCATGGAGGCATCAATATATTCTGTAATCTGATCTTCAAAGCCCTCATCGGGAAGGGCCTGATCTTCGAGCGCCATGGTCTGGTCGATGTAGGCCAGATCCTTTTGCGCGACGCGGCGCGCCTTTTGCTCGACCATGGAGGTGAGGCTGCTCGTCGGCACGAGGGCATAGACCAGAGTACAATCGAGCGCTTCGGCGGCAGCACGCAGGGATGTCAAGGTGATGCCGCCGTGGCGTTCGGCCTTTTCGAGGTCATGGACGCGTTGGCGCGAGACGCCGAGCCGCCCTGCCAGTTGTGCGGCAGACATGCCAAGCGCTTCGCGGATGGCCTTGACCCAGCCGCTGGCAGGCCGCTCATACTGGCTGGTCGGCTTTAACTGCTCGAGCCTGCTGTCGAGCAGAGCGCGAGCCCTTTGTTTCTGCCGATTCCACATGAGGCTCACCTTGGTATTGTCAATACATATATTGACGTTCGTTTAATGTTTGACAATCTATGTATTGCTTTTTTGTTTCTATATGTCAATATATATATTGACATTTTTAAGAACGCCGGATCAACGCTTTACTTTTGCTGCGGATGCATAAGATTGGACTCATAACAAACTGACCTGAGGACAAGGAGCTCCCATGACCAAAACCGTTCACGACTTCACAGCCAAAACCATCACCGGCGATAATGTCTCGCTCGGCGACTATGCCGGCAAGGCGCTGCTTATTGTCAATGTGGCGAGCGCGTGCGGGTTGACGCCGCAGTATGAGGGGCTGGAGGCGTTGCAGAAGGAGTATGGGGGCAAGGGCTTTGCGGTGCTGGGGTTTCCGTGCAATCAGTTTGGCGCGCAGGAGCCGGGCACGGAAGGTGAGATCGCGACGTTTTGCGAGACCTCGTTTGGTGTGACGTTTCCGCTGTTTGCCAAGGTGGAGGTCAATGGCGACGGCGCTGCGCCGCTGTGGCAGCATTTGCGGGCGGCGGCGAAAGACGCATCAGGTGAAGACGAGATCAAATGGAACTTTACCAAGTTTCTGGTTGATGGGTCGGGCGCGGTGGTGAAACGGTTTGAGCCGCTGGTGACGCCGGAGGAGATTGCCGGGGATGTGAAGGGGTTGGTGGGGTAGGACGCGCTATGCCCCTCTCCATTTCTGTCATACCCGGGCAAAGACCCGGGTATCCAGTGCGACGCTTTCTGGATTACCGGGTCAAGGCTCGCCCTGCCCGACAGGGTGTGCTTTGCACACCCGAGAGGGGTAATGACAGAGTAAAAAATTGGTATGCGGAGGGTGCTTCTCTGGATCCCCCCTCTCAGGTGCGCGTTGCGCACCCTGTCGGGCAGAAGAATCAAGTCCGGGGATACGGACTTCAACTGATGTTGAAGCCCTAATTCAGCTTCTTGGGGTCTTGCGGCAGGGGCGCGACTTTGATGCCTTCGTCGATGAGGGCAACCATGTCGTCGAGGGAGGCTTCGCCGTAAGCGCCCGCGGACGCGGTCGGGGCGTCGTAGTGGCGGCGGCGGGCTTCTTCGGGGAAGTCCTGGCCAACATAATCAAAACTGGTTTCGACGTAGGTGCGCAGCTCGTCCTTGATCTGGCGGCGCATGTCGGAAATTTCGGCTTCGAGGGCGGCGATGGTTTCGCTGTTGTCCGGCGCATCGCTCACAGTGAGGTCCGTTGCATCGCCGTAAGGACGTTCGGGTGAACGCTCGGGCTGGCTGGAACTGCTGGATGAAAGATTGAGGTTCGGGGCCATGATGCCCTTTTGAACCTGCGTCGAGTGGCAGGCGGGACAGGCGACGGCGCTGGCGGAGGATTGATCGTCGAAGTCCTGGTTTGAGCGGAACCAGCCCTCAAACTCATGTCCTTCACCGCAGATCAAACCGAATACAATCACGTTACGCGTCCTTGAACCGGTGGTGCAGCCTGGCTTGCGCCCGTGGTCTTCCTCGCCGGATATATGGTCATGTCCCTTGTTCATGGGGACAGTCTTCAAGGAAATAGTTAACAGAGCGCAAACGCCGGGGCAATTGATGAAAATAGCCGGTTGGGCTGGCTGACTGGCTGGGGGCGCCAGGGTTGTTAGCTCGCGTGACTATTCGGGCGCGTCGAGATCGAAGGGGCGATCGTGGGTCAGGCTCGGCAGGCGGGCGCGGGCTTTGGCGACCTCGCCGGTATCGATCGTGCCGTAGATAATCTCGGGACCGGTGCCAGCGGCTTCGGCGATGATCTCGCCCCAGGGGCCGACGATCAGCGAGTGCCCATAGGTCTCACGGCCGGTCTCATGGGCGCCGCCCTGGGCCGGGGCAAGGACCCAGGCGCCGCATTCGATGGCCCTGGCGCGCAGCAGGACGTGCCAGTGGGCCTGTCCCGTCGGGACGGTAAAGGCCGAGGGCACGGTGAAAAAGTCCGCGCCGGCTTTGGCCAGCGTGCGATAAAGATGGGCAAAGCGCATGTCATAGCAGATCGTCATGCCAAGGCCGCCCCACGGCAGATTGGCGCCGACGGCCCTTGTGCCGGCCTCAAAGGTCTCTGATTCGCGCCAGCTGTCGGTCTCTGACACATCGACATCGAACATGTGGATCTTGTCGTAGGTGGCCTCGACCGCGCCACCCGGACCAAACAGGAACGAGCGGTTGGCATATTTGGCGGGCGCGCCATCCGGTGTTTCCACATCGATGCCAATGGAGCCGATCATGAGCCAGGTGTTCAATTCATCGGCCAGGGACCCAAACGCCGAAACGGCGGGGTGGAAATCCTGACGCGCTTCCTGGCCCTGAATGTCCGCCTTGCGAATGGAGATGGAGGCGGTGTTCTCGGGAGTGGCGATGAAGTCGGCCCCGGCCGCATGGGCTTCACGGATCATCTGGCAGGCATCGGCGATATTGGGCGCAACCTCGACGCCGGTGCACATCTGGATAACGCCTGCCTTGAAAGTCTCGTTACTCATGTCGCGGATCTTTATCCTTCAAGCAGGGGATCAAGGCCGCCTTCGCGCTCAAGGGCGAGGAGTTCGTTGCAGCCGCCAACATGTGTATCACCAATGAAGATCTGTGGCACCGTATATCCGCCATGGGCGCGGGCGAGCATTTCGTCGCGCGCCTTGCCGTTCATGGTGATGTCAATCTCCTCGATCTCGACGTGTTTTGACGCGAGCAAGGATTTGGCGCGGTAGCAATAACCGCACAGCATTTTGGTGTAGATCGTGACTTTTGGCATTTCTGAAAACACTCAAACTGATAGCTGCAGGGATCTCTTGCCCGTTCTATATATTCAATTGTGGCTCTGTTTCAATTACCAAGACTGTGATGCCGGACTCATCTGTGCCTTCTAGCGCATGGTCCGGGCGAGGGACAGAACGCCAAGTGTCGCAGGTTTCTGGCGCGCCATGGCCTTGAGACAGGCGGTTACTGTTGCGCCGGAGGTGATCACATCGTCGATCAGCACAATGTGAGCGTCCTTCAGGATCTCGGCGCGCTTCGGGTTGACCTGGAAGGCCCCGGCGACATTGCGGCGGCGTTTGGCGGCGGTGAGCCCGACCTGCTGGCGGGTATGGCGCACGCGCACGAGCCCGTCGTAGAGCACCGGAATCATTGTCTCGCGCGAGATCGCGGCGGCCAGGATGCCGGCCTGATTATAGCGCCGCATCCACAGCCGCCAGGGATGCAGCGGCACCGGCACAAGCCAGTCCGCCTCTTCAAGCACATCGCGCCCTGCCCGCGTCAGCCAGCCGCCAAAGGCCCGGGCAAAGTCTGTACGATCTGCGTATTTGAACCCGGTCACCAGCGGACGGCTGGCGTCGTCGTAGATCATCGCGGCCCGCGCCCGGTCGAACAGCGGCGGGGCGGCAATACAGGCGGCGCAGAGCAGCCCGTCCTGCGGATCAATTTCGAACGGGCGCCCGCAGCACTCGCAGAACGGCGCCTCGACGAAACGGACCTTCGACCAGCAGGCGGGACACAGCCCCGGGCCCTCGCCCAGACCATCGTCGCAGCCCAGACAGCGATGCGGCAGCAGCAGGTTCAAGACGCCGGCGGCGAGGCCGGGCCGGGGCGCGCCCTCTGCAGGCATCCGCTGTTCGCTGTCATCCACCATTAAATTCAGCTTTTCCATTGCCCTGCACGAACCGCCGCCCTAAATACGAGGGCGCCTTAAATACGGGCGCGCTTTGCCATCCAGCCCTTAACCTGCGTTTCAGTCTGCCAAATGAAATCACCAATGACCAGCCCGCCGCCGCCCGGCGTCAAAGAGATGTTCGACCGAAAGCTGGTGCGCGCGCGCCGGACCCGCGCAGCGAAAGGCTTTGGCGGCTTCGACTTCCTCGTCAGGCGCTGCGACGAGGAGTTCGCTGACCGGCTGGCGAGCGTTACGCCAGCACGGCGCGAGGGTGGTTTCCAGCGCGTGCTTGACCTTGGCTCGCACCCGGGCTCGGCCCTGCGGGTGCTGGACGGTGCGCCGGACATCAACCCGTCGTTGCTGGTTCATTGCGGCCTTTCAGGTCACAGGATCGAAACCGGGCACAATGTTGTTGGCAGCGATGAACTGCTGCCCTTTGCCGATAAAAGTTTTGATCTCATCCTGGCGCCGTTGACGCTGCATTTCGTCAATGACCTGCCCGGCGCGCTGGTCCAGATCCGGCGCTGCCTGCGGCCAGGCGGGCTTTTCCTCACCTCGCTTTTTGGCGGCGAGACCCTGACGGAACTGCGCGATGCGTTTGCCCGCGCTGAAATCGAGATGGAAGGCGGGCTTAGTCCCCGGGTTATTCCGTTTGCGGATATAAAAGAATTTGGCGCACTGCTGCAGCGGGTGAATTTTTCCGAGCCGGTGGCCGATTTCGACAAGGTCACTGTGACCTACAAGGGCGTGCGTGCGTTGATGCGCGATCTGCGCGGCATGGGGCTTGCCAATCCCATGGTCGAACGCCGCAAGTCTCCGCTGAGACGTGCCACACTTGCAGCGCTTGAGCGCATTTATATGGATCAGTTCGGGATTGAAGAGGAAATTCCGGCGAGCTTCCATATCCTCTTTGGCACCGCATGGGCGCCCGAGGAGAAGATCAGTGTCCAGGACATATAATTGAGATTCTGGTAGGTCAGATTTCTAGAACAGGGCCGCGACTGCTACAAAGATGCCGGTCAGCTTGCCGCCGATCAGGCCGACGCCGCCAGCGATCAGGATCGAGAGGCCCCCTGCAATCATGGCGTATTCAATTGCCGTCGCACCGGATGTGGAGCGGAAAAAAGCTTTGATTGTGACCCCGATCTCATTGCGCTTCATACCAACCTCTTGTTACCTGTAACCCGCGTCCCCCTGGGACTCTATAAATAATCCTGCAAGAACGACGCGATCGGCTCGTCCGCCGGTGGCATCTCAAACGTCCTCAAATCAGCCGGTTTGACCCAGCGAAGTTCGCTGTGTTCAAGCGGTCTGACCACGCCGTCCCACCGACGACAGACATAGAGTGGCATCAAAAGGTGAAAATCGGGATAAGTGTGTGAAGCAAATGTGAGCGGTGCGAGACACGATTTGGTAACGTTAATCCCCAGTTCCTCGCCAAGTTCGCGGATGAGGCACTCTTCCGGCGTCTCACCTGGCTCGAGCTTGCCGCCGGGAAACTCCCATAGTCCCGCCATGGCTTTGCCCTCAGGGCGTCTGGCCAGCAGGACCCGTCCATCCACATCAACCAGCACACAGGCGCTGACAAGTATCATTTCCACGTGACCGGGTCCTTTATACTTTTGCTTCGCGGAGAGTTCGAACCCATCGACCGACTGAAGCGCCGGGATAGCAGAGGGTGCCTGATCATTTTGACTTGTGCCGCAGGTGGACGACCTTGCGTTTGCCGCCGCGGTGCTCCAGATGTTCGGTTTTCCTCGCGACTTCGCGAAATCCGGCCCGCTTCAGAAGCCGCAGCGAGGCCTCGTTTTCAACAAAGGCTTTGGCGTCGATCGTCTTGAGACCCAGCGTCGCCCGGCAGAAGACCAGGAAGGGCTCAATCGCTTCGCCGGTATAACCCTTGCCCCAATATTCGCGTCCGGCCCAATAGCCGATCTCTCCGTATCGGCGGCCCCACTTGCGATAAATCTGTATAGATATCGTTCCGATCAGACAGTTATCGGTGCGCCGTTCGATGCCAAGGACATATTGAGTTCCATCGTGCCAGTCTGCTTCCCCGTTGCGAATAAATTTATGCGCCTCATTCAGCGTATAGGGGTTGGCGATCGAGATGGTCTGTTTGGAAACTTCCCAGTCGGAAACCAGGCGCGTGATCGTGTGGGCATCACTTTCGCCAAGGCGGCGCAGCCGCAGACGATCCGTATTAATGGCGCCGGAGAACGCAATCGCGCACGGCGCCACTCCTGGCTGCGCAGCGGCTTTCACACTCCAGTATTTCTCCGCCTTTTCCACTTCGGCTTGCCTTCCTTCAGCCTGCAAAACGACCAACTGTGATCAACTGCGATAATCCGCATTGATCGAAATGTAGCCGTGGGTGAGATCACATGTCCAGACCCGCGCCTCGCCCTTCTTCAATCCTACGTCGGCAGTGATTTCTATTTCGTTGCCTTTCATATAGGCCGAAACCACCGCCTCGTCATAATCCGGGTGGCGGATTCCCTTGTCAGCCAGAAGATGCGGCCCGAAAGAGATCGCCAATCTGTCGCGATCGGCAGGTTCCCCGGCCTTTCCGACCGCCATGACGACCCGACCCCAATTTGCATCCTCACCGGCCACAGCCGTTTTAACCAGCGGAGAATTGGCAATCGAGAATGCTATTTTTCGCGCTGATGCCGCCGTGGCCCCGCCTTTTACACGGACCGTGATGAACTTTGTTGCGCCTTCCCCGTCGCGCACGATCTGATGGGCCAGATCCTCCATAACCTCATGGAGCCTGGCGCGGAAGTCGGCGAGCCGGCGATCTCCGGGACCGGTGAAGGGCGCAGAGGCTCCCGGTGCCACGCCGGCCTTGCCCGTTGCAAAAAGCAGAACCGTATCGCTGGTCGATGTATCGCTATCCACGGTGATGGCATTGAAGGTATCGCCGACAGCAGATTTAAGCATGGCCTGCAGGATTTCCGCCGGCACTTTGGCATCGGTGAAAATGAACCCGAGCATCGTTGCCATGTCCGGCGCAATCATGCCGGATCCTTTTGTGATGCCAGAAATCGTCACCGGCACACCGTCAATTTCAGCCTGCCGGGTTGAGGCTTTTGGCCAGGTGTCCGTTGTCATGATCGCGCTGGCGGCCTTTTTCCAGCCCGCCGGTGTCAACGGGCGCGGCGCAAGCCTGAAGGCTGGCAGGATCTTGTGGTAATTGAGCGGCTCTCCAATCACCCCGGTCGATGCCAGAAAAACCTCGCTCTGTTTACACCCGTAGGCTTGCGCCGCTGCGGTCGATATGGCCTTGACCGCATCACGGCCATCTTTACCGGTAAAGGCGTTGGCATTGCCGGCATTGACAACAAGAAGCCTGGCGGACGGTGACTTGCCTTTTTTCAGATTGGCGCGGCACCAGTCGACGACGGAGGACGCTGTGGCCGACTTTGTGAAAACTCCGGCGACGGTTGTTCCGCGTGCCAGCTTGAATATCGTCAGGTCCGTGCGGCCCTTGTAGCGCTCGCCGGTCCGGGCGGTTATCGCTTCAACGCCTTCTATGGCCCGCAAACTGGGGAACTGAGCCGGAGCAAGAAGCGAGACATCGGGTGATGCTTTTGCCTTTTTGAGTGAAGGGTCAGCCCGGGACGCGCGAGGCTTTCCGGGTCCCGATTTTTTCCTGTTTTCCGCCATCGAAAGCCACCATCTGAAAGGACCGTACCCTTCCTTATTGTGATGCTACGAGGGCCCTGTCAAGCTCCGCCTCATGAGGCAGACCGACCCGCTCGATCCGTGCTTCGGCACGCAATTTGGCAAGGTCACGATACAGTGCCTCTTCAATCAACTCGTGTTTGAGTTCATTGTGCACCGTGATCAGAGCAGGCGGTTTGCGATAACGGACGTCCTCCAGCCAGATCACATGCCAGCCGAAGCGTGAGGTAAAAGGTAGCGAGACCTCGTTCTCGGCCATGGAAAATGCCCGGTCAGAAACTTCCGGCAAAAGCGCATCGACGCTTTGATACCCCATGTCACCGCCAACGACGGCAAAACTGTCGAGGGAATATTGTCTGGCAAGGTCTTCGAAGAGGTCTCCGTCTTGATATTTTTGCAAGACCTCCTCGGCTTCCTCCCGGGTGCGGACAAGAATTTGCCACAAATGCGCCTCGCGAAGCCGGTCCTCGTCGAGGTAGCGCGCCTCGTAGAGTTGCTTGATATCCCGCTCTGAAATGGCCGTCTCGATCATCCCGGCGATATACTGATCGCGCAGAAGCTTTTCCTGTTCAAAACGAAAGCGGCCCTGCATGACACCGTCGCGCGTCAGCCCTGCCTTCCATCCGGCCTCGGCAAAAAGGCGGCGATCAATCAGGTCATTGATAACCGCCTCCAGCACCAGCGCATCGGGCAGTCCGGCGGCCTCGGGAGGCAATTCAGAGCGCGCCATAACAACATCAGACAGACGAATTTCCTGACCATTGACGCGCGCGATAACCAGATCGTTACCGCCCTGGAAGCCAGGTAATTGTGTCGCAAGGCGCGGTTGTTCAATTTCCCTGACGCCGAAATAGATCCCTGTGCCAAGAAACAAAGCCCCGACACAGATCATCGCCGTAACGGCTGAACTCTGTAATTCATTGATTCTATTATCATTTTTTAGCATGTCGCGGACTTTTCTCCACGTGGACCCACATTCAGGCGGCATTTTGCCCCGCGCCCGGACCCGTATCAAGCCTGCATGGGAATTAACCCTAACGCGGCACATTGGCTGGCCTGCGTGCGTTGACAATCGCATGTCGGGCGCTTATCTGTCCTGAATCGCTCGAATTAGCCTCGGCAGGGCTTTGAGCAGCTGCAGTTCTGGCGGGTTTTGGTTAATGCACATAGTATCAGATCCGGCGTTTATTGAGGAATTTCCCGCATGTTAGGTAGTTTGGCTCGACGCGTTTTTGGCTCCGCAAATGATCGCGTGTTAAAGCCGTATTTCAAAATCGTGGAAAAGGTCAACGCGCTTGAGCCGGAGTTCGAGAAACTCGACAATGGCCAGCTCCGGGCCAAGACAGAAGATTTTCGCACTCGCCTGAAAGAGGGTGAAAGCCTCGACGATCTCCTCCCTGAAGCCTTTGCCACGGTTCGCGAGGCCGCCAAGCGCACCCTTGGTCAGCGCCACTTTGATGTTCAGATCGCCGGCGGCATTGTCCTCCACAGGGGGAATATTGCCGAAATGAAAACCGGCGAGGGCAAGACCCTGGTTGCAACCTTGCCAGTTTATCTCAATGCCCTTACCGGCCGCGGTGTCCACGTCGTTACAGTAAACGATTACCTGGCAAAGCGTGATGCGGACTGGATGGGCCAAATATACCGTTTTCTCGGACTTCAGGTTGGCTGTGTCATCCACGGACTTGATGACAATGAACGACGCGAGGCCTACGCCGCCGACGTGACGCATGGCACCAACAATGAATTGGGCTTCGACTATCTGCGCGACAACATGAAGTATGAAACCTCGCAAATGGTTCAGCGCGGTCACTATTTCGCCATCGTCGACGAAGTGGATTCCATCCTTGTCGACGAGGCCCGCACGCCGCTGATTATCTCTGGCCCCACTGAGGATAATTCTGAGCTCTATGTAACCCTCGACGCCTATATTCCAAAACTGTCAGACGAGCATTTTGAGCTCGATGAAAAATCACGGCAGGTCACGATCACCGAAGAAGGCAATGAATTTCTTGAGCATATTCTGCGCGAGGACGGCCTTCTGGAAGGTGAAACTCTCTACGATATCGAAAATGTTTCGATCGTTCACCACGTCAATCAAGCGCTCAAAGCTCACAAGCTGTTTCAGCGCGACAAGGACTATATCGTCAAGGACAACGCTGTCGTCATCATCGACGAGTTTACCGGGCGGATGATGGAAGGGCGGCGCTATTCCGAAGGCCTTCATCAAGCTCTTGAAGCCAAGGAGAGGGCGAAAATTCAACCGGAAAACCAGACGTTGGCTTCTGTCACGTTCCAGAATTATTTCCGCCTCTACGAAAAGCTTGCCGGCATGACGGGGACGGCACAGACCGAAGCCGAAGAGTTTTCCGATATCTACAAGCTCAATGTCATCGAAATGCCAACCAACGTTCCTGTCCAACGCGTAGACCATCACGACGAAGTCTATCGCACGACAGCGGAGAAACATGAGGCGATCCTTGAGCAGATCCTGGATTGCCAGGAGCGCGGCCAACCGATCCTTGTTGGCACCACAAGTATTGAAAAATCTGAAGATCTCGCCGCCATTCTGAAGAAGAAAAAAATCAAACATCAGGTTCTCAATGCCCGTTATCACGAACAGGAAGCCCAGATCATCGGGCAGGCAGGGCGTGCCGGAGCTGTGACGATTGCGACCAACATGGCCGGACGAGGCACCGACATCCAGCTCGGCGGCAATCTCGACATGCGCATTGCGGATGAAACCGCAGACATCGAGGACGAAACCGAACGCACCACGTTGATTGAAAAAATCACGGAGGAGATAAGAGAGAATAAGGCTCGGGCAATGGAGGCTGGTGGTCTGTTTGTGATCGGGACGGAACGTCATGAAAGCCGCCGCATTGATAACCAGCTGCGTGGGCGGACCGGACGTCAGGGCGACGTTGGCGGGTCGAAATTCTACCTCAGCCTTGAGGACGATTTGATGCGGATCTTCGGATCGGAGCGTATGGACTCGATGTTGCAGCGTCTTGGCCTTGAAGAAGGTGAGGCGATCGTCCATCCGTGGATCAACAAGGCGCTTGAAAAAGCCCAACAGAAGGTTGAAACGCGCAACTACGATATTCGCAAGAACCTCCTGAAATATGACGATGTGATGAACGATCAACGCAAGGCGATCTTCGAGCAACGCATTGAAATGATGGAAGCCGATGACCTCAATGATGTCATTCAGGATATGCGGCATGACACCGTGAACAGCATCGTTGATCTGCACATTCCTGAAAAAGCCTATGCGGAGCAATGGGATGTCGAGGGCCTCCACGACGCCGTTGCGGAAACCTTCGGGCTTGATGTTCCGGTCAAGGACTGGGCGGCCGAAGAAGGTATTGCGGACGAGGAAATCAAGGCACGACTGATCGACGCAACCGACCGCAAGATGGCCGAAAAGGCTGTGCGGATCGGGCCGGAACTGATGCGCGACATTGAAAAGAGAATGCTGCTTGAAATTCTTGATCACGAATGGCGTGACCACCTGGTGCATCTCGATCACCTGCGTCAGGCCGTTGGCCTGCGAAGCTATGCCCAGCGTAATCCACTCAATGAATACAAGACCGAAAGTTTTGCGCTGTTTGAGAACCTTTTGTCCACCTTGCGCGAAAAGGTGACACGCACCCTGATGTTCATTGAGGTCAATTTCGACCCTGCGCCGCCACCGCAAATGCCGGCCGGCCTGAAAGAAACCCACATTGATCCCTTGACCGGACAAAACGAACTGGATGCAAAGTCTGACACAGGCCCCTCTGGCGCACCCCAACCGACGCGTCGCCGCAACGTGGCTCTGAATCCGGATGACCCTTCAACCTGGGGCAAGACCCAGCGTAATGCGGTGTGCCCATGCGGATCCGGCAAGAAATTCAAACATTGTCACGGCCAGATGTCTGCCAACGTCTGACGTCATTTGATGGATCAGAAGGTTGCGAGCAGAAAAGCGGCAAGCGCACGCTTGTCAGCTTCATCAAGGTCAAAGCGCGGCATGGGCCCGGGAGGGGCGTCAAGAAGCGCAGCGATATCTTCTGCCGTGTAACGGTCGGCCAGGTTTTCCAGTTTCGGGGCCGTGTTGCCCTCGATGGGTTCGGCCGGGAAGTGACACCCGGCACAGCCCAGTTCATCATAAATCGCAGCACCCTCGGCAATGAGTTCATCAGGAAGGGGCTCACTCGCGCCCGCCGCCAAGGCCGAAAACATTTCAACTGCGAAAATCGCGCCGCCTGCCGAGACTGCAAGGGCCGAAACGGCAAGGGTGGGGACAGCCTTGAAGATTGTCTCTACTCTTTTCACTCTCTGCTCCCCTGAAATTGCACGCCCGCATTCAAGCTTTTTCCCCATGCAGATGCAAGCCCTCGCATCAATTGCACTCGCCTTAAAATCACCCTAGGCTGCCCGAAACATGATTAAACTTTCAGGGAGAACACCATGAGCACCCCCACTGCGTTCGAAGTCGAGATTGCACAGGACGTGATCGACGGGATCATGGCGAAGGTCAGAGCCTACGACTGGCACGAAATGCCCGACGGCGGGGAACCGCTGGATCTGTCAAGCGATGCGGCCTGGGCGTGGGGGACACCGCTGCCTTACATGAAAGAGGTGGCGGACTATTGGACCTCGCAGTTTGACTGGCGCAAGGCCGAGGCGGGCCTCAACCGCTTCCCCCAGTTCAAGGCAAATGTGGATGGTATCGACATTCATTTCATTCACGCCAAGGCTGAAAACCCGACAGGTCTGCCGATTGTCATCACCCATGGCTGGCCCGGATCGGTGTTTGAGTTTCTCGAAGTTGTCGAGCCGCTCAACGCGGCGGGTCATGACGTCATTCTTCCGTCCCTCATTGGCTATGGCTTTTCAGGCAAACCAAAGGCCCCTGTCAGCCCACGAACCATTGCGCGCCACACTGCAAAACTCCTCTCCGAAACGCTTGGCATTGAAGCCTATATCGCGCAGGGCGGCGACTGGGGCAGCGTCGTGACCGGCTGGCTCGGCTATGAAGCGGAGGCTTGCAAGGCCATCCACCTCAACATGCAGGGCTGGGTGTCGCCGGGTGTGGCCCCCGAGAGCGAAGAGGAAAAGAAATCTGCCGAGCACGCCGCAATGATGTTTGACCTGGAAGGCGCCTATTTCCGCATTCAGTCATCAAAGCCGCAGAGCCTCTCCTATGCGATGATGGACTCGCCTGTTGGACAAGCTGCCTGGATCATCGAGAAATTCCGCACCTGGTCCGATGTGCCAGGCGGTGATCTTGAAAACGTGTATACCAAGGATCAGCTGCTCACCAATATCATGATCTATCTGGTGACCCGCACCTTCAATACCGCCACCTGGCTCTATAATGGACTGTTTGCAGATCCTTCCGGCGAGCCGGTCCCGCTCGGTGCGCGCATCGAAAAGCCGTGCGGTATTGCGTCTTTTCCGGGTGACGAGATTTATCATTTTGCGCCGCGGTCACAGGTCGAGCGCTCTCTTAATGTGGTGCACTGGACCGATATGACCGAAGGCGGGCATTTTGCGGCCCTCGAGAAACCGAAGCTTTATGTTGATGATCTTCTGAAATTCATCAAGACAGCGGGCGTCTGACATGACTTTTGAACAGGGTGTTTCGTTCACCATTCTGGCAATGGCGCTTGTGCTCTTTGCCTGGGGGAAATGGCGCTACGACATTGTTGCTGCGCTGGCGCTTTTGGCCGTTGCGGTGACCGGTCTCGTCGAGACAAGCGAGATCTTTTCCGGGTTTGGTCATCCGGCCGTGATCACTGTCGCCGCCGTGCTTGTTATTTCTCACACGCTGCAGCGCGCCGGTGTGGTTGATCTGATCGCTTCCGGCATTGCGCCTTTCACCAAAGGAACATTTAGCCACATCGCATCCCTTTCAGTCGTGGTCGCGATCAGTTCTGCGTTCATGAACAATGTCGGCGCGATCGCTATTATGCTGCCGGTGGCGCTGGCCAGCTGCACGGAACGCGGCCGGTCGCCCGCAGTTATTTTGATGCCCCTTGCCTTCGGGTCGATCCTCGGGGGGCTGATGACCATGATCGGAACCCCGCCCAATATCATTATTGCAACCTACCGCGCCGAACTTATTGATCCGATGACCGGACTGGCCAGCGAGCCCTTCGGCATGTTCGACTTCTCGCCGGTGGGCGTGCCTGTGGCAATCATCGGGCTTTTGTTTGTTGCTCTCGTCGGCTGGCGGCTGATCCCGAAGGAACGCCACGGCGCCAAAAGTACCGAAGATCTTTTTAAAATCTCCTATTACATTACCGAAGTGCGCGTGCCTGAAGGCTCTAAACTGATCGGCGTTGCCATGGAAAAGGCGGAGGAAATGACCGGTGAGGATGTTCTCATCACAGGCATCACGCGGCGCGAGGGCCGGATGCGCCGCCCGGTCCCCTGGGAACTGGTGCGTGAGGGCGACCTCCTCTTGCTGCGCGCTGACCCGAAGGATCTCAAACCCATCGTCGATGATCACAGCCTTGAGCTGGTTGGCAGCGCGGAGGATGCAGCGGCGCATCTTCAGCCGGTCAATACCAGGCTCATCGAAGCAGTCGTCACGCCGGGCTCAAGCCTTGAAGGGCGCTCGTCCCACTTTCTGCGCTGGCGATCGGGGTTTTCGCTCGAGCTTCTCGGGGTTGCCCGGGAGGGCGAGCCACTTGATCAGAGAATCAAGCGGACCGAGCTTCGTACCGGCGACGTTCTGCTGCTTCAGGCTTCAGAAGAAGAAGGCGAGAACGCGTTCGGGGAGTTGGGGCTTTTGCCTCTGCCGGAGCGCGGCCTTGCGCTTGGCGAGCCGCGACGGGTTCTTGTGCCGCTTGGTATTTTTGCGCTTGCCATTGCCCTTTCCGCTTTTGGATATCTGCCCATCGCGGTTGCCTTTGTCGGGGTGATTCTGGCCTATGTCATTCTGGGCATTCTGCCCCTGCGCGAGCTTTACACAAAAATCGACTGGCCCATCATCGTTTTGCTGGGGAGCATGATCCCGGTGGGCCGGGCGCTGGAAGCAACTGGCGGGACGGCCCTCATTGCCGACGGCATACTGGGACTTACCGGCACGATGCCGCCGTGGGCGATCCTGACGCTGGTCATGATCGTTACCATGACCTTGTCGGATCTGATCAACAATGCCGCCACCGCCCTCGTCATGGCCCCCATAGCGGTGGCCATCGCCGCAGGTCTCGGCGTCAGTTTTGACCCGTTCCTGATGGCGGTCGCGATCGGTGCGTCGTGTGCCTTCCTCACCCCCATCGGGCACCAGTCCAACACCCTGGTGATGGGCCCTGGCGGCTATCATTTCGGCGACTACTGGCGCATGGGCCTGCCGCTGGAGATCGCAATTGTCGTGGTATCGGTGCCGCTGATATTGTGGATTTGGCCGATGTGAGGGTGGATCAAAAGTAATCCAGGTTGGGAAACTCACTTTTCTCTTCTATGCAGTCGGCCAGATAAAGCGCCAGGCCCATATCGCCTTCCCAGAGGCTACATTTTGCGGCCTCGCCAGCTTCCATTCTCGCGGTGCGCTGAGCGATTGCGCTCATGGCGAAGGCGCGGGCGCGGGACTGCCATTTGTCATCGCCGGTTGCTTGCCACAGTTTAAGAAAGGAGTAACCATTCCCCGCCGTACCATGACAGATGCAAGGATATTTCTTCAGAGGGCCAGCCTGCCAGATGAGCTCTCCGGCCCCAAGCATAAGGTCATCGAAATCGCTGCGGTCCTGGCCGAACAGAGATATCAATCCAATCACGAAGCCTGGCGCACCGTGGCATTGGTGCACCAGGATTTTGTCGGGCAATTGAGGATCCTTGTCCACCACTGGCGGCCAGTTTACCAGACCGTCCTGGATAAAAGCGCTCGTGGTCACTGTATTGTAAACCAGCGCCTTCCACTTTTTCTGGTCGGCTTCATCAAAAAGCGCCAGGTTGCGAATGATCGGGAAAACGTTGCCGACAAATCCGTGACCGGCGCCCGTGAGCTTCATGCTTTTTCCGTAGAGCGAGATATCCCAGACGCGGCAGTCCATTTCTTCACAATCTTCGAGACGATCCCAGAGATACGCAGCACCGGAACGAACATGGTCAGCGAAATGCTCCTCGCCCGTTACATCAAAAAGATGACCAGCGGCCAACATCGTCGAAGGCGCTCCCCAGAGATTTTCCATCCAGGGGTGGGTCTTGTTTTCGCCGATGAGAGTATCGAGATCGCCAAGGGCGGCGGCGTCACCATTCAATTTCCATTTGAGCATCAGCGTCCCAACGGGGCCGAACAAATAGGATTGCGACACCGGAACACCGGCCCCGGCGAAATAGGCTTCATATCTCTCCCGCAACCCGGCATCCCAGGCGAGCTCCGAGCGATCAAAGCCCGGCAAGTTGATATCATACCCGCGAGCACCCAGCTCCCGGGCGGCCCAGATGATACCGGCAACTCCAAGAAAGAGAGCGCCCGGAAAAGTGTCGTCGCCCGCTACATCTTCACCTGGCCAATATCCGCTCGGTAATCTGGCGCCCGCCACACGTTTGGCAATCTGCACGATCTCGAGCCGTGCCCGCTCTTCATCCCAAGCGCCATCAACGACCGCCTCGTGCCGATCCAGTTCAAACAGCTTGATACCTGCGCTCATTGTTCAGATGTCCCTTTGCTCACCGAATTTGCTCGAATCAAAATCTGTTTTGCATGATAGTCGCATTTGCAGGTTTATAGGGAGATGCGGCCGCCTTGATCGAAATATACGAGAAACCCGCCCCCTGTTCGAAAGGAAATCCGGAATGATCACTGTCCATCACCTCAACAATTCACGTTCACACCGTGTTCTCTGGCTGCTTGAAGAGCTCGGGCTCGATTATGAACTGGTGATCCATCAGC
>CBFDBJ010000032.1:0-35139 GCA_965603015.1 uncultured Alphaproteobacteria bacterium
ATTCTTGTGTGTCTGGTCATGCCTTCTCTTGCCACTCTCGTTTACTTGCAAAAAGGTAACCCGGATTATACAGCCAGGCCCTATAGCGATAGCAATGGAGAGGCGGAGATGTGGATGCAATATGGCCGTGCCTATATGCAGACCGAGCGCTATGCAGACGCCGAGGATGCCTTCCAGCAGGCAATTGAATTGTCCGACCCCAGAGCTGACCTGTTTGAAAATCTTGGCGAAGCAATCATTTTCGGTGGTGACGGCTCGATCCCGAAGCGAGCGGTGGATGCTTTTGAGGCCGCGCTTGAACTGGAGCCGGAGCGGGAGCGGTCCCGGTTTATTGTGGCTGAATGGACATATCGATCCGGTGATCGGGAGGCCGGTGTGCGGGGCTTCATTGATGTTCTCGAGGATACCAAAGACGAGAGCCTTCAGGTGTTTTTGAAAGAGCGGATCGAAAGTGCCATTGAGGAAATGAAGGCTGAATTGTCCGGTGACCCAGCTGCGCAGCGTCCCGAACCTCAGCAAGCAACAAGCCCTTTGGCAGATATGAGCGAAGCTCAACGCGCTCAAATCAAGCAGATGGTCGCGGGGCTCGCAGAACACCTTGAAACAGATCCCGACAATCTGGAGGGTTGGTTGCGTCTCATTCGTTCGTACACGGTTTTACAAGAGGTAGAAAAGGCAAAAGAGGCTTTGCAGGAGGCGACGTTCACCTTCATGACCCGGCGCGAGGATATGGAAAAGATACTGGCTCTGGCCGAAGAACTGGAGCTCACAAGGGGGCCCGAACTTCCGGCCGGCGCGGAAGACCTTGTCAAACCTTAACCGGTTACAGGCTGGCCCTTGCAAGCGCCATAATTTCGAGAAGTTTTTCGGTATCAAAGGTGGCTTGCGTCAACTGCGCCGCTTCCTTGAACGCCGCGATCAGTTCCGGTCCTCGGCTGCCGCCATCATTTTTGCAGTTGTCTTCCAGGCGGACGGCGAGATCCTGTAACCGGCTGGCGCCAAGTTGACCGGCGCTGCTCTTGACATCATGAGCGAACATGGCAACGTCGGCCCAGTTTTCAATATCTGCAGCATGAGCGGCCAGATTGGTTTTTTCAAGGGCATCAACAAGGCAGAGTCTGGCTATTTCCAGTACCTGCTCGTCCTCCAGGACAGCAATGAGAGGAGCGATTCCCTGCGGATCACAAATCGGCAACACGCTTGTTGGTCTGATTGCCTCGTCGGGTGGCATTTTACCACTAGTCATGAAAGTCGACCCCGGTTTGTCTTCTGCCTGAAAATCTACATCCAAAAGGCTAACAAAGGCTTGTCACTGGTGCTTTCTGGTTTTTGATACCCGTATTGAGAGTATCGTCGGCAGCAGACCGTATGGCGCGCGTCAACAGGTCGCAAATGACGGGGGTTTTTAAAGAGTTTATAATGACCATATGCGAATGCGTCGGGTTAAGGTAAAAGCCTTCAGGTTCCCGGCAAAACCAGCCATATCCGTTTCCAGCCATATTCGATTGATGAGTCAAGAGGAGTTTAAAGCAAGGTCATGACCCGTAAGCAAAGACGTACAACTTTCATAGTTTCAGGTGTAACAGTGCTCGCCGTTGCGACACTCCTCATTCTTTCGGCCATGCGTGACTCAATTGTCTACTTCCATTCTCCGACCGAGGTAGCGGCTGCGTCCTTCAAGATTGAAGACACTATCCGCATCGGCGGACTTGTCTCCACAGACAGCGTGCAGCGCGGTGACGGGGAGACAATATTTTTCTCGGTGACCGACATGGAGGCTACGATCCCGGTTGAATTCACCGGAATTCTCCCCGATCTTTTTCGCGAAGGGCAGGGCGTTGTCGTAGAGGGAACGCTGGACGGATCAGGGACGTTTATCGCCAAGTCTGTCCTCGCCAAGCATGACGAAAACTACATGCCCCCGGAAGTCGCCGACGCGCTCAAGGAATCTGGTGCCTGGGAAGAATACCAGGACGGCATTATGGATACTTCAGATGGTCCTGTCGCCGGTTCTAAATCTGACGGCGAGAGCTGATCAGAACCGGCGATCGATATCACCGGCAATCTGACCAGCATCGTCAGGAACAAGCCGCCGCCATCAGTAGAATGAAAGAACGCTGAATGATTTCCGAGATTGGTCACTTTGCCCTCGCGCTTGCTGTGATGGTTGCCTTGTTGCAGGCGGCGCTTCCCCTGATTGGTGCGGCAAAGGGCAATAGAACCCTGATGGATCTTGCGGTTCCGACCGCGCTTGCCCAGGCACTTTTGGTCCTTATTGCCTTCCTGGCTCTGATGTATGCGTTTGTAACGTCGGACTTTTCCGTCGAAGCTGTGGCGCACTACTCACACACGACCAAACCTCTGCTCTACAAGATTTCCGGTGTCTGGGGGAATCATGAAGGTTCCATGTTGCTCTGGGCCCTGATCCTTGCGCTCTTTGGGGGCAGCGTGGCGATTTTTGGCAAGAATCTGCCGCTTGTCCTCAAGGCCCGTGCCCTCGGCGTGCAGGGGCTTCTGGGGGTCTCTTTTTTGCTTTTTATTCTGTTTACCTCCAATCCGTTTCAGCGCCTGTTCCCGGCATGGCCCAACGGTAACGATCTGAATCCGCTTTTGCAGGACCCGGGTTTGGCATTCCATCCACCGCTGCTCTATGGCGGCTACGTCGGCTTCTCTGTTGCGTTCTCTTTTGCCATTGCAGCCCTCATCGGCGGCAAGGTCGATGCAGCCTGGGCGCGGTGGGTGAGGCCATGGACCCTTGCCGCCTGGGTCATGCTGACGCTCGGCATCGCGCTGGGCAGCTATTGGGCTTACTACGAACTGGGTTGGGGCGGTTGGTGGTTCTGGGATCCGGTTGAAAATGCAAGCCTGATGCCCTGGCTTGTCGGCACAGCTTTGCTGCACTCCTCCATTGTTGTGGAAAAACGCAATGCGCTCCGAGCCTGGACGATCCTCCTTGCTATCCTGACCTTTTCTCTCAGCCTGCTTGGGACGTTTCTGGTTCGCTCTGGTGTCTTGACCTCGGTTCATGCGTTTGCCGTCGATCCGGCCCGCGGGGTCTTTATCCTTGCGATTCTCATCCTCGTCATTGGTGGCTCGCTTGCCCTGTTCGCATGGCGCGCGCCGAGCCTGAAAGGTGGGGGGCTATTTGCACCGGTAAGCCGTGAAGGCGCTCTGCTCATCAACAATGTGCTCCTGACCGCCGCCGCCGGAATGGTACTGGTCGGCACGCTTTATCCTCTCGTGCTTGAATCTCTCAATGCCGGAAAAATTTCCGTTGGGGCGCCCTATTTCAATATGACATTCGGGGTTCCGATGATCCCGCTTCTGCTTCTCGTCCCCTTCGGGCCAATTCTCGCCTGGAAACGCGGCGACGCCCTGGGCGCCGTCCAGCGGCTCTATGTGGCCGCAGGCATGGCTGTTCTTGTGCTTCTGGCAACGCTGGCCTTGACCTCGGATGGTCCCTGGCTCGCGGCTGTCGGCATTGGCATCGCGGCATGGCTTATGATTGGCGCGATCTGGGAGTGGGCCGAGCGCGTCAGGCTCTTCCGCATTCCGTTTGCGCAATCCTGGCGCCGGATTCGGGGACTTTCCGCATCTGCTTACGGAGCGACCTTCGGTCACTTTGGTGTCGGTCTCACGGTTCTCGGCATTGTCGGGATGACGGCGTGGCGAGCTGAAATTATCACTGTGTTGGAACTGGGCGAAAGTCGGGAGCTTGCCGGGTTCACGGTTACCTTAAAGTCCGTCGAGGATCTTGTTGGTTATAATTATGACGGACAGAGCGGTATCTTTGAGGTTTCAAAAGGCCGCATGACGCAAACACTCCAGTCAGAGCACCGTATTTATCGGGTCACCGGTCAGCCTACGACCGAGGTTGGATTGCGGACAACACCGCTTGGCGATCTTTATGTTGTGTTGGGAGACCCGCAGGAAAACTCGCAGCGTCCGGCGTGGGTCGCGCGCATGTACTACAATCCCCTCGTTTCGTGGATCTGGCTCGGCGCCCTCGTCATGGCCTTTGGTGGAGGGCTGTCGCTCTTCGACAGACGGTTTCGCGTTGGCGCGCCGCAGAAGGCAAGGGCGAAAACAGTTCCCGAGGCGCAAGGAGTTTCGGCGTGACAGGATCTGCCAAATTAATCCGGATACTGTTGGTTATCGGGTTCGGTTTTGGCCTTCTGTCGGTCGCGATGGCCGATTCTGCATTTGCTGTTGAACCGGACGAAGTGCTCGATGATCCCGTTCTCGAAGCACGGGCACGGGAACTTTCGAAAACACTGCGGTGTCTGGTTTGTCAAAACGAGAATATCGACTCCTCACATGCCCCCCTGGCAAGGGATTTGAGAATAATTCTACGGGAGCGGTTGGCTGCCGGAGACACAGATGCGGAGGTAATCGAATTCCTCGTCGCCCGTTACGGCGACTTCGTTCTCCTCATGCCTCCCGTTCAAAAGAACACAATGATCCTCTGGATTGCACCAGCCCTTTTCATGATTTTCGGTGTCTCCGGTGCCATTATGTATATGCGCAGAACCAGGACTGTTGAGCGAGAACCGGATCTTTCAGAAGAAGACACCAGACGTCTCGCTGACCTGATGGGTGAAGAATAGGGCTCTTTCGGGTTTGTGTGATGCGGTGGCTGTTGTGCATTCAAGGTTAATAAAGCATTTACATGCGTCTGTTAGATGTTTTCTTATGACACGCACAGGAAAGGGCATCTATTTCAGATGTCCTTCAGGCTCAAATGCCTGATCTGAAACAGGAGAGTCTGCCGCGTGACCGGGGTCGAAAAAATATTGTCGGTAAAAAGCGCACCGCTTTGCACCGGGCAGTCTTCAGCGGCATCTTCGGATGACCCCCGCGCTCTCGCATTTGCCCGCAAGGCCATGGCTGGCGGCGCGGCGATTGGCGTTCTCAGCTGCTGGTACGGCCTGTTTTTCGCAGGCCCTTCCGGAAACCTGTCGCCCTGGGAATGGGTCACGGTTCCTCTTACCGGTGTTTTCTCCGCGATCATTGCGGTCATAGTCATTTTGAACAACAAGCAGCATATTGGCCGTATCGGGATCGCCTATGCCATCTGGATCAGCTTCCATGCATCGACCAATGTGGCCTATGAGCTGTTTACCCAGCCGGATTTTGGAAATGTCATGATTTACATGGCGTGGCTCCCGGCGGCCTATCTGTTTACTACCGCCGTGGCTGGCCTGAAAACTGCGGTGCGCCTGTCGATTGTAACCATTGGCGCAATCCTGATTGCTTTGGTGGCATTTGTCTTGACCGGGTCCCCGCCGCCGCCAGGGGCAAGCCATGTGTGGGATGCTCTGGTCGTGTCTATCCTTGTACAGCCAGCCATTTTGGCAATCATCTATGGAGTTGCGCAGTATCGGGAGCATTACGTCAGTGAACATGCAAAATTGGAACAATTGGCGGAAGATGCCGTGTTGCTTGAAAAGGTTGCGGAAGAGGCGCGTCAGGGCCGACAAGCTGCTGAACAGGCTAACCAGGCCAAGAGCGAGTTCCTCGCCAATGTTACTCATGAACTACGAACACCATTGAACGGGATTCTTGGGCTCACCGAAATTCTGCGTATGGAAAAGTCAGGGGACACATCCGCTAACACAGAGGAAAACTATCTGAAGGCGATCAAGGATAGCGGAGATACGCTCCTCACTTTGATTGAGGACGTTCTGGCATTATCGCATCTGGAGACCGGCGTTGGCTCACTGCAGGAGAAAGACGTGGACCTTCAGAAGGGTCTGGTGGAATGTGCAGATCGATTTCAAGAGTTGCCTGAAGCCGAAGGCCATTCACTTGAAACTCACATCGCGGCGGGTTTGCCCTTGCTTTGTGCAGACCAGGATCTTCTGCAAAAGATGTGTCTTTCACTACTGTCAAATGCAGGAAAATTCTCAACTGGGCCTGGCGTCATTAAGCTGGCAGCAGGTCTTGAGGAAAGTGGAGAGCTGACTATTTCCGTCACAGATCAGGGCTCGGGTATTCCGGCAGAAAAGCTTTCGCAGATAGGGGATCCATTCTTTCAGGTTGATAGCAGCTCTACACGCGAAAATCCTGGCCTGGGTCTTGGGCTTGCACTCACTTCAGCCCGGATGGAAGCGCACGGCGGACAGATGCATATTGACAGCACTCTGGCCGGAGGAACCACTGTCAAACTGATGTTTCCGTCATCTCGCGTTGTCAGCGCCCAGCTTTCTGAAAGATCGCCAAGAGCCGTTTCATCCTGACCTTTTAACTCCACCCGATTTGGGATAATCCTTAAGGCGCGTGCAATGTTGCGGGTTTTGAGGAGGTCAAGGCTATGGACCATGAAGAGTTTGTCAGCCAGATCAAGAAGATAGAGGCCTGCGCTCCCGGGGGCTCGGTGTCACTGGCCAGGACGTACTTTATCCCGGCCACTCAGCCACCCTGGCTTGATACCGGTATCGATCTTGAGGCGGGTGATCAGATCAGCACCTTCTGCGACGGGCGGATTTATCTTTCCGAAGAGCTCGATCTTTGGTTCCATCCGGAGTTTCAGGTCTGGCACAGAATTGGCGAAGCTGGCGAGATCGCAAGAGGCGCGCGGCCGACCAATACTGTTACCGCTGAAAGTGGGGGACGATTATTTATTTGCGGGCTTTTCGGCGGTGACTGGAAAGATCGCACCGGTGGTCTCGCAACGTCTGTCGAAAACTACGAAAACGGCGTCGGAGGTGTCAGTGTCGCGGTCATCAAGTGGCAGGCAGACCCCGAAATGGCCCTGCGTGCCATCGCGGACAAGGGCGTCCAGTTGGCGCTCGATGAACTCGAACGTCTGAGTGATGGCGTGCCTGTGCCCGATGGTTGGTCTTATCTCTGGGAGATAGGCAAGGGCGAAATGTTTGACCAGAAGCCGGGAGAACACGGTACAACAATGTGTTGCCACGCTCTGGAGGATGTCGGTATCCTTCAAAAGGACGTCGACTGCGCTCTCACTCCGTCAACCCGGTTGAAATGGAAATGGAAGATTGACGCTCTGCCGTCGCCCGTCGCGGAAGATACGATTTTCACTCACGATTATCTTTCCATCGCTCTGGAGTTCGAAAATGGACGGGATCTGTCATACTATTGGAGCTCGGAGCTCCCGGTCGAGACCAGTTACCATTGCCCGTTGCCAAACTGGACGCATCGCGAAACCCATCTTGTGATCCGTTCGGGGCTCGAAAATCTGGGCGAGTGGTTTTCCGAAGATCGCAATGTTTATGACGATTACCTCAAGGCCATAGGTGAGCCGCCATCGCGCATCGTTCGTGTCTGGTTCATCTCGGTTTCGATTTTTCAGCGCAAGGAAGGCCAGTGTGAGTATGCCGACATTGTTATCGAGAACGGGGATCAGGAGATGGTCGTTCTTGGCGGCTGAGATCTCCAAATTGTGAGATTCTGCTTGATCAACATTAAAATCTTGTAATAATTTGGAAATAAAGTGGTAATAAATCATCTGCCATTGTACGGCTGCACGCTCGGAGTACGCGCCGGTGAAGTGTTTGGAGTGCGCCGGGGGGCGCCTGAGCAGGAGATATGAATGACCAATCGAATTTTTACCCCACTTAGAGGGACATTTGCTGCGTTTTTCGCTGCCGGTGTCATCACTGCTGTTGTGCTGAGCGCACCAATGACAGGCGCTGCTGCGCAAAAGGTCAAGGGAGAGAACCTTTCAGAAAAGGTTGCTCCGACCTTGTCGAATAAACTTCTGGCCAATGGAGCACCGCTCAGTTTTGCCGATCTCGTTGAGACCGTGAGCCCGGCCGTTGTGAGTGTCTCGGTGGAACGTGCTGTGCCGCGCGAGATGAGAGATCTCGGGCAACAATTTCGAAATCTGCCGGAACAATTCCGCCGCCGCGCTTTGCCTGAAAATCACGGCGAAGGTGGCCCGCCGCCGATGGCGAGATCAGCCGGATCAGGGTTCATTATTGATGAAACCGGCTACATCGTGACCAACAATCATGTTGTCGAGGACGGTGAAACGATCTCCATTACCATGCATGACGGCAGCACTCATGAGGCACGGCTTGTTGGACGCGATGCCGGCACCGATATTGCGCTTCTGAAAGTCGATGCCGACAAGGCGTTTCCTTACGTTCCCTTTGCCTCCGACGACAATCTGAGAGTTGGCGACTGGGTTGTGGCTGTTGGCAATCCGTTCGGACTGGGTGGCTCTGTGACGGCAGGTATAGTATCTGCCCGGGGCCGTGAAATGAACGGTCTGGAATCCACATACACTGATTTCATCCAGATCGATGCCTCAATCAATCGCGGGAACTCCGGCGGTCCAACGTTTGATCTCAACGGGAAAGTCGTTGGCATTAATACGCTGATCATTTCCCCCTCGGGCGGAAACGTTGGAATTGGCTTTGCCATTCCGGCCAGTGTGGCAACTGGTATCGTGCAACAGCTCAAGGACCGCGGTGAAATTGTTCGCGGTTATCTTGGTGTCAACATCCAGCTCATCACCGAGGATATAGCAGAAGGTATGGGGCTTGACGGGATCGACGGAGCGCTCGTTGCAGAAGTCTCCAAAGGCAGCCCCGCAGAGAAGGCCGGGTTCCTTTCCGGAGATGTCATCCTTGAAGTTAATAGTCAGAAGGCAAAAGACTTCCGCCACGTAACCCGGATGGTCGGTCTGCTGGATCCAGGCGAGAAAATCCCTTTCAAGGTTATCAGGGACGGCAAGGTCAAGACCATCAAAGTCAAGATTGGTAAACGCGAGGAAGTGGTCGCGCTGGCGCCAAGTGATAGTAGCGAGAACGACGCTACGGAACTTGGTTTGCTCCTGGGCGAATTGACCGATGAGGCGCGTGAACGGCTTCAGGCGGATGACGATCTGGAAGGCGTTCTGATTGCACAGATTTCGCCGGTCAGTGAAGCTGCACAAAAAGGCTTGCGTCCCGGCGATGTCATTCTCAAGGTCGGCGGGGTCGAGGTTCGAACCCCGCAAGGCGTTTCGGAAGCGATCAGCAAGGCGAAGGCCGACAAGCAAAAATCAGTATTGTTCTTTGTTCAGACCAGACAGGCGCGGCGGTTTGTGGCTCTCGGTCTGGCATCAAAAGAGGAATAGCCCGATACCCGACCTGATGGTGTGGTCGTCGCATTTTTGCTGCGACTGCGCCGGGCAGGCGCTGATGTGAAAACGAAAGAGAGTTTTATGCGGATCCTTGTTGTGGAGGATGATCTTGAGGCGGCGAACTACGTCGTCAAGGGGCTGCGTGAAAGCAATCATCTGGTGGATCATGCCTCTGATGGCGAACAAGGTTTGCTACAGGCCCTTGGGGGCGGGTACGATGTTCTCATTGTTGATCGCATGTTGCCGCAGCGTGATGGTCTTTCGTTGATTGCCGAACTGCGTGAGCACGGCGACACATCTCCTATATTGATTTTGAGTGCGCTGGGCGAGGTCGATGATCGGGTCAAGGGGCTGAAAGCCGGCGGCGACGATTATCTCACCAAGCCCTATGCCTTCTCCGAACTTCTGGCGCGCATCGAGGCGTTGGTCCGCAGACGTAATCCCGGTCAGGTCCAGACCGTTTTGCAGGTCGGCGATCTCAAGCTTGATCTCCTGTCGCGCAAGGTAACGCGGTGCGGCGAGGAAATTGACTTGCAGCCCAGAGAGTTCCGTTTGCTTGAGTACCTTATGAAACATGCCGATCAGGTGGTAACCCGGACCATGCTTTTGGAAAATGTCTGGGAATATCACTTTGATCCTCAAACCAATGTGATTGATGTGCATATCTCGCGCCTCCGCGCGAAGATAGACAAGAGCTTTGACGATCCGCTTTTGCACACTGTCCGCGGCGCAGGATATAGCCTCCGTGCAGTTTCTTAATCTCCTTCGCACGACAACCTTCCGGGTTGCCGTCGTTTACCTCGCGATTTTCTCCGCGAGCGCCTTCCTTGTTCTGGCCAGCATCTACTGGAACACGGCCGGCTTTATGGCCCGCCAGACTGACCAGACACTTGACGCAGAGATCCGGGGGCTGGCCGAGCAGTACAACCAGCGCGGACCCAGAGGCCTCGCCGAAATTGTTTCGCGCCGCGCCGCTGAGGGCGGCGACAGTCTGTATATCATCATGGCGCCGGGTCGCCGCTTTGTGGCCGGCAACCTTTCAGGCTGGCCGCAGGTTAAAACCGGCGCTGATGGCTGGATCAACTTCACCTATGACGCAGAAGTGGAAGGTGGTTTTGAACGACATGCAGCCCGGGGGCGTCACCTCATTCTCAGGAATGGCATAGACCTGCTCGTTGGCCGCGACGTCCACGAGCGGCAGAAGATAGAAAGCCGCATCGTATCTGCCCTGTTCTGGGGGATTGTCATTACCGGCATAACCGGCCTCATAGGCGCAGTCATCATGAGCCGCAATATGACCTATCGGATCGAGACTGTGAACAAGACCAGCCGCGAGATCATGGGCGGGGATCTGTCCCGGCGGGTGCCCGTAAAAGGGACCGGAGACGAGATGGATGAACTGGCTGGCAATCTGAATGCCATGCTCGATAAAATAGAGCGGCTGATGTTGGGGATGCGCGAAGTCGCGGACAACATTGCACACGATCTGCGCTCACCGCTCAACCGCATCCGCAACCGCCTCGAAGTGACCCTCATGCAGGAAGATGACGTGGACGCCTATCGCGAAGCGCTTGAAATGACGATCACCGAATCCGACGAGCTGCTTTCAACCTTTACCGCGCTTCTCGCCATAGCCCGCGCCGAGGCCGGAGCGGCGCGAGAAACCATGGAGTCCATGGAGCTTGGCGCACTTGTCGCCGATACGGCAGAGCTCTATGAGCCTGTTGCAGAGGAGAGCGGTCTGAAGTTTCACTGTGACATCGAACGCACGCCGCGCATCTGGGGCAATCGCGAAATGCTGGCTCAGGCTGTGACAAATCTGCTTGATAATGCGATCAAATACACCAATGCAGGCGGCGAAGTGGGCATCTCTCTAAAGGCCGGTGGGATCAACGACTACAGTCAGGGCGCCGTTCGGTTGACTGTCTATGATACCGGCCCTGGAATTCCCGTCATTGATCGGGAAAAGGTACGCCAGAGGTTTGTCCGTCTCGAGCGCAGCCGCAACACCCCAGGTAGTGGCCTGGGGCTCAGTCTTGTATCCGCAGTTGCGCAGCTACATGAGGCGCGGCTGTTACTGTCTGACAATGACCCGCACAGCAAAACACCCGGTCTGCGGGCTATGCTTGTTTTCCCCATCCATGAGGGCGCCGATACCCAGGCTGCGGAGCCGAAAGACCTGAGCCAATCGGATCACAGGTCAGAGGAAATGACGCATACTGAGAACCCGCAGAAAGCCCTTCAACCGTTGTCTGGTCGCGCAAAGTGATTCGAAGCCTGAATCGGAATTTTCGATTTTGGGCTTGTTACACTCTTGTATCGCGAAGAGAATCAGACCTTGAGACAGCGAACCGCCCAAAACCCAGTAAAAAACTGCATTTTGGGACGTTCGAGGTGAAAAAATAGTTGTCACTGCGATATTTCATGATAAATCTGCTCAACCCATTCGGGGTCGCGAATCGCGCCACTTGCAGGGGTGAGCAAGGCTCAAATCCGAGGGCGTTTTCATTTATTACGGAGTTTAGAAATATGAGCAAATCAGCATTCGTCGAAAGTGTCGCAAAAAAGGGCGACATGAGCAAAGCCGAAGCAAAACGGGCCGTTGAACTGGTCATTGGCGCAATGGAAGCAGGCATCAAGTCAGCTAAAAAGGATGGCAAATTCACCATTGGCACATTTGGCACATTCACGATTTCCAAGCGCCCTGCACGCATGGGCCGCAACCCGCGCACCGGTGAAGAAATCAAGATCAAGGCCTCCAAAACATTACGTTTTAAGCCTTCAATGGTTCTGAAGAAGGCCGCCGGCATCAAATAAGCTGGCAGCTTTTTGACATCACGTTACAATCGGTCTGCGAGGAAACTCGCAGACCTTTTTTTATGATCACGATCCTTTCTCCAATCCGACAATGAGGGCTTATGTCCGGCTTTGAATTTCTGAAAGAAGTAAAACGCCAGATCCGACCGTATAATGCGTCATGGGTCGAAGCCGGATGGATAGATTTTGAACTATCCCTCGGAAGCGTGGAGGGAGGCGCTGATTTCCTCGAGAGGCTTGGGGCCAATGAAGAGGCCAAAATTCTTCTTTCAGCGCTTTTCGGGAACGCCCCCTATCTGCGCCGGCTTGCGGTGCGCGACCCGGTGGCGGTGAAGGGTTTTCTGGAAAAACCTTCTGAAGACAGCTTCAGCGAGGTTTTGGAGGAATTGCGGCAGAGTTTCGCCACAGAAATTGACATGGCCGAAGCCATGAAGGTTCTCAGGCGCGGCAAGGCCCGAGCAGCGCTCCTGATCGCAATGGCTGATATTGCCGGTGCCTGGGATCTTGACGCGGTTACCCGTGCTCTCAGCGTCTTTGCCGACACTTGTCTCGATATGTGTCTTCGCTTCATGTTGAAGAGCCAGGCCGCGAGTGGCAAGTGCGTCCTGGCTGATGGGGAGGCACCCGAAAGCACCTGCGGAATTACCGTCATAGCCATGGGCAAGTACGGAGCGTTTGAGCTGAACTACTCCAGCGATATCGACATTGTTGTGTTCTTCGATCCTGAAAGGGTCCCGGTCATCGACGCTGATGGCGGCGGTGACGCGCAAAAGCTCGCGATCCGCATCACGAAAAATATTGTCGCGCTGATGCAAGAGGCAACCGGCGATGGTTACGTCTTCCGGACCGATTTGCGCCTGCGCCCTGATGCCGGTGCAACCCAGATCGCGCTCTCAATTGACGCAGCGGCTTTCTACTACGAGACTATGGGCCAAAACTGGGAGCGGGCGGCGTGGATCAAGGCACGCGCCTGTGCGGGTGACAAAACTGTTGGAAATGAGTTCCTCAAAAGTCTGGAGCCTTTCATTTGGCGGCGTCACCTCGATTATGCCGCGATTGAGGACATCCATTCCATCAAGCGCCAGATCCATGCTCACAAGGGCCACACGGTCATTGCCATTGAGGGCCATAATATCAAGCTCGGGCGCGGGGGTATTCGTGAGATAGAGTTCTTCGCCCAGACCCAGCAGCTCATTGGCGGCGGGCGTGATCCGTCCCTCAAGGAGAACACGACGGTGGGCGCCCTTTCGGCGTTGACCAGACTTGGCATTGTCAAACCCGAAGTGCGTGATGATCTGGTTTCCGCCTATCGGTTTTTGCGCGAGGTGGAGCATCGCTTGCAGATGGTCCACGACGAACAAACTCATTCAATGCCGCGCGAGGCCGAAGAGGTCGATGCCATTGCCTGCTTCGCAGGTTTTGATGATCCGGCGCTCTTTCGCAAAACGCTCAGAAAACACCACACCAATGTGCAGACCCATTATGCCGAGCTATTCGAGGAAGAGCCCTCTCTTGGCGGCACCCTGGGCAATCTTGTTTTTACGGGCGTGGAGGATGATCCTGGCACGCTGGAGACTCTGGAAGGCATGGGGTTCAAGCGACCGTCTGCTGCAGCGGGGGCCATTCGCACCTGGCATCATGGACGGATTCGCGTCACGCGCAGCGCCCGGTCCCGCGCACTGTTGACAAAACTGGTCCCCCATCTTCTGGAGGCTTTCTCGCGCACCTCCGATCCTGATGCGGCAATGACTAACTTCGACCGGTTTATCCAGGGGCTGCCTGCAGGCGTGCAGCTGTTCTCCATGCTGCAATCAAGGCCGGACATGGTCATCCTCCTTGCCGACATCCTGGGAACCGCGCCAAGGCTTGCCATGACATTGTCCAAAACCGCGAGCGTTCTTGATGTCATGCTCGATCCCGAGTTTTTCAAGGCTTTCCCGGAGCCCGGTGATCTGAAATCGGGGTTCAAACAAGCCCTGGCGGATGCAGACTATTTCGAAGCGAAACTTGATGAAGCGCGGATCTGGTCCAGCGAGATGAAATTTCGGGCGGGCGTGAACGTGCTGACCGGGCGTGTGGCCGCTGATCGCCTCGGGTCATTTTTTGCAGATTCCGTTGATGCGATTATCGCGGGTCTCCAGCCGGTGGTGGAAGAGGAAGTCGCCCGAAAATCAGGGGCCATCAAAGGTGACTTTGCCGTCATTGCTTTTGGAAAACTTGGCAGCCGCGAAATGAGCGCTGAGTCCGACCTTGATATCATCTTCGTCTATGACACAGACGATCCGGATGAGCACTCGGACGGGCCCAAAAGCCTTCACAACAGCCAATATTTCGCGCGTGTTTCACAACGCCTTATTAGCGCGCTTACTGCTCCCACCAGCGAAGGACAAATGTTCGAGATCGACACTCGTCTCAGACCTTCGGGCAACAAAGGCCCTATAGCTATTCGTTATGAGGGATTTGATCGTTATCAGCGAGAGGAAAGCTGGACGTGGGAAAAAATGGCGCTCACCAGAGCGCGTGTCGTCACCGGTTCACCGTCCCTGACCAAAAAGATCAACGAAACTATTCGGAGCGTCCTGACGACCCCGCGTGATAGCACCGAAGTGCTCAAGGATGTTGCCAAGATGCGTGCGCGGATATTCGCCGAAAAGGGTTCGACCAACCCGTGGGACACGAAACATGTGCGCGGCGGTCTGGTGGACGTCGAGTTCATCGCGCAGGGGCTCCAGCTTGTTCATGCCCCGACACACCCGCAAGTGCTCGCTCAAAACACAATCAAGGCCTTGCAAAACCTCGGCACCATTGGCGTTCTCGATCCGGAGACGACCGAGGATCTCATCGAGGCTGCCTCACTCTTGCATAACCTGACGCAGGTCACGCGCGTCTGTGTCATCGGCCCACTGGATCCCGCTGAAGCGTCCGTAAATCTGAAAACCTTGATTGCAAAGGCCGGGGGCCGGGCAAGTTTCAGTGAGATAGAGGCCCTGCTTGTCGAAAGAGAGCAGAAAGTCCTCAAGCACTTTGAACGTTTGATTGAAGGGAAGGGGGCCTGATATATCCCCCGACCAACAGCCAAACCGGTGCAAAGGGGCTTAAACCTTGGAGGTTCCCCTTGCACGGCAACTCAACTAGACTTATCTCGATTGTTCGCCAACGCACGAGGTGAGTTCCTTTGACCGCTCTTGCTATCATTGCCGGGTTCCTGTTCCTGGCCGCCCCCGTTTTGGCGATTGTTTCGTTCGTTCGCATCGGCGGTATGGACCGGAGGCTGCGAGGGCTGGAGGCGGAAATCAGGCGGATGCGCCAGGCGGCAAAACAGGCTGCCACGGAAGCGGCCGACCCTCCCGTTATCTCGCCAGCTGCTCAACCAGTCGCCCGGCCGGTTACTCAGCCAGTCGCTCCGCGAGTCACGCCGCCTGTTGCTCAAGCCCCTTTGAAAGAAGCAAAACCCGAAGAGCCAACGGTTCCGAAGCAATCGGCGGCAGCGATCAACAGCTGGTTTCCCGAAACTCTTGGTGCTGCCAACTGGTTGATCATCGCGGGCGGCGTAATGCTCGCGCTCGCGGCCGGATTTCTTATCAAATACTCCGTCGAGGAGGGCTGGCTCGGACCGGTCGCCAGAGTGATCATTGGTGGTCTGGCGGGGCTTGGTCTGCTGGTTGCCGGCGATGCTGCGCGCCGTAAATCTCTGGGAAGAGGCGAAGCGATCCTCAGGTTTGACGCCCTGCCGGCAACGCTGACCGGGGCGGGCATCATTGCCCTGTTTGCCTCGGTCTATGGGGCCTATGCGCTCTACGGCTTGCTCACGCCTCTTGTGACCTTTGTATTGCTGGTCATTATTTCTGTCGCTGCAATTGTGCTTTCCTTTTCACACGGGGTCGTCATTGCCGGGCTGGGGATATCCGGTGCCTATGTCGTCCCGCTTCTGGTCCAGTCCAATGATACATCTGCCACGACACTGTTTGGCTATCTCTTTGTTGTGACCTGCGCCGCAGTTCTGATCGGGCGTTTCCGGTTGTGGACCTGGGCATCTATTGGCGGGCTATTGGCAAGTTGCGCCTGGTCGCTCTTTTATATTGCCGAGGCGGGCACGGCGGTGGACAAAGACATTCTTGTCGTTTTCTGGTTTGGCCTGTTCTACCTCTTTGCTTTCGTCCCTCAGTTGGAATTTTCGGGCGACGAGACGTCAGGCGGCGCACCTTTCAGCGATCCCGCCAATGTCCTGAGTACGATTGCCGGCACGCTTAGTGCCCTGGTTGTCTTTGGCATCTTCTTCATCAGCGATCACTCCTTATTGTCATCACTGTTGCTCGGAGCGCTGATCACCAGCGCTGTTGTCATCGCATGGAGAGATGACAGGAAGCTGTTCCACCTCTACATCGGCTGCGGGACAGGATTGATCACACTTTTCACCTGGGATGTCATTTTGATAGATGTCGGTCAGGCAGCCTTGATGAATGAATACGCCCTGGGCGGCCCGCGTTTGCCGGTCGGGACACAGAGCATGGCGATGGCCGCTGCAGCGATTGCAGCCCTCTTTACAGGATCGGGCATTTTGCGCGCCATCAAACTCAAAACACGCTCGGGACTATGGTCAGGCGTCGGGGTCGCGGTTGCGCTGATTGTGCTGGGTACGGTCTACCTGCGTATTAACGGCCTGGATCACTCGATCTCGTGGGCGATGATTGCCGGCGGCCTGTCGCTGGTATTTCTGTTTGCCGCGACGATGGTGCGGTCCCGGATTGGCGATGACGTGCATAGCGCGGCGCTGGCCGCTTACGCCGTTGGTGTGCTGGCAGCCCTTTCGCTGGGTGCAGCTCTTGTCTTTGAACGCGTGTGGTTGACCATATCACTGGCGCTGATGTGCGCGGGTGTGGCGTGGATCTACACGCGAATTCCTCTGCCTGTTCTGCGAAAACTGGTATTTCTGGTTGGAGCGATTGTTCTACTTCGCCTGCTGGCAAATCCCTTTGTCGCCGACTATGAGATCGTGCGGCCCTTGATCTTCAACTGGATGCTCTATGGCTACGGCGTCCCGGCTGCGGCATTCTACTGGGCGGCCAGACTTCTCCGGCGTGACAAGAGCGACAGGGCCGTTACGCTGCTGGAGGCGGGCGCACTGGTGTTCAGCGTGGTTTGTGTGACGGCCCAGGCACGCCTCTTCATTCATGACGGCGATCTGAGATCAGGCGCCTATCTGCTTTCGGAGGCCAGCCTGAACACCATAATTTGGGCAAGCTTTGCCTATGGACTATTCCGAAAGGCCGGGCCAGCCCAGGGCAGTGTTGTCAATACAGGGACCCGGGTCCTCATCTATTTGACACTCGCCCATATTGGGCTTGTTCATCTGTTTATCCTCAATCCCTATGGGTCCGGTGAAGCTGTGGGACGATGGCCTGTTGTCAACATCCTCTTCCTGGCCTATGCGCTTCCTGCCCTTGTCCTGTCGGCGTTTCACCTGCCGTGGCACCGCGAAAGGTTGACTGCCGTCTTTGGCATCAAGAATGCTGCGCTGGGCACAGGATTAATCTCGGTCTATGCCTTTATTCTCGGGCTGGTTTATATCTCTCTGGAAGTGACCCGCGCCTGGCACGGCAGCGTTCTGACAGCAGGGACGACCAGTGACGGCGAGCTCTATACGTACTCTCTGGTCTGGCTTGTCTATGCTGCCATCCTCATGGGCTTTGGCATCTGGCAGCGCAATCATTTTGTCCGTATGGCAGCAATGATGGTGATCGCGCTTGTGACCGGAAAGATATTTCTCTTCGATATGGCGAACCTCCAGGGCCTGTTGCGGGTGTTCTCCTTCTTCGGTCTGGCCGTCAGTCTACTCGGGATCGGTTATCTCTATCAGCGGTTTGTGGTTGTCGAGACGAAGGGTGACGATAAAGCCCAATTGTGAGAGTGGTTCTCATTCCGGAGTAAGCAGCGCGAAAACATCAAGTATTATGGTAACTTGGTAGTGTTTTGCTGTGTTTTGATACACGCGGGATTAACCATATTAACCGAAAATGAAGGCGGAGAACCAGGCTCGGGTCTGGTGCGTGCTATATTATGGCAAGGGCGCCAGCGACCTTTGGCGCGCGTTGGTTTGGACGATCAAAAAGAGACTGAGGGCGAATGGATCGCTATGATGTCATAATCATCGGTGCAGGTATCAATGGCCTGGTATCGGCAGCCTGTCTGGCGAAAGCCGGACGGTCGGTGATCGTGCTGCGGGCGCCGGGCAGTGCCGGTGCTGACTACGCCGCAGGATGGCGCGGCGCAGACGGCTTTGATTTTCCAACACCTGCAAGTCGTCTTGAAAATTTTCCGCTTCGCCTTGTTCAGGATCTTGCGCTTGAGGATTACGGATTGCGTCCCGGTGCAATGCAAAGCTCGGCGCTGGTTTCGCCGTCTCATGGCGCCCTTGTGCGAGATGTCGACCAGGGTGATATGGCCCGTCGGTTAAGGGAAATATCGTCACACGATGCAGATGCCTATACTGACTACATCAGTTTCATCACACGCCAGAAAAGATATCTGAATCAGTTTATCGATCTGAATGGCGGGGCGATGCCGGAGCGCCGGGACCTGCTGTCGCTTCTTGCAAGTGCCGGACAGGATGGTATGTGGGAAGCGGCACACCTGGCGGCCTCGTCCATGAAAGAGGTTCTTGGTCAGCGTTTCCAGTCCGAGGCTCTGAAAACACTCCTTTTCGCCACCACGCTCGGTGGCTACTTCGGCGGTATGGGGCTCGGGCCAATGGCTCCGACGAGCGCGACCGGCCTCCTGATGGACCCTCTCTCGTTTGGTGAGGATGCTCAACGGCAGGCTTACGGCCCCGTCGAGGGTGGCGGCGCCGCGTTATTGGCGGCGCTGGAAAAGGCCGCGACGGATCTGGGCGTTACCTTTGCCGATGACACAGAGATTTCCGAAATTGTTCATGAAAAAGGCGAGGTCAAGGGCGTTGCGCTTGAGGGTGGTCAGTTCATTGAAACATCCTCGCTCATTGGTGATGTGGATTTCAAGGTTCTCTTTCTGTCGATGTTTGCCTGGAAGGCCCTGCCACATGACTTTGTTCTCAGTGTCGCGGCGTCGCGCAACAGGGCGCTCGTCGCACAGGTCAATTTTGTTCTCGATGGCTTGCCGGAGATCGCGGGCCTGCCGGAAGGTTTTCTGCGCAGCGGCGCATCGCTCTTTGTGATGGATGATTTGACACAAGTTGAACAAGCCCATGATGCCTGGACCTTGCATGCCATCCCTGAAAATCCGCCGGTCGAGTTCCGGTTTCACGGCACAAAGGATGGCGCTGAGGGTGGCCCCGAAGCGCGCAATTACGCAACAGCCTATGTCTACTATATTCCTGGAGACCTCGCGATCGGGGAGTGGAGCGACGAACACAAGATCAGGCTCATCAGCACCGTGGTTAATCGTATTGTCGGGGTTTCCCCGGGTTTTGAGAAACGCCTCATCGATGCAAAGCTTGTTTTGCCTGTCGACTATGAAGAGCGCTTCGGTCTCGTTGGTGGTCATCTCTTCGGTGCCAATACCGCGCTCGATCAAACCCTCTTCAACCGGCCCAACCCGGAAATAGCGACCGGAACCATGCCGCTCAAGGGAATATATTTTGCCGGCCCGGCAACCGCCGAGGCGCCCTTCGCAGATGGTCTGACGGGGCTCTCCGTGGCGCAGCGCATCCTCGCTGAGCCTCGCCGTGGCCCCAAAACGCAAATCCTCCCCACGCAATGGGCCCGCGCCCTGGTCAACCGCATAAGGCTGGCCTCATGAGCTTTTTGAAAAACATATTGGCAAGGGTTGGACTGGACACCGGCTCGCCCCATGGATCGGAAACCGGCCATGCCAGCTTCGATGTCATTGTCATCGGGGCCGGCCACAATGGACTTGTGTGCGCCAGCTATCTGGCAAAGGCAGGCCGGCGGGTGCTGGTGGTGGAGGCCAGCGAGCAGGCTGGCGGCGCCTGTCAGACCGGCGTTATTGGCGGTGATACGCGTGGTTCACGCTGCGCTCATTTGCTGCGCGGTCTTGACCCTGAAGTGATCAAGAACCTCGGGCTGCATCGCTACGGCCTGAAATATGCCGCCCGCACGATGCCGACCGTCGCCCTCGATTACGATGGCGCACACATCATCTTTTCGCACAATCCCTGGCAGGTGGCCGAATCCATCAAGCCTCACTCGGCCAGCGACGCGGAGCGCTATCCTGAATTTCACAAACGCATCCTTCAGTTTGCGGAAATCATCAATCACTGGAACGGACAAACACCGGGCCGGTTGCGCGGATTGTTTGAGACAGGTGCCTTCGAAGACCTTTCGGCTGACGCAAAGGCGCTGCAACAGATGGGGGCGAGGTTCGAGGGTCTCACCGCCGAAGATAAAGGGGAGTTCCTCCGGCTCTTTGTCTCCAGTGTCGGCGATCTTCTTGACAGAAGCTTCGATACGCAGCTTCTCAAGGGTGCGCTGGCCTTTGACGGCGTGCTCGGCCGGGCAGCGGGGCCGTTCTCGCCGGGAACGGCGTTGGGATTGCTGCAGCAGTGGACCGGAGAAGTTGCCGGAACGAAACCTGGAATTGCCCTGCCCGAAGGCGGGATGGGCGCGGTCATTGATGCTTTGACCCGATCGGTTGTTGCCCGCCGCGGACAGGTCAGGTGCAATGCGCGGGTTGCTCAAATTCTGGTGGAAAACGGGCGGACAGTGGGGGTCGAGCTTGCCTCGGGCGAGCGTGTTTTTGCCCCGCAGGTCGTGTCCGGAACGGACCCGAAGACAACACTGATGGAGCTGCTTGGCCGCGAGCATATGGAAACCCGTCTTGCCACTGCCGTAGACGGGATCACCCGGGAAGGTGTTACGGCCAAACTCAACCTGGTTTTGGACCGGATGCCAAAGATAAGAGGATTCGATCCTGGTCAAGTGCCCAGCGCCCGTTACATCGTCGCGCCGAGTCTCGACTATATCGAGCAGGCGTTTCATCCTTCGAAATACGGAAGTTGTTCCCCGGACCCGATCATGGAAGTGGTTTTTCCGACCCTGAGCGACGCTTCTCTCAGCGATCACAATGAACACGTCATGTCGATTATTGTTCAGTATACACCCTTCCACCTGAAGGAAGGCTGGGACAATCATCGCGAGGACTTTATTCAATCCTGTGTGGATGTGCTTGGCAACTACATGTCAGGTCTGGGAGACCATATCATCGGCGGGGAACTTCTTGCGCCTGTAGATCTGGAACAACAATTCAATCTGCGCGGTGGTCATTGGCACCACGGCGAGCCGGATCTTGCCCATCAGGCCATGATGCGCCCGGCACCTGGTATCTCCCAGTATCTGGGCCCCGTGAAAGGGCTCTACCTGTGCAGTGCGGGGTGTCATCCTGGCGGCGGCATCCTGGGCCTTGCAGGAAAGAATGCGGCGGAACGTATGCTCAAGGACCACGTTGAGCCGCTTCACACCGTCAGATCGGCGCACAAAGCGCATCATGGCGACGATGCGGTAGAGGCTGCAGAAGCCGATGTGAATTACGAGGAGGCTGCGCAATGACAGACAGGGCGCCAGCCAAAGCTCTGGAGGAACTCCCGGTATCGACCCGCCCCGCCGATCCCTTGCGGGTTTTGCCAACACCGCTTCATATGAAGACCTCGATCGCCTGTCAGACCAATGACTGGACATCCTGGGCGGGCTACACGGTACCAAACCTGTGCACGTCTCTGGAACGAGAGATGAGCGCATTGACGCGGCATGCCGCCATGGCCGATCTGTCTCCGATGGGAAAATATGCTGTCTCGGGAGATGACGCGGTCCGATTTCTCGACCACCTGCTCGTGGCCAACATCGCGGACCTGAAAGCAGGCGATGTCATCCTGACGCCCATGTGCCAGTCAAATGGCAAGGTTATCAATCTCGTGAGCGTCGTCCGGCTTGGCGCCGGGTCGTGGTGGCTGACCTGCGATGGTCGCCACATGAACTGGCTTTACCAGGCCGCCGTCGGATTTGACGTAACACTGGTGGATTACTCGGACGTTCACGCGGGGATCATGCTGGCCGGTCCCGAAGTTTCCCGGGTTTTGACCGCCGCTGACCTGGGGGATTGCACCGATATTGTCCTGCGTGGTGCCCGGCGGATCTCATGGGATGGCATTGATATTATGCTGGTTCATCGCGGCATCGGCCAGGTGCCAGGCCTGTCGATCTGGTGTGCGGGGAGCGAGGCAGCCATTGTTTGGAACCGCCTGATGGATGGCGGCAAAGACTGCGGCCTTGAGGCCGTTGGACAAATAGCGCGAGAGACCCTGCGAATTGAAAGCGGCGAGCCTGCACCGGGTCGCGACTTTATTCCCGATCCCGAAGCGCTCAGGTCAGACCGCTCTCGCACCGCCATCGAGCTGGGCTTTGATCACCTGATAGATGAAGGCAAGGGTGTCTTTAACGGGCGTGCAGCGCTCCTCGAAGAGCGCGCGCAGGGATCAGTATTGCGCCTTGCTACGTTCAGCTTCCATGGCGCCGCGCCGCAAGCAGGAACCCGCCTGCACAAGAAGCAAGGCCGCAAGGATATCATCGTTGGCGTCGCAACCTCGACCACATCTGCCCCTCACCGGGCCAGCGCCAGAGGCCTCGGTTTCGTGGTAACAGACCACGTTCGCCCCGGCGATGTCCTCGACGTCACAATTGAGGAAACCCGGGAACTCCTGCAGACCGCTCGCAAAGAGCCCTGCGTGGTCGTTGAAATAAGCGGGTAACACAATATTGCCTTGATTGAGCGCGCCGGAATACTTCTCGCTGGCGCGTATAATGGTCATGAACAACACCGTGACAATCAGGGAGTAACTCTATGACAAAATCTTCAGGTAAATCGACCAACTCGAGCCGAAAAGCGGCACTTTTGGGTGCTGCGAGCCTTGTAGCTGGTGCAGCTCTTTTCGCTTTTGCTGCCCCGGCAATCGCCGAAAAAAGCGGTATGATGGACCGGCACAAGGCTCATCTCGAAGAAGTTGATACTGACAAAAATGGCAAGATCTCAAAGGCCGAAGCCGATGCTGCCCGGGACAGGCATTTTACGGAGGCCGACGCCAACGGCAATGGATCCGTTAGTTTTGAAGAGTTTCAGGTGATGACCGAAAAGCGCCGCCAGATGAAGCTCAAGCACCGGTTCGAGCGGTCGGACAAGAATAACGACGGGGTCCTGACCGGCGATGAGCTTGGCGGGCGTTTCGCCGATCACTTTGAACGCCTGGACAAGAATGGCGATGGCGAGATCTCGGCAGAAGAACGCAAGAAGGCGCACAAGAAAATGCGCAAACACCGCATGCATGACAAGGAAGATCACTGATAGGATAGGGTGAAGGCAGCGGGACCGAAAGCCCGCTGCCAAACTCTGAACGACCAAACCTTGAGTAGGGAGTATCGGGCTTGCGCAGCCTTGATGTCGAACCTGGTGAAAGTGAAAGTTCTGTGGTCCGTTCACGGCCCGTGGACCGCGATGCTGCCCTGGTTGCGGTTGTGGCATCAGGCGACATGACGGCCGCCGCAGAGCTGATAGCGCGCCATTCGGACCGTATCTTTGCCATCGGGTTTCGTATGCTGGGCGATCAATCGCTGGCAGAGGATCTGACTCAAGAGGTGTTTTTCAAGGTCTGGGAAAATGCCGGAAAATGGCAGCCGGGCAGGGCGCTGTTCTCGACCTGGCTGCACAGGGTCACGATCAATCTTTGTTATGATCATTTGCGCAAGCGGCGCGAGGTCAGGCTGGGGGATTTACCGGATACCCATCAGGACCGGCCGGACCCGGCCCCTGGCGCCGATGAGGTTCTGGCGGAAAAGGTGCTGAGCACGCGGGTTACTGCGGCGATCCTGTCCCTGCCGGAAAGGCAGAGGGCGGCGATAACGCTTTGCCACATCGAAGGTTTCACCAATATCGAAACCGCTGATATTCTTGAAACCACTGTGGAGGCCGTCGAAAGTCTTCTCACACGCGGGCGAAGGAAATTGAAAGAGTTGCTGCAAGACGAGCAACACGAATTGAGCGGGGGGAAGTGAGGTCAGTTATGGCTGAAGAACGAATTTCAAAACAGCGCGTTGAGGCAATCATTGCGGCCTATGGGGCCGATCCCGAGCGTTGGCCCGAGGCTGAACGCACGGGCGCGCTTGAGCTGCTTGAGCGCTCCGGTGAAGGGCTGGATCAATTGCGCGGCGCGGCGCAGCTTGATGCCTTGCTCGGAGGCGCCGCGCAGCCTCAGCCATCGAACATGTTGAAGGCCAGGCTCCTTGAGGATGCCTCGATTGCCGTTGTGCAAGGAACCAGTCACACGAGCCGCGTCGCGCCTTCTGCCTCGCCCGGGTGGTTCGGACGATTTGCGGACATGGTTTTTGAATCCGTTAGCCTCAAACCCCTTGCCCTGGGCGGCTTGATGGTGCCGGCTCTTGCTTTGGGTATATGGCTTGGCGCATCGTTGACTTCGGAGTCGCTCGACGACGAGGATCTCCTGGCCGCCTTTGGTGAGGATTATGAATTGTGGACCGACAATGACTTGCCGGATCTATCAGATATCACAGGAGAAACATGATGAGCGACATGGAAAAGAAGACCGGGCGGAAGCTTCTGATTGGTTCGCTGGCGCTCAATGTATTCTTTGTCGGCACCGTTGTCGGTGGCACGATAATCGGGGGCGTTCTCCACAATAGGCCTGAAGGCGCGCGCCGCGCGCCGCCGATACACAGTTTTGCCAACCCGAGGCAGATCCTGCATGAGGCAGCACCTGCACACAGACACGCCATGGTCAAACTGGTGCGCAAGGATATGAAGAAACTTCATCCAATGCTTCAGGATGTCGGTGCGCGCCGCCGCGCCGCGATTGAGGCCATGAGCACGGACGCGTTTGATTCAGCGACCACGTTGCAGGCCTTTGAGGCTCTTGTTGCCGCCGAGACCAAAGCCCACGCCGCCAGCAACGAAACCCTCGTCCGCATGCTCGCCTCGCTCCCCGACGAAGAGCGCAAGAGGATCGTCGGAACCCTGAGGGAAGGGCGCATGGAGCATAGGCGGGGGAAATTTCGTGATGGTGGACCAGGAAGATTTAGGGAGCCGGAGAACGCTTTTGAGCCGGAAGGTTGAAGGGTTATTTCTCGACGGATAACGCGTTCATGTTTTTCTCAACCCAGTCGGCAAGTTGTTCCTCCGTCACCTGACTGGCGGAAACGCCGAGAGTCATTTGAATGGCTTCAATTTGATCGACTCGCAGACGAAAACCATTGAGACCGAGAAAAAGGCCGATGGAGAGGAAGGCGATGCGCTTGTTGCCATCAACGAACGGATGGTTTTTGGCAAGACCAAAGCAATAGGCGGCGGCCATTTGGGCAATGCTGCAGTTCTCTTCGTATGAAAACAGATTTTGCGGTCTTGCCATGGCGGAATGATAGAGGCTTTCATCTCGCATCCCACTGGAACCGCCAAAGAGGGCCAGGCTCTCATCGTGTAGAAGTTCCAGCGCTCTGGCATTGATCCAGACCGGTTCGGCAATCACTTGGCCAGTTCCTTAAAGGCATCCCTGTAGTCTTTCATGAACGAGCGACCGATTTCCATCTGCTTTTCAATTTCCGGGTCGTAGGGGGTCAAAAGAAAACCGTCAGGTGTCTCAACAGCAAAGAGCCTGTCGCCTTTTTCTACGTTCATACGGTTCAACATGTCTTTCGGCAGGATCGTGCCCGTCGATGAACCGACCGCTGAAAGCTTGAGTTTAAACATGCTGGTCTCCCGTTACGAATGTTATAACAAACATTATAACATCACTATGAGCCTGTCAAGGTGATAATAAAATCAATGAGTTACGCTTTCGGCAGTCGACGTGTCAGGAACTGGTCTTCAACCCCGGCCTCAGCCTGGGCTGAACTTTTGCCACAGACAGAAGCGACTCCACACAGTCGCGTATGGAGGTGTCCAGTGGCCGAAAGGTAACGTTCGTCACGGCGCGAATTCTGTCGTTGCGTAACTCGCACCCGGCCCAGATCGAGCGAAATTCGGCCTCGCGCGCCTGGAGCCTTTCCGGGAAGGGGTCAATCACCTCCGGCGTGTCAAAACCCAGTTCCGGTAACAGACGGTCAATGCTGGCGCAAACGTCCTCGACGTTGCGGGCATCCGTGGACCAGGCGATGTAGCGTTCGCCGTTCTTCACATCTACGCTCTCAAGCAAACCAATATGCGAGGCGGCATTGTCACGCACATCGACCGTCATCCACGGGCGGTAAACGCCGTTCTGATAGTATTCGCCGAGCAGCATGGTCTCGATATTATGTTGCCAGGGACCGAAGTCCTTCTGGTGCGCCGACTGGATCGGACCGACATTGTCGGCGGGGCAACAGGTGATGGCATCCCAGCGACCGTTTTCTTCAGCCGCATCGGAGAACGCGCGCTCCGCCAGAACCTTGCCAAGTGAGTAACCCTGGCCGCGTTCCGCCGTTCGCTTCGGATTGTGCTCGTCCGGATATCGGTCCTCGTAACACACCGGCCTTCTGACCAGTTCCTGCATGTCCATTTCGGATATGACAGCAGCAATGCTTGATGTGACAATGACGCGGGTCACGGTCTCGGATTTGTTGACACTGTCGATGATGTGGTCGCAAACGCGTTTGACATAGTCCTGGTCGTTGTAATCACTCACATGGGAAAGGTGGGCGACGCCGTTACACCCGGCAAAAATATCGTCAAAACAGCCGGGCTGGTCGAGGTCCGCCGAATGAAGCGTGAGCCGGCCCGAGGCATACCCCGGCATGTCCTTCAGAAAGGTGGTCTTGCTCGCATCATCAGCATCACGCACGCAGGCTCTGACGCGGTAGCCTTTGTCGAGCAGCTGCCGAACCACCCAGCCGCCAATAAATCCGGCGCTTCCGGTCACAGCGACTGTTCCGCCTTTGGGTATCGGTGCCATCTTATTATCCTCTCCTATGTTTTCTATTTGAGTTGAAGCGTAGTCGCTAACGCTTGCAATGTGAAGTGTGGCGCACGACAGATTAGTTGTCATCCCGGCCTTGAGCCGGGATCTCCAGGTAAGATCGAGGGATTAATTCTGAATATTGTTAGTTGCAAAATTGTGCCCTGAGATCCCGGGTCTCGCTACGCTTGCCCGGGACGACAATAGGTGGGCTTAACGGCAAACCATTTTCATGGGCCACTAGCGCCAGCGGTCCTTCGCATCATCATCCGCCGCCTTGGCGTCAACCCATGTCTCGCCATCACTGGTTTCTTCCAGTTTCCAGAACGGGGCTTCGGTTTTGAGCCAGTCCATCAGGAAGCTGGCGGCCTCAAAGGCGTCGCCGCGGTGGCTGGACGCGGTGATGACCAGCACGATCTGTTCGCCCGGCTCGAGGCGTCCGTGGCGGTGGATGATGAGTGTTCCAGTGAGGTTCCAGCGCCGGTTCGCCTCGGCCTCGATTTCCGATAACTTCTTTTCGGTCATGCCCGGGTAGTGCTCAAGGGTCATCGCCTTGAGATCCGGCGCCGAGCCATCATCGCGAACCAGCCCGGTGAATGTCACCAGCGCGCCGATATCGGTGCGGGTTCCGGTCAAGGCTTTCATCTCTGCAGCAACGTCAAAGTCCTCGCGCTGAACCCGGATCATGCATCAGCCTCCTGTGACAGGAGGAAAGAACGCGACTTCATCACTGTCCGCAACTGGATCAGTAACCTTTGCGAAATCCTGATTGATCGCAACCTTGACAGCAGCCGGTTCGCAAAACGCGCTGGCATAGCCGTCGCCGCGCGCTGTCAGGTGGGTGATCAGGTCTTGCACTGTTATGACGCCGTCAGGCAGCGAGAGTTCCTCGGTGGAAAGTCCAATCCGTTCCCTGAGCCATGCGAAATAAAGCAGCTTCATGTCAGCTCTCGTCCGCTGTATCTGCCGCTGCGACTTCTGACACCATTGCCGCTTCCGCTGGCGTGCCAGGACCGGTCATTTTGAGAATGCCCAGGGCGACATATTGATAGCCGGTAATAACGGTAATGATCGCCGCCGCCCAAAGTCCGATGATCCCGATGAGGGGAGCGCCAGGGATCAGCAATTCGCCTGCCGGGCCAGCAATAAGAAAGCCGATGGCAACCATCTGGATGGTCGTCTTCCATTTGGCCAGCCGCGTGACAGGCAGTTTGACGGACAGCCCGGCGAGGAATTCACGCAGGCCCGACACAAGGATCTCCCGGCCCAGGATGATGATCGCCGCAACCACATTGAAGCCGGAAAGAGTTCCGATCGCAATCAACATAAGCAGCGATGCGAGCACCAGAAACTTGTCCGCGATCGGATCAAGAAGCGTGCCGAGGTCAGACTGGACATCGTGCTTGCGCGCCAGATATCCGTCGAGGAAATCTGTAATGCCGGCAAGGGTAAAAAGGATCACAGCGAACCACCGTGCAGCATTGACCGGAATAAACATGACCAGCACGAGCAAGGGCACTATTCCAATTCGGAAAGCGGTCAGGAGGTTGGGCAGGTTCTTCATATCCATTTTATGGTTCCTCACGGAAGTAGTCGTAGATGCGCCGGGCGATGGAATCTGAAATTCCCTCTACAGCGACAAGATCTCCAAGAGCCGCATTGGAGACCGCGCGCGCTGAGCCGAAATGATTCAACAGGGCTCTCTTTCGTTTTCCGCCCACGCCAGAGATGCTGTCCAGAGGCGAGGCGTTCATCGCCTTTTTTCTCTTTGCCCGATGGCTCCCGATCGCAAATCTGTGGGCTTCATCACGCAGCCTTTGCAGGTAGTAGAGGACAGGACTTTTAGGGTCAATCATAAAGGGTGCCCGGCCCGGCATATGGAATTTCTCAAGCCCGGCGTCCCTGTCCGGCCCTTTGGAGATGCATACAAGGGCAACAGTGTCGATACCGAGCTCTACGAAAACATCCTCGACAACACTGAGCTGTCCCTGGCCACCGTCAATCAGCACCAGATCGGGCCAGTTTGACGGTTTATCTTCTGCCTGGACATCTTCGATTTCAGAGGTCTTCTCCATTTCCTTGAGAAGCCGTGAGAAGCGGCGGGTCAGAACTTCGCGCATCATGCCGTAATCATCGCCGGGGGCCGTCTCTTTGTCCTTGATATTGAACTTGCGATATTGATTTTTTAGAAAGCCTTCAGGCCCGGCGACAACCATCCCGCCGAGGGCATTGGTGCCCTGGATATGCGAATTGTCATAGACCTCGATCCGCTGTGGCGGGGCGTCGAGATCAAAGGCTTCGGCCACGCCTTCCAGAAGGCGGCGCTGCGAGGCAGATTCAGCCATGCGGCGTCCGAGCGCTTCTTCGGCATTGGTAAGGGCATGGTCAATCAGCGCGCGCTTTTCACCCTTTTGCGGCGTCAGGACCGTGATCTTGTGATCCGCCTTGAGCGTCAGGGCCTCCTCGATCAAATCTGCATCCGTCAGCTTGTGCGACAGGATGATGGATTTGGCCGGCATCTTGTTATCGTAGAACTGCGCGACGAAAGCGGCGAGGACATCTTCCGTCTCATAGGATTTTTCATGCCGCGGGAAATAGGCCCGGTTACCCCAGTTGGAGCCGCCGCGATAAAAGAAAACCTGAACGCAAGTCTGCCCGCTTTCCTGCCACGCTGCGATAACATCTGCATCGTTCACTGTTGCCGGGTTAATACCCTGTTGCAGGTGAATGTGGCTTAGCGCAGAGATCCTGTCGCGGTAAACCGCAGCAAGTTCAAAATCAAGCGCGGTCGCTGCTTCCTCCATGCGGGCAGAGAGCTCTTGCTTGAGGTGAGAGTCCTTGCCATTAAGAAACGCGCTGGCCTCGGCAACCAGCGCTTCATAGTCAGTCTTGCTGATCTCGCCGGTACAGGGCGCCGAGCATCTCTTGATCTGATGCAAGAGGCAGGGGCGGGAACGCGCGTCAAAGACACTGTCGGAACAGGTTCTGAGCAAGAAGGCGCGCTGCAAGGTATTCAGTGTACGGGTAACAGATCCGGCTGATGCAAAAGGTCCAAAATAGTCCCCCTTGATCGATCGGGCGCCGCGGTGTTTTTGCACCTGCGGATAATCGTGATCGCGCCGCATCACAATGTAGGGAAAAGACTTGTCATCCCGCATCAACACGTTAAAGCGCGGCTTCATCTTCTTGATCATATTAGTTTCAAGAAGAAGAGCTTCCACTTCGCTCTTTGTGGTGATGAACTCCATGTCGACTGTGAGCGAAATCATTCTGGCGATGCGGTTGGTATGACCGCCGGTTTTGGTGTAGCTCTGTACGCGTTTCTTCAGGTTGCGCGCCTTGCCGACGTACAGGACCTCGCTGCGGGCATCCAGCATCCGGTAGACGCCCGGCTTGCCGGGCAGTGTCCGGACGAAATTGCGAATGATCGTCGGCCCATCGATTGCCGCGTCGGCAGCCTCTTCGTCCTGCTGGTCTGTTTCCTGATCGGTCATTCGAGCCTGCAAGGGAGTGTCAGATGGGGTGGTATTGGCGACCCGGAGTATTTTAGCTCCGATCTCGGAACTGATCGTACTCCGATTCAGCTGTTTAGAGCATCGCCTCAGGTCTATTTTGTAGAATAAAATCACAAGATTTGATTGAATTGGGCAACCAGGCCGATAGCGAAAAGTATCCGGATATTCGTTTTCCACCAGACCTGTGGGTAACCCTGTGGACATGCGTTGCCTGTTGGTCGGAAGTGTATGCTCTATATAGGAATCACGTTATTGCCTAAAAAATAGGCAATTTTGTAATGTGTTGTTTTTAAAGTGGAAAAAGTTAGTGATGACTGACAAGCGGCTGCGATAGCAGGAATTGCCTGTGGTTAATAGATGGTTAACAGGGGCGGCTGCCGGTGTGAACAAAACAAGGTCACGGGTCGTCTGCGACACGCAAAAATGTCACATATGTTGCAGTCAGGTAACGGCATTGCGACGGGATTGTGTCGAAATTCAATCCGAAAGGGTTCTAATCGGCCCGAATACGCTCGATTTCCACGCCGACAGAGGCGGCATTTTTGATCGCTGCCAGCTTCTCGACACGCACGCGCGCCACAAAGATACGGGCATCTTCAAGGCAAGCTGCCGCGATATCCTCGGCCAGCGTCTCAACCAGATTGATATGGCCCGCAGAAACGATGGTCTCAACCTTTTTGACGACCTCTTCGTAACACACCACATTTTCGAACCGGTCATCGATTTCAACGTCGCCTTCACGAACGGTGAGGTCGATGTTGATGCGAACCGGCTGATTGCCTTGCTTCTCATGAGTGTAGATCCCGATAAGGGCGGGAATCAGCAGGTCATGAATAAAGACATGACGCACAGAACGCGCGGCATTGGCGATATGAAGCGGATAGACATTTTGTGGCATCAGTGAGCCTCCTGAAGCACGGCATTATCCAAACCCGAGGTCTGGCCGGAACATTGCCGCTCAATAGCTTGAGGGCTTCAACAATGCCAGCAAATTATGATCTGGAAGGACAAGTGTCGCAGTTCTATTCAACGATGTTCATCACATCAGGGGTCTGCCAGATAAGATGTTGACCGCCGTCAAGCGCGATCATTTGCCCCGTGAGAGAAGGGGTGGCCAGGATCCAGGCAATCGTTGACGTGAACTCGTCAAGGGAGGGCCCCCGGCCCAGCGGTGTTGCAGCAATCTGGGCCTCAAAATGCTCGTCGCTCTGGCGTTGGTTCTTGATCGTCGGGCCGGGCGCGATGGCATTGACGCGGATCCCTGGCGCAAGGGCCTGCGCCAGCGTTTGCGTCAGCGTCCATAGCGCTGACTTCGAAAGAGTATAGCTGAGAAATTGAGGTGTGAGTTTCAGGACTCGCTGATCGATCAGGTTGATCACATTGCCTTGCCGGTCTCCCAGGTTTTCCACCATCAGCTGCGTCAGGCGTAAGGGGGCCCGCAGGTTCGGCTCAATATGGGCGTCCCAGCTCTGGCGGGTCATGGTTTGGATATCGTCAGATTCAAACAGGGAGGCATTGTTGATGAGACAGGTCACCGGGCCAAGGTCCCGGGTGATGGTCTGCATCATGGCATCGACGCCGGGCTCGTCAGCAAGGTCAGCCGCATAGCACTGTGCCCGCCCGCCGCCGGCCTTGATGGCCTTTGCGGTTTCCTCGGCAGCTCCCACCGCTCCGCGATGGTGGACAGCGACAGTGTATCCGGCTGCTCCCAGACCCAGCGCAATAGCGCGGCCGATCCGCGCAGAAGCGCCGGTTACCAGTGCCACGCCTTTGTTGTTATCGCTCAAGAGGAAATAGTCCCGTCAGCCCATCAGTCCATTTTTGAAAATATAGGCGATGTAGCTGATGTAGAACACCAGGAAAATGAGGCCCATTGTCCGCGAAATAGGGCGATGGGTAAAGGCGAAGGGTATGAGCAGCGCCGATGAGAGCAACATGATCCAAAGGTGAAAATCAACAAAGTTCGCCTTTACCGGAATACCGACATCTCCGGCGAAAAGGATGGAAATCCCCATCACAGCCAGAATGTTCATGATGTTGGAGCCGATGACATTGCCGATAGCAACACCGGCGTGACGGCGGAAGGCTGCGACCGCTGTGATCGCGAGCTCGGGCAGGGATGTCCCGATAGCCACCAGGGATAGCCCGATCAGAGCTTCGTCGACGCCAAGGGAATGCGCCACAAAGACACTGCCGGAAACCAGAGAATTGGCACCAAGGGGAAGGCCGATGAGGCCGACAAGGATAAAGACAAAGATCTTGAGACCACTATCGCGCCCACCCGAAACACCCTCCAGCTCACCCAGCTCGTCGATCAGTTCGATGTCGCCTGGAGATTTTACCGCATGGTGGGCCTGGTAGGCCAGGAAGCCGGACAGGAGAAAAACAAGGGTGACGCCATCGGAGAAGGTCAGCCCGCCGTCAACGGACATCCAGATGAAGAGCCCGGAAAAAAGGATCATCATGACCGTGTTGCGCCGGATGCCGGTTTCCTTGACGACAGTAGGAAAAATGATCGAAGGCAACCCAAGTACGAGAAGAACATTGGCAATATTGGAGCCGACGACATTCCCGATGGCAAGCCCCGGGCTTCCGCTCCTCACCGACTGAATGCCAACAAACAGCTCCGGCACCGACGTGCCGAAAGCCACAATGGTCATGCCGATGATAATGCGCGGAATTCCGAACTGTTTGGCCAGTGACACCGATCCGCGAACCAGCAGCTCTCCCGCACCGATCAGGAGAACAAGACCACCGGTAATGGCGAGCAACGCGGTTCCTGTTCCCTGAATGTCAAAATCCAGCATCGTCACTCAGCTCGCCTTTCAATCCAGTCACATTAAATCGCAGGGCCAGATCCCGGAGTGTCCGAAGCCATGGCGCAATTAACTACTCATATAAGAATAGAGCCCCTGCATTCCAATGGGGCAAAATTCGGCCTGGATCAATGGCAAACTTCAGGAAATTAACCTGGGCGGGCACGCAAACGCCCGGTTCTTGCGGGTCTCTCAGTCTGTTCTTTAATGAAGCTCGACGTATTTTACCTTTAAGTCCCCGTTTACATTGAAGCCATAAATTTGCTCGCATGAGCAAGATAATTGAAAGTCAGGCAAGGCGGGAGCGGGTCTCTCTTCGACCCGCTACAGTCGAGGATCAACGCCTCGTCCAGCGTATATTGGCCCGCTGGCAGGACTGGTGCCTCGGCGACGAGTTCCCCAGGCGAGCCGACATTGCCGAGGACGTTTTTGGCGACGATTGGCAGGATTGTTTTATCCTCGATAGTATGTCCGAGCACCCATTCCCGGTTTTCGACTATATGGGGAGCAGATTTGCCAAATTCTCGGGTACTTTCCTGTCCGGTGCGTCCGACTGGACAGAGACCTTGCTCGATAAGGCAACAGATCATGTGGGCGAGGTCTACAAGAACCGGGATGCCGTCCTCATAGAGGAAGTGCTGACCCGCTTCGATGGCAAGCGTGTTGCCTTCCGTTATATCCTTCTGCCTTTGACCGAAGATGGCAAAACCATCACGCACATTCTGGGGGCGGCCAACGGCAAGCTCCTTGAGGCAGTCAGCTAGACCATTTTCGAGATCGAAAGAGAGTAGTCGAAAAGTTCTTGGCTCATCGCCTGAAACTCAATACCGTCCTCTAAAAGCAAAAACAGAGGAAACGCCCCATGTCTGATCTCTATTCCCTTAAAGGCAAAGTCGCCGTCGTAACCGGCGGTTCGCGCGGTATCGGTTTTATGATCGCCAATGGCTTCGCCGACGCCGGCGCTGAGAAGATCTATATTTCATCACGCAAGGCAGAAGACCTCAAGGCCGCCGCTGCCGAGATCTCCAAAAAAACCACATGTATCGCCGTCCCGGCTGACCTGTCCACCGAAGCAGGTGCGAAGGTTCTGGCTGATGCCATACGGGCCGATGAAAAAGGCATCGACATCCTGGTCAATAACGCCGGCGCAACATGGGGTGCGCCATTTGAGGAGTTCCCGTCAAAGGGCTGGGACCGCGTCCTCGACATCAACGTTAAAGGGCCGTTCTTTTTGACCAAAGAGCTTCATCCGCTGCTGAAAGCCAATGCGACGGATGCTGACCCGAGCCGGATTATCAACATTGGCTCTGTCGCGGGCTTTGGTGTCGGCGGTGTCGCTTTCTCCTACGGTGCCTCGAAGGCCGCCATTCACCAGATGACAAAGAACTGGGCCAACCAGTTTGCCGCTGACCGCATAACGGTCAACGCCATTGCGCCCGGACCGTTCCCGTCAAAAATGATGGCCTTCATTACCGAGGATGAAAAAGCCCGTGCGGTAATGGAAGCCCGTGTGCCGCTCGGCCGCATTGGCAATCCCGATGACATGGCCGGTCTCGCGGTCTTTCTGACAGCCAAATCTGCTGCATGGATGACCGGTGTCATTATTCCGCTCGACGGCGGCGGTCTTGTTGCGCGGGGCGATGGTTAGGGGGCGAGATAAGGGCCTGTGAATTTCCCGAGCGGTCAACCGGCTTCCAGGACAGGTGGTGTTTGCAGGGCCTCATACTGTTCGAGCCAGGCCAGGAACTCCTTTTCGGGGAGAGGCCGGCTGAACAAATATCCCTGACCGATATCGCAAGAACACGCCAGGAGTCGGTCCATTTGCGCGACCGTTTCAATGCCTTCGGCCACGACCTTCATCTTGAGCTTTTGGGCGAGTTCGATCATCTTCTCGGCGATATGAAGATCATTGTGATCCTCCAGTATATTGCTGATGAACGAACGGTCGATCTTGAGGGTCGATGGGCGAAGATGTTT
>CBFDBJ010000033.1:0-34828 GCA_965603015.1 uncultured Alphaproteobacteria bacterium
TGTGCCGATGTGACACATTTGGCTCCCAGCCTTTGACGTAAGTGTGTACCAGCGACTGTGAGGATGCAAAAAACGTGGGAATTAGAGGTTGCTCGTTCAGAATTATCGCTTCGGCCTGATGCATGAGATTGGCTCTGTGATCGAGATCCAGAGTCTGGTTGGCCTCGTCCATCAAGGCATCAAACGCCGGATTTGAATACTTGCCGTAGTTCATTTGGCCGGTAGACGTCTGCAGGAGATAAAGGAAGTTTTGCGAGTCATTGTAGTCGGCGATCCAGCCGGCATCGGCGACCTCAAAATCGCCTACTCTGAGGTCGGCATAGTGAGTCTTGACTTCCACCTTGAGGAGGTTGGCCTTCACGCCGATGCGTTGCCACATGGCACGAGCAACAATGGCAAGGCGCTTGCCATCAATGCCTTCGCGATATTTATACTCGAAAGTCAGTGGATTGTTGCGGTCAAATCCTGCTTCAGCCAAAAGATCCTTCGCCATCTGGATACGCTCTGGCAGCGAAAGTTTTTCAAAAGTCATACGCGCGCCAAATTCATGATTACCAACCCCCGGCGGCACAAAGGCGTAGGCTGGCGTCTGGCCAGCACGCAGGATCTTGTCCGTCATGACCTCGCGTTCCAGTGCCATCGAGAGCGCAAGAGCGACACGCGGATCGTTGAACGGTGCTTTCTTCGTGTTGAGCTGAATATAGGTGAGCCCCATATAGGGGTGCGAAATGAACTCGTCAGGGATGTTTTCCTTCATCCAGTCGATTTGTTGCAGGGGCGCACCCCTGTTATAGTCAAGCTCTCCAGCCCGAAACATGTTGAGCGCCGCGGCGGCATCAACTGTCGGGATGAACACGACTTCCTCGATTGCGACATTTGCCGCATCGTAAAACAACTCATTTTTGACCAGCGTTACATGGCCTTGTGGGACCCACTCCTTGAGCGTATACGCGCCGTTGCTGACGTAATTGCCAGCTCTTACCCAGTCTGCTCCCAGTTCCTTGACCTTGTGCATCGGGACAGGTGCCGTCGTCTGGTGGGTCAGCAATTCAAGAAAGAAGGGGGCCGGATTCTCCAGCGTGATCTCCAGCGTCCTATCGTCAATTGCCCGGACGCCAAGGCCCTGACCCTCCATATCGCCCATATTGATCGGTTCGGCATTTTTGATCACGTAGAGGAGCGAGGCATATTGCGAGGCTGTCGCCGGGTTCAAAATGCGGCGCATGGAAAAGACGAAGTCATGGGCGGTAACCGGCACGCCGTCGGACCAGACGAGGCCATCGCGGATCTTGAAGGTGTAGATAAGACCGTCCGGTGAGATTTCATGGCTTACTGCGGATCCGTAAATCGCCTTGCCATAGACGTCCTCGGTCATCAGGCCCATCATCATGTCGCCGACAATGGTGCTCTCCCACGTTCCGGTCGATTTGTGCGGGTCCAGCGTATCCGGCTCGGCGCCGTTGCCAATGGTCAGAAGCTTGTCATTCTGGGCCAAAGCCACTCCGGCGAGGGGGCCTGCAGAAACCAGCGCGCTCAGCCCTATCGCAGCAGCAACAAACGCGGTTCTTGTCCGCTTTTTCCCGGATCCTTCAGGTTTCATCCCCAGTTTACACATGTACATGCCAACACTCTCCTGTTGTAACGGCCTGTTTCAATATCTTTTTCAAGTATCCCGATAGGCCACCTCCACAACGTTCCTGGAGGTTCAGGCCGGATCAAGACGAATGGCTATATTGGCGCCTTATTGGGGCAGAATTCTGACTTGTAATCAGGTTCTCTCCGGGCGCGTGCAATTTGCATTCTCAAAGTGAGCAGCTTTATGCCATAAAGCACCGGTATTCGATAGAGGTGATGTCAGGGGCATAAGAGAAACATTTATCTGCGAAATGCGAAATTCTGACCTGACTCCATTTGGCGGCCAAACTAAAGAAGAAGTATGAAAGATATGAAATTTCAACTGGTTACACTAGTTTCTGCAATTACATTCTCGGTTCTTTCTGCGACCGCGACCATGGCTGATCCAGCTCAGGATCTGGAGGAATGTCGAAGTATTTCAGTCGAACTGGAGCGCCTGGCCTGTCTTGAAGCGGCCCACGATCAGCTGCGGGCCGCAGGTATGACACCCGATTCCGTCCTGAAATCCAGCGTGGCTGAAATCGAACCTTCGGCGCATGACTCCCAAAGCAACAGCGAGAAAAGGGGCTGGTACGCGAAAGAAAGAAAAGTATTCGGTCTGCGGCTTCCCTTTACAGGAGGCAAAGCGGACACAAGGCGTGCGGCGACCGCAGATGGCGTTGAGCGTGACGGGGACGGCAATATTACCGGCATCTCATCAAGTGTTGCAGATGTATCCAGCGGCCCGCGAGGCAAATTGACGATCACTTTGGTGAATGGCCAGATTTGGCGGCAGAAGGATGGGCGCATAAAAGCAAAGGCAGGGGATAAAGTTGTTATCAGCAGTGCAGCTCTGGGTAGCTATTTGATGACCGTTGGCAAAGGCCGGTCCGTGCGTGCCACTCGCGTGGATGACGGTTCGAATAAGGGTGTCGCGCCGAATTCAGACGTGGCCGAGACCGACGTCCCGGCTGCAGCGTCAGAGCCCAAAAACAAAGAGGGACTGTTCGCCAGGTTCGGCAAGCGTTTTGGTGCAGGGAAGAAAGATGCCACTGAAGCAGATTTTGGCAAAACACCGGCCAATAGCGCCAAAGAAAGCGAGGACGATCCTGTCTCCATGACCCAGACAGTCGTGACTTCAGTGGCGGATCCTTATGGCGACTTCACCATCACCCTTGAAAACGGTCAGATCTGGCGGCAGATCGACGGCCGCCTCAAGGTTCGAGAGGGCGACAGTGTCACAATCGATCGGAGCGGGTTTGGGTCTCACTTCCTTCAGATTGATAACAAGGGCCGGTCCGTACGGGTTAAGCGCGTGAGCTGATTTTTTGAAATCGGCACGTCAGGCTCCGAAAGTAGCAATTTTCCGCCGTTTTTTGCGACGTATTCCCTGTCAGTTCAGGAATACCGTTTGTGCTGTGCTCGTGCCCTGATCGGGAAATTTTGACAGCCACATTTCTGACATTTAAGATTGTTAACCTTTTCAAGCTGTGGGAAACCGCAGTTCGTACAGGTGAGGTGGGTAGATGGAAATGGGGGAATAAATGGACAAGGTACGAGTGAGCCGTTTGAGTCTTGTTCTCTTTGCAGCACTTGCCATCGGATTTGTTGGCAAGCAGGCAAGCGCCGGAGACTACAAGGGCGCTCTGTCATCTGACACGCTGGTTTTTGACGTGACCTATATGGCTGGCGGCACAGTGCAGACCGAAACTTGGTTTGCCCAATGGCATGGCAATGTCTATTCGAAAGTTATCGAGGCCGAGGTGCCTAAAGTTGGTGACAGATTTTCTTCCAGGAGATATTGCGAAAATGCAAGCTGGGTAGCGCCGGAACGACATATCTGGAAAGAAGGCGACGAGCCCTATCTGACGCGATCACAGGATATGAAATTGATCCGTCTCGAACATTCCCTGAAAAGAGTGGATTGCCGAAAATTGGGCAACGAGACCAGGGGCGTTTCGAAGAGGGCCCTCAAGAACGCTCAGCGTTGGCTCCAGTCTCGCAGTTTGCAAAGCAGTGCCCTTGATCGCAATCGCATCGAGGTCGCAAATGTAGAGACCTGGATCAGGGAAAACTTACCCGGCGTAGTCTCGGTCAAACTGACAGGCCGGAAGCCTGAAGTGCGTGTCGCAGGGCGTTCCTGATTGCTTTCGCCGAACCTTCGCATCATTGCCAAAAAATGATGGCATTCCAGAGCGCATTCACAAAAAGTGTACGCGGTTTTTGGGTTCGAATGCGCGACCACACAAAAATCTGGACCTGCTTCGCGATTCCATGAATCGTGAAAAGGTCTAGTCAGCGAAGTAGCACGCCACCTTGTGGGTGCCTTTGCCGTTAGTTTCAAGAGGTGGCTTTTCCCCGGCGCAAATCTCGGCCGCCTTCGGGCACCGCGTTCTGAAGACACAGCCGGACGGCGGCGCCATGGGGGAGGGCAGGTCACCCTCGATCAGCATACGGGTTTTGTTTTTTTCCAGATCAGGATCGGGGATCGGTGCCGCACTGATCAGCGCCTGTGTATAGGGATGGCGCGGGTTATCGTAAATGTCATTGCGGTCTGCGATCTCCATGACATTGCCAAGATAGAGCACAAGGACCCGGTGCGAAATGTGGCGCACGACGGACAGATCGTGACTGATAAAGATGAGTGACAGATTGTACTTTGCCTGAAGTTCCTTCAGCAGATTGACGATCTGTGCCTGAATGGAGACGTCGAGCGCGCTGACCGGCTCGTCGCAGATAATGAGTTTAGGCTCAAGGATCATAGCCCGCGCTACCCCGATCCGCTGACACTGACCACCGGAAAACTCGTGCGGATAGCGGTTGATCATTTGCGGGAGAAGGCCGACATTGGCCATCATGGTCTCGACCTTTTCCTTGCGCTCCAGCTTCGACATGTCGGGAAAGAAAGACCGCAGGGGTTCGGCGATGATATCGCCAATGGTCATGCGCGGATTGAGACTTGCCAACGGGTCCTGAAAAATAATTTGCAGGTCCTGGCGTCTTTCCCGCATCTCGCGCTTTTTTAGCGCGGCAAGATCATCGCCGAGCCAGACAACGTTGCCAGCTGTCGGCTTGATGAGCTGCAATATGGCACGGCCAAGTGTTGACTTTCCGCAACCGGATTCGCCGACAATTCCGAGGGTTTCTCCGTCCTTGAGATCAAAGGACACGCCGTCGACCGCCTTGAGATCAACTTTTTTGGGAAACAGGCCGCCGCCATCGGCGGTCATCGGGAAGTAGACCTTGAGGTCCTTGATGGAAAGGATGGTTTCACTCATGCGATCAGTTCTCCGTCGCGGTCAAACCCCTTGCGGTGGCAGGCCTTCTGGCGTCCTTCCCCGATACTGGTCAGGGCAGGGTCGTCGTCCAGGCATTCGTCAAGCGCATAGACACAGCGCTCCTGAAACTTGCAACCCTCCGGCAGTCTTTGCAGGTTCGGCGGTTGGCCGGGGATTGTATAGAGATTTTCATCCGTCAGCTGATCAAGGCGCGGCATCGATCTCAAGAGACCCTTGGTATAGGGATGCTGCGGATCATAGAAGATGTCCTGGACTGTGCCGGTTTCGGCAAATTCGCCTGCATACATGACCGCGACCCGGTCACAGATACCGGCGACCACACCCAGATCATGGGTGATCATAACAATGGCGGTCCCCAGGTCCTTTTTAAGGTCATTGAGAATATCAAGAATTTGCGCTTGTACCGTCACATCAAGAGCCGTCGAAGGCTCATCGGCAATGAGAAGTTCAGGCTCACACAAGAGCCCCATGGCAATCATCACGCGCTGGCGCATACCGCCGGAAAACTCGTGGGGGTAAAGGTCCATGCGTTTGGCCGCTTCGGGGATGCGCACCAGATCCAGGATGTCCAAAACGCGCGTTCGGGCGTCTGTCTCGGACATGCCCTTGTGCTTGACCAGAACCTCGGTCAATTGCCTGGATATCTTGATATGCGGTGTCAGGCAGGTCATCGGATCCTGAAAGATCATTGCCATGCGTTCGCCGCGAATTTTGTTGAGTTGCTTCGTCGGGATGTTGAGGATCTCGGTATCGCCAAATTTTGCGCTGCCCTCGACGATGCCGTTATCGGCAAGCAACCCCATAATGGAGATGAACAGCTGGCTCTTGCCCGAGCCACTTTCTCCGACAACGCCGAGACATTCTCCCTTGTTGACTTCGAGGGAGACATTGCTGACGGCCTTCACTTCCCCCTCCGGGGTTGAGAAGCGAACGGTCAGGTCTTTAACCGAAAGGACAGGGCTCATGGAACTTTATTCTCCCGCATCCTAGCGATCCTTGGGATCCAGCGCATCGCGCAGACCATCACCAATGAAGTTGAAACAAAACAGAGTGACGGCCATGAAAGCGGCCGGGAAGAGCAGCATCCAGACAGCGCCCTCCATCTCATCCTTGCCCTCGGCGATAAGCGCCCCCCATGACGTCATTGGCTCCTGAACCCCGAGACCCAGGAAGCTGAGGAAGCTTTCTTCAAGGATAACAGCCGGAATTGTCAATGTGATGTAGACCAGCACGGGCCCAATAACATTGGGGATAATGTGCCGAACAATCATCTTGCCCCGCGAGACGCCCGCCGCCTCAGCCGCCTCGATAAATTCCTTGCCCTTGATGGTGAGCGTTTGCCCGCGCACGATTCGCGCCATGGTCAGCCATTGCACGGCGCCCAGGGCAACGAAAAGAAGATAAATATTCCTGCCAAAGATGACCATCAGGATGATGACAAAAAAGATAAACGGCATGGCATAGAGGATATCAACAATCCGCATCATCACTTCATCGACCTTGCCGCCGATGAATCCGGCGGTTGCTCCATAAAAGACACCAATCGTCAAGGCAACGAAAGTTGCGATCACGCCTACTGCGAGGGATATGCGTGCGCCATAAAGTGTTCGGATAAGAAGATCTCGGCCTACCGTATCCGTCCCGAATATGTGGAAGTTTTCCATTGTGGGCGCATGTTTCATGTAGTCCCAGTCAAGTTCCTCATAGGAGTGGGGACTGAGAAGGTCCGCGAAAATGGCCAGAAACAGGATGATCGCCAGGATGATCATGCTGGTCACTGCAGCTTTGTTCCTGAAGAGACGCTGGCGTGCATCAACCCACAGACTGCGTCCCTTGATCTGCTCAGTCGTAATCTCCGGAATGCGTTTTGCGATGACAGATTGTGTGTTCAACGTGACCATCATGCCCTCCCAAGTTTAATTTTAGGGTCAAGCACGGCGTAAACGACATCGGCTATAATATTGAGAGTGATAATGAGACTTGCGTAGAGGATAACGACCCCCATAACGAGGGTGTAGTCGCGCTGCAAAGCGCCGATGATGAAGTATCGACCGATCCCCGGCAGATTGAAAATCTGTTCGATGACAACAGAGCCACCTACGATCCCGGCTGTTGCAGGCGCAATAAAGCTGACGAGAGGCATCAGGCCAGCGCGCATGGCGTGGCGCCGAACCACGACAAATTCTGACAGGCCCTTGGCGCGGGCGGTGCGCACATAGTTGGAGCGCAAAACTTCGATCATCCCGCCGCGGGTCAGGCGGGAAATATAGGCGATGTAGGGCAGAGACAGTGCAAAGACCGGCAGGATCATGTGGTTCCAGGCCCCGTCATTCCATCCGGCCACCGGTAGGAGATGCCAATAGACGCCGAAGAACAGTGTGAGGAGAGGGGCAACCACAAAGTTCGGAATTGTAATGCCGGTCATCGCAAGCCCCATAACGGTATAATCGATGGCCGAGTTCTGGTTAAGCGCTGCAAGGGTTCCCAGTGTCACACCGACGGCAAAGGCAAAAAACATCGCCAGCAGGCCAATCTTCATACTGACCGGCGCACCGCGTGCGATCAACTCGTTAACACTGAAGTCCTTGTATTTGTACGACGGACCAAAATCTCCGTGCAGCACACCGTTGACGTATTTGAGGAACTGGATGTGCAGCGGTTTATCGAGGTCATAGGCCGCCAGCATATTGGCCTCAATTTCCGGAGGCAGTTTGCGCTCGCTGGTAAAGGGCCCGCCTGGCGCGATCCGCATCATAAAAAACGCCATTGCAATGATGAGAAACATCACCGGAATGGCAATCAGAAATCGACGAAGAATGAAAAATAGCATTGGCGAAAGCCGTTCCCACTATATGGCTGCTTCAGACACCCTGGATGGAAAATCTCCCGCTGGAAGAATGATCCCCTGAATAACTGCCGGCCCTTACCCTGTCACCTCGGCTCTTGTAAACGAATAAAGAGCCAATCCCAAACATGGCGCACAGTCCACACAATGGTCGCCAATGTCAAGCTGAACTGGTTGAAAATCCTTGGTTCGCCAAGACCTTGCGCCGGTTTGGGGGTATTGACGAGCGAGACAGGGAACGAAAGTTGCGCAGCCGATTGAACCCGCGCACTATTCATACCGAAGCGTTTCTGCCGGTTTGGCCATCGCGACCTTGCGGGCGTGCCAGGTGACAGTCGCGAAGGCCACGAAGAGCGTTATCGCCGTCGAGGCGAAGAACGGCAGAGGCGTCAAATCGATCCTGAAGACAAAGCCGCTGAGCCAGGCCTGCATGGCCCAGAAGGCCAGCGGCCAGGCGACAAGATTGGCGATCAGGACCGGTCTTGAGAATTGCCAGACCAGAAGCTTGATAATATCGCCGACCGAAGCGCCCATCACCTTGCGCAAGCCGATCTCCTGGGTCCGGCGTTCTGCGGCCACCGCCGCGAGACCATAAAGACCAAGGCACGCAAGAAGCATTGCCAGCAGCGAGAAGGCGGCGAAGAGCCGTCCCCGCGTCACTTCGCGGGCGTATAGTTCATCATAGCTTTCATCGACGAACTGCATCTCGATGGTTGCGTCGGGATAGAGCAGCGCCCAGGATTTCTTGATCCAGTGTATGGTGTCTTCCGTATTCTCGCCGCCCAGCTTCAAAGAGATCGCATAGAAATGCGATGGCGCCATGTGATAGATGACCGGGCCAATTGCCTGACGTGTGCTGGCAAAATTCGCATCGGGAACAACGCCGATTACTTTCAGATGAGAAACAAAGTTGGGCTTTTCCGAACCCATTTCGAAGGTCTTTCCCAGAGCATCTTCGGGGGATATGAAACCAAGGTAAGGCAGACTGGCTTCATTGATAATGGCGTGACTGTAGCTTTCGGGGGCGCCTTCTGTCGGCGCGTGATAGACGTCCTCATTGAACTCCACCGGATTGTTCGAGAAATTCCTGCCAGCAACAAGATCCACGCCGTATATGTCGAAGAAGTGGGAATCAACGCTTGCCAGTCCGACCACTTTTAATTTGTCGTCGTCAAATCCGGCCCGCGTGACAATGGCCGCACCGACCGGGCTGGGCGGCAAGAGGCCGGATAAGCTCACGTTCTCCACGCCATCGACAGCGCGCAGGATTTCAGCCAGCTGATCCATTTTGCCTTCGGGCCCTTTATCCTTCATCACTTTCAGTGCAAGAATAGACTCGCGGTCAAATTGCAGCGCCTGTGTCTTCGAGTAGTTCATTTGCGCATAGACAATAAAAGTCGCGCTCATCAATCCGATTGAAATCACGAACTGGACGACCACAAGCGTGGATCTCAGGAAAATGTGCCGATCCACATTGGCGAAAACGCCCTTGGATATTGTTACCGGCCTGAAGGAGGACAGGAAGAACGCCGGGTAAATGCCGCCTGCAAAACCCACCACAACTGACAAGCCAAGCAACGCGGTCACAAGACCAAAATCGCTGCCATAGCTGAACGTCAATTCTTTTCCGATTACCGAATTGTACCACGGCAACAGTACCTCGACAACAGACATGGCGATCACGAGGGCAACGCTGGCCAGCAAAATACTCTCGCCAAGAATTTGCACGATGATCTGCCGGCGTTCCGCACCAACAATCTTGCGGATGGAAATTTCCTTTGACCGGTCCGTGGCACGGGCCGTGGCCAGGTTGGTGAAATTGATACAGGCAATAAGCAGGATGAGGCTCGACAAAAAGGAAAACACGTAAACCAGAGACATATCCCCGCCGGCTTTCATTTCTTCGCGCCGCTTTGAGTAAAGATGTATGTCCTTTACCGGGATTGTCGAAAGCTCAATCCAGTCCGTCCCGGGCCAGACTTTCCCCAGGCGCTCATAATTGGGAGCGTGCCGTTCTACAATCGCCGGCAGGGCGATCTCCACGTCTTCAATGTCCGCTCCGTCTTTCATTTGAATGTAGGAGTGTGCGCAAAACAGGTAGCGCCAGTTGTCCTTGCCGCCGCAAGCCTCATCATCGCCAACAGTTGCCCGCGAAACGAAGACCTCGGTCTCAAAATGGGTGTTCGGAACTTCGCTCGCCAGTACGCCCGTGACCGTAACCGGAAGCATCTTTCGAGTGACCGTAAATTCGCGGCCGATCGGGTCTTCATCGCGGAACAGGGCTTTGGCAAACTTTGCGCTGATGACGGCCGTGTTTGGCTCGCTAAGGGCTGTTGCCGGGCTTCCCTGGCGAAAGGGGAACTCAAACATCGAAAAGAAATTCGGCGCCACATAGTTGATTGTTCTGAAGCCGGATCGCTCGTCAATATTGATCTGCGATTTCCAGGCGTAGAGGTAGGTTGTGTCTGCAATGCTATCAACCGTATCTTCCAGAATGTGAAGGGCCGGGATCACCGATGTAGCAGAGTCAATTGATTGCCCGTTCGGACGTTTGAAGGTCAGTTGCAGGCGGTGCAGGTTATCAATATTCTCGAAGCGTTTGTCGAAAGACAATTCGTCCTGAACGAACAGGAACATCAGGACGCAGGAGGCAATGCCAAGCGCCAGACCACAGACATTGATCGCAGAATAAAGCTTGTGCTTCATCAGATTGCGAATGGCTATGGTCAGGTAATTATTCAGCATGGAACTTACACAGCTCTGGCTTCGAGAAAGTTTTCGGCAACCACTTGCCCGTCAAATAGATTGACGATCCGGCTGGCATAGGCGGCATGGGCGTGGCTGTGGGTGACCATGATGATGGTCGCACCTTCGTCGTTGAGCTCGGTCAGCAGGCGCATCACGTCCTCGCCGTGCGCTGAATCCAGATTGCCGGTGGGCTCGTCTGCGAGAATGAGTTTTGGATTGCTCACCAGCGCGCGCGCAATGGCAACGCGCTGCTGTTGGCCTCCTGAAAGTTGCGCCGGACGATGCTCCGCACGGTGTGCGATCTGCATGCGTTCGAGCGCGCCTGTGACCCGTGCCCGGCGCTCGGCAGCCGGAAGTTTGTGATACAAAAGGGCCAGCTCGACATTTTCCGCAACGCTGAGCTCCTGGATCAAGTTGAAACTCTGAAAGATGAAACCAACAGTGTCCTTGCGAATTTGGGACAGGCTGGCCTCATTCGCTCTGGCAACATTCTCGCCGAGTATGAAATAGTCACCACTGGTCGGGCTATCGAGCAGACCAATAATATTGAGCAACGTCGACTTGCCGCAGCCCGAAGGGCCCATAATAGAAATAAATTCACCGCTGGAAATATCCAGGGTGACTTCGTCAAGCGCTGTGGTTTCAATATCGCCGGTGCGATAGATCTTGCTGACATCTTTCAGGCTGAACATAAGGCTCCCGGGGCAGGTTTCCCCCACATGCGACTGGGTGTACGATTGCGCAAAACTCATGGAACCATACCTCCGCTTGCCGTCGGGGTCCACTCGGGTTTGTCTCGCCGGCTTTCTACCCGGTGGGCGCGGGTTTTGGCCGGGCGCGGAGACGAAAAAATCCGCGGAGTGGTTATGGACCGCCCGTGTCACCGCAACTGCACGCTCGGAATGACAAGGTTGGGCCATAGGGTTCCACTCCGCGGGAGCTCATTCAGGTCTCTGTTACAAACAGGTATGGGGGGCTGATGTGGGAAACCTGACTGAGTTTGGCTATTCGTAGTGGCCGGACCGGCGCTTGGGGGAACTCCGGTCCGGCCATTTTCCTGAGAACTAAGCGCGGCTCAATTCACCGGAAACTGCATCAACGATGATTTTATAGACAGGCGTCCCCTGGTTCGATGTGACGGTCACGACCCAGGTTCCCATACCCCGTACCGTGCTGCCGACACGCAGACCGCGTTTGCCTTCTTCCTTCAAATGCGCGCGAACCAGCTGCCGGGCGTCAGTTCTTGATATCTGTGCTGCGGCCAGCACCATGGGCTCGGCGGCGGTCGTTGTTTCTGTGGCATTGGCCACGCTGCCCAGTGAAATGAGGGCGGAAGCCGAAATGGCGGCGACAATTGCAAAAGTGCTGATTTTATAAATCGAAAACATAAGTGTTACTCCGGGTATCAAATTGGGGGCTGTCTTGATTACTCGATGACCACGCCTCGGTCGGCTTTGGGTTAAGAGCCATTGGCTTGTTCCTTTAAATGCCAAGGCGACTTGTGGCGTCGTCGTCCCATATATCGCAACACCTGTGCCAACTCTGAAACTCAATGAATTCAAGGAGTTAATAATTCTATTGACTCTCGGGGGCATCATGAGTGTACGTTAGTGAACATGGGGGTGTACGAGTTCGAACGGATCTTGAGGTGCCAGAAATGGAAAATGCCCGCATTCTTGTGGTCGACGACGACCCGGATATCCTCGTTGCCGCCAAGCTGCTTCTCAGGCGGCATTTTGCGACAATTGACACGACCACCATGCCGCAGCAGATCCCCAAACTGTTCGAATCGCATCGCTATGACGCCATCCTGCTCGACATGAATTTCGCCCTCGGCCAGCGCAGCGGCGAGGAGGGTCTTGAATGGCTCGCCAATATCCTCCAGCTCGACCCTGATGCCTCGGTTATCCTGATCACTGGATATTCGGACGTCGAGACGGCGGTTGGCGCCATCAAGACGGGGGCCTGTGATTTTGTCGCCAAGCCCTGGCAGAACGAGCGCCTGATCGCGACGGTCTCCTCGGCGGTCGGACTGCACCGCTCAAAGATTGAGGCTGCGACGGTCAAGAGCCGAAACCGCGAGCTGGTTGCATCAACAGAAAAGTCTGCCGATCTTGTCGGATCATCCGCGCCCATGCAGCGCGTCTTTCAAATGATCACCCGCGCCGCACCGACCGATGCCAACGTTCTCATCCTCGGTGAAAACGGCACCGGCAAGGAAGTCGTCGCCCGGGAAATTCATCGTCAGTCCGCGCGGTCCGGCGAGGCCTTCGTCTCCATTGATCTCGGGTCGATCTCGGAAAGCCTGTTCGAGAGTGAGCTGTTCGGCCACAAGAAGGGCGCCTTTACCGACGCCAAGGACAATCGCATCGGCCGCATCCAGGCCGCCAATGGCGGCACGCTTTTCCTCGATGAAATAGGCAACCTGCCGCTTCACCTTCAGACAAAGTTGTTGACGGTCATCGAACAGCGTGAAGTCAGGCCCGTGGGCGGCAACAAGGCGGTGCCGTTTGATGTTCGGCTCGTCTGTGCCACTAACGTCCCGCTCAGCTCACTGACGAATGAGGAAGTCTTCCGGCAGGATTTGCTCTACCGGATCAACACGGTCGAGATAAACGTGCCCGCGCTGAAAGACCGTCTCGATGATCTCCCGGCTTTGCTGGAACACTTCATCGGCATCAATGCCCGGAAATATAACGTGGCCCGCAAACGGGTCTCCGCCGGCGCTCTTGCGCGCTTGCAGGCCTATGGATGGCCCGGAAACATTCGCGAATTGCGCCATGCGGTGGAGCGGGCCACGATCATGAGTGTCGGTGAAGCCCTTGAAATTGAAGACTTTTCCTTTGCGCCGGGCAAGCCGGAACAGGCCGTTGGCGGCATGGCGTTTGAAAGTTTCAATCTGGACGAGATCGAGCGCAAGATCGTCGAAACCGTTCTGGAAAAACACGCAGGCAATATCTCCCATGCCGCCAAAGAGCTTGGCATAACCCGAACCTCACTTTACCGCCGGATAGAAAAACATGGCCTTTAGGAATTTTGATCTCAGCGTTACGGTCCGCGTCGCCGCCCTGTTCTTGTCGACGCTGCTCAGTGTCTGGCTGATCGTTGCAACGCAGTTCTATGTTGCCGCCGCTCTGGTCAGTCTCCTGACGGCCTTGCAGCTTGTTGGCCTGCTCCATTTCGTCAAGACGACGCACAGGGAACTCAATCGGTTCATGGGGGCGGTTCAGAATTCGGATTTCTCGCAAACCTTTTCCTACAATGAACTGGGCTCGTCCTATAGGGAACTGGGCGAGGCCTTCTCGATTGTTTTTGATCGTTTTCGCTCCGCGCGGTCCGAGCGCGAGGAACAGGCGCATTACCTGCGCATGCTGGTCGATCACATCCCCGTTGCCCTCGTCACGATCCACGACGACGACCGGGTCGAGGCCCTCAACAATGCTGCGCGGCGCCTGTTCACACCGACCTTCCCGAAAACACCGGCGGACTTCGAGCGCTTCGGCGCCGACCTCTCCGAAACCATAACCAATATCAAGCCGGGCGAGAACCTCGTCGTGCGCACAGACGCCGCCGCCGCCGCTGGTCGCCAGCTCAAAATTGCTGCCACAGAAATTGTCATTGGCGGCGAGCGGCTCAAGATCCTGTCGCTACAGGATATTCAAAGCGAGCTGGATGCCACAGAGTTTGACGCCTGGCGCGAACTTGGCCGCGTCCTCACCCATGAGCTGATGAATTCCCTGACCCCGGTCTCGTCGCTGGCCGATACCGCGACCAAAATGCTCGTTGACCTCAAGGACACGGTTGATGCTGAAAGCGCTGTCGGCGCGGAGATCGAGGATATTCACAGCGCCGTCGAGGCGGTCGCAAGGCGCAGTCAGGGGCTGCTCAATTTCGTCGAAAGCTACCGCCAGGTTATGCGCGTGCCGCCGCCGGAAATTTCGCAATTTTCCATCGCAGAAGTGTTCGAGCGGCTTGATCGTCTGATGCGCTCCGACCTGGAGGACCACGGCGTCACCCTGGCCATGGAGGTTACGCCGCGCGAGCTACAAATGCGCGCCGACCCCGATCTCGTCGAACAGGCCCTCATCAATCTGATCCGCAACGCAAGGGACGCGCTCGATGGATCGACCCGCAAGGAGATCAGCGTCCGCGCCATGGTCAACACCCGCAACCACGTCGAGATCTCCATCGCCGACACCGGCCCCGGCATGTCCGCCGAAGTCACCGAAAAGATCTTCGTGCCGTTTTTCACCACCAAGGAAAACGGCGCCGGCATCGGCCTCAGCTTCTCCCGCCAGATCATGCTCGCCCACAAGGGCACAATTGATCTCGACACGGCACAAGGCGAGGGGACAACGGTTTACCTGAGATTTCAGTAGCCTTTGCCTCTCCCTCCGGAGACCTTTGCGTAAAGTGGATTTGATGAGGGTTGAACAAACTCAATCCTCATCCTGAGGTGCGAACGTAGTGAGCCTCGAAGGAGGCATGGCGGATATCCGGGCCGTACGCCCTTCGAGACGATTGCTTCGCAATCCCTCAGGGTGAGGATCTGGATTGGAATTCGAGTTACGTAAAGGTCTCCGGAGGGAGAAGGGCAGTGTTGATTTGGCCTAGATAAGCGCGCTATGATCTCATTCAACCTCCGATATGGGTTCGGAGCGAGCAAGTGCACGCCGGTGCAGCCGTTGCGTCACGATATTTCTCAGAAAACAATGTGCGGAGATAGAATGATTCGTAGATTCGAGATGGCGCTACCCCTTCTGGGATTGATATTGGCAAGCTGCGATATGAGTCTCACCGGCTCATGCGAATATGAAATTATCCAGGAGATTCAGTCGCCCGATAATGGACTTAAAGCAGCAGTTGTCAGCGTCGAATGTGGTGCAACACAAGGGTTTGTTAGACAGGTGCTATTGACGGCAAGTCCACGCGAATTTGATTTTGAGCGAGACGAAGTCGCTGTAATCGATGGAGGATATGCTCGAATTGCCTGGGAGGGAAACCTGTTGAAGGTTTTCCACTCCGAGTCCAAGCCGGTTCATAAGGTCTGTGAAACATCAGGGATTCAGATTGTGTATCTCGATGAGGAGTGAACCGGGATTTTGAGCACAGGCGCACCTCGTGCCCCGGCTCGCTCCATCCCTAACATTTGATCAACCTACCCAACCCGCTCCACGGCAATCTCCTTCGCCCATTTATAATCCGCCTTGCCGTTGGCGGCGCGCTGGACTTCGGGGACGGAAACAATGCTCTTGGGCAGCTTGTATCCGGCGAGTTTGCCATGCAGCCATGCGATTAAATCGGCCTCGCCAACCTCCTTGCCACTCAGGAAGGAAGTGACCGCCGTGACCCGCTCGCCGAAGCGCTCGTCACTGACGCCGACCACGAGGCAGTCGTAGACATCCGGGTGTGACTTGACGGCTTCCTCGACTTCCTCGGGGAAAACCTTTTCGCCGCCGGTGTTGATGCACACCGAGCCGCGCCCGAGCAGCACGAGCGTGCCGTCTTCGGCGATGGTCGCGTAGTCGCCGGGGAAGGAGTAGCGGTGGCCGCCCACCTCGCGAAACGTCACCGCGCTCTTTTCCTTGTCCTTGAAATAACCGATCGGGGTGAAGCCGCCATTGGCGATCATGCCGATCTCGCCGGAGCCGGGCTGGACCTCGCGCCCATCGTCGGTGAAGACTTTTGTCGTCTCGTTCATCACGAACTTGGCGGTCTCCGAAGCCGGTGTCTCGCGGTTCATGATCGACGAGCCCATGCTGCCTTCGGTCGATCCCATGGCGTCGAAAATCGTGCAGTCCACATGATCAAGAATGCCGCGTTTGACATCTGTGGTGAACATCACGCCCGAAGAAATCAAAAGCGCAAGGGAGGTGAGGTCAAAGGGCGTGCCCGCGGTCTTTGCCGTCTCGAGCGCCTTGAGCATCGGTTTGGCAAAGGCGTCGCCGACAATGGCAATGTCGGACACCTTTTCATCGGAAGCCAGTTGCCAAAGCGCGTGGGCGTCAAAATGTGTATTGGTGAAGGTGACAACCGCGCCGCCCATGTGATGCGGGATCATCGCGCCAAGCCACATGCCGGTGCCGTGCATGAGCGGGCAGCCGGGAATACTGCGCGGGCTGGCGCCAGCATCGCGGAGCGCCTGGACTGTGAGAGAAAGTTCGCGAGCGTCGGTCGGGCGGGGCAGTCCGCGTACGTCATAACCTAGCATAAGTCCTTCGGAGAAATCGCCATGGCGATACATGACACCCTTGGGCATGCCGGTCGTTCCGCCGGTGTAAAGCATATAGATATCATCTTCGGACCGCTCGATCCGCGGCATCGGATCGGTGGTCTTGATTGCCTCTTCGAAGTTCAAAGCGCCCTCCAGGTGCCCGCCGGAGCCATCTTCGATCTCAAGGAAGAGTTTGATATTGGGAAGCTGGTCCCGGATTGCCGCAATGCGCTCGGCGAACTGCGCCTGAAACACCAGCGCTTCGCTGTCTGAGTTGTCGAACAGATAGATCAGCTCGGTCTCAAAATAGCGATAGTTGACATTGATCGGCACGCCGCGGAACTTGAAAACCCCGAACTGGGCTTCCATATATTCCGGATTATTATAGGAAAAGAGAGCAACCTTTGAGTCGGGCTTCAGGCCGTGATCGGTGAAAACCTGCGCAAGGCGCGCCGCCCGGTTCTCATACTCGGCCCAGGAGCGCCGCGTCTCCCCGTGGACCAGAGCCTCATTTTCCGGCACAGCGTCGGCAACCGTTTCCCAAATATCAGCAAAAGTCCACTTCATGCTCGTCCCTCCAATCCCTCTGTGAGGGACGAAGCCTGGCATGGACCGCTTGTCGCTGCAAGCAGGGGCCGAAGCCCTGGGCTAGTGGCAGGTCATTAATGGCTGCAAAAACTATTGTCGTCCCGGCCTTTCTTGAGCCGGGACCTCAAGGCGTGATGGTGAGTATTGCTCAGGTGAGGATTGCTCCCCAAATCGTGCCCTGAGATCCCGGCTCTGCGCTGCGCTTCGGCCGGGATGACATGGGATGGGGTTGCGATGCGGACCTAAACCTCGAACTTGATCCCCTGCGCCAGCGGCAACTCTGTCGAATAGTTCACCGTATTCGTCTGCCGCCGCATGTAGCCGCGCCAGGCGTCGGAGCCGCTTTCGCGGCCGCCGCCGGTTTCCTTTTCGCCGCCAAAGGCGCCGCCGATTTCTGCGCCTGAGGGGCCGATGTTGACGTTGGCGATGCCGCAGTCGCTGCCTGCCGCCGACAGGAAGGTTTCGGCCTCCAGCAGGTCGCGGGTAAAGATGCACGACGACAGGCCCTGCGGGACATCGTTTTGTGTCGCGATGGCGTCTTCAAGATCCGTGTAGGTCATGATATATGCGATTGGCGCGAAAGTCTCTGTCTTCACGACAGCGCTTTGGCCCGGCATGACGGCAAGGGCCGGCTTGACGTAGAAGGCTGCATCACTACCCACGTCGGCCCGTGTGCCGCCGGAGATTTCACCGCCCTCGTCTTTGGCTTTCGCGAGGCTGGCCTGCATCGCGTCGAACGACATCTTGTCGATCAGCGGACCGACCAGATTGGCCTCGTTGAGCGGATCGCCGACGGGGATGGTTTTATAGGCTGCCTGAAGTTTCGGCAGAAGTTCGTCCTTCAGACTTTCATGAACGATAACCCGGCGCAGGCTGGTGCAGCGCTGTCCCGCGGTGCCGACCGCCGAAAAGACGATCGCACGCACCGCCATGTCGAGGTCGGCCGAGGGCGCAACGATCATCGCGTTGTTGCCGCCCAGTTCAAGAATGGACTTGCCGAAGCGCTCGGCGACGCGGGGACCGACCTTGCGGCCCATGGCGGTTGACCCGGTCGCAGAAATAACCGGCAGGCGTTTGTCGCTGACCAGTTGTTCGCCAAGGTCCGCGCCGCCGATCACCACAGTGGAGAGGCCCTTGGGAGCATCATCGCCGAACCGCGCGATGGCGCGTTCAAGCAGCGCCTGACAGGCCAGCGCCGTCACCGGCGTCTTTTCCGATGGCTTCCAGATCACAGGGTCGCCGCAGACCAGAGCCAGCGCCGTATTCCACGACCAGACCGCAACCGGGAAATTGAAGGCGGAGATAATGCCGACCGGACCTGCGGGATGCCAGGTCTCGCTCATGCGGTGGCCCGGGCGCTCCGAGGCGATCATCAGGCCGAAGAGCTGGCGCGACAGGCCGACCGCATAGTCGCAGATGTCGATCATCTCCTGAACCTCGCCGAGGCCTTCCTGATAGATCTTGCCGCAGTCCATCGTGACGAGCGCGCCGAGGGCTTCCTTGTTGGCGCGCAGTTCCTCGCCGAGCAGACGAACAAGCTCGCCGCGACGAGGCGCAGGCAGGGTGCGCCAGGATTGGAAGGCGTTCGTTGCGTCAGAAATCTTCCGGTCGAGCGAAGCCGCATCATCCATCGTCACAGAGGCAAAGACCTTGCCATCAATGGGCGAGGCCACATCAAGCGTGCCGCCCTGGAAAGTGGCTTCGTCAAGATCGAGGGATTTCAGAATATCAGTAAACGTCATGAGTATGTCCTGTGTCTTTGGTGTTGGTTCTTGTGTCGTTTCAGGCGCGGAGGGACTGGAGCGTCTTGCCGGGTGAGATGGCGTCCGGGTTGGCCATAATTTCGATCAGCATCGGACCTTTGCCCGCGCCGATATGAGTAAGGGCTTCCTTGAGGGCAGGGGCGAAGTCGGCTGTTGTCTCAACCCGCGCCGCCTTCGCACCGAAAGCCTCGGCATAGGCAACGAAGTCGGGGTTCGTCAAATCTGTACCGATGACCCGGCCGGGATAGTCGCGCTCCTGATGCATGCGGATGGTACCGTAAATGCCATTATTGACGACAATGAAGAGAACGCCGAGTTTGTGGTGAACCGCGGTCGCCAGCTCCTGGCCGGTCATAAGAAAACAACCGTCGCCTGAAACCGCGACGACCGTGCGGGACGGGTCGGTGGCTTTGGCGCCAATCGCAGCCGGAACGCCGTATCCCATGGCCCCGCTTGTGGGGGCAAGCTGGGTGCGGAAGGCCTTGTGTTGATAGAACCGGTGCAGCCAGGCCGCATAATTGCCCGCTCCATTGCAGACGATGGCGTCATCCGGCAGCAGGTTCGACATGGAAGCAAAGACCTGTGAGAGGTTGACGTCGCCCGGTGCATCGACAGGGGTAACGAAAGCTTCGAAGTCGCCACGCGCTTCTTCGCGCCATGCGTCCCATGAATGTTTCGGCGCGAGTTCAAGGTCCTTGACCGCTTCGGCAAATCCGGCCATCGATGAGTTGATCTTGAGATCGGCGTTATAAACCCGTCCAAGCTCCTCTGCACCGCCGTGCACATGGATCAGACCCTGTTGCGTGTCCGGCACGTCAAAGAGCGTGTAACCGCCAGTGGTCATCTCGCCAAGGCGCGGGCCGATAGCAAGCACCAGGTCCGCGTCCTTGACGCGCTGCGCCAGCTTCGGATTGATGCCGATCCCGACATCACCGAAATAGTGCGGGTCGCGATTGTCGAACAGATCCTTGCACCGGAAGGACGCGCCAACCGGCAGTCCGTTACCGCGCACAAACGCGGCAATGTTCTGTGTCGCCTCCCCGGACCAACCGCCGCCGCCGAGAACGACCAGCGGGCGTTCCGCCTGGTTCAGGCGTTCAGCCATTTCCTCAAGACCGGGGTTGGTCGGCCCGGAAAGAGCCGGGCGGTGCGGCTTTGAAGCTGTGATCTCCACCATCTCGCGCAACATGTCTTCCGGCAGGGCCAGGACGACCGGTCCCGGCCTGCCGTTGACCGCGGTGTGAAAGGCGCGGGAGATATATTCGGGGATCCGTGCCGGGTCCTGAATTTCGGCAACCCACTTTGCCATCTGGCCAAACATGCGGCGAAAGTCGATCTCCTGAAAGGCTTCGCGGTCGGCCTGGTCGCGCGCCACCTGACCGATGAAAAGGATCATCGGCGTGGAATCCTGAAACGCCGTGTGGACGCCAATCGAGGCATTGGTCGCGCCGGGGCCGCGAGTGACAAAACAAATGCCAGGTCGTCCCGTCAGCTTGCCGTGCGCTTCTGCCATATTGGCCGCGCCGCCTTCCTGACGACAGGTGATGAGCTCGATGGACGAGCGCGCGTCGTAGAGCGCGTCGAGAACCGCAAGGTAGCTCTCGCCGGGGACGCAGAAGGCATGGGTCGTCCCATGGGTCTTCAGCGCCTCGACGAGGATCTCGCCACCGGTTCTTTTGGCAGTTTTCAATTTGTCAGACATGGAGCTTCCGTTCTAGGCAGCCTGGGAATCAACTTTGATCTGAGCGTAGTTCTTGCCAAAGCGATTGGCCAGAAAATCAGAAAGCTTGACGTCTTCCTGGCGCACAAATCCTTTTTGCGGCAGTTTGCCATCAGCAAGAAGATCAACCATCGCGCAGATGCCGGCAGCGGTCGTGATCTGGATTGCACTCCACATTTTACCATTGATCTCGCGGGCATAGGTCTTGTTGGCGTAGCTTTCCTGCATCAGGCGGCCATTCTTTTTGCCGGACGCGGTCACGAAAACAAGAACCACATCCTGCATGGTCGCCGGGATGGCATGTTCAAGAACATCCTTGAAAACATCACGGCGCTCGCCGAGGCGAAGATCATGCACCAGCATTTTCATGGCGTCGCAATGGCCGGGGTAACGAATGGTCCGATAGTTGAGGTTATCGACCCTCCCGGCATAGGTTTCGCAAAGTGTGCCGAGGCCGCCCGACGTGTTGAAGGCCTCATAGTTGATGCCGTCCAGCCCGAAGGTTTCCAGGCCAGACAGGGCTGGTACTTCGGTCAGCTTTCCGTCAACGACGGCCTCGCAAGGCTCGCAATACTCGTTGATAACGCCGTCGGTGCTCCAGGTCAGATTGTAGGAGAGCGCATTGGAGGGATATTGCGGCAGTGCGCCGACGCGAAGGTGAAGCGTCTTCAGACTGTCAAACCCTTTGGCAATGTCATTGGCGATGATCGAAATAAAGCCGGGGGCAAGACCGCACTGGGGAACCAGAGCCGTCTCTGCGCCCTCAGCCAGTTCCTTCACAAGCCGTGTGCAGGCGACATCCTCGGTCAGATCGAAATAGTGGACCTTCGCCTTGACCGCAGCTTTGGCAATCAACGGCGTGATCGAATAGGGCAGGGCAGTCAGAACGGCGTATTTGCCCTTCATGACGTCGGCAAGCGCCGCCTCGTCGCTGACATCCAGGGTCATGGTAGTGACCGTGTCGTGTTTGGGGATGCGCGCGAGGTTTTCCTCGCAAAGGTCAGCCACGGTTACCGTGTAGTCGCCGCTGGTCGACAAGAATTCGGTGATCATTTCACCGATGTTGCCAGCGCCAAGAAGAAGAAGATCTTTCATTTGAACGTGCTCCCTAAACCGAAATCAAAAAAATACGGACCCGGGATCAGCCATCCTACAGGTCATCTGATTAGAGTTTCTCCAATTTAGTTGTCGATATGAAGGGGGTAATGTGCCAATATAGCGCCTAAATTACAGCAATTTAACGAAGATAACAGACAATTTGATGAAAATGGGTCATCATGGATGAAAACGATAGAAAACTTCTCTCACTCCTTCAGGCAGACGCCCGGGAGCCAACCTCGTCAATCGCCCGGAAACTGGGGGTTTCGCGATCCACGGTCCAAAGCCGTATCACACGGCTTGAAGAGCGCGGCATCATCGGTGGCTATACGGTGCGGTTATCAGACGAGTATGCCAGGGCGCAGATCCGTGCGCATGTGCTGATCACCGTCGCCCCGAAACTGGCTCCGCGCGTCGATGCCGAGCTCAAGAAGTTGACCGAAGTGACGTCGCTTTACTCAATTTCAGGCGTCAATGATCTGATTGCCATGGTTGCTGCCGAGACAACATCTGAAATGGATGAGGTTATCGACCGAATAGGGCGGATTTCCGGGATTGAACGGACGATGACCTCTATCGTGCTGTCAACCAAGTTCGAGCGTTAGGTAATCTTCGGCGTCGCATGACAATCATCATTCCCTCCTGTTCTGAATGCTGTTACGATCACGCCAACTTTAAATTTAAACTGGACCGCGACGTTGCTCGCGAGCGCGCCCGCTTTAGCAATCGGGCTTGTCGCTGTGAGGTGCCGAGACGGTTCGGAGACGTAACAACGTGCCGGACGAAAAAGACGGCGGATCAGCTACCCCGAGCGAGGGTGGCTCGCCGGAAAAGGCAAACAACTCGGATAAGCCGCGTGGTCAGAGACCGCGCCGCCGTCGCCGTGGACGCCGCAAAAACCAGAAGAATACTGCAAGCAAACCCGAACCCGGGACCGCTGCGCCTGATGTTGGGGACTCTGAAACAGGTGGCGGTAAAAAGAGCCCGCAGCCGGCCAGACGTCGCCGCGGTCCCGGTACCCGGGCCGGCGGACGATCAGCTCCGAAACACGGACGCTTTGCTCACACTTTCGCAGCCCTCGATCTGGGAACGAACAATTGTCGCTTGTTGGTGGCTCGTCCGCAGAACGACGGCTTTCGGATCATTGATGCTTTTTCCCGAACGGTGCGGCTGGGCGCAGGTCTGAAGACCGAGGTGAATGGTGTCGGCGCCCTGACCAACGATGCCATGGAGCGGGCGGTTGAGGCTCTGAAAGTCTGCTCCGAAAAAATGAAGCGCCGCGGCGTGACGCGGGCCCTGTGTATTGCAACAGAAGCCTGCCGAACCGCCTCCAACGGGGCCAGCTTTATCGCACGGGCCGAGGCCGAAACCGGCCTGCGCTTTGAGATCATTACCACGGAAAAGGAGGCCGCCCTGGCGGTCAGTGGCTGCACGCCCCTCCTTGACACAGAGTGCGAAGCCGCAATGGTCTTTGATATTGGTGGCGGCAGCACTGAGCTCATCTGGCTTGACCTGGCTCCTATGAAGGATCAGCGGGGTCAACCGAGGATTGTCGCGTGGACAAGCTTGCCTTTTGGTGTTGTTACTTTGGCAGAATCTTATCTTGATCGGTCGCCGCAAACACGCGATGAAGAGCTCGCGCTTTACCAGGAAATGGTTTCGCGTGTACGGACAGAAATAGAAAAATTCACGGGTGCGGACCATCAAAGGGATCTCTATGATACATCCCGAGCCCATCTCATAGGAAATTCCGGCACGGTAACAACGCTGGCCGCAGTCCACCTTGGCTTGAATGCCTACGACAGAAGTAAAGTTGATGGATTGTGGATTGACGGTCAAAGCCTCTATGACCTCGTGGAGCGTCTTGCAGGTCTCGGCACAAAGGGAAGGGCTGAAATTCCTTCCATCGGGACGGATCGTGCAGATCTGCTTTTCCCCGGATGCGCGATCCTGCGAGCGATCCAGGAGACCTGGCCGTCGGATCGTGTCCGGGTCGCTGACAGGGGGTTGCGCGAAGGCATTCTCGTCGGGTTGATGGAGGAGGCTGATCGCGAGAGCGGGAAAAAAAGCAAGGCACGGCGAGGCAATCGCGGGGGCCGCCGGGGCGGTCGTCGCCCCCAAGGCAGTCAGGGCGGTCAAGCGACAAACAAGAATGAAACCCTTGACCCTGGGGTCAAGTCCGAAGCGAAGGAATAGGGTGTGGCGAACAAACCATCCGGAAAGAAAACATCAAAAGGCGGCGGTTCCCCAGGAAGAAACAAGGGGGCTCGCAACATGAGCGTGCGGGTTAAAACTGCCAAGGGGCGAACAACGTCTTCCAAGGCCTGGCTCCAGCGCCAGCTCAATGATCCATACGTGATTGCAGCAAAAGACGCAGGTTTGAGATCTCGCGCAGCCTTCAAACTCATCGAGATAGATGATCGCTACAAGTTCATCAAAAAAGGTCACAAGGTCCTCGACCTTGGCGCTGCGCCGGGGGGCTGGTGTCAGGTTTCGGCGCAAAGGGCGGGGCCAAAGGGCGCCGTGCTCGGCGTGGACTTGCAGGAGGTTGATCCTCTTCCTGGCGTTGAGTTAATGCTACTCGATTTTTTGGCTGATGATGCCATCGAGCGCATTCTTGAGCGCCTCGACGGCAAGGTGAACGTCGTACTTTCCGATATGGCGGCCTCATCGTCAGGTCATCGGCAGACGGACCATTTGAAGATCATGGCTTTATGCGAGGCAGCACTGGATTTTGCCTGCCAAATCACAGCGCCAGGTGGTGCCTTTTGCGCCAAGGTTTTGCAGGGTGGGACCGAGACGGCTCTGCTGAAGGAAATGCGCAAGCATTATGAAACAGTGCGCCACGTAAAACCGGAGGCCAGCCGCAAGGACTCATCTGAAATGTATGTGCTGGCCACGGGTTTCAAGGGGTGATGGCCGCAACAGGCTTTTGTTCAAAAAAAGAAGCGGGAGAACGAATCTCCCGCTTCCAAATTTTAGATAAAGTGTCCCGTCAGGAACTTTATCCTTTAGCTGGCTCGGACCTGCTGAACAAAGCTGGCGACCTGAGTTTCAAGGCTCGCTGAATTGTTGATCAATTCCTTGGCAGCACCGAGAAGCTCTTCAGACGATTTGCCGGTTTGACTGTTCGCTTCGGCTACGAGGTTGATGCCTCTGGACACCTCGCTCGTTCCTTGTGCGGCAAGCTGCGCCGATGAGCTGATTTCCTGAGTTGCAGCATTTTGTTCTTCCACCGCGGAGGAAATGGCCGTTGCGATCTCACTGACATTTTCGATCGAATGTCCGATGTCCTTGATGGCTTCCACAGCGGACTTCGTCTTGTCCTGCATGGCTGTGATATGACCACCAATCGCTTCAGTCGCCTGAGCGGTTTGAGTGGCAAGCGCCTTGACCTCACTGGCAACAACCGCAAAGCCTTTGCCGGCTTCGCCGGCACGTGCGGCTTCAATCGTGGCATTCAGAGCCAGAAGATTGGTTTGACTGGCGATGTCATTGATGAGATCAACCACTTCGCTGATCTTCTCGGCTGACTCGCTCAGAGTAACCATCAGTTCGTTACTGGCTTGCGCCTTGCGCGCTGCATCTGCAGCCGTGGAAGCTGAATCGCTCACCTGTTGACTAATTTCGGCAATCGATGCTGACAGTTCTTCAGATGCTGTTGCCACAGCGCCAACATTGTTACTCGCGTCCTGAGTTGCCAGGTCGGCTTCATTGGAACGCCCTGAGGCTTCCTCGGCCAGACTACCAACTTTTTGCGCGATGCCATCGACTTGCTGGGCTGCTGCGCCAACTGTTTTGACGACAGATTGAACTTCACGCTCAAAACCATCAGCCAGCTCATTCATCGCCTTGCGCTTGTCTTCTTCGGCGCGCGCCTCTGCTTCCTTGGCCTCTTCCTGCATTTTTTGCATTTGCAGACCATTCTCCTTGAACACCTGAACAGCCTTGGCCATCTCGCCAATCTCATCCGACTGGTCCTGCGCAGGAACATCAACCGAGTAGTCACCCGCCGACAAACGACCCATGGTCGCCGTCATGCTGTTGACCGGGCTCACAATGCCCCGGATGATGAAAAAGGACAGGCCGGAAGAAACGACGATGGCGATCAGGGAGAGGATCGCGGTAACTGTCAGAAAGCTCGAAGCATCTGCCCGAATGGATTCACTCAGCGTCGACAGGTCGGCAGCTATATGGTCCTCAACTACTTTCATCAAGTCGATCTCTTTGGTTTTCTGACCAAACCAGTAACCGCCATCGATGCCGCCTGTGCTGCGGGTTTCAATACTGTCGAGGATAATTTTCCGCATCCGCGCAACATCGTCTACGGCTTCTCCGCGAACGGTTTTCTCCAGAAATTGCACCTCTTCCGCGGTGGCGTATTCGGCAAACTCATGGCGCAGGGCATCCTGTTCTGCAAGAAGTGAAACGAATTTCCGGTAGCTGACAGGCGGGAAGGCCTTGGCAGCGAAGCCACCGGCACCAACGGCCCGCTCAATCCCGGCACGTTCTTTCAACTGAAGAAAGTTCGTATAGGCAATAATTTGGCGCGTGACATCGGCGTCATCACTCAGATGTGCCGTTTCCTCGACGACAGCAAGGAGCTTGGCGATGGTACCTGTATAGTAACCTGCCATCTGCGGTGTTGAATATTCAAGGCTCGAGACTTTTCCTCGCACGGATTTAAGGCCTTCGAGTTCTTTCAGGGCTTTCGTCAGTTTGGCATCAAGGTGACCACCAAACCTTGCAGCATCAAGATCTTCCAGCCGAGCTTCCAGCTCGTTGAATTTTCCATCTGTGTCCTGGGTCTGCTTCGGCAAGACATCCGAGAACTTTTTACCTTTGCTGCCGATATAGACAGCCGATGAGCCGCGTTCCTTTTGCAGCTCGTGTACGACGGCGCTTACGACCGGCGCAAGCGTCGCCAGTTCGTTGAGCTTCGACATACTGGAAACAGTCGAGCGCTTGTCGAGTACAACGTAACCGGACGAAACAATCAATCCGGTGAGCGCGACACAGGCGACCGCCATGATGCGAAATTTGATACTGATATTATTCATGGATCCCCTCCAGGGTAATTTGTGAGCGGGTACTACTACCGGGAAAAGACTGTTATTTCGTTAATCCTACTAGCGAGAGTGGCGGATTGATTGGGTTTGCGTCTTATTCGCAAGACGCTGGTGCAATGACAATACAAAGTCATCTGGTAAAATTCGACCAGTACCTGAAATCCAGATCAACCTCAGATGGCTCTGTTGTTCACGCATGAAACTGGGCGGCAGGCTAAACCCTTGCCATCCACTTCGCTTCATGGGCCGCCAGCGGTACGGTCGGCTGGTCCCAGCGCGCTCATGACACCCAACGCCGCGAGATAACCGGTCGGATAGTCGGTGGCTGCCGCTCCGATCAGCCGAGGGCTGTTAAAGGTTCCTTCATCTGTAGCAATGCCGTAAACGGTTTGCGCGAGTTGTTCCCAGCCGAGCCTGCCAGCCCACGAAGGGTTTGCGCATCATCGGCATTGTCGAGGTCGAGCAGGGCGCTGCGCTTGCCGTGGCCGGTGTCGATGACGAAAGGCGGCACGCTTGGCAGGTTAGGACTGTTAATCTTCAGAACGTCAGCCCCATGCGAGGCAACGGCTCTGGCAATGGCAATCCGCCGCATTGCACCGCCGGGCGGAAGCTGTGACACTTGCGAGATGATGATTCGAAGAATGCATATCTATATGGCTTTCGGGGGCCTCGTGTTTGGTGTGACCATCGCGATCCTCGTCCTTCTCGCCGGGGCCTTTGCCAATGATCAACTTTCATCGACCTTGCGCGCAGTGATCGGGTTCGCCAGCGTGCTGACAACAGGCTTCTCTGCCTTGTTCTTCTTTGCGGCCTGGAAAGTGCGCAATTCACCTGACTGAACCTTTTCCGGATAAGCGCTTTACACCTTATGGAAACGGGTGTAATTGGACGCGTCAACCCGGCCCTCTGACCCGAGATGGTCAGAAAGTGGCCAAAAAGGTCCAGTATCAGGAGGTTGACGACATGGATATCCGTAAAGCTTTGACATTCGATGACGTGCTGTTGCTGCCCGGCGCCAGCGACGTCTTGCCCGGCGAAGCCGACACACGCACGTTTCTCACCAAAGATATCAGGCTTGAAATTCCGCTATTGTCCGCGGCTATGGACACGGTCACAGAAGCGCCGCTCGCCATTGCCATGGCGCAGTCCGGCGGCATCGGCGTGCTCCACCGCAACATGACCCCGGAGGAACAGGCCGACCAGGTGCGCACGGTCAAAAAGTACGAAAGCGGGATCGTCTTTAATCCTGTCACCATTGGCCCCGATGCCAGTCTTCGGGATGTCTTGCGCCTCAAGGAAAAAAATCGCTTTTCCGGTATCCCGGTCGTCGAGGAGGGCGGGCGGCTCGTCGGTATTCTCACCAACCGCGACGTGCGCTTTGCCACAAATCCCCATCAGCCGGTCCGCGAGATGATGACCAAAGACAATCTTGTGACCGTCCGCGACAATGTAGAAATGTCCGAAGCACGCCGGTTGCTCCACAAGCACAAGATCGAGCGGCTCCTTGTTGTTGATGATGACTATCGCTGCACCGGCCTTATAACCGTCAAGGACATGGAAAAAGCCGAGAGCTATCCAAATGCCTGCAAGGATGCTAATGGCGCCCTGCGGGTCGCGGCCGCCACGACGGTGGGCGATGCAGGATTTGAGCGCTCCGAAGCGCTGGCTCTTGCCGGCGTCGACCTCATCGTTGTCGATACCGCCCACGGACATTCCCAAATGGTTCCCGATGCGATCGAACGTATCAAAAGGTCGAACTGGGGCGGCAATGTTGCGGTCGTTGCTGGCAACGTGGCCACAGCTGAAGCCACCAGAGCGCTGATCGGAGCAGGGGCTGACTCTGTGAAAGTCGGCATCGGTCCTGGCTCCATCTGCACCACGCGCATGGTTGCAGGTGTCGGCGTGCCACAGCTCACGGCCATCATGGACTGTGTTGAAGCGGCGCAGGCCTCTGGCATCCCGGTTATTGCCGATGGCGGTATCAAATATTCCGGCGATTTCGCCAAGGCCATCGCCGCCGGTGCAAGCTGCGCCATGATCGGCTCGATCCTGGCCGGGACGGATGAGACCCCCGGCGAGGTCTTTCTCTATCAGGGCCGCTCCTACAAGGCCTATCGCGGCATGGGCTCGGTTGGTGCCATGGCAAGGGGCTCGGCGGATCGCTATTTCCAGAAAGAAGTCACCGACAGTCTGAAGCTCGTGCCGGAAGGGATCGAAGGTCAGGTGGCCTACAAGGGCGCCGCCGAGACCGTACTTCATCAGTTGGTTGGTGGTCTGCGCGCCGCCATGGGCTATACCGGCTCGAAGACAATTGAATCCTTTCAGGAGCGGGCGAAATTTGTCGAGATTTCCGGTGCCGGTTTGCGCGAAAGTCACGTCCACGATGTGATGATGACGCGCGAACCCCCCAATTACAAAATATCGGACTAGCCCCACATGAAATCCGGCGCTCGCATTCAGGCGGTTATAGACATTCTCACCGCGTTTGAAGCGCGTCCAAAGCCTTTGGAACGTATGCTGAAGGACTGGGGCCGCGCGAACCGCTATGCCGGATCCAAGGACCGACGCACCATCGGCGAATATGCCTACTCGGTGATGCGCATGCGCGGTGAACTTGCCCACAAGATGGCGAGCACACAGCCGCGGGCCCTCATGATCGCCTTACTTCATCGTCAAAGCTTGCAATCGGGGGAAGACGGTTGGAAGACATGGTTTGACGGCAGCACACACGCGCCTGAACCTCTTTCCATGGCGGAAGTCCAGCAGCTCGTCGCCGATGAAACCGAGCTGCCGCCTGCTGCCAGACTCAATATTCAGGACTGGTTGCTTGAGGATGTGACCCGGACCTTCGGTGCGGATGCCACAGTGGCCATGGCCGCCATGGCCGGCCGCGCCACCATCGATCTGCGGGTTAACGCCCTCAAAACCACCAGGCCGGAAGCCTATGATGCCCTGGCGAGTGAGAATATAGAGACTGGCGGCACGCCTTTGGCACCCCTGGGACTGCGCATTGTGGAAGCAAGCGGCGGTCCGCGTTCTACGGTTGACCAGACAGACGCTTACAAAAGAGGCCTCGTTGAAATCCAGGATGAAGGCTCGCAGCTTGCCGCGATGATCGCCGGGGCAAAGCCTGGCGAACAGGTCGTCGACCTGTGTGCCGGGGCAGGTGGCAAGACCCTGGCGCTCGCCGCCGCCATGGGCAACCATGGCCAGATTTTTGCCTGCGACACCGAAGATGCGAAACTCAAAAACCTGAAGCCGCGCCTGGCGAGAGCCGGGGTCAGAAACGTTCAGGTCAAAAAGATACATCCCTTTACGCCCGGACCCGACGATGTTGATCCCGATCTTTATGAACTGGCATCCAGCGCCGACCTCGTCGTGCTTGACGTACCGTGTTCGGGCTCCGGCACCTGGCGCCGCCATCCTGATGCGCGGTGGCGTCTCACCCCGGAAGACCTCGACACCTATTGTGCCGCCCAGGTCTCGATCCTCAAACGCGGTGCTGACCTCGTCAAGCCTGGTGGCCGCATGGTCTACATAACCTGCTCAATCCTCGCCCGTGAAAACGAGGAGCAGGTAACCCGGTTTTTGAACGGCAATCCTGAATTTAAACAGCAAGACATTGATCATTCGCTTCCGGGTATCCGGATCAAGCGCAGTCTCCAGATGGCCCCCCATATAACGGGTACGGACGGGTTCTTTGTTGCGGTGATGCAGAAGCAGATAGACCAGGTTTGACCACGCTATGAGGTAAGACCCAGGTCCGCTGACGAGGGTGTAAATCCCGGTGGCAATTACACAAATCTGCCTTATACTCCCTGTCAAACAGAGGAGACTCCCCATGACTGTTGAATGTGTTCGCACCCCCGACGAAGCGTTTGAAAACCTTCCTGGCTTCAACTACGCCCCGAATTATCTGGAGGATCTGCCTGGCTACCAGGGCCTCCGGGCGCATTATATTGATGAGGGGCCGAAGGATGCGGAGCACACGTTCCTGTGTCTGCACGGCGAGCCGTCGTGGTCCTATCTTTACCGCAAAATGGCACCGGTTTTCCTGGCCTCGGGTAGCCGCGTTGTTGCGCCTGATTTTTTCGGCTTTGGCAGGTCTGACAAGCCGGTCGAGGATGCAGTCTATACATTCAACTTCCATCGCGACTATCTGAAGGCGTTCATCGAGCGTCTTGACCTTAAAAACATCACCCTGGTCTGTCAGGACTGGGGCGGACTTCTCGGCTTGACCCTCCCGGTGGAATACCCGGATCGCTTCACCCGTATGATTGTCATGAACACCACGCTGGCGGTTGGTGAGCTGCCGAGCGAAGGTTTCGCCCAATGGAAAGCCTTCGCCGCCGCCAATCCGGACCTGGACGTGGGCGCACTTATGCAGCGCGGCACCGGGATCTTGTCAGATGCAGAGGCCGCGGCCTACGGCGCGCCGTTCCCGGACGAAAAGTCAAAGGCAGGCGTGCGCCGTTTCCCGGAAATGGTGATGATCGAGCCCGGCATGGAAGGGATTGAGATTTCAAAGAAGGCGCAGGACTTCCTGCGCAACGGTTGGATGGGAAAGTGCTTTATGGCCTGCGGCGCCGCCGATCCGGTGCTCGGCGTACCGGTCATGCAGGCTCTCAAGGCAGATATCCGCGGATCGTCAGACCTGATGATCATCGAGGAGGCCGGACACTTTGTTCAGGAGTGGGGAGCACCCGTAGCCGAGGCGGCACTGGCGTATTTCAACTCATAAAGAACGCGGCAAGCCGTCAGCCCGCCTGCATCTTCGCAAGCGCGACACCCATTTCTTCCAGCACACCGGCGACATTGCCGTCTCTCTGGATCGCCTCCCAATAGGCTGCAACATTGGAGGCGTCGGCCAGCGGGTCGCCGCCGCCAAACATCGGAATAATCTGTGTGACGTAGAAAAGCAGCGGAGCAATCGTGCAATCGGCGAGGGTCATCGCTCCGCCGTGGGCATAGGGCCCGGGGGCAATCACGGCATTGAGCCGGGCAATACCCTTCATCAAACCGTCAAGCCTCGACTTTACAATATCGTCGCTGCGGGTCTTCGGGTTCATCTGCCCGAACAGGGCCCCCAGGTTTTCGCCAATATAGAGGTCGGCAATCTGACTAGTGGCGATAACATTTGCGGACTCAAGAAAGTCATTCGGCAGCAGTGATTTGCCCGCCTGGGTGTTTTCCAGGTAAGTTTGGATTGCAGCTGATTCGGGGAGAATAGTGCCGTTTACATCCAGCGCCGGGACCTTGCCGGTCGGATTGAGCTTCTTGTACTCGTCAGAGCCGGTTCCGCCCGGCGGGGACACGATCGGGATATCCAGCCCCTTGGCGGCGATCTGGATCATGATTTTGGCGACATAGGGGGAAAGTGGAGCGCCGTAAAGTTGGAGTGCCATGGGAACCTCTCAATTGGGAGTGCTGCTGCCAGGGCAATATATGTCGGTTTGTCGATATTAACCATGGTGAATTGCCCGGTCCGGCTCCAAAAGATTGCCCGACGTGACTGAGCGCACGCCCTGAATCGACTCTTCTCTTTCCTTATTGATGATCTCAAGGTATGACGGCGGCCATGCCGCAACGAACGCTTTTCAGTCGCTCCGCAACCACGGGGCACGTTGGCGCACTCTTATAAGGATCCCCATGTCAGACACAGCATCTGAGAAGAACTCCGAAAACATTCTCATCATCGACTTTGGTTCTCAGGTCACCCAGCTCATTGCCCGCCGCGTCCGCGAGTCAGGTGTCTATTCAGAGGTCGTCCCGTTTAACAAGGCCGAGGAGATGATGAAGGCCTTCGATCCTTCGGGCATCATCCTGTCCGGCGGTCCCGCCAGCGTCATGGGCGACGACACCCCCAAGGCCCCTGAGGCAGTTTTCACCATGGGCGTCCCGGTCCTCGGCATTTGCTACGGCGAGCAGACCATGGTCGCCCAGCTCGGCGGCAAGGTCGAAAATGCCGATCACCGCGAATTCGGCCGCGCCCATATCGAGATTGTCGATGACTGCGCGCTCTTCGAGGGCGTCTGGAAGAAGGGCGACACCGGCGAACAGGTCTGGATGAGCCACGGTGACACGGTTTATGCCATCCCCGATGGCTTCAGGGCCGTTGCGACAAGTGATAACGCACCCTATGCAGCCATTGTCGATGAGGCTCGCCGCTTCTATGCGGTGCAGTTCCATCCCGAAGTGGTTCACACTCTCAGGGGCGCCGAGCTCCTCAGCAACTTCACCCACAAGATTTGTGGCTGCAGCGGTGACTGGACCATGGCTGCCTTCCGGGAAACCGAGATCGCCAAGGTTCGCGCACAGGTCGGTTCGGGCCGGGTCATCTGCGGTCTTTCCGGCGGGGTCGATTCTTCCGTGGTCGCGGTGCTGCTCCATGAGGCGATCGGCGATCAGCTCACCTGTGTCTTCGTTGACACCGGCGTCATGCGGGCGGATGAGGCCGAGGAGGTCGTCACGCTCTTCCGGGATCACTACAACATATCGCTGGTACACGTTGATGCTGCAGACCTTTTTCTGGGAAAGCTCGAGGGTATGTCGGATCCCGAGACAAAGCGCAAGATCATCGGTGCGACCTTTATCGACGTCTTCGAGGCTGAGGCAAAGAAGGTCGGCGGCGCCGATTTCCTCGCCCAGGGCACGCTTTACCCCGATGTCATCGAGAGCGTCTCTTTTTCCGGAGGCCCCAGTGTCACCATTAAATCCCACCACAATGTCGGCGGTCTGCCGGACCGCATGAACATGGATCTGGTCGAGCCGCTGCGCGAGCTTTTCAAGGATGAAGTGAGGGCGCTGGGCCGCGAGCTTGGCCTGCCCGAGAGCTTTGTCGGCCGCCATCCGTTCCCTGGGCCAGGCCTTGCCATCCGCATTCCAGGCGCCATCAGCCGCGAAAAAGTCGAAATTCTGCAAAAGGCGGACGCGATCTACCTCGATGAGATCCGCAAGGCCGGGCTCTATGATGAGATCTGGCAGGCCTTCGCGGTTCTGCTACCTGTCCAGACTGTTGGCGTGATGGGCGACGAGCGCACCTACGAATTCGTCTGCGCCCTGCGCGCGGTAACCTCGACCGACGGCATGACCGCCGATTACTACCCCTATGAGCACGAATTCCTCGGCCGCGTCGCGACCCGGATTATCAATTCTGTTCGCGGCATCAACCGCGTCGTCTACGACATTACCTCAAAGCCGCCCGGGACTATTGAATGGGAATAGGGTTAACAGAAAGCCGGTTTGTGATGCCGCGAAGATCATTTGATTCGGAAGCCCAAATTCGCTAAAGTCCCGGCCTCTTCAATGGAAGCAGGCACCGCAAGAAGCCCGAAAATGGGCCGCGAGCCAGAGAGCGCAAAATGTCAAAACCGGTCGTTATTCGCCGATTAACTGTCCCCAAAATCCGCTGTCAAAAGGGCAAGACACCCATTGTGTGTCTGACCGCCTATACGGCGCCCATGGCAAAGCTGATGGACAGCCATGCTGATCTCATTCTCGTTGGCGATTCCGCTGCCAATGTTATTCACGGGTTTGACAACACCATCGGCATAACCCTGGACCACATGATCATGCATGGTCAGGCCGTGATGCGCGGGTCGCAAAAGGCGCTTGTTGTGGTCGATATGCCCTTCGGAACCTATGAGGAAAGCCCGCAGGTCGCCTACCGCAACGCGGTCCGTGTGATGCAGGAGACCGGCTGCACAGCCGTCAAGCTCGAGGGCGGAACCGTGATGAACGAGACGATCTCGTTTCTGTCAGCGCGCGGTATACCGGTCATGGCCCATATTGGCCTGACCCCCCAGGCGGTTCAGACCATGGGCGGTTACAAGACGCAAGGCCGCAAGAAAGCCGAATGGGCACGCCTTGA
>CBFDBJ010000034.1:0-33710 GCA_965603015.1 uncultured Alphaproteobacteria bacterium
AGTTACCGGCCCCCGGTCCGGGCCAGGTGAAACTGCGCATGCACGCCGCGCCGACCTGTTTTCAGGATTATCTCATGGTCCAGGGGCTTTATCAGGTCAAGCCGCCACTCCCCTTTACCCCTGGCCTTGAAGGCGCCGGCGAAGTGATTGCGATTGGCGACGGCGTAGAAAACGTCAAGGTTGGTGACGCAGTTGTCGCTGGCCTTGGCACCGGCGCTTTTGCCGAGGAGGCCCTGGCAGCAGCCGGCGCGGTCCGGCCAAAGCCCGAGGCTCTGACCTGGGACGAGGCCTCATGCTATTTTTCCGCCTATCTCACCGCCTATGTCGCGCTCTACCGCCGGGCAAACCTTCAGGCCGGAGAAACCCTTCTGGTCCACGGCGCCGCCGGTGGCATCGGCCTGGCCGCCTGTGATGTTGGAAAAATGTTTGGTGCGCGCGTCATTGCGACCGCCTCAAGCCAGGAAAAACGCGAAGTACTCAAGGCGCGCGGCGTAGACCATGTGCTGGATGTAACACAGGGATTTCGCGAGGCCGTGAAAGATCTGACAGACGGACGCGGTGCAAACGTCATCTACGACCCGGTCGGCGGCGCTGTTTTTGACGAATCGTGTCGCTGCATTGCCTTTGATGGCCGCTTGCTCATCATGGGATTTGCCTCAGGGGTCCATGCCAAACTTGCGACCAACTACGCGTTGATCAAGGGTTTTTCCGTGATGGGCGTGCGCGCCGGCGAGTACGGACGCAACTTTCCGGAAAAGGGTGTTGAAAATGTCGCCTGGGTTGATCGTATGGCCACGACAGGAAAAATCCATCCCTATATCGGAGGACGTTTCCCATTGGAGCAGGCACGCGACGCCATCGCCATGGTCAACGAGCGCCGCGCCATAGGCAAAGTCGTTGTAACAATGTCGTGATCTTTTCTGGATCTACGGATTGAAATTCGGGTCTGGCGAGCGCATATTGTTTCGGTAGAAACATTCATGAACCCCAGTAATTCAGCCAGTTCTGAATGATATTCTAAAGCAATTCAGTGCCGTCATAAAAATCGGTCAGCATGACTGACGTGATTGCCTGATGATTTGTCAGTACACGATAGTACCGGTCTGAAAAATTGTCTCGGTAAAGTTTTTCCAAAATGCCGGTTTGTTAATACATTACTTACCAAACGCGTTCAGAATTTGATTAACGGCGGAGAAAAAAGTGAAAGTGTCAGTATACGTGCGTAGATTATGAGTAAGAGTTGAGTTAGAAGTACACCGGTTCTTCGCCCCGCAATTACCAGATGTCGGTTCTTTAATGATCCGCACAGCTCGGTTTTAACAGAGGCGAACATGACAAATTTAGCAACCAATCCATCTCACTCCCACGACGACACATTTCCTCACGATGACATCTTCGAAGCCTTCTCCGATACATGGGCACGGCAACGCCACGAAAGCATGAGCCTTCGTGACTACCTCCTCGCATGCCGCGAGGATCCAAAAATGTACGCAACACCGGCCGAACGCATGATCCATGCAATCGGAGAGCCGAAGTATGTCGACACATCAAAGGATCCGCGCCTGTCGCGTATTCATTTGAATCGAACCATCAAGGTCTATCCGGCTTTCGCCAATTTCTATGGCATGGAAGACACCATTGAGCGCATCGTCGGGTTTTTCAAACATGCCGCTCAAGGTCTTGAAGAAAGTCGTCAGATCCTCTATCTCCTCGGCCCGGTCGGCGGTGGCAAGAGTTCGATCGCCGAATGTCTCAAGGACCTGATGGAAGTCAATCCGATTTACGTCCTGAAAGCCGGCGATCAAATCTCGCCGGTATTCGAGTCCCCGCTTGTTCTTTTCAATCGCCCCGAACTGTCCGATCTTCTCGAAGAGAAATACGGTATCGAAAAACGCCGTCTCAGCTATCTGATGAGCCCCTGGGCAACAAAGCGCCTTGATGAATTCGACGGCGACATCTCCAGGTTTGAAGTGGTACGCCTCTTCCCCTCCAAACTACGTCAGATCGCCATCTCCAAGACAGAACCTGGCGACGAAAACAATCAGGACATTTCAGCACTGGTCGGCAAGGTCGACATTCGCAAGCTTGAGCACTATAGCCAGTCTGACACCGATGCCTATTCCTATAGCGGCGGATTAAGCATGTCGAATCAAGGACTTCTTGAGTTCGTCGAGATGTTCAAGGCGCCAATCAAGGTTTTGCATCCACTTCTGACCGCGACGCAGGAAGGCAATTACATCGGCACCGAAAGCCTCGGACCAATCCCGTTCAGCGGTGTTGTTCTGGCGCATTCGAACGAAGCCGAATGGCAGATGTTCCGCAACAACAAAAACAACGAAGCCTTCATCGACAGAATTTGCGTCATCAATGTGCCCTATTGCCTGCGCGTTGCCGAAGAAACCAAAATCTATGAAAAGCTGCTCAGCAGCAGTGAACTGGGTGCCGCGAAATGCGCCCCCGAAACGCTAAGAATGCTGGCACGCTTTTCTGTGATGACCCGCCTCAAGCCACACGAGAATTCCAATCTGTTTTCCAAGATGCGCGTCTACGACGGGGATCAACTCAAAGACACAGATCCCAAGGCAAAAAGCGCGCAAGAGTATAAGGACGCCGCAGGGGTTGATGAGGGCATGAACGGTATTTCAACCCGCTTCGCTTTCAAGGTTCTTTCCCAAACGTTCAACCATGACACCGAGGAAGTTGCCGCAGATCCGGTCCACATGATGTATGTTCTTGAACAGGCCATCAAGCGCGAGCAAATGGGCGATGAACAGGAGAAAAAGTATCTCGAGTTCATCAAAACCGATCTGGCGCCGCGCTATGCTGAGTTCATCGGGCAGGAAATTCAAAAAGCGTATCTGGAATCCTACGGCGAATACGGCCAGAACCTCTTTGATCGCTACATCGCCTATGCAGACTCATGGATTGAGGAGCAGGACTTCAAGGATCCCGACACCGGTCAATTGCTTGATCGCGGGGTCATCGATGCCGAGCTTTCAAAAATGGAGAAGCCTGCCGGCATTGCAAATCCAAAGGACTTCCGCAACGAGGTGGTCAAGTTTGCATTGCGCTCTCGCGCCGCCAACGAAGGCAGAAACCCCTCCTGGACCTCTTACGAGAAGCTGCGCAGCGTCATTGAAAAGCGCATGTTCTCCCAGGTTGAGGATTTGCTGCCGGTGATCTCCTTCGAGTCCAAAAAGGACACAGACACCGCCAACAAACACAATGAGTTCGTCGACCGTATGTTGGCCCGCGACTACACCGAACGTCAGGTCCGCCGTCTGGTCGAATGGTATATGCGCGTCAACAAATCCGGGTAGACCCAGTGCCACGGGGCCTTCCTTTCGGTCATGATGGTCTTTCCTCATGGCAGCCAAAACAAGACACGCGTTAAACCAGGAATTTTCTATGTCGTATTTCATCGACCGAAGACTGAACCCGAAGGGCAAGAGCCTTGGTAATCGCCAGCGGTTCTTGCGCCGGGCGCGCCGCCAGATCAAAAAGGCGGTGCAGGACTCGCTGAAGGATCGATCCGTCTCGGACTTTGAAAAGAACCAGAAGATTTCAATTCCCACCAAGGGAACCACCGAGCCTTTTTTCCATCACGCCAGCAAAGGCGGCACCCGGGACTTCGTTCATCCCGGTAACAAGGAATTCGACGCAGGCGATCGCATTCGCAAGCCCCCGGGTGGCGGAGGCGGCGAGGGTCAGGGCAAGGATGCTTCGGACAGTGGCGAGGGAGAGGATGAATTTACCTTCACCCTCACCCAGGATGAGGTTCTCGACATCTTCTTTGAGGATCTCGAGTTGCCAAACATGACCAAGACCTCTTTAAAACAGGTCACAAAAATGGCCTACAAGAGGGCCGGTGTTACCGTCGCCGGGGCACCGACCAACCTCAACCTGGTCCGCACCATGCGTAACTCCTTTGGGCGGCGTCTGGCGCTCAATCGCCCAAGTACTGCCGATATTGAAGCCCTCAAGGAGCGCCTCTTTATGCTTGAGGCAAAAGCAGATCGGCACGCCGAGGACCATGCAGAAATCAAGCGCATCCTCAAGGAGATGGATGAGCTCGAAGCCAAACGGCGCTGGGTTCCCTATATCGACCCGATGGACGTACGCTACAATGCATTCGAGCAGAGACCGGTTCCGTCAAGCCAGGCCGTCATGTTTTGTCTGATGGATGTTTCCGGATCCATGGGGGAACGCGAAAAGGATCTTGCCAAGCGGTTTTACATTCTTCTCCACCTGTTCCTGAAGCGTCGCTACGAAAAAGTCGACACTGTTTTTATTCGTCACACCCATACGGCTCAGGAAGTCGACGAAGAAACCTTCTTCTATTCCCGGCAGTCCGGCGGCACAATCGTCTCGACAGCTCTTGATGTCATGTTGAAAGTCTGGGAGGACCGCTATCCGGCTGACGAGTGGAATGTCTACGGCGCCCAGGCCTCGGATGGCTATACCCAATCGGGCGATGCGCAGCGCTGCATCGAGCTTCTGACCCAGGAAATTCTGCCAAGGTGTCAGTATTACTCCTACATTGAAATTCTCGACGAGCGCGAAATGGAAGTCTTCGCGGACGAGGAAAGCGGCGCCGAGTTGTGGCGGACCTACCGCACGATTTTCAATGACTGGCCCAATTTCAACACCAAACGAATTTCATCCCCCGGTGACATTTTCCCGGTCTTCCGGGAACTCTTCTCAAAGGAAGCCGCAAGTGAGTGATATAACAAATTCAGCCAAAAACCTCGCCCAAAGCCCTGTTGAGAAGGCCGCCTCAGACAAACTTCTCTTCAATTCCGCCGAGTGGAATTTCAAGACTCTGCAAACGGTTTACGACGCCATCCGCGATATTGCCGACAATGACCTGGGACTTGACTATTATCCCAACCAAATCGAGATCATCGCGTCGGAACAAATGCTGGATGCCTACTCGTCTCACGGCATGCCGCTCATGTACGGTCACTGGTCCTTTGGCAAAACCTTTGCCCGCGAGTCTCATTTTTACTCCAAGGGCATGTCAGCCCTCGCCTACGAGATCGTGATCAATTCCAATCCCTGTATATCCTTCCTGATGGAAGAAAACACAATGACCATGCAGACGCTGGTCATTGCCCATGCAGCTTTTGGCCACAATCACTTCTTCAAGAACAACTATCTTTTTCGCCAGTGGACCGATGCCGATGCCATCCTCGACTATCTGGATTTCGCCAAGAAATTTATCGCCAAATGCGAGGAAGAATACGGCTATGAGGCAGTAGAACAGACCCTGGACAATGCTCATGCTCTGATGGGTCAGGGCGTGTTCCGTTACGCGCGCGCCCTCAAGCTATCTGATGAAAAACAGCGCGAGCGACTGCGCCGGCGCCTTGCCCATGAACGTAAAACCTTCAACGATCTATGGCGCACGGTGCCTGTGCTCTCTTCGCTGGAACCGCCGGAAGACGATGATGAAGATCTGGACCTGAATGAGGCTCTCTCTCTTCCCGAGGAAAACATTCTATATTTCCTGGAAAAGCACAGCCCGGTTCTACAATTGTGGCAAAGAGAGATTTTGCGGATTATACGAACGGTCTCGCAATACTTCTATCCACAGAAGCAAACCAAGGTCATGAATGAAGGGTGCGCAACCTTCGTGCATCACTACATTATGAACGAGCTGCACCGGCGCGGCCAAATCGACGATGGCTCGCTGCTCGAATTCATTCAAAGCCACACCAGTGTGATCTTTCAGCCCGACTTTGACGATCCGCGCTACTCCGGCTTCAACCCCTATGCTCTGGGGTTCGCCATGATGAGCGACATCAAGCGCATCTGCACCCAGCCCGAAGCGGAGGATCGTGAGTGGTTTCCCGACATCGCGGGTTGCGGCGACTGGCGCGGTGTCCTGAAGGACGCCTGGCACAACTACCGGGACGAGAGCTTTATCCTGCAGTTCCTGAGTCCCAAACTCATGCGCGACTTCAGGCTGTTTTCCCTGCACGACGAAGCCCGCGAGCCCTTCGTGGAAATTTCTGCCATTCACAATGAGCGCGGCTACCGCCAGGTCCGCCAAACTCTCGCTGAAATGCATGATGTGGGAAACCTTGAACCCAATATCCAGGTGGTCAGAGCCGACATGAAAGGCGACAGAACCCTCTCCCTCCAGCACATGATGCACAAGGGCAAACCGCTCGACCAGAAGTCCGCCGATGAAGTGCTCAAGCACGTCCGCCAGCTCTGGGGCTACGACGTCCAAATGATCGACCCCGAAAGCTCTGAAGAGCCGGAGAAAAATTCCGCAGCGGCCTGATAGCGCGCCTTGGCTGCACGACCTGATGGCTACGCGCGGCAACCACTTCGTCAGGGCCATCACTGCAACGGATGATCAATCGCGCCGCAGCGAAGCGAAGGCGGATGGAGCGGATGAAAAGAATCGAACCCGTGCAAAACTCATCATGTTTTGCACCGCCCCGGTACTCCTCGAGAATGATCACCGCTGTGCGGTAATCTGGAGCGGGTGAAGAGAATCGAACTCTCGTCTTTAGCTTGGGAAGCTGCTGCTCTACCATTGAGCTACACCCGCAGGATTTTGCCACACCCTTACATCACAAAATGCTTGGAGAGCTTCAGGCCCTGCGCCTGATAGTTGGAGCCAATGTCCTGGCCATAAATTTCATCCGGCCGTTCTATCATATGTTCAAAGACAAAACGACCGACAATCTGGTTGTCTTCCAGAATAAACGGGACGTCGTGACTGCGCACTTCCAGAACCGCCCGCGCCCCGGAACCCCCGGATTTGGAATGCCCAAAGCCCGGATCAAAGAAGCCCGCATAGTGCACCCTGAACTCGCCGACAAGCGGATTAAACGGCTCCATTTCAGCAGCGAAATCCGGTGGAATGTGAATCGCTTCCTTTGAAACAAGAATATAAAATTCATCCGGATCAAGAATAAGGCGCCCCGGATGCTCGGCGATCACCGGCTCCCAAAAATCTTTTGCACGCAACAGGCCCGGTTTGTCCACATCAACAAGCCCCGCATGGCGCCGCGCACGGTAGCCGACAAGGCCTGCGTCGTTCACCGGCTGGAGATCGACCGTGCAGGCAATCCCGCCATCGATATCAGCATCGCCGACAATAATCGCTTCCTGCTCCTGAAGCCGCATCAACTCACTGTCGCTGAATGTTGGCGTTCCCCGGCGCAGGCGCAGTTGATTGAGCCGCGTCCCCGGCCGCACCAGAATGCTGAAGGTTCTGGGAGAAATTTCAATGTAGAGCGGCCCGTGGTACCCCGCCTCCACACGGTCAAAGGACGTGGCACCATCGGCAATCAACCGTGTAAAGACGTCAAGGCGCCCCGTTGAGCTTTTCGGGTTAGCAACGCCGGATATTCGCTCCGACAGCTTGAGGCTTTCCATCAACGGCACAAGATAAACGCAGCCCGTCTCCAGAACGGCGCCGCCGGTCAGATCAATCTCGTGCATAACAACGGTTTCAAGTTTGTCCGCCACAAGATTATCCCGCCCGGGCAGAAAACTCGCCCTGATGCGATAGGCGCTCGCCCCAAGACGCAGATCAAGGCTTGCCGGCTGAACCTGTTCATCAAGAACTGCGGGCTGCCCGCAAATCTCGTGATCGCGGATCAGCGCCCGCAATGCCTGGCTTGGCAAAATACCGCTGGTGCGTGCCATTCAAATCCCTCAAAAAAATCCCGTAACAAACCTGGCAACCCTTCGTACAAGTCCCGAGCGACTCGCGTTGCCTCTATATTTTTCTTTATATTTCAATGCGTTAGGGTCTGCCAAGCGTGAAGTCATCCACAGGTTTATCCACAGGCGAGAAATCGGATAACTCCAGCAAAACCGCCATTTTACATGGTTAACAAAGGGTAAATGCTGCATATTACCCCCACGGGGGCAAAGTGATGAGCTATCACGACTTGACCCGGGCGTCCATGACCCTTATTGGGTAGCGCTTGTGGTGATTTGAGCCGACCGGCTTGCGGCCACAGGAGCGTCAACACGCCCCGTTTAAAACGCTAAAAGGTCGGGAGCACTGGTGCCCCGACCTCTTTTGGCGGGGCTTTTTTTATGAGTGGAGTTCACCCGTGAGCGAACAGAACAACAAGGCACAAAGCTTCCCGTGGAGCGCCCAGACCCAAATGGTCCATGGCGGAACCTTGCGCAGCCAGTTTGGCGAGACCTCCGAGGCCATCTTCATGACGTCGGGCTACGCCTATGAAAGCGCCGAGCAGGCCGCTGGCCGCTTTACCGAAGAAGACCCCGGCTTCACCTACTCCCGCTTTGATAATCCGACGGTCTCCATGTTTGAAGATCGCATGGCACTGCTCGAAGGCGCAGAAGCAGCGCGCGCCACCTCTACCGGCATGGCAGCAGTGACCGCAGCTCTGCTCAGTTATCTGTCCGCCGGTGATCACATCGTTGCAGCCAAAGCGCTCTTCGGGTCCTGTCGCTATGTGGTGGAGGACCTGTGTCCACGTTTCGGGATTACCACAACGCTGATCGACGGCACCGACAATGCGGCGTGGGAGCAGGCCGTGCAGCCCAACACCAAAGCCTTTTTCCTTGAAACCCCGTCCAATCCGACACTGACAATCGTCGATCTGAAAGCAGTGTGCGCCATCGCCAATGCCAAAGATATCAAGGTCTTTGTCGACAATGTCTTTGCCACGCCGATCCTGCAAAAACCGCTCGAGCTCGGCGCTCATGTCGTGATCTATTCGGGAACCAAGCATATTGATGGCCAGGGCCGCTGCCTTGGCGGGGTTGTGCTATCCGATGAAAAATTCATCCTCGAAACCTTGCGGCCTTTTATCCGCAACACCGGACCTTCGATCAGCCCGTTCAATGCATGGATCTTGCTGAAGAGCCTGGAGACGCTCGATTTGCGCATCCAGGCCCATTGCAACGGCGCCCGCACGGTTGCGGATTTTCTGGCAGGCCACAAGAATGTCACCCGGGTGCTCTATCCCGAGCGCGACGATCATCCGCAACACGCCCTTGCCATGTCGCAAATGAAGCGCGGCGCAACAGTCGTCGCTTTCGACGTCCGGGGCGGCAAGGCCGAGGCTTTTGCCTTTGAGAACGCCCTGGAGATCATCAAAATTTCCAACAATCTCGGCGATGCTAAAAGTCTCGTCACCCACCCGGCGACCACAACCCATTTTCGCCTGACGCCCGAAGCACGCGCAGAGCTTGATATAAGTGACGCTCTTGTGCGCCTTTCCGTCGGGCTGGAAGACGCCGGGGACCTCTGCACAGACCTTGATCGCGCACTTTCACGGATTTAGGGCGTAATTTTACCGGCAGATACACCCGGCAAGCGCCATCAACCATGTTTTCACTTGAAACTGTTCGATCCAGCCGGTTTCTGGTAGATTAGGCTGGCTGCTTGGGCGCAGTTGGTAAACAGGTGGGAGTCGGGTCAATGTATGAGTTGATGACACGGGAAATTATCGTACGCGTAGAGCCGGAGTTTATGGCCGAAGAATCGGCACCGGAAGACGATTATTACGTCTGGTCCTACACAGTCGAAATCGAAAACTGCGGCACGGAAACGATCCAGCTGCGAACCCGGCAATGGCAGATTACAGACGCCTCAGGCCGCACTCAGGAGATTCACGGCCAGGGCGTGGTTGGCGTGCAGCCTGTTCTGGGCCCCGGAGACGGCTATGAATATTCGAGCGGCGCACCGCTCAGCACACCGTCTGGACTGATGGCTGGCACCTATACGGTTCAGACTGACACCGGCGAGCTTTTCGAAGTCCGCGTCCCGGCCTTCTCCCTCGACAGCCCGCATGAGATCCGCCGCCTCAATTAAGACGTCCCGTGCCAAAAACCAGCGCGCAGTGTGATTTTCGTCGCCAATCAACGCCAAACAGGTCCAAAATGCCATCGGTCGCTTTTAAAGTTGACCAGAACGCTCTAGATTACCTGTCTGGAATAATTACAAATTACCCTCTCGCTCTGTTGTAGCGGGAGAGGACAAAACCCTAAATGAGAGGAAGGCAGCCCATGGCCGATCTTCGCAATGTCAAACCCAAAACAGCAAAAGCTGAACGCCCGAGCCGGGAGGAAGCGGAGGATGCTGTCCGCACGCTCCTCAGGTGGGCCGGCGACGACATTGCACGCGAGGGACTGCAGGACACGCCCGGCCGGGTCGCCCGGGCCTATGAGGAATGGTTCGCCGGCTACGAAGACGATCCGATCGAATATTTGCAGCGCACCTTCGAGGAAGTCGAGGGTTATGACGAAATGGTTCTTTTGAAGAACATTCGCGTTGAAAGCTTTTGCGAACATCATATGGCGCCAATCATCGGCAAGGCACATATTGGCTATTTGCCCGCAGCCCGGGTCGTGGGCATATCCAAGCTCGCCCGGGTCGTTGAGACCTATGCCCGGCGCTTCCAGGTACAGGAAAAAATGACCGCCCAGATCGCCCACTGCATCCAGGACGTGCTCCAGCCCCGCGGTGTCGCAGTCGTGATAGAAGCCGCCCACCAGTGTATGACCACCCGCGGCGTCCATAAGCCTGGCGTGACCATGGTGACCAGCCAGATGCTCGGCGCTTTCCGCAATGATCCGATGACCCGGCGTGAGTTCTTGACGATCATCGGTAATCCGGCCAGTGTCGTGAACGATTGATTCAGAATGCCGGACTGTCGGTCTGAGCCCTTCGAAATCGCCGGTCCCTTCGAGATCAACAGTCGAGGCAGCGCGCGCCAGTGCAATTCTTCCGCCCCATACTTCTTATCAACGGCATGTTGCTGACCATCCTTGGTTTTTTCATGCTGGTCCCCGGCCTCGTCGATCTTGCGATGGGCAATCCCGACTGGAAGGTCTTTCTGACGGCAGCGGTCGTTACGACTTTTGTCGGCGTTGCGCTCGGTATTTCCAACTGGGGTTTCAGTGGTGACATCACACTGCGCCAGGCCTTTGCGCTAACAACTCTTTCATGGATTGCAGCAGTAACCTTTGCCGCGCTTCCTTTTGCCTTTTCCGAGTTGGGCATGGGTTTCACAAATGCCTTCTTTGAATCCATGTCCGGCCTGACAACGACCGGGTCTACTATTATTGTCGGCCTCGACACTGCCCCGCCAGGTCTTCTTTTGTGGCGCGCTCTTCTGCAATGGCTCGGCGGCATTGGTATTATCGTTATGGCGATTGCCATTCTGCCAATGCTGCAGGTTGGCGGCATGCAGCTCTTCCGCCTTGAGAGCTCCGACACGTCACAAAAAATCCTGCCACGGGCGAAGCAGATAGCGGTCTCAATCATGGTCCTCTATGTCGGGTTTTCGATCGTCTGCGCCATCGCTTACGGCCTTGCCGGCATGTCGACTTTCGACGCTATAACACACGCCATGACGACCATTGCGACCGGGGGGTTTTCCACTCACGACAGTTCCATGGGTGGATTTAGCTCCGTCAGCATAGAAATTATCAGCGTTGTTTTCATGATCGTCGGATCGCTCCCTTTTGTGCTCTACCTGCAAGCAATCCGAGGCAAAGTCGGTCCGCTGTATCGAGATTCTCAAGTCCAGTGGTTTTTCATAACCCTCGCGACCCTTGTCTTTCTTCTTGCGCTCTACCAAACGCAAAAGACCTCCATCGATTTCAGCGAAGCCTTGCGCCACTCGGCTTTCAATGTGACGTCCATATTGACGGGCACAGGCTACGCCACGGAAAACTATATGGACTGGGGGACTTTTGCCGCCATTACCATGTTCTGCATTATGTTTATCGGCGGCTGCGCCGGATCGACAACCTGCGGCCTCAAGATCTTCCGCTTTCAGGTGATCTTTGCCGCGCTCAGAGTTCAGATCAAGCGCATGATCCACCCGCACGGTGTCTTCTTCCCGCGCTATAACAATCAGAAGATCAACCCCGATGTGGTCTCGTCGGTTGCCAGCTATTTTTTCCTGTTTTTTGCCTGCTTTTCTGCCCTGACACTGGGGCTTTTGTTGCTTGGGCTGGATACCATCACAGCCTTTTCCGCCGCCGGCACCGCCATCGCCAATGTCGGTCCCGGCCTTGGTGATATCGTCGGCCCCGCCGGTACTTTTGAGCCCCTGCCCGACGCCGCGAAATGGCTGATGAGCGCCGGCATGCTGCTCGGTCGTCTGGAGCTCTTCACCGTGCTGGTCATGTTCACTCCCGGCTTCTGGAGGATTTAACATGGGCAAAGAGATGCCAGACTACACACCGCGCCAGATGATCGACCGCCTCGTCGCTTTCGATACCACCAGTCGCAAGTCCAATCTCGATCTCATCTATTTTGTCCGGGATTATCTTGCCGCCTTTGACATTGAAGCCACCCTGATCTTCAACGCCGAGAAAACCAAGGCCAACCTTTTTGCGACCATTGGACCCGATGTGTCCGGCGGCATCATCCTGTCTGGTCACACCGATGTCGTGCCCGTCGATGGTCAGGACTGGACCACGGACCCTTTCGCAGTTGTAGAAAAAGACGCCAGACTCTATGGCCGCGGCACTGCGGATATGAAGAGCTTTTCTGCCCTTGCTCTGGCGCTCGTCCCACATTTTCTGAGCCTTGATCTGAAGCGCCCGCTGCATCTCGCCTTGTCCTATGACGAGGAAGTCGGCTGCCTGGGCTGTGTCGACATGGTGAACCTCATCGCCAAAAGCAAGGCGCGCCCGGGCCTCGTGATCATCGGCGAGCCGACATCCATGCGCGTCATCAATGCCCACAAGGGTATCCGCGTGCTCAGAACAACAGTGACCGGCCTCGAAGCCCACTCCTCTCGGCAACACGAAGGCGTCAGCGCCATTGTCATCGCCGGGAAACTCATCCACTTCATCAGCACCCTCATTGATGAAATGAAAGACAGAGGCGATCCAACCGGACGCTTTGAACCGCCTTACACAAGTCTTCAGATCGGAGAGATCTCGGGCGGCACGGCGATCAACATTATTCCCGGCTCTTGCAGCTTCGGCTGGGAGTACCGCTGCCTGCCGACCCAGGACGTCGATGAAGTCCTGGGCCGGTTCAACGCCTTTGCCGCGGCCCTCGATGCCGAAATGAAGCAGATCTCGCCCGAATGCGGGATTGAGACCATAGAGATCGCCAATGCCCCCGGTCTCGTGGTTGAGGACCAAAGCCCCGCCGAAGAACTCGCGCTCTCCATTCTGAACAAGAACGAAACCGAAGCCGTCGCCTATGGCACCGAGGCCGGCCACTTCCAGCAGGCCGGCTTCCCGACCATCGTCTGCGGCCCCGGCGACATCGCCCAGGCGCATATTGCCAACGAGTTCATCGACCTCGAGCAAATCGAGGCGTGCGAGGTTTTCCTGAGGAAAGTGGCGCAGCGATTGACGCAATGAGCCGATCAGATTCAGGGCTACAAATTGGCTGCAACCGCGACAACCTGTTCCAGTAGCCAGTCAACACCTGCATCGGCCCCTTCGGACCGGCGCACCGCCTGAACACTCTGGGTCATGGGGTCATAGGGGGGATCAAGCAATTTGAGGCGCAAGGGACCGGCATATCGTTCCGCAAGCCGCCGCGGGCATTCCGCCATGGCATCCGTTGAGGAAACTGCAAGAAGAGCGGTCTCCCACTGCGAAACACAGGCGACCGTTGCCACAAGATCTGGCGAAGGAATGCTTCCATAGACCCGCAGGCTTTGCTCGACGTTATGAGCCGGACCTTCAATCATATTGTCAGCAAGACCACTGACAAAAACATGGGCGGTTTTGCTGTAAGTCTCATCATCCACCATGTCGCCGACAGTCGGATGATCTTGACGAACGACGACGCAATATTGATCCTTATAAAGAAGTGTAGAACGAAGACCCGCAGGAATGGTTTCAAACTGACCAATAGCCAGATCCACCTCACCCCGGCGAACAGCCGAAAGCGCGGAATCCAGGTGCAGTCGATGGCACATGAAACGGGCCATCGGCGCTTCTTCCTGAAAGATCTCTACAAGGCCTGGCCCGAAGATTGACATCACATAGTCCAGAGCCGCGACAGAGAACTGGCGTTGCGTCTTTGCAATGTCAAATCCCTGGTCCGAGGCCAGCATGCTCGCGGCCTGATCAAGCAAGGAATCCACACGTGGGCCGAGCTCGACAGCGCGCCGCGTTGGCTCAAGCCCGTGTGGCAGGCGAATGAAAAGTGGATCATCAAAGATTTCTCGTAATCGCTTCAGCGCGTGACTGACCGCCGATTGGCTAAGTCCCAGGTGCTGAGCCACATCCGTCGCCCGGCGTCGCTTCAGGAGTTCCCGAAAAATCAGCAGAAGTCCGCCGTCCAGTCTCCTGATATTATTATTTTCTGAATCACTCATTAGTCTTATTCATTATCATAAATTGACCCGCAGTAATACAAAAATCCTGTCCTTCCCATTCCTGGAACACCGCCAAGACAGGAGCGCAATCATGAAGTCAGTTTTGTTGGCCACGTCCAGCCTGGTTCTCACACTTTCATGTGAAGCGGCCGCCGGCTCCCTCGGCACGCTCTTTCCACAGATCGTCTACACCAGCGACTATCGCTACGACGGCCTCAGCAACTCCAACAATGAGCCGACCGTCCAGGCTTCGCTTTACCTGTGGAGGCCAGACGACTTCTACGCCGGTGTCTCGGTATTAGGCGTAGATTATGGGTATCCCGGTAGCCCGACGTATGAGATTGACATTTATGGTGGTCGCAAACAGCAATTCGGCAAGATAGAAGTCTCGCTCGAAGCAATGGTCTCAGTCTTTCCTGATCAATCAGGTCCGGGTCCGACTCTCAACTTCAACCAGGCAAAAACAGGGGTCAAATACGCAGATGGAGCTCTAACGTTGGGTGGAGCCGTTGCGTGGTCGCCGCAAGGATCGTATGGCGGCGGAGAGACTTCAAAACCGGTCGGAACTGTGTCACTGCAAATAACCGACTGGCTGTCGTTCAGCGGGAAATACGGCACTGTCATCTCACAAAAAAAGCAAGATCGAAAGTTTTGGGATGTTGGTGCAACGGCCAAATGGAACCAGGTCGCCTTTGATATTCGATATATCGACACTGATCTTGAGAGACATCAATGTTTCTATACAAGTTGGTGCGAGCCATCCATCGTCGGAACGATAACCTGGAACGTACCCATCCTCGGCTTCTCAAAGCTCTGAAGAGAGCACTCAGGCGATTGACAATCTGAAGGAAGTACGGCCGCTCGCAGCCAAAAACTCAGAAACCTTCCCGACTTCAAAATAGGGGTTCCTCTGCTTCGCAGGATCAAAACTTCGGATGCTCTATTCTGACAGTTCGGCCCCGTCAACGTCTGGCGGCAGCCGTGAGACGTAGTCCGAGACGGCCTCGAGATCCGCTACCGACATCTTTAGAATTCTCCGCAACATGCCGTGATAAACGTTTCGACGACTGCCGTCCTTCATCCATTTCAGCTGCCGAAGCGTATAGTCATAGTGCTGGCCCTGTATTTTCGGAAAGAAGAACGTGTCGAACCCCTCCGCGTTATCGTCGTGGCATACGGAACAATTCTCTTCATAAACCTTTTCCCCGAGCGCAAGATTTCTGCCCGGCCCGGTGCCGGGGTTCGGGGTCATCGGCAGCGAAGCCAGATAACCGGCAACATCGGAGACCCCTTGCGGTCCCCCAAGGATGTCCGCTTCCGCAAACGGCAACATCGCAGGGTTCTCGCGATTGCCATGCCGAAAATCGGAAATTTGTTTGATAATCACATTGCGATGCTGGCCGGCAATCTGGGGAAAAACACCGTCCGCTGTGCCCCAGGCCTGCGGGCCATGGCACCCCGCACACATCTCGAAGAGCTCCCTGCCATTCTCCAGATCCGGTTCCAGATCCAGCGCCTGCGTCAGCTCGTCGTCCAGAGAGGCGGGCACACCCAGAGCGACAGCCGAAGCCGACAACAAGACCTGGAATAACATCGCGGCGGCGAGGCGTTTCAGCCACCCAGACATCAGGCCAGGCATTTCAGCAAAAGGTGAACAGCGCATCACGGTGGACCTCCCTATATTTGCGGCAGCGACCTCTTCAAATAGCTGCGACATCTGAAAAATTGTACCCGAAGGCGTCCGATCGGTAAACCGGGCCGGAGGGTTGATTTCAAAAAGACGGAGCTGACAGCCTGATCTGCCTGCGTCATATGGTCTCGACGGTCTTTCTGCGCTGCAATATTCCATACAGTCACCGCATCACTTTGTGTCTTTCACAAAATCAGCGAGAACTTCACTGATCACGCGTCGGGAGCTGCGGACGATGACCGGATTTTTATCGAGATAATAGGGCAGCGCGACCAGCCCTGTATAGAGCGCCCAGCCGCGCCCGCGCGCCCAGGTTGCCTCGTCGACACCGACCTCGGACCGAAAAATCTCTCGGTCAGCATCGCCAAGCAGGTTCCATGCAACAATCATATCAGCCGCCGGGTCGCCTACACCGGAAAGGCCGAAGTCAATAACGCTGCAGAGTTGACCATTACGGGCGAGCAGGTTTCCGGCCTGAAGGTCGCCGTGAACCCAGACCGGCTCGCCCTCCCACACTGGCGTTGCAAGAGCAGCATCCCAGGCCAGCGACGCGGCATCAGTATCAATCAGACCCTCCAGCTCGCCAATGGACCTGCGCACGGTCCTGTCCAATACCGCAAGCGGGACACCGCGATAATTATTGTGCTTTCCAGAGAGTGGCCCACTCGCAGCATCAATCCCCCGCAGCGCCTTGATGAACGCTGCAATATCCCTCGCCATCTTTTCTTGATTATCAATTTTTGCAGTGTGAAGGTCCTCCCCTTCAATCCACGTGTAAACGGACCAGCTCCAGGGGTAAGTCTCATCCGGGCACCCTTGCGCCAGGGGAACAGGAACAGGCAATGGAAGATGCGGGGCGAGCCGTGGCAGCCATTCCTGTTCCTTGTCCACCTGCTGCGTCGCCCAGGTCGCGCGCGGCATCCGAATGACCATGTCATTGCCGAGACTAAAAAGCGCATTGTCCGTCCCGGCAGATTTGATTGGCTCAATGGCAAGATGAGCCCAGTGTGGAAATTGCGTCGTTAGCAGGTGGACCGCGTCATCAAGCGCAATATCCACCTGCCCTTCCGATTTCTTATTGGTCATGAGCGCCCTTTCAATGTCATGCGGTCTGCCATGGCTGACCTGACACGCTTGCCGTGCTCACGAAAACGCTTACGAGATTCAGCGATCGTTTCACTATTGTGCCTGTCTTCACGTTCCAGTTTCTGCCAGCGCTTCAGGCGGTCCGGGTCAAGCTCTGCGGACGCAATGGCCTCCTGCACCGCACACCCCGGTTCGCTGTCGTGTCCGCAATCTGAAAACCGGCACCCACTCGCCAGCTCCACGATATCGGCGAACACGGCCTCCACCCCCTCGCCAACATCGAACAGACGCAGCTCCCGCATGCCCGGCGTATCCATCAGCCACCGGCCCTCCGAGACGCGGTAAAGCCCCCGCGCCGTGGTCGTGTGCCGCCCTTTGGCATCGTCCTCGCGGACCCCGCCGGTGTCATGTGCCGCCTGCGTCAGGGTGTTGAGCAGCGTTGTCTTGCCGACCCCCGATGAGCCCAGCAGCGCTGCCGTCTGCCCGGAGCGCCACCAGTCAAGCAACGTATCGACCTGGTCTTTGTTCCGCGCATCAAGCGACAGCACCGGCAACATCTGATCCAGTTTCTGCGCCTGCGCTTCATACAAACCCGGATCAGAAGCCAGATCAGCCTTGGTCAGGAGCACAACAGGCTGGATCCCCGCATCGCGCGCCAGAATGAGATAGCGTTCCAGCCTTGCAAGGTTGAAGTCCTTGTTGCACGACGAGGTAATGAAGAGGACATCGATATTGGCGCCGATCAGCTGGGCCCGCGCATCGCCGCCCGCCACCCGCCTTTCGAGCAGGGTCAGCCGATCAAGGCGCCGTTCAATACGCGCCTCGCCGCGCTTGTCTTTTGGCACCAGAACCCAGTCGCCAACGGCGAAGTCTCCGGTGCTCATATCCTTTTCAGTCGTTAATGTCAGCGCGCCCTCGGGCGTCATGGCCTCGATCACCGAACGGTGGATTTGCGTCAGCCGTGCGGGCATAAAGCGATCCAGCTCATCCGCCTCGACCTGCATCATGAAGTGTGCCGACCAGCCCAGAGAAATCAATCGGGGATCGGCCAACGGAGTTGGAGTGTTGGTCATTGTTCTGCCTGTTTTTGAAACACAATACAGCGCACCCGCAGCAGAGGCATGCAGGTGAGCGGTGTGTCAGGCAGGGCCAGCCGTCAGCTTACTATTACGAACCCGCCTGAGGGTCAAAAGATACAATCATACTGTCCCTCCTTGATTCAGACATTCATGGGATCAACGCGGATCCGGTCATGCGGCAGAGAAAAAATCCCCTGCGCAAAACGATGTATACCCGAAAGGGTGTACCATGAGCAAGGTCAATTTCCGGCGGGCGATTGCTGGCAGCCCTTGATGAAAAAGTCCGCTCCTAGTAATAGCAGACATAAGTCTACCGCAGTTCTGAAGCCCGGCGAGTGTTTATTCAGTCTAAATGCGCCTTCAACAGGTCGATGACTGCTTCTTCGTATTCCATACTTCGCCTGTGCCGCTCTTTGGTTTCCTCATCATAATTCGGATCCATACTGCCTTTATAGCTATTGGCCTGTGTATTTTGCACACGCTCCAACATAGAAATCTGTTGATTGGTATCTCGATGATTTGGATCTGCTCCTTTTTCAAGGAGGATTTTGATTACTTCCAGCTTGCGGTCGTAGCCGCCCCTGGGAGTGTGACCAATTGTGGCTCTTGAAAGAGCGGTGTGCCGGACGCTGCCAAACATAAAGTTTGGGTCAGCGCCGCGGTCAATTAGTAGCTCCACCGCCTCTGGCTGGATACCGCGTACCGCGCTGTACAGTATTGAGGAGTTGGGAATGACCAGATTTGGATCAGCACCATTGTCGAGCAACCACTTGATGACTTTAATGTCGCCCTCAAACGAGGCAACGTTGAGCGCGGTGCGATGAAATTCGTTCTCATTGATCTTGTTCAAGTTGCCGCCAAAAGTGACCATCCTCTCCAGAAGGGCGATATTGCCCTGACCGCCAGCCAGAGCCATAGAATTTGGATCAATTGCTGCGCCAGCCTCCATAAGAAAGTTTGCGATCGAATAATGCCGTCCCCCGATGGCTTCAGACAGGGAGTTCGTAGGGCCGTAGCCTGCCACAGTTGAAAACGCTGAGGGAACTTCAATGGAGGGAGCATTTACATCAGCACCGGCATTGACAAGAATCGTCACCGCCTCTTCGTGACCAGCACTTGATGCAAACATCAATGCGGTCCAATGGTATTTGCTTCTTTTGTCCAATTCCGCTCCACTTGCAATCAGTGCTGTGAGCTCAACTGTATCTCCAGACCTGGCCGCTTTCATCAAAGGCGTTACACCTTCGTTTCCACCGCAGGCGGAAAGCAAGAATACCAATAGGCCGACAAGAAGCTTCCATTTCATCAAGAACTGTCCCTCATGTCTTAAGTGTGATCAATCTAGGTTTCCCGTTTAGAGTACACTTGCTCCCAAGTCAAAACGATCATCGGGCTGAGATGAAGTCATCCGCACGACAGAGCGCAATTTTCCATGGCCACCTGCCATTGTGCCTGGTCACTCTCCGCTTTGGATCATTAGCGAAAGCAACAGACTTCATCGAACTGATCCCGCCTTTGAAGGGATGCCCGGATATCGATTGGGAATTCCTGGCGACCTTTGTCGAACCAACTGAGAGGGTAAAGCAGACATTATCTGCCCAGTTCCCCCGGATCAAAATCATACGTCGAGTTGCAAAATTCGCAGGTCACGGAAATCTTGCCATCGACAACCATATGGTCCCGCTCGGCAGGATCAAATCCGTCCAGCACACCGCGCACCTTGTCCTCGCCGCAGGTGCAGCCCGGCTCAACGTCCGTGCCTTCAAAGGCACGCACGCCGTCCTCATTGAAGAGGCGGTAGAGCAGTTCTTCGGACGACAGCGACGGATCGGTCAGCTCATGGTCCCTGGCGGTGCCCATCAGGATGTTGATCCGGTTCCAGATTTCTGCCGGCGTGTCTTCGCGTTCCTTCTTGCCCTCGCCCGCCCTGGGCAAATGCTGAATCATGATCGCACCCGCCGTCCAGGACTGCCCCTCGCCGGTAAAGACCTCTGACACAGCCACCTTCACAGACGTTGCAATTTGCTCCGACTGCTGAAAATAGGTCTCGGCGCACCGGGTAATGCTGTCCCCTTCAAGAGCGACAATGCCCTGATACATCTCCGTATCAGCGCCCTGGTCAATCACCATCATGAACTGCCCCTTGCCAAGCAGCTCCGGCACCGTGAGGCGATTGCCCTGTGCCGCCTCTACAGCTTCAGCCACCTTCGCCTCGTCAAACCGGGCATAGGCGCGCACCATGCCCGGCGCAAAGAAGTCCGCAACCACCATGGAGACCGGACCATCGCTCTTTGTTTGAAGCGAAAGCCGGCCGTTAAATTTGAGCGAAACACCAAGCATCACCGCAACGGAAAGGATCTCACCCACAAAGATAGAAACCGCCGCCGGGTATTCATGTTGTTTCAAAACCTGGTCGATGGAGCGATGCAGTCGCACCGCCTGCCCGCGCACATCCGCGCCATCAATCTCAAAGGGCAGGCATCGGTCCACAATTCCGTCTGTCGCAAGCTCTGCACTCATCAGGACGCCGAACCCATCGCCCAGGCCAGGATTGCCTTTTGCGCATGCAGCCGGTTTTCGGCCTCGTCAAAAACCACCGACTGCGGCCCGTCGATGATCTCTGCGGTCACTTCCTCGCCGCGGTGGGCGGGCAGGCAGTGCATGAAAATCGCATCGCCTTTAGCTTTGGCCATCAGCGCGGCATCCACCTGATAGGGCGCGAGGCGATTGTGCCGTGTCTCGCCGTCACCGTCGCCCATGGAAATCCATGTATCGGCCACCACGCAGTCCGCACCGGCAGCTGCAGAGGCCGGATCATCGGTCAGCATCAGGCGTACGCCTTCAGCCTCGGCCCATTCACGCACGGCTTGATCAAGCCCGAAGTCTGCCGGGCTCGCCAGGTTGAACGAGAAGTCGAACCTTGATGCCGCATGAACGAAAGAATTGGCCACATTATTGGCATCGCCGGTCCAGGCAATAGTCTTGCCCTTGATCGAGCCCCTGTGTTCCTCATAGGTCATCACATCAGCCATCAACTGACAGGGGTGCGACTTGTCCGTGAGACCATTGATCACCGGCACGTCGGCATGTTCGGCAAGCTCGAGCAGCTTGTTGTGATCATCAGTCCGGATCATGATCGCATCGACATAGCGCGATAACACACGGGCCGTATCCGCCGTGGTCTCGCCGCGCCCGAGCTGCATGTCGCCGCCGGAGATCACCATGGTCTGGCCGCCAAGCTGGCGCATCCCAACGTCAAACGACACCCGCGTCCGTGTCGAAGGTTGCTCGAAGATCATCGCGAGGATGCGCCCGTCCAGCGGCCGGTCGGCATCGACCTGGCCTTGCGGGCGGCCCTTGCGCGCTTGCTTGCGCGTCGAGGCATCCTTCAAAATAGATTTTAGTTCAGAGCCACTGAAGTCGCTCAGATCGAGAAAATGTTTCACACTCATGGGTCGCAGCTTCTTGTTTTTGTTTGTTATTGTGCTTTTTGACGAAGCGCTTCGCAGGCGCGGCCAAGCTTTTCGATCGCCTCGGTCACATGGGTCGCTTCGATGTTAAGCGGTGGCAGGAAGCGGATGACATTCTCGCCTGCCGCAACGCTCAACAGCTTTTCATCCCGCAGCGCCTGCAACATGTCGAGGTTCAGAACCTTGCACTTGATACCAAGCATCAGACCTTCGCCGCGCACATCCTCGATGATATCACTGTAAGTATCAACGATCATGGCAAGTTGCTGACGCAGCAGCTTTGCCATCTCGTTGACATGGTCGAGAAAGCCCGGCGCCAGCACTTCATCCAGCACCGCATTGCCGACCGCCATGGCCATCGGATTACCGCCAAAAGTCGAACCGTGGGTTCCCTTGGTCATGCCTTTTGCCGCTTCTTCGGTGGCCAGGCAGGCACCCATCGGGAAGCCGCCGCCAATACCCTTGGCGATTGCCATGATATCCGGTTTGATCCCGGCCCATTCGTGCGCAAACAGCTTGCCGGTCCGCCCGACGCCGCATTGCACTTCATCAAGCAGAAGCAGCAAGCCATGCTCGTCGCAAAGCGCCCGAATAGCGCGCAGCGTCTCATTGGGGAGCGGGCGGATACCGCCTTCGCCCTGCACCGGCTCAAGGAAAATCCCGGCGGTCTCTTCCGTGATCGCCGCCTTGACCGCTTCGATGTCGCCAAAAGGCACCTGATCGAAGCCCGGCGTTACCGGTCCAAAACCTTCAAGGTATTTTTCCTGACCGCCAGCGGCGATACAGGCCAGCGTGCGGCCATGAAATGCGCCTTCAAAGGTGATCAGCCGGTAGCGTTCCGGATGACCGCTGACCGCGTGATATTTCCGCGCCATCTTGATCGAGCACTCGACAGCCTCGCCGCCGGAATTGGTAAAGAACGTCGTATCGGCAAAGGTCGCGGCGGCGAGACGCTCCGCAAGACGCACCTGCCCCGGGATCTGATACATGTTCGACGTATGCCACAGCCTGGTCGCCTGCTCTGTCACGGCCTTAACCAGCGACGGGTGACAATGGCCCAGCGAATTGACGGCAATACCGGCGCCAAAATCCAGATAGCGCTCATCATTGCGCCCGAAGATATAGGGGCCTTCACCACGTTCAAAACCAAAGTCGGCGCCGCCATAGGTCGGCAATACTGGCGAGATCACGATATATCTCCTGTCAGGTATAGGGTTTTGGCCATCAGGCCTTCAGCTTGTAACCGCTTCTAAGCACGGCCAGAGACCAAATCCAAAGGAAAAAATTGACCGTCACAACCATAAGGGCGCCAATCATGAGATTACTATCGTGAGTGCCAATGAAACTATAGCGGAAGCCGTCGATCAGATAGAAGAACGGGTTGCCCTGAGAGATCGTGAACCAGATGCCAGGAAGCTGCTTGATGGAGTAAAATGTCCCGGACAAAAACGTCATCGGCATGATCAGGAAGTTGGTCACCGTCGACATATGGTCCCACTTGTCCGCCCAGATCCCCGCCAAAAGGCCGATCTGGCTCAACATTAGCGCCGCACCAAATCCGAAGAACAGCGCAACAAAGGGATGCTTCACACTCAGGAGAAGATGAGGCTCAAAGAAATACAGCACCGGCATAATGAGCGCCGCCGTGGTCGCCGCGACAATGACCCCGCGGATGGCGCCGCCAAGCGCAAAGGCGGCGGTAAGCTCGCCAGCCGAGAGAGGCGGCATCAGGAAATCCACCATATTGCCCTGGATCTTCGCCGACAAAAGCGATGAGGCGGTATTGGTAAAGGCGTTCTGCAGGATGCCCATCATGATCAGGCCCGGCGCGATGAAGAGCGCAAACGGCACCCCCGCCACATCGGGGCGAAACTTGGCAATGGCAAGATTGAATATCAACAGAAACATCAACGACGTAATGGCAGGCGCGAAGATCGTCTGTAGAGGAATCTTGAAGAACCTCTTCACTTCCTTGCCAAGCAGCGTCCACAGGCCAAGCCAGTTGACCCGTCCAAAGTAACGAACCAGCGGTTCGCCGCCACCCTGACCGCCGCCGCGTGGCAAGGTTCCAGGTGTTTCTTCCAGATGCTCCAGCGCCAAATCCTGTACTGTCATAGTCGCAAATCCCGTACTGCCTGATTGAAGGCCAGTCGCCCCGAAAAAAATCAGGAACTGTCCTCCAAAAAAATATTCTGTGGATAGATCGTTGCACGCCGCAGCATGCCTCAAGCCTCTTCAGATAGCTCATGTGAATAACCGTCGCAACCCCCACACCATCACAAACCGGATGCATTTTCCCCTTGGCCTGGCCGCTATCTTGTATATTATGTCTTCATACCCACGACATGTTGTGGATAACTTCGTGACAAGATGTTGACAACTTCAGCACCCTGACCCGCCCGAGGTTCATTCCACTACCCTGATTTGTCGAACTTTAAATGGAGACCCCCCATGGCCTGGACCGAGGATCGCGTCGAACTCTTGAAGAAACTCTGGGCTGAAGGACTGAGCGCAAGCCAGATCGCACGGACCATGGGCGATGTCACCCGTAACGCCGTCATTGGCAAGGTGCACCGTCTCGGCCTGTCAGGCCGTGCGACCACCAGCCGTGCAGACCGCCCGCGCCGCGCCACCATTCCCAAACCACAGCCAAAACCGGTGGTCGCTGAACCGCTCACCGTGGAAGAGGCCACGCTGAGCAATGGCGAATTCGCGACGGTCCTGACGCTAAGCGGCGTGATGTGCCGCTGGCCAATTGGCGATCCTGGCGCCAACGATTTCCATTTTTGCGGCAATCAGACAGATGCCGCCTCGCCCTATTGCGAAGCGCACGCCCAGATGGCGTACCAGCCAACCAACCGCGGCCGCGAACGCCGCCGCGCTTAAGCCATACAAGTGTCCCGAATTTTAAAGAGGCTTCCGACCCTGTCGGGAGCCTCTTCTCATTTTGGTGTGATGTCTTTAGGATCGCAAAATCAGGAACATGGCGGAGCGACCAATATGTCAAAGATGAAACGTGCAGGTCTCGGGGTTTTCCTGTCAGCCATAGTCCTGTTTGCCATCGTGGCTTGTACGGAACCGGATGGTCCGCCGTGGACCGACAGGGAAATGCAGGAGAAACTCGACTATATTGGTGAGATTGGCGAGGCTTACGCACTACTCGACATGTGCATACCGATGATCGAGGCCGACCCGGAGGCCAGATACCAGCTGGTCTCGGCGATCGAGGCTGATCGCTATGCCAAACTGCTGCAGATAAACACAAGTTACGAACTGAAAAAGTTGTTCAGGTTTTTTCATGAGCGCGGGGGCACCTCGGAACAACATCTTGCGCTGCGGTTGCACTATGAGGAAGCCAGACGCGTCGCCGAGGCGCAGATAACTTCGGTGCAGGTCTGCGTTGATACGATCACTGACTATGCCAATACGATCATAAGCATGCGCGTTCAGTAATGCCCTTGTAGGGCATAGGGCTTTTGGAACAACGAGAGCTGTGGCGGCGTCTCACACATTCGTGATGATCAGTTGATTTTACGCCTCTGTTTCGACGCCTTATGTTCCTGTTTGTCAAAGACGGACCCTGAGTTGCCTCCTGACCACACAACCAGGCGGCAGTCGGCCTTTGATCTGGCACACCCACACCTTGGAGGCGCCGCCTTTTGTGCCAGCGCTGATACCGCCTCCTTCACGGGAGGTGGGGCGACGCCCCCGCCCCGGGGCTAAAAAGCGCCAAAAAGAACCGGAGGCAGGCTTTCAGCAAAGCCTGCCTCCATTTTTAAAATCACCGGGATGTCGACTTCATCAATATCCGTTAAGCGACGCGTAACGATCATGGTGGTAGGCAGCCGAGCCAAACGTGCGTTCTGCAACGCGCGAACGTTTAATGTACAGCCCCATATCATGTTCATCCGTCATCCCAATACCGCCGTGCATCTGAACACCCTCGCGGGTCACCAGATTGGCGGTCTCGTTGACAATGGACTTGGCAAGGCTCGCAAGTTGCGACACCTGAGCGGACCCTTCATCGACAGCACTGGCCGCTTCCATGACCACTGAGCGGGCCATTTCAAGCTCACTGAACATGATCGCCGCACGGTGCTGCAGCGACTGGAACGACCCGATGAGTTGACCGAACTGGGTCCGCTCCTTGAGATACTCCAGGGTAAAGTCAAAGACTTCCGACATGGAGCCGAGCATTTCGGCTGCCAGTCCAATGGCCGCACGATCAAGAACCTTCTCCAGAACGCAGAACCCCCCGTCAATCTCGCCAACAACCGCATCGGCATCGACCTTGACATTCGAAAAGGTCACCAACGCGGCATTGCGGCTGTCCAGCATGGCAAGCTTCTCCCGGCTCACGCCTGTCGCGTCTCCATCGACCATAAAGAGCGTGATGCCGTCTTTGTCTCCAGCAGAACCGCTTGTGCGGGCTGCAACAACAATCTTGTCTGCCACATGGCCGTCCAGCACCAGGGTCTTTTGCCCGCTCAGGACAAAGCCTGCCCCCGCCGCCTTTGCCTCAAGCGCAATACCGGCGGGATCGAAATGCGCCCCTTCGTCAATCGCCAGCGTCATGGTGAGGTCACCGGAGACAATCTGAGGCAACAGGGTTTCCTTCTGCGCCTCGCTGCCACCGAGTACCAGCGTGCTGGCCCCGAGCAAGACGGTCGAAACAAGCGGCGAAGCCGTCAGGCCCCGTCCGGATTGTTCCAGAACAATCGTCAAACCCTGAAAACCGAAATCAAGACCGCCGTAGGCTTCCGGGACAATAATGCCGGGCCATCCCATATCGACCATGCTCTTCCACAGACCTTTTGAATACCCTGTCGCATCTTTTTCATCACGCAGGGCGCGCACGGCAGTCACCGGCGCTTTTTCCTTGAAGAACTCGCGCGCGGAATCTTGCAGCAGAGTTTGTTCCTCGTTCAATATCATGCCCATGGGGCAATCTCCTTCTGTATCTCTATAGTGAGTCTATTGATGGTCGCGCAGTCCGAGGACGCGCTTGGCAACAACATTAAGATTGATCTCGCTCGTCCCGCCTTCGATGGAATTCGCCTTGGAGCGCAGCATGCCCCGCGTTGTCCCGAGGCCAAAGTCAGAGAAATAGTCTCCTTCCCAGCCAAGGGTCTGCAGCCCCATCACTTCAAACAACATTTCCTGGCGAGACTTGTTCATCTCGGCCGCAATATATTTGATGATGGAGGACGCTGGCGAAACCTCACCGGCTTTTGCTTCAGCTTGCGAGCGTTTCACAGTCAAGCCAAAGGCCCGCTCACGCATCTTGTGAGCAACAATCTTGTCCCGCAGCACCGCATCGCCAATCTTGCCATCAACTTCACCAAGATACTCCTTGGCAACAGCCTCGATCGGCGTCATGCGGCCACCGCCGCCGAAACCGCCGGAAGAAATATTGGTGCGCTCGTGCATCAAGAGCTTCTTGGCAATCTCCCAGCCGCCGTTTTCACGGCCAATCAGATTTTCCTTGGGCGCCTTCGCATCATCAAGGAATGTCTCACAGAACGGCGACGAGCCCGAGATCAGCTTAATCGGTTTGGTGGTTATGCCCGGCTGATCCATATCGATCAGCAAAAAGGAGATCCCTTCGTGCTTGGTCGCTGTATCGGTCCGCACCAGACAGAAGATGCAGTCCGCCTTGTCGGCAAACGAAGTCCAGACTTTTTGGCCATTGATCACCCATTCATCACCCTCAAGAACGGCGCGGGTCTGAAGACCAGCGAGATCGGACCCGGCACCCGGCTCTGAGTAACCCTGACACCAGCGGATTTCACCACGAACAATCTGTGGCAGAAATCTTTGTTTCTGCTCCTCGGTGGCATATTCAAGCAGCACCGGTCCCAGCATCCATAGACCGAAACTGGCCAACGCCGGGCGCGCGCCAATCCGGCCCAGTTCCTGGCCGAGAACCTTGGCTTCCTCTTTCGACAGGCCGCCGCCGCCATATTCTTTTGGCCAGTTCGGCGCGGTCCAGCCTTTGGCTCCCATACGGTCGAGCCACAGTTTCGCTTCGGGGTTGGTGTATTTTTCCTTGCGGCCGCCCCACACAGTCTCGTCTTCCGACGTCATCGGCGTGCGCATGGTTGGTGGACAGTTTTCTTCCAGCCAGGCCCGCGTTTCGCCGCGGAAGGCTTCCAGGTCGCTCATTGGCACTACTCCCAGTTTTTTTATTATCATTATCAGCGTGGTGCTGTTGGCCCACATTCTAGCTTTTTGTCCATGAAGAGCAATGTCAAAAGAGACGCGTGACCGGAAGTCACGTCCCTGAAGCCATCTGACACCGTCGGGAATCAACCAAAACCGGCTGGGCCCGCGTGCCTATTTAACAAGCTCGGCCCACAGGTCATAAGCATCCGCATTTGCAACCGTTGCCTTGACAATCGCACCAGGAACAAGGGCTTCGCCACCGGCAACAAAGACCGATCCATCAATCTCCGGGGCGTCCCCTTTGCTGCGCCCAATGGCACCTTCATCATCAACTTCGTCAATGATAACATCGATCGTGCGGCCCACTTTCGCAAGCTGACGCTTCAGGCTTATAGATTGCTGCACTTCCATGAGACGCTCATAGCGCTCGTCTTTCACTGCCTGCGGTACCGCGCCTTCAAGGTCACTGGCCGGGGCGCCCTTGACCGATTCAAATCTGAAAGCCCCGAGACGATCAATTTCAGCTTCTCTCAGCCAGTCCAGCAAATATTCAAATTCTTCTTCGCCCTCGCCAGGAAACCCGACAATGAAGGTCGAACGGATCGTCAGGTCCGGACAGATTTTCCGCCAACCCCTGATGCGCTCAAGAACCTTTTCCTGGTGGGCAGGACGGCGCATTGCTTTCAGGACCGTCGGATGAGCATGCTGAAAAGGAATATCGATGTACGGCAGGATCTTGCCTTCAGCCATAAGCGGAATGATGCTGTCTACATGCGGATAAGGATAAAGGTAATGCAGCCGGGTCCACAGACCCAAATCCCCAAGCCCTTCGGCCAGATCCTTGAGGCGTGTTTCGAGGACACGATCTCGCCACAAGCCGCCGGCATACTTAATATCAAGGCCATAGGCGCTTGTGTCCTGGGAGACCACCAGCAGCTCTTTAACCCCCGCCGAAGCCAAAGCTTCGGCCTCACGCATCACGTCAGTGATCGAACGAGAAACCAGATCCCCTCTGAGCTGCGGAATAATACAAAAGCTGCACCGGTTGTTGCAGCCTTCCGAAATCTTCAGATAGGCATAGTGGCGCGGCGTCAACTTGATCCCGCCAGGCGGCAACAGATCGACATGCGGATCATGCACCGGCGGAACCACCCGGTGCACCGCTTCAATCACCTGCTCATATTGCTGCGGACCGGTGACACTCAAGACTTTTGGCGCAACCTCGCGAATCCCGGCCTCATCGACGCCGAGACATCCGGTGACGATCACCTTGCCGTTCGCCGCCATGGCTTCAGATATTGCATCAAAACTCTCCGCACGAGCACTGTCGATAAAACCACAGGTATTCACGACAACCACATCTGCGCCCTCATAGGACGGTGATATCTCGTACCCCTCGGCGCGAAGGCGCGTCAAAATACGTTCAGAATCCACCAGAGCCTTGGGGCAGCCAAGAGAAACGAACCCGACCTGCGGCGCTTTTTTGTTCAGATTATTCACAAAATTTCCCACAATTTCACCTGTCGCCGCCGTCTTAGCGACTTTGATCTGAAAAGACCAGGCGAAAGGCTACCCTCGCCGCCACTCTGGTTGAACCTAAAAGTCGGCGCACGCACGCATGAAGAGAATTGTTTGAAAATAAATCAAATACTGCCCCCTGGAGATCAGCATTCTATCATTACCGGAAATATGCTAGAAAGGATGCCGCTTTCGCATTTGTGTGGAGTTTGGTGAAAGCAGAAGGATTGGAGGGGATATGAACGGTCTGAGCGGGTTTTCAAAGTTTGCCGAAAAGTATGAAGCCCAGACATCCATCGACGCCCTGGACAAGCTGTTCCTGGAGGTCGTTCGGGAGCTGTTTGGTTACCCCTTTGTAACCTATGGCAATGGCGTTGTTTCAGACGCATTTATCTACACGACCGTCAGCACTGAATGGTGGACCCACTATGCCAAAGAAAAATACGCCCGTGTTGATCCGATTTTCGCTCTGTTGCCCTACGCGTCCGCTCCGATCCTGTGGAGCGACTGTGAAGCCGCAGCAACAGACCGCGGACGTCTCTGCCTGAGCGAAGCCCATGATGCCGGCCTGACAAACGGCGTCTCGCTTTGCCTGCGTTCGCCCGGCGCCTTCCATGCCATGTCGTTTTCCGGGCGTTCGGATGCCCCGACCAGAGCCGAACTTGCAGCACTCAATGCCGTCGCCGGCCTCTATCACAGCCAGCGCCTGCAATTGTCGTCCGAACTGGACAAAGCCTTACTGACCCCCGCAGAACTGAAATACACTCACTGGATTGCGGAAGGAAAATCTGCTCAGGATACGGCGGATATTTGCGGCGTCAGCGAAGTGGCTGTGCGCAAACGCCTCGGTGAAGTCTATGAGAAGACCGGAGAAAACGGCCGCATACGTGCTATCGTAAAACTTGTCGGCCTTGGTGTCGTGCGCCCCGACTGGTTTCGCCCCAATGATCAATAGTCCAATCGGTCAATAGTATCGCTTTCGATACTACCACCACAAAATGACCGGGCGCAGTTTGTTACCTCAAACAAGGAGGTAGCAAATGATTGAAACATTCACTTTTAAAACAATGACGGGGTCCTCGTTCTACGATCAGGCCCATTTGCGCAAAAAAGAATTTGTTGACCGTCAGGCGTGGGACGGGGTGCGAACTCATGACAGTATGGAATTCGATGAATTTGACACACCTGTCGCCCACTATGTTCTGGTGCGTGATGATCGCGGACGCGCACGCGCCTGCTGCCGCCTCTTGCCCACCACATCACCCTATATGGTCGAAACATTATGGCCTGAATTCCTCGATGGGCCTGCACCAAAATCACCAAACCTCTTCGAAAACACCCGGTTCATGGTCGATCAGCCCATGAGCAAGGAGGATATGGGAATGGCCTGGCTGCGTCTTTCGATCAGTTATATGGATTATCTGCTCGATCTTGGCGCCAATCAGGCCCTGTTCTTCGGAGCCCACAGAATTTTTCGCCAGGGCCTCGAACGCAAGGCTGAACCTTTTATACCACTGGGAGAGGCAAAAATGTTTGATGGGGAAACCCACATGGCCATCAAAACCCAGCCATTCTCTAGAGAAACCGTCGCCAGAATGCGTCAGAATGCATCTTTTTGGGAGCCCGCCCAACGCATTGAAGTTGCTGCCTGATTCCGGCGTATCGGTTCCGATACTACGCAGCACGTTCCCTGGAAGGTAGACATGAAGCAGTAAGTTCACAGTCAACCGACCGGGTAATGGAGAGTATCAATGAGTAAAGAAGACGGGACAACGGATACAGTGTTTACAAACATAATCGGCAAAACCGGAAGTATAGAAGGCATCATGCTGTGTCTGAGATTTCTCGCCGTTCAGGCGGTCTCCCAAAAGCGAATGGATCTTGCAAATGGCATCGAGGCGCTCCTCGATGACTACGAAATAGAAGTCGCCTGCGAAAAACTATCTGAAAGTGCGACAAACCGCGTCCACTAGAGCACATCGACAAATCACGCGTGCCGCTTTCTGGATCGAATATGTGTCCGCCAGGTGCCGCTAACACTGTCAAAAAAACAGGGCTCGGAAGTTTCCGAGCCCTGTTCTGTTTTATAGTCCTGGCAACTACATCCGCGAGGCCTCACCATAAAGCGCCGTCTCGATGACATGACGAACATGACCGCGGTGCGCCGCCGTCGCCACATCACGCGATTTTGCCTGCCGCTCCATCCGATCAATACGCTTGAGCTGCTGAAGCGCCGCCGACTGAACAGGGTACGCCTGGGCGCTGTTCCCGCTGGCAATTCCAACAAGTAACTCGGTGTAGTAGATCTGCAGGTTTTGCCGATAGGAGTTCACCGAAGTTCGCAAGTCGGCACTGAAGATGGCGTCGGTCAAATCCCGCAGGACCTCCGCAGGTGGATAGTCATTGCCGTAGAGCATTGAGTCGAGCATGCGCTGCGTGGTATTGGCGTGCAGCAAGGTTCCAAGAATCTGGGCTTGCATACGCAAAACACGGTCATGCACTCTTGGGTCTTCCTGTCCCCATTGTTCATAGCCGCGTCGTTTCCTCTGCAGATGCCGGACCAGGTCCTCAGGAACATCCCAGGCCTCCGGGGCAAAGACATGCTCACCCAGCGCCGCCATTGCCCGGCGCTGATCGTCCCCGGCGACGGGCGTATAAGGCGCCTTGGATCCCGGCTGCCCTATCTCGGAGCGCTCCAGATAAACCCCGCCGATGTAGTTGGTGATGACCCCCGCCTGCGTTGCTTTTTGCCCGGTCAGGATAAAGTAAGCCGTACGAAGATTGTCCCATGTATCTCCGTCTTTCTCGAATTTAGACTTCAAATCAACGAGCCGCTCATCAACAAACTTCATCCGGTCGATACCATATTGAATGGCATTATCTGTCAGGTCATCAACCATGATGCGCGGATCAATACCTCCCTCGGGACTACGCATGTCGTCTGCGTCATTACCGAAAGCCAGCTCTGGTTCTGTTGAGCGGGCCAGAAGCGCCTCGACCCGAACACTTTCCGCCTTTGGGTCACTCAGCGGAGTTCTATATCCAAATTCAATGGCCCAGTCGTCGTAGGGACCCGGAACAACAGAATAATAGAGCCCCTGTTTCTCCCTGGCTGGATTGATATTGATCGGCGTGTAATCCATTATCGACCCCGTCAGCCAACCCTTTGCCTTTCTTTCTGCGCTGTGAATATCTTCATAGGGAACGGCTTGCGTGCCTTTCATATTGTGCATAAGGCCCAGCGTGTGCCCGACTTCATGAAGCGCAAGCTCATAAAGCCCCTCTTCGACAAGGTCGCCGATCTCTTCATCGCTCGCACCCTGCGCCGTCAGAGCCGCGATCCCGAACAGAGTGTTGTGTTGAATACCTTGCCCCATGGCGCAAAGCTCGCGCCCGGGAGCGCCGCTCAGGCGCTTTTGTCCAGCTTGTTGCCCGGCGCCGGGCAGGGCCGCCTCATCGAACAGATTCGTATAAAGGATGTGGTACGTTGTGTAGGACTGCTCAAGCACGATATCAGCAGCAATGATCTCGCCGGTCCGGGGATTTGGCAGACTTGGTCCGTAACCACTGTAATAGGGCTGTGGAGAAGAGACCCAGCGAATGACATTATAGCGGATATCGCCCGCGTCCCACTCAGCATCGTCGGGCTGAATATTGACCACAATCGCATTGCGAAATCCGGCCTTCTCAAACGAGCTGTTCCACGCAAGGGTGCCGTTACGTATGGCATCGCGGTACGCCACCGGTGTCGAATTCTCAATCCAGAACGTAATCGGAGTAATCGGCTCCGAAATCTCTGCTTCGGGATTTTTCTTTATCAGGCGCCACCGATCAATCAGATCGCGCCATGGTGTAACCGACACATCGGTCAGATCCGTGACCCGCTGGGAAAAGTAACCAACACGGTGATCGTCAAGCCGCGGCGTATAGCCTGGCTCAGGCATCGCGATCAGGGAGTGCTGAAAGGTGATAGTGACCGTGCGCCCGTCGGTGATGTCGGGGCCGCCATAGTTGACGGGCGTGCTGTTATCAAACGTGTAGTCAACGATCAGAAGAGAGTTTTCCGGATAGGATCGAAGATCAACCAGCCGGGTCTTTTCACCATTGAGGCCGCCGACGCTAAATCTGATACTATCATCCATTCCCGGATAGGACGATGGCGTGATTTGCGAAAGGGCCTCATCCTGAAAAACCGGATCCGCCTCAATCAAATAGCGCGTTCCGTCCTCACTCTTTGCCACAACCGGTGCCACCGCCAGCAAGGCGGGTTGAATATTGGCATCTGACACCTGCGACAACGCATTTTCCGGATCAAAGTAGAAACCCGTATTTAATTTGCGAATTTCGATCCGGTCAAAATAACGAGAAAAACTGACAATGGAGGGCTCGCCAT
>CBFDBJ010000035.1:0-33440 GCA_965603015.1 uncultured Alphaproteobacteria bacterium
ATCGATAGTGCTGACGGCATCAGCGGTATGAGCATTGTTATTCATGGCATGTCGTTCAGGTTGACTCTTTGACGGGTTGTGCCACTGTGTTTCGGGCAATCACAAGAGTGGGGGAACCGGGGATGAAGACGATACAGAATTTGCTGATGGCAGCGCTTCTTGCGGCCTTGTCGCTTGGGGCGCCATCACAGGCGCGTGCGCAGCACGGCGACGCAGACAGTGACGAGAAATCCGGGGAGACGTCTGATGACACCTCCGGCGACAATTCCGGCGACAGGCGGATCCGCTGGGATCCATTGACACCGAATGCGCGCCGCGTGGTGACAATCCAGTATCTTGCGTCAGGCGGAGACTATGAAGGCGGAATTGGCTTTGGCTACTACCACTATCCGCCGAAAGACATAGGCATGTTTTTGAACTTTCAGGTCGGCACAAAGAAGGGTGAGCCGTATTATGAAACGCTGGGCCTTGGCTCCTTTGGAGATCCGGTGCTCGGCCGTTACAAGGACCCCCTGGTCATAAATGTTGGCGCGACGAAGTCGTTCGGAAAAGTGGGTCTCTTCGCAGGTCTTGGCTATGGAGCCACGCAAGGCGTTGCGCGGAAATATGATCCGTTGCACATTCTGGCGAAAGACGGTGTGTATTTTGTTGATGATCCGGAATTCGACGAGTCCGGAGTAAATTTCACGGCCGGCGGGACCATCGATCTTGGTCGCATGAGCATGGATATTGGTTTCAACAGTTTCACCTCCAGCGCCTATGTTGGCGCCGGCTGGAATTTTTGATGTTGTGCTCGTCCTTCTCCATCGGGAGAAGGTGGGCGGCGCAGCCGCTCGGATGAGGGGCGGTGTCTCGGCAAACTGGACGCGTTGTTGGTTCGGTCCCTCACCCGTCAGGCTTCGCCTGCCACCCTCTCCCGGAGGGAGAGGGACTTGTGCGGTCGTCTCTGACCGGCGCCCCGCCACTAAATTCTCGATATTCCCTTTTCTCGCCATGTTTGCCATTATGATGGGTGCCAGGCGAGGGGCCCCGAATGACAGGGCTGACACGGGGAGGATGTTATGGCGCGTGACAAGGACCAGGAGAGCGAGGGCGTTGTCGCTTATGCGGGGGAAGAGGACTTGCGGTTTATTCGCAATTTCCATGATGTGTTCCTCTCGATCGGGCTCGTCATCCTGCTCTCGGGCCTTTATCTGATCACCGAGATCATGGTTGCCCTGCCAAATCTGCTGGACAGCGCTTCGCCGCTGAAGAGCGCCAGCAGTCATTTTCTGTTTCGGGCGGTTGTCTTTGGCGCGCTGGCGGCGTTGAGCTGGGGGCTTGCGGAGATCTTTGCGCGCACCCGGCGGCTGACGCTGCCCTCGATGGTGCTTTTTTCGGCGTGGAGCTGGTTCATCTTTTTTGCTGCCGCGGTGGCTTATCTGGGCGTCAAGGTGGATGTTCAGGGGCTTGAGGATATTCAGGCAGCCGTGAAAACCCTGAACGGCTTTCCGCTTTATCTGTCCACGGTCATGACGGGCGCGTCGCTGGTATTTTATCTGCGCATGAAATTGCCTTTGGCCATGGGGGCGGTGGGTGCCGGTCTGGCCAGCTTTGTCTTTTCGGTATTTATCTATCGCCACGGCTGGACGCTGGGCGAGAGTGCCGGCGGGTTCAACCCGACTTTTAATGCGCTGTGGATCTTGTCCGGGGGCGTTCTGTTTTTGCTCGGGCTCTACTTCGATGCTCTTGACCCGGAGCGCCGGACGCGCTTTTCGGACAACGGCTTCTGGCTGCACCTGTTTGCCGCGCCGGTTCTGTTTACCGGCATGATGAGCCGGTTTGGTGGCGGTGGCTCCCCTGAACTGGCGCTTGGCATTGTCGGTGTCTTTGCGCTGGTGTCGCTGCTGATCAATCGGCGCGCGCTGCTGGTTTCAGGCCTGCTGACGGCGGCGTGGTCGATCGGACAGATTTCCGGCGCGGCCGGGCTTACCGGCCTGTGGAGCACCGCGACGACCCTGGTGGTCCTTGGCGGCGCCATGGTTCTGCTCGGCGGCGCGTGGCATGGTCTGCGGCGCCTTCTGGTCGCGCCGTTCCCCAAAAGCGGGCCCATCGCCCGGATCATTCCCCCGGTCTCGCGGCTGGAATAGGCGGGAGACCGGCGGCACTCCTGCTGGCTGGCACGGGGCTGGTTATCACTGGAAGGGCGTGCCTGCACGTGAATGTCATGGGTGTCAGAAACTATTTGATTGAAGGCGTTTCGGGCACTGGCAAAACCACGGTCGCCGACGAGCTTGGGCGGCGCGGCTACCAGGTCATCCATGGTGATAGGGCCCTGGCCTATCAGGGCGATCCAGCGACCGGCGAGCCCGTCGAGCCCCGGGGCGGCACCGGCCACGAGCATCACATCTGGGACGAGGCCAGGGTCAGAGCTTTGGTGGCGGACCAAAGTCATCCGGCAACGTTTTTTTGCGGCGGCTCCAGGAATCACCACCGTTTCATCGATCTCTTCGACGGCGTTTTCATTCTTGCGGTCGATCTGGACACGCTGAAACGGCGTCTTGACGCCCGGCCGGATGACGAGTGGGGCGGAGCGCCGCCCGATTGGGACTTCATAGTGCGGCTGCATACGACAAAAGAAGATCTGCCAAAAAACGGGGTCACAATCGACGCCACGGCGCCAGTCGCACGCGTCGTCGACACAATTCTTGGACATGCCGCGATATCGTGACCTGTGAGCAATAGCCAGAGTATTCGCGGCGCTCTCCATGACCGTCGGCGGCACGGGGTTTGAGGCCCACAAGGCGGTGCTGGTCGGGGGTCACGAGAGACCCGCTGAAAAGCCTGAACTGAAGAACCCCGTTGGTGCGAGCCAGCGGGGTTTTTTGATGTTTTATCGAATTTAGGTCCGATACAATGATATATTTCTTGAGTAGAACCTGAGTCTCAAAAAACGCTTGATTGCTGCCTATGGCTGAAGAAGACCCCTTGGATGAAATTGCCCGCGCGTTGGCTCGTCTGGACACGATGTTGCTGATTGGTGCCGGCGTATCGAAGTCGTCTGGCCTTCCCCTGTGGAAGGAATTGGTTGCAGCGTTATGCGATTTTGCCGAACAGAATAGTGCCGTTGCTGCCGATATCGCAAACGCCAGAGAATCTCTGCAGAACGGAAATACTGCCGGTGCCGTCAGTTTCTTGAACGATTTCCTTGATCCGGAAACTCTTGGCAGATTTTTGATCGAAGATCAGGGGTTTCTGTCGGCTCGCCCCAGTACGCTTCACAGGAAGATTTTCGAGTTAGGCGTGCGCAACTTTGCCACTCCGAACCTCGATCAATTGTTGGAAACTTATTCGAAAGCAGCCGAGCCGCTCGCTCCGATAAAAGCTGTTCTCAATGACGATGGTGAAGGCATGGGGCGGATTAATGACGGCTCTAGTAGCGGATTTTGCTTCAAGTATCACGGTGATGCCGAAAAGCCAAAAACAATAGACCTTTCAAGCGTTGACTACGCACAGATTATACATGGTCAAAAAAATGTTCATGCCCAATCCACTCTGGAGACCTTGTTGAGGTCAAGGCCCGTGGTCATGATTGGTGTAGGACTTGAAGACCCCGACCTCAACTTCCTTTTGGGACGAATAAAGGCGATGTCCAACGGGCACATTCGGGGCATTTACGCCATTTCTCACGATCAACCTGAAAGCAAGATTCTCGCCTGGCGGCGGGACCTGGGGCTGATAGTCGCTTCCTATGACACTGAAGAAGACAAAGATGGCCAAATCGATCACTCCAATTTGATCGCACTACTGGACGATCTCATCGGTAGGACACGCCGTTTGAGGCAAGAAGCCAAAGCAAGGGAAATTGCTGACCTGGGAGCTCAGGACCATCGTTGGTGTGGTTCATTGGCTTGGTCCTGTTAATCAGACCTATCTTTATGATCGAGTGAATTATCTGGGGAATGGGGCCTCTTGCGGTGAAGTTGATAGGCAGGTGGATCAGCTTGCGGATGCAACGATCCTGAGACGGGTCGGCGATGCTGTGTTTCCTACCGACCTCGATTTTGTTGAAGCGATCGGCGGTGAACGAATTGAAGACGCCGTGCGCCTTCTGGAGGATGAAGCATGAGCCATGAGTCTAAAAAATCGACCCTCGCCAAGCTTGCGGCTTCGAACAACGAAAAATCGCAAGGGGTTCTAGATGGCGAGTGTAGGAAGATCGCCACGACTTTTCAGGAATCAAAAGACTTTCTTGATATTCAGTCTGCTCTTGAACTGCTGGAAGAGTTTGTCTTTCGAGTACCCGACGAGGGTCTTGATGATCTAGTCAAGTTAATCAATCGTCTGGATGGTTTTGAACCAGACCTCCCATCGGATTATGAAGCCGAGGGATTCGCCGCCTATTACTCAGCCGCTCAACTTCAGAAAAAGGCCATTGAAGTTCTGTCGCGACTGAGATTTCTCAAGACTCTGGAAGTAACAAGAGTTCTGATCTCACTATCAACGCGCGAGGAAAAGATCGTAAGAGAGGCTTCAGAGAGTGAGCTCGAGCGACTTGCAGAGTTCGATGGTGATGTGTTGCGGGAGATCGGAGCCCGACCACAGATGCAGATATTGGAAGTCATCTCCTCACTGTCGGATGAAGAGTTGGAGGCGTCGATCGAGGCGCTGAAGAAGATACTAGGACGGCTTCTAAAGTTTCAGACTGAAACCCATCATTGGACTGCCGAGTCTCTGAAAATTGGGTTTGGTTCAATTCCTCCGACCGATCAATTCAAGAAGGTGCGTAGTGAGTCAGTCCAACTGGTGAAAAAACTGTTTGCTAAACAGACGGAGGATAGACCCAAGAGAGAAATCCTAAATGCAATGATGCAAGTGAGGAGCTATCATTCGCGCGGTGATTTGTCGGACGACTCTAAAGACATGATTACTGAGAATATAGTCGAAGTGCTAGACTTCTTGAAAGGTCTGATTGAAACCGAGAGTCTCCCGATAGTTCAAATGATTGAGCACGATAGTTACTGGACTTTTCATCACGCTCTGAACGACGAAGTCGCGACCAAAGCACTGGAGATCGAAAGTCAAATCTCTCTTAATGCAGAGTATCAGATCTTTCGTGATCTGATCGGTTTTGAGGGTGTGCATGGCGTATGGTCCGAGGAGCGGACGTCGGATGTGGATTTTCGGGCCGTAGAGGAAAAAAGAAAGAAAAGAGCCAAAGAGTATGCTCACTCAATTACTCCAGAAAATTATGAGGAGTGGCGTAATCGAATTGTTAGGTTTAGCCAATCTGACTCTGAAGATTTGGCCTATTTCATCGTATTTTTTGAATTCTTGAGTTGCTTTGCGGCAAAGTCTCCTAATTTGGCACTGCAGTTGGTGAAAGAGAAATCACATGAAATCGAGCCCATCTTGATTTCGCTGTTACGCAGTTTGTGGGATACAGATCTTCGTCCGGAACTACTCGGGCTTATGGAGTCTTGGATTGGAAGTGGAATCCATCTCTTCGCTATGACCAAGATGTTCATCGACAACAGCAATGTTGATTTGGAGGTGTTGGCTAAAGTCAGAGACAGGGCTATAGAGCAAGAGGAATTAAGTACCCTTTATATGCTTATAACCGTTGCTGCATCGAATTTTCCGCGGCAAATGCCAAGTCTGATTCAGGAATGTTTTCTAAGGCCGATAGAGTTTTTGTCTGACCGTTTTGACGCTTCTTGGGTGTACGGAATATGGTATCGGAGTGAGCTATTCGATCTATTGGATGCGCTAGATCCGAAGGAAGTTGATGCTGTTCTGCAAAATCTTCTATTTTTGAAAGAGATTGACTACCACAGCGAAAGAATTTTGACGCCAATCGCTAAACGGTTTCCGATTGAAGTAGTCAGAGTTTTTAAGAAGCGTTTGGCAATTCGATACGATGATGACGTTACTAAGCCCGGTAATTATGGAGCAATTCCTTTTGATCTTCATGATCTCAGGGAACCGTTGGCTGAAGCTGTACGGGCGGTTATTCCGGAGATACGTAGCTGGTACGATGGTGACTACGGAGAGTTCTTCTACAAGGGCGCTGACTTGCCTCACATCATATTTCCAGAGTTCGGAAAAGAATTCCAAGATGAGCTGTTGGCTATTCTGGAGAAGGGGCAAAAAGAGGATCTTGAATTTGTGACCTTGGTCCTTCGCCAATACAGCGGCGAGCCATTTATTTACGATATGTGCAAGCGGGTAGTCCAGTTGGTCGAAGAAGATGATGAGTTAGTCGGCGAAGTGCACAGCGCTATGTGGAATACGCCGGTCGTCTCTGGTGTCTATGGTTTAGCCGATGCGTATCAGGAGAAGGCGGAATTAGTACGGCCATGGCTTGAGGATGGGGATAAAAAGGTGCGTAATTTTGCCAGCAAATTTGTGACAAGCATGGAAAAAAATTCTGAACATCAAAGGCAGCAAGCGGATCAAGAGGTAGAGTATAGAAAACTGAAGTACGGTGAGTGATAGCAGATCTTGGCTACTCACAAGAATAGAGAGCTCCTGAGGAAGCCAGTGAGAAGCGTGTGACTAAACAGATGGAACCGGTCTTGCTGATCGAAAAGAAGGACGGCGTGTTAGTCCTGACCGTGATTCGCCCGGGCGCTTTCTTCAGCTCTCAATCGGCTGCATCAGCTCGATGATATTGCCGAAGGGATCGCGGCCATAGATCGCCCATGTGTGGCCCAGGCTTACCGGGTCGCCGTGCAGGGTTCCGCCTTTTGCCTTGAAGCGGTCACAGGCGGCGTCCACGTCATCGAATTCAAAGGCGATGTGGCGGATGCCCGGATCGCAGGGCCGCATGGCGGCGGGGGTGCCAAATTGTTCCGGGGCGGAATATTTAAAGAGCTCAAAATTAAAGCCGTCACCCTTTAGCATGATGACGTCGGCGGCGCTGTCTTTCAGATCAATGACAGACGCGACAATTTCACTGACGGACGGGTCCCAATTGAAACGGCGGACCTCCTCAAGTTCCAGCAGATGTTTATAGAAGTCGCAGGCTTTTTCCAGGTCGGGCACAACAAGGCCCGCGTGGTGAAATCTGGCGCTCATAAGGTGGCTCCCTCTGTAGTGGGCCCGGTGCTGCGCCCATGAAACCACCGGCGCGCCGTCTTGCAAAGGGCCTTGTTGTCGCGGGGGAGGCAGCCCCTCAATCACTGTCATCCTCGGGCCGGTCCCAGACCGGAGCCGGGGATCTTCTGTCAGTATCGCACCTGTCTCAAGAAGATCCCCGGTTCGACCTACGGTCGCCCGAGGATGACAAAAAGGGGTGGGCGTGGGGGCTTGATTCCGTGTCCTACCCGGGACACTGTGAGTTTCAAAAGTAAATCATTCCGGAGAAACCCATGGCTGAAGCGATAAATCCCGTCTTGCGGGTCGAAAAGAAAGACGGCATCGCGGTCCTGACCATGAACCGCCCCGGCGCCATGAATGCGCTCAACTCCGCGCTGCGCGAGGCACTGGCTGCGGCGTTTGACGCGCTGAAGGGGGATGCGGAGACCGATGTGGTCATCCTGACCGGGGCGGGGCGCGCCTTTTGTGCCGGGCTTGATCTCAAGGAGCTGGCCGACCCGGGGTCGTCGCGCACGGATCTGTTTGACCCGCCGGCGCAGATCCGTGCGCTGGCGCAGCCGGTGATCGGCGCGGTGAACGGTGTGGCCATCACCGGCGGGTTCGAGATTGCCACGTCGTGCGATTTTCTCATCGCCTCGCCTGAGGCCCGCTTCGCCGATACTCATGCGCGGATGGGCATTTTGCCGGGCTGGGGCTTGTCACAGCGCCTGCCTCGGCTGATCGGCATCAACCGCGCCAAGGAACTGTCGCTGACGGGGAATTATCTTGGTGCGGAGGAAGCCTGCGCGTGGGGGTTGGTCAACCGTGTGGTCGAGGCTGAGGCCCTGCTGGCGACCTGTCTTGAGCTGGCGCGCAATATTCAGAGCTGCGACCCGGCAACCATGCGCAAATACAAGCGGCTGCTCGATGATGGCTTTGATCTGCCCCTCGGCGAAGCGATGGCGCTGGAACAAAAGGTCGGCCGCGCCCATGAGCGCCCGTCCTCGCAAGAGCTGGAGCAGCGCCGCCTCACGGTTGTTGAGCGAGGGCGGAAGCAGACGAAGGCGTGAGGGGGCGGGGCCTGGATCCACTCTCTCCATTGTCATACCCGGGCGCAGACCCGGGTATCCAGAGCTGCGGACTTAGAACGGGCGTCACTGGATCCCCGGGTCAAGCCCGGGGATGACAAACAGGGAAAAGAATGTCGTTCCCTAAAGCCCGACGATGTCGTTCTTCATGGAGTAGAGCACCATGAGGACTTCGTCCTTAGCGCGCTATCAAACCTGGTGTTGTCTGCGGCGCCGTGTGGCGCAGAGCCCCGTGAGGCCGAGCGCGAGCATGGCGAGCGGTGCCGGTACGGGGACCCGGAGCTCACCGCTACCCGTACCGGGGTCCACGCTGGTGTAATGATATTTGATCTCCATATTGCCCTCGACAACGAGACGGCCGGCAATGGTGGCAGGATAACTGGCCAGGAGAGTCCCCATGCTCATAATATCCAGATTGATGTCATGGGTAAACGAGTTTGCGCCCGGGCCGGTGAAGGTTCTGTTAATCGATATGCTACGTGGTACGGCAGGCATTATTGCCGTACACGAAATAAATCCACCGCAACTGGCTGTTCGACTGGATACAGTGTTGCTCTTAATTAGCAGACCACCAAGATCAAACAAGACATGGTGCGAGCTCAGGGTCAGTAATCCGGAACTGGATTGGGTGGGGTTGCCAAAGAGGAAAAATGCATTGGCCGAGACGGACGCCGTGCCGGTTATAGTGATTTCCACGCTTTGAAGGTCACCGTAGCCTGTGTCGAATTTCACGATGGTGTCATTGGCGGCGGGTGGAAAGATACCCGGACCATTCAAGACCGCCACACCGACACTGCCGAAGGCAACAACCTGCTTGAACTCGATATTTTGAATGATGACGCCGGCTTCTGAAGAAGGCGTTTGCAAGGCCGACAGGACCAGCCCGGCCGCCAGCAGAAACCCGGCCCGCGATAAATTTTTCATGTGTATCCCCCTCTACCCATCTACCCTGAGGTGATCCTGGCAGAAAGGCGGGCCTATTGCAAATTACTCGCAATAGTGGCTGAAAGGCTCGGTTATTGAAATCCGGCTATCTGATGTCAGCAGATACTATCAAATTCACTGTCATCCTCGGGCCGGTCGCAGACCGGAGCCGGGGATCTTCTGTCGGTATAGCACCAGCCTCAAGAAGATCCCCGGTTCGACTTTCAGTCGCCCGAGGATGACAATATTTGAAAGAAGAGGTGTTCTTCTAAAGCCCGACGATGTCATCTTTCATGGAGTAGAGCACCATGAGGACTTCTTCTTTTTCGCGCTGGCCGATGTTGTTTTTGTCGAGCGCGCCCATGGCGTCGTCGAGCACGGCGAGGAATTCTTCGCCGCTGATGTTCATGGCCTTGTGGACGCCGCGCATGTCTTTGCCCTTATAGACCTCCGGGCCGCCGGTGCCCTGAATGAAGAAGGTTGCTGCGCCGTTGGCGATCTCTGCCGGATCGGAGGTATAGCGCGCCTTGACGGTGTCATTGGCGAGGTGATTGGCGACGAGGTCTTTGGCAATGGCCTCGATGCCGGGTGTGCCGCCGAGGCGTTCATAAAGTGAAGTACTCATTTTAGTCCTTTCTACTGTGTTGCTGCTGTGCTTCTAGCCGAATCTCTGGATTTGTTCCAGTTCAGAAAGTGAATCACTCTAAACTGGGGGAAATAACCCTCTGACTTGAAAGGTATTCTATGCAAGCCGGATACAAGCAGTTTTGTCCCGTCGCGATGGCGTCTGAAGTCCTGTGTACGCGGTGGACGATTGTCCTGCTGCGCGAGCTGGTCGCCGGGTCGACCCGCTTCAACGATCTGCGCCGGGGCGTGCCGCGGATGTCACCGGCGCTGCTGTCGCGCCGCCTGAAGGAGCTGGAAGCCGCCGGTGTTCTCGAGCGTAAGGTTGGCAAGGGCGGCAAGGCTCACGCCGAATATCATCTGACAAAGGCGGGTCAGGACTTGCGCGGCGTCGTCGAGGCGATCGGCGTGTGGGGCCAGCGCTGGGTCGAGGCGGACCTGTCGCTGGACAATCTGGATGCCTCGCTCTTGATGTGGGACATGCGACGCAGCCTTGATGTGGATCCCTTGCCGGACAGGCGCAGTGTCGTCGAGTTCCACTACGAGGACCAACCGGCCTCCAGGCGTTCCTGGTGGCTGATCGTCGAGGCCGATGGCCATGTTGATCTGTGTTCGGTTGATCCGGGGTTCGAGGTTGATCTTTATGTCACCACGGACCTGCGCACCATGACCTCGATCTGGATGGGCCTGTCGAAGGTCAAGGCAGAGCAGCGCGCCAAGACGCTCCACCTCGAAGGCGACGCAGCGATCGCCAAACATATGCAAACCTGGCTCGGCCTCAGCCCCTTCGCGGTGGTAAAGAAGAAGGTGTGAGCGGGAGGGGACCCCAACTTTTAGCCCCTCATCCTGAGGGATTGCGAAGCAATCGTCTCGAAGGATGGAAGGCCCGAGTGTCGCCACGCCTCCTTCGAGGCTCGTTTCACTCGCGCCTCAGGATGAGGAGAGAGTGTGGGCAGACGCTCTATTCCGCCGCAATCGCCACCGGGCTATCCTCCGAGCGCCGCACCAGTTTGCCGGGCAGGGCGCCGGTGTGTTCGCCGTTGCGGAAGATAACTTCGCCAGCTTTGATGGTGGCCTCATAGCCTTCGGCGCGTTGCACCAGACGGCGCCCGCCAGTGGGCAGATCGAAGATGGCTTCGGGGCGGTAGAGGCGCAGGGCGTCGAAGTCGATGATATTGAAATCAGCAATCAGGCCTTCGCGGATCAGACCGCGGTCAAACATGCCGTAGACCTCTGCAGTCTTGGCGGTCAGGGCGTTGACGATGAATTCAAGTTCCATCCTGTCGCCTTTGGTGCGGTCGCGGCCCCAGTGGGTCATGATGAAGGTTGGCATTCCGGCGTCCGCAATGACACCGCAATGGGCGCCGCCGTCGCTGAGGCCGAAGAGGACGTTGGGGTGTTCCAGGAGTTTCTTTTGCCCGTCGAGGGAGTAGCCCTGGTAACCGCCGAGGGGCTGATAGAACAGCTCCTTGCCGCCGTTTGCCACCAACAGGTCATACATGACTTCCATTGGATCGAGGCCGCGCGCTTCGGCGATACCGGCGACGCTATCATTGGCATCCGGCTCATAGTTGGGGTTTTCGCCAAGCGGGAAGACCTGGCCCATGAGGCGGGCGAGGTCACGCATTGGGCCGGATTTGATGACACTTTCCTCGGACAGGATGAGCGCCTTGATCTTGGGGTCGAGCAGGCGTTCGACCAGAGCGTCGTGGTCAAGATCGGCCAGTTCGGCGCGCCAGGTCGGATGGCCGACAAAGGCGTGGAAGCTCGACTGAAGGCCGTGCAGCACGCCGGTCGGGCGACCAGCGGCTTGCGGGCGAATTTCGCGGCCTTCCTTGCGGGCCTGTTCGGCCAGATTATACATCTTGCCATTCTCATAGGCCGGGGCGGTGGTGGCGATCAGCGTCACGGTCAGGCCGGTTTGCTTCTGGAACTCGGTGACCCATTCCCATTCGGCATCTTCGCCGAGGTGATCGGAGACCAGCTCGAAGACGGCGTTGTTGAGATCCTTCATGCCAAGTCCGAGGGCGAGCATTTCCTCATTGCCGGAAAACGTGCCGGGAGAGTATTTTCCATGAATGTCTTTGTGGAGTAAGGTTTTGGACGCCGAAAATCCGAGTGCCCCGGCCTCGACGCCTTCGCGCACGAGGGCTGCCATCGCATCGACTTCCTCCTTGCTCGGAGCATAGTCATCGGAGCAGCGCTCGCCCATGACATAGGCGCGGATGGCGCCGTGCGGCACCTGTGTCGCAACGTCGATAGCGCGCGGCATGGCGTCCAGCGCGTCCATATATTCCGGGAAGCTCTCCCACGTCCAGTCGATGCCTTCTGAAAGCGCGGCGCCGGGAATATCCTCGACGCCTTCCATCAGCTCAATCAGGAAGTCGCGGTCCTGGGGTTTCACGGGGGCGAAGCCGACACCGCAATTGCCCATGACAACGGTGGTCACACCATGCCAGCTCGACGGCGCCAGCAGGGGATCCCAGGTTGCCTGGCCGTCATAATGGGTGTGGATGTCGACCCAGCCGGGGGTGACGAGCTTGCCCGAGGCGTCGATCTCTTCTTTCGCGGGTCCGGTGATCTCGCCAATTTTGGCTATCTTGCCGTCATTGACGCCGATATCCGCTACAAACCGCTGGTCGCCGGAGCCGTCAATGACAGTGCCGCCGCGAATAATGAGATCATACATGGACTTTTCTCCCCTGAGTCTCGTGGACTTTATTATGGTTCCAAAAAGACTAGGCCACTTTTTACAAGTAGTCAAAAGGGGGCTGAGCGCCAGGTACGGCGATCCTGCAAGTCACAATCATCCCCGGGCCCGCATTTCTGGTGGCCCGAAGATAATTGTGAGCGAGGGTGCTTTAATCCTTGTTCGGATTAATCAGGTATTTCTCGCCGGTGGCCTGTTTGCCGTATGTGGCAATGGCTTTGAGGGTGAGTGCTTCCTTGAGGGAGACTTCGGCGGTGTAGCTTGAGGCAAAGGTCGTCTTGATTTCAGCGGCGACGCGGTTTTGCATTGCCATCATTTTTTCCATGCCGACCTTTTGCAGGAAGGGCGTCAGCAGGTACCCGCCGAGGCTCCAGGCCATGCCGTAGGCGCGGTTGAGCGTGGTGGGGGAGCGCTCGAGGCCGCCGTAGATATAGACCTGCTTGTGGGTCGTTGAGCCGTAGCGGCTGTATTCCTTTGCGGTTTTGTTGGAGGCGATTTCCATGGCCGCGAGGATATCACTGGCCAGCGTGCCGCCGCCGGTGGCGTCAAAGGCGATGGTGGCACCGGTTTCAACGAGGGCTTCAACAAGGTCGTCCTTGAAGCTGTCTTTCGACGTGTTGACGACGTATTTGGCGCCGAGGTCCCGCAGGATTTTTTCCTGCTCTTCCTTGCGCACGATGTTGACCAGAGGAATACCGTCGTCCTTGCAAATCTTGACCAGCATTTGTCCCAGGTTCGAGGCCGCCGCTGTGTGAACCAGCGCCGTGTGGCCTTCCATTTCCATTGTGATCGGGAAGGACAGGGCGGTGAGGGGATTGACGAAGCATGATGCTGCTTCGGCCGGTGTTGTGCCATCCGGCATGGCGAGGCACATGGCGGCCTTGACGGCACGGTATTGTGAGTACATTTCACCGCCGGCGACGCCGACGACCTTGCCCATCAGAGCCTGGGCTGCGTCCGATGATCCGGCAGCAACAACGACGCCGGCGCCTTCATTGCCGGCAGGAAGAGACATGTCAGTGCGCGCCTTGAGGCTCGGCATAAAGCGTTCGGGGATCGGGGCAGTGATCACCGGCGCATCGGCGGTGCCAGAGGCTTCGGCCTTTGTCACATCAGCCAGGCCAAAGAGAAGGCCGAGATCGGACGGGTTGATGGGAGAGGCCTCGATTTTAATGACGACCTCGTCATCTTTGGGTTCCGGCATCGGTACGTCGGCGAGCGACAATTCGATTGTATTGTTGGATTTTACTTCTGTGCGTAGTTGCAATGGCATTGGTGGGTCCTTCCCCGGGTTATTGTTTTTCAGACGTTCTATTGGTTCAGCCGGGCAGGTACAAGTGACAGGCTGCCATTTGGCTGGCATTTGGCTACCAACTTGCTCCATCAATCTCGCGGATCGGGATATCTTTCAAATCCTCTGGCTCCATCAGGCGGCAGTTGACGGCCATGCGCGGGTCATCGCTTTCATCTCCCACGCCGCTCCAGTGTGTTGTGCAGCCGCATGTCCGACAGGTGTGCATGGCGAGGCACTTGTCGCCCTGGATATAGGTCGAGGTGGCGTTCTCGTCGAAATGCTGCTCGACTTCGCTTTCGGTGTAATACCCCCACAAAGCTCCAAGCCGGCGGCAGATGGAGCAGTTACACGAGCCCAGATCAACTGGCGGGCGGGAGAGAGTGAATTTGACGGCGCCGCAGTGGCAGCTTGCTTCAAGGGGCATGAGATTACACTTTCTGGGCTGCAAGCGCGCGCTGGATCGCCGGGCGCTCTTTCAGACGTTCGCGATATTCCACCAGCCTGGGTACTTTTCTCGTGTCTACCCCATCGGCTTCCATCCATTGTGAAAGCGTGAAGAGATATGGGTCACAGATTGTAAAGGTCTCACCCATGACACAGGGCCCCTTGAACATCTCATTTTCCACCATTTCGAAACACTCTGAGATCACCTCCGGCGCCTTGCGTTTCATTTCAGAAATGGCGTCGGGCGCGTCGGCCCAGCGATAACCGCGAACCCTGTGCGCATGGGCAACGTGCAGTGTCGCGCACAGATAAGCGTTAAAAGACTGGATCGCAGCGAAGGCGAAGGGATCATCGAAGGGGGCGAGATGTGCCTCGGGAAAGGTTGCGGCGACATACGACAGAAGGGCCGGGGTCTCGGTCAGAATACCCTGATCGGTGACCAGTGCCGGGACGCGGCCCTTGGGATTGAGTTTGAGATACTCCGGCTTCTTCTGGTCCTCTGTTCGGAAGTCGACCAGCGTTGCCTCGTATTGTGCGCCGGCTTCTTCCAGTGCGATATGGGTGGCGAGGGAACAGGTGCCGGGTGTGTAATAAAGATGCAGCAAGATGAGTGCCTTCGGGTTCGGGTGAATTCCTGTGAAGCCGATACTAGAACGGTTTCAGGGTTTGACAAGTCCGGGTTTCCGACCCAGGCTGTTCGGGCAGCAGATAACCAAAGGGAGGTGCAGATGATTGCAGGACTTGATCATGTGACGATCAATACCGGTAATCTGGCCGCGACCGAGCGGTTCTATACCGAGGTCGTCGGGTTGGAACTTGCCCCGCGGCCTGATCTTGGCGTGCCGGGGATCTGGCTCAAGGGCAAGGGGCAGACGCAGGCCATCGTCCATGTTCTCGAAGTCACGGGCCGCGAGCCGGCCGGAACCGCCGCGCGCTCGACCGTGGACCACATCGCCCTTCATGCCACCGACTTTGAACGGGCACGCAGACAGCTTGCAGAGCTTGGTCTGCCATGGTGCGGTAATGTCATCGCGGACTTCGGGCTTTGGCAACTCATGTTCTACGACCCCAACGGCGTTCTCATCGAGCTGAACTTCAAGGCAGATGCAGAGACTTGCGAGACGCCGGTCATTCCCGCGGGCAACCGGATGAACCTCGCCAATTTCTTTCAGCCCGACGCCTACCGAGATTTTTAGATCAGAACCGGAGAACCCGAATGCTTGAAGGAAGTTGCCTCTGCGGAAAAGTTGCTTACGAGGCCGACACCGATCCGCAGCCCATGGCACATTGCCATTGTCAGACCTGCCGCAAAACCCATGGGAGCGCCTTCTCCAGCGTCATGGCCGTGCCGCGAGAGAGTTTCCGGTTGGTGAGAGGAGAGGATCTTCTTCGCGCCTTTGAATCCTCGCCGGGAAAATTCAGACGTTTTTGTTCGGCATGCGGGTCCCATATCATGGCCGAGCGCACAGGCGAACCTGTTGTCCTGTTGCGGCTTGGCTGTCTCGACACGAAGATCGATGAAGAACCAAAAGTTCACATCTGGCGCTCGGATGGTGCTACCTGGTATGATCCAAAGGGTCAATTGCCGGAGTTGCCAGAAGGGTTTCCGAAATAACAACGCGCTGTTTCTCCTCTTGTTAGATCGGTGCAAGAGAAACAGCTGCAACAGCTCGCGCAGCCAGATTGCCTTCACAGTCGAAGAGTTCGCCCTCCAGAAAAGCGGTGGTCTTTCCGAGCTTTGTGATACGTCCCTGTGCTCGAATCTCACCTATCGGAACGGGTCTGAGGAAATGAGTATGGAGGTTGATCGTTCGTCCGAAAAGCGCGCCATCTGTCATGGCGACGATTGCCGGGCCCATAGCGTCATCCAGCATGGCTGTCAAAAAACCTCCCTGAATGTGACCTGACGGATTGGCGAATTCCGGCTTTCCCACGAAGCCCACTTCAATCGATCCATGTTCGGCGTCCAGCGCGAGAAGTTCCCACTCCAGAAGCTTTGCCGCCGGGGGTGTTTCAAACCGATCAAAAACAGTCTCTGGCATAGTGTCCTCCTCTATTGACGGTTGCACTCTGACAATGCTCTCCTGACAGCATTATGGCAGGAGAGATTCAATGAGGCGAGCAGAGCGACTTTTTCGACTGGTGCAGGAGATGCGGTCTCGGGGACTTTGTCGGGCCGAGGACCTTGGCGAGGCGATGGGGGTGAGTGTTCGTACTATTTACCGTGACATTGCTCATCTGCAAGCCTCCGGGTTGCCGATCGACGGGGCCGCCGGGCTTGGCTATCTGCTCCGGCCTGGCTTCGACCTGCCTCCCATGACGTTCACGCGGGAACAGCTCGAGGCGCTGGCACTGGGGCTGCGTTTTGTGGAAGCGGCAGCGGACGAGGACATGGCCGTGTCCGCCTCTGAAGTCTGGAGCAAGATCGAGGCGATTTTGCCAGAGGGCCGCACATCCGGGCTGACTGATACGCCGATCTTTGCAATGCGGCGTGCTCGCCCTGCTCTGAACGACGCGAGGGTGACAAGAGAAGCGATCAGAGACTGTCAGGTGCTGAAAATATCCTATACGGACGAACAGGGGCTGGAGACAAAACGATCTATCTGGCCGCTTTCACTTACGGTCTTTACAAATGGCTGGATGATTGCCGCCTGGTGCGAGCTGCGAAATGACTTTCGAGCCTTTCGACTGGATCGAATTTCGGCGATATCACCCACCGGAGAAACATTTGTTCCGAAGAACGGTAGAAACCTGGCGGCCTATCTGTCGCAGCGAATGAAACAAGAGGCCCGTTCTGCGAAAACATAGATACCATTCGCGTTCCCCAAAATGGTTTCACAGCTTAATTCTGTGCGCCTTTTAGTGATGCTCCGATTGTCCCGGTTTATCGCCACTTCCCTGTTATTCAGACTGTTTCGCCATTTGATGCATAAAGAAGGATCACGGGAGCGAAATGGAGCGGATACTCCATGATCGTATTACGTAAATTGCAGGCTGAAGAACCCACCTGTGGGTGATATAGCGCAGGGTTCTGCGGGGCGGCGGCGGGTTAGCAAAACGTTCATCTTTGACCAATAATTTGACTTTCTGTTGAACCATTCGGGGCGTCTTTGGGGCGTAAGGTTTTATGTGTGGGGGGCAGGATTGCTCGCCTGGTCATTGAATTTGATCAATCTGCCGCGTCTGGCGGATGTGCGGCCCGAACGGTGATTGCAGAATGGCAGTCACGGCGTTTTCGAATTCAGGTTTTGTTAAGCCTGGGCAATGAACAGTTTTGGAATTGAGGTTATCAATTGGCACGGCGGAATGATCAGACGACATTGAGCATCTATATTGCCGATGAGCAACTGGATTTGCGGCGCATGATCCGAACGGCTCTGAATCGGCTGAACAATGTTGAGTACTCCGAGTACAAGGAGTTTGAGTCACTCAAGAATGACCTTGAATTTTCGTGGCCGGACCTTGTACTTGTCGATGTCGATTTGCCGGGCGGAGATGTGTGTGAGCTCGTCCGGGCCATTCGCTATAATGAATTCGGAATGAATCCCTTTGTTCCTATCGTTGCCCTGACGTGGGCGACCAATCGCAACTCCATTCGGCGTATCATTGATGCCGGGGTCGATAGCGTGTTGATCAAACCGCTGTCAGCCAGCGCCGTGGTCAAATATGTCGACAAGCTGTCGCGCGCGCGAAAATCCTTTGTTGTGACCAGCAGTTATATTGGGCCAGACAGGCGCGTGGATCCTGGCAAGAGCGGCGATATTCCTCTCATGGAAGTGCCCAATACCTTTCAGTCCAAATGTAAGGGCGAGCCGGTCAATATCGCCGAGCTCAATACCTGGATTACTGATGAACTACAGGTTTTCAATACCGAGCGTCTGCGCAGCAATGCGGTCGAAATCCGCCGCCTCGTGGGGCTGATTTTGTCGGATTATGATGAGGGTGACGTCAAGGATACGACATTTGAAGTGTTGGATCGCATTAAGACGATCACCACTGATCTTGCCGAGCGCACGAAGAAGGGTGACTTCGAACATATTTCCGGGCTGTGCGACAATCTGATTAAAGTTGTTCGCTCGCTTGCAACCAATCGTGTCGATCCGCCAAAGAAGGATTTGCAACTGATCAAGCCGTTGTGTGATGCCATTCTGGCCGGGATTGACGAAGGGGATTCTTCGGAGATGGCTATGCAGATTTCATCGTCGGTTTCCGGTGCAAGAACCGCGGCCAAGAGCGCATAGTCTGCCTTGGGTCGCTGGACGCTTGATGTGTGTGTTGAAACGCCACGCGGCCCGATAGAGACTTCCTAACCGGAGCGGATAAAGCGCACCGCTTCGTCCTTTTCAAAGAGATAGAGCAGCATTCTGAGTGCCGGACCGCGCGGGCCTTCGAGCTCGGGATCTGTCTCGACGATGAGCTCGGCATCCTTGTCGGCAATCTTGAGAAGATCCGAGTGTTGGCCAAGATCTGCCATGCGGAAGACCGGCAAGCCGCTTTGACGTACGCCCAGGACATCACCCGGGCCGCGCAGGCGTAAATCCTCCTCGGCAATACGAAAGCCATCGTCAGTTTCACGCATGATGGCGATGCGGTCGTGGGCCGTCTCCCCGAGCGGTTGCTGATAGACGAGGAGGCAGGTCGATGGTTTATCGCCGCGGCCAACACGGCCCCTGAGTTGATGAAGCTGGGACAGGCCAAATCGCTCGGCGTGTTCGATCACCATGATGGTCGCTTCTGCGACATCAACACCAACTTCGATAACAGTGGTTGCCACAAGGATCTGGATTTCGCCGCTCTGGAAGGCGGCCATGGCGGCGTCCTTCTCGGCGGCTTTCATACGCCCGTGGATGAGGCCGACTTTGCCGGGGAAGATGGTGTTCAGCGAAGCGAAGCGATCCTCGGCGGCGGCCACGTCAAGCACATCGGATTCCTCGACCAGCGGGCAGACCCAATAGACCCGGGCGCCGGTTCTGATCGCGCGGCCAACCCCCTCGGTGACTTCTGCAAGTCGTTCCAGCGGCAGGGCCCGCGTGGTGATCGGCTGACGACCTGGCGGTTTTTCCTTGAGGACCGAAAGGTCCATGTCGCCGTAGTAGGTGAGGGTCAGGGTGCGCGGGATGGGTGTTGCGGTCATCACCAATATGTCGGCGCGCAAAGGGCCCTTGTCGGAAAGCGCAATCCTTTGATGGACGCCAAAACGGTGCTGTTCGTCAACGACTGCAAGGCCGAGGTCCTTGAACGCCACATCTTCCTGAAAGAGGGCGTGAGTGCCAATGACGATCTGGGTTTCGCCGGAGGCGAGTTTGGCCAGGGCCTCTGCCCGCGCCTTGCCTTTGCCGCGGCCGGTGATTAGTGCGACAGAAATTCCCGCGTCTCTGGCCATAGGCTCGATGGTTTCAAAATGTTGGTGAGCGAGAATTTCGGTCGGCGCCATCAGGGCGGCCTGTGTTCCGGTTTCGACGGCGTTGAGCATGGCCAAGAGGGCGACCAGGGTTTTGCCGGAGCCAACGTCGCCCTGCAACATGCGTAGCATACGGTCCTCGGACGCCATGTCGGTCAGGATCTCCTCGACAGACCGCACCTGTGAAACCGTCAGATCAAACGGCAGGGCGTTGATGACCTGAGTGCGCAGACGCGCGTCGCCTGAGATCGCGCGACCCTTTTGGCGTTTCAACTTGCGTCTTGTGAGGCGAAGGGCGAGCTGGCTGGCGAGCAGTTCATCATAGGCGAGCCGTTTGCGCGCCGGATGATCATCGGCGGCACTGGCCAGATCCTCCGGTTTGTGGAGGGTGTTGAGGGCTTCGCGCCAGGTTGGCCAGCCGCCTTGTTGCAGCAGCGGCAGATCTTGCCATTCGGGAAGGTCGGGGGCGGCATCGAGCGCGCCGTCGATGGCCTTGTGCAGGGTCTTCGGCGTTATGCCAGCAGTAAGGCCGTAGATCGGTTCATAGAGCGGCAGGCTGGTGGCCTCTTCGGGGGAGACAATGTAGTCGGGATGGGTCATCTGCGGCACGCCGCCATACATCTCGATCCGTCCGCTAATGATCCGGTGTTCGCCCTCTGGCAGGTTCTTGCGCAGGTAATCCTTATGCGCATGAAAGAAGACGAGGGTAATAAACCCCGTTTCATCGGAACATATGACCCGGTAGGGCTGTTTGCTGCTCGGTGGTTCGCGGTGACTGTCGACCGTGAGTTCGAGGGTAACAATTTCGCCTTCGGTGACGGCGCTGACCTTGGGGCGCTGGCTTCGGTCAATCAGGCCGACCGGCAAATGCCAAAGGACATCAACGACCTTCGGCCCGGTCAATTTGGCGAGCTGGGTCTCGAGCCTCGGGCCGATGCCAGGCAGGTTGGAAAGGGGCGCAAAAAGCGGAAAAAGAATCTCTGGTCTCATAGAGGGGTTATAGCAAAGGTTGCTCGCGCTTGCGAGGGGCCCTCTATTCTCGTCATGCCGGATGCGATGCAGCATGGAATGCTGCTTCGCTGGTCCGGTACCCACATGTGGATTTAGGCCCCGGACCAGCAAAGCGGCACTGCGTACCGCATTGCATCCGGGGTGACAACATTTGGTGATATTTTGATCCGGAAGGTTGCTCCCAAAGAGTGACAAGGCGCCGGGAACAGGTTATATCCGAGCCCTTCCCACGTAATCCTCCCCGGACCCCTGAGGCGCGAAGGCACAAGCCCATGACAGAAGACCTTGATATCCGCCGAAAGCGTATGAAGTTTCACTGCTGGCACAGGGGAATACGGGAGATGGACCTTATATTGGGGAACTTTTCCGACCGGTTTCTGGATGAATTGAGCCTCACAGAGCTTGACGATATGGCGGCGCTGCTCGACCAGCCCGACACCGACGTCTATCAGTGGATTGTTGGTCAGGCGCCGGTTCCCGAGAGTTTTGATACGCCGATTTTTGCCCGTATTCAGCGGCTTGATTTTATGGTCGATGAAAACGCTGGCTCGGGGACGGGCCCGGGCACTCAGCGGATAAAGAGCTAGGCCATTGACCGCAGAACTCAAATTCCTGCTCGGGCGGACCCCTTCGCTGACGATTGCGGATGCACCTGAAGGGCTCGACGCGATGGTCATCGGCGACCTGGCGCGCATGTCCGCGTCAGGCGAGGGAAGCGGCCTGGTCCTGCATGTGGCCCGGGACGACGCGCGGGCGGCAGTGATTTCCGAGGCGCTCGGGTTTTTTGCACCCGATGTTGAGGTGGTCAATTTCCCGGCCTGGGATTGTCTGCCCTATGACCGGGTCTCGCCCAAGCCGGAAATATCGGCCGAGCGCATGTCAGCCCTTGCACGCCTCGCAGGTCGGACCGAAGACCACAAGCCACTTGTTATTCTGGCAACCGTCAATGCGGCGGTGCAAAAAGTTCCAACCCGGGAGAGTGTGGCCGAGGCGAGTTTTTCGGCCCATGTGGGCAATGTCGTCGTGCTTGATGAGCTGATGGCGTTCCTCGCGCGCAACGGGTTTTCAAAGGCCGGGACCGTTATGGAGCCGGGCGACTTTGCGGTGCGCGGCGGGATTGTCGATGTCTTTCCTCCGGGTGTTGAAGAGCCCGTGCGGCTGGATTTTTTTGGCGATACTCTTGAAACAATCCGCCGCTTTGACCCGGAGACCCAGCGCACCACGGGGCAGCTCACATCCGTCGCTCTGGTGCCGGTCAGCGAGGTGCCGCTTGATGAGCAGTCGATCCTGAACTTTCGCCGTGGATATGTTGAGGGTTTTGGCGCGGTGCGCGGCGACGACCCGCTCTATGAGAGCGTTAGTGCGGGGCGCAAATACCAGGGCATGGAGCACTGGTTGCCGCTATTCCATGAAACGCTGGAGACGCTATTCGACTACGTTGCGGGCGCGCTGGTCACCTTCGATCCGCTGGCGAGTGAATCGCGCGGTGAGCGCATCGCCCAGATCGAGGACTATTATCAAGCTCGCAAGGGGGCGCCAGAGCTTTCGGCCGATTCAGGTTTTGCGGCACCGCTTTACAAGGCTTTGGAGCCGGCAACGCTCTACCTGACGGAAGAAGAGTGGGGGAAGACTCTTTCCGGTTTTCGCCAGCGCCGCTTTACGCCGTTTTCCGAGCCTGAAGGGGCCAGCGTCTTCAGTCTCAAGGGCAAGGCCGGGCGCAGCTTTGCGCCGGAACGGGCACAGGACGGGGTCAATGTCTTTGACGCGGTGATCAGCCACATTCAGGACCTTCAGGAAAAGGGCAAGCGGGTCATCGTCGCCTCGTGGACGCTGGGGTCAAGAGAGCGCATGAGCGGCGTTCTGGCCGAGCATGGTCTGGGGCGGATCGAGATTGCTGATACTTTCCCCGAGGCTTCGGCCCTCAGGAAAGGCCAGGTGGCGTTCTCGATCCTGAGTCTTGAGACCGGGTTTGAGACCGGGAGCTTCGCTGTTATTGGCGAGCAGGATATCCTCGGTGATCGCCTGATGCGGCGGCAGAAGTCGCGCAAGGCGCAGAATTTTCTGCGCGAGGTTAACTCGCTTTCTCCCGATGATCTTGTTGTCCATATCGATCATGGCATCGGGCGCTATCTGGGGCTCAAGACGATCACCGTGACCGGCGAGCCACACGAGTGTCTCGCGCTTGTTTATGCCGGAGGCGACCGGCTGTTCCTGCCGGTGGAAAACATTGAGCTTCTGAGCCGCTACGGATCGGACGATGAAAATGCTCAGCTTGACCGCCTCGGCGGGTCGGGCTGGCAGGCGCGCAAGGCCAAGCTCAAGGAGCGCATCCGCGATATCGCGGATCAACTGATCAAGATCGCTGCGGAACGGGAATTGAAGACCGCCGAAGTGTTGATGCCGGGCGAGGGGCTCTATCAGGAATTTTGCGCACGCTTCCCGTATGAAGAAACCGAGGATCAGCTTGCTGCCATTGAGGATGTTGTGGAGGACCTTGCCAGAGGCCGCCCGATGGATCGGCTGGTGTGCGGTGATGTCGGGTTCGGCAAGACAGAGGTTGCGCTCAGAGCCGCCTTTACCGCTGCCATGAGCGGCGTTCAGGTGGCGCTGGTCTGCCCGACAACACTGCTGGCGCGGCAACACCACAAGACCTTCATCGAGCGCTTTGCCGGTTGGCCGCTCAAGATCCGCCAGCTTTCCCGGATGGTTCCGGCCAAGGATGCCACAGCGTACAAAAAGGAGCTGGCCGAAGGTCAGGCCGATATTGTTATTGGCACCCACGCTCTGCTCGCCAAGACAATCCAGTTCAAACGGCTTGGGCTTCTGATTGTTGATGAGGAGCAGCACTTTGGTGTGGTTCACAAGGAGCGACTGAAACAGTTGAAGAGCGATGTGCATGTGCTCACGCTGACGGCGACACCGATCCCGCGCACGTTGCAGATGGCGCTCTCTGGTGTGCGTGAGCTCTCGCTCATCGCGTCGCCGCCGGTTGATCGGCTTGCGATCCGGACCTATGTGACGCCGTTTGATCCGGTGGTGGTCCGCGAGGCCTTGCTGCGTGAGCATTATCGCGGCGGCCAGAGTTTTATTGTCTGTCCGCGCATAACGGACCTCAGGGAGATGGAAGACTACGTCAAGGAGTATGTGCCTGAGGTGAAAGCCATCGTGGCGCATGGTCAGATGGCGTCATCTCAGTTGGAAGACATCATGAGCGCCTATTACGATGGCAAGTTCGATGTGCTGATTTCAACTACCATTATTGAATCAGGCCTGGATATTCCGCGGGCCAATACGATGATCGTTCATCGAGCGCAGATGTTCGGCCTCAGCCAGCTGTATCAGATCCGCGGGCGGATCGGCCGGTCCAAGACGCGGGCCTATGCCTATCTCACCTATCCGGCCAAACGGAAGTTGACGGATAACGCCACCCGGCGCCTCGAGGTTCTGCAGTCTCTCGACACGCTCGGGGCCGGCTTCAACATCGCCAGTCATGATCTTGATATTCGCGGGGCAGGGAACCTTCTTGGCGAAGAGCAATCCGGCCAGGTGCGCGAAGTGGGCCTTGAGCTCTATCAGGACATGCTGGAAGAGGCGGTCGCCTCGCTGCGCTCCGGTGATAAATCCGTCGAGACTGATGAGGTCTGGTCACCGCAGATCAATGTCGGGACGGCGGTTCTTATTCCGGAAGGTTATGTCCCGGACCTCGATGTGCGGCTGTCGCTTTACCGACGACTGTCAGAAGTGGTCGGGCGTGAGGATATTGATGCCTTTGCCTCGGAACTTATCGACCGGTTTGGCTCTCTGCCGCAGGAGGTCGATATGTTGCTCAAGATCGTCGAGATCAAGGGCGCGTGCCGCATGGCCGGGATCGAAAAGCTCGATGTCGGACCCAAGGGCGCGATTGTAACGTTCCGCAAGAACCAGTTTGCAAACCCCGAAGGTCTGATCAATTATCTGTCGGTCTATCCCGACCGCGTGCGCCTGCGCCCGGATCACAAACTGGTTCACACGGGAAGCTGGGATGCCGCCGAGGATCGGCTCGCCGGTGCCGCGCAGATTTCAAAGAAACTGGCGGCGATTGTTGCGGACAAGGCGGCTTAGGCCGTTTCCCGAGTTTCCCGATAAAAAACCTGGCAGATCCGCTCAAAAGCGTGTTGTACGCCTGTTTCCAGCGCAGCTGTCTTGGCATCTGGCGCGACTGTGGTAAAGGTGTTGCCAAAAAGGGCGGATTGAGTTCAGTGAGTTTATCTAACAAAGAGGGCATTGATGTCCCGGTGCGCGGGACCGGGTCGGCCCTTTTGGTCCTGCTGCTCGGCATGCTGGCGACCGGGTTCCCTTTCACCATATTGACCGTCGCGCTCAAACTCATCGCGGATGATCTGAATGTCAGCGAAGCCTTTGCCACATGGTCGATTTCGGCCCCGATGCTCCTGTCTGCGGTTTGTATGCCATTCCTTGGAAAGCTCGGCGATCTTTACGGACATAAACGGGTTTTTGTCTTTGGCATTGCCGGGTCATCCTTGTTTGCGTTGTTGTGCTTTTTTTCATGGGATATCTGGTCGCTGATTTCCTTTCGCATTCTGTCGATGGTCATGGCCGGTGCCACGACGCCCTCTGCGATGGCGCTTATCTTCCATATGTTTGAGGCAGAAGAGCGCACAAAGGCGATCTCCTGGTGGGCGATGTCGGGGCCGGGTTCGGCGGCGCTTGGTCTTATTGCCGGGGGGCCGCTGGTCGACTTTTTCGGTTGGCGATCTGTCTTCCTGTTTCAGGTGGTCACAGGCGTCGTGGTCTTTTTGGCGGCGCGGGCCCTGTTGCCGGAGACCGGCAAGCGTCAGGCCAAATTTGACCACCTTGGTAATGCACTGCTTGTGATCTCCCTGTGTCTGCTGCTCTTTGTCATTGGGACCTTTGGTGATGAACGCATTGGAGCGACGTTGAAAGCGGCCATGTTGCTGATGAGCTTTGCGGGGCTGTTTTTGCTTTACAAGGTGGAAGGCAAGGTGAGTGAACCGATCGTGCCACCGTTCCTCCTCAGACAACGGAATTTTATTGCCCCGGTGTCGGCGTCCTTTATCTCTCAGGCCTCCTATCTTGGCGGCTTTGTTGTCACGCCACTCCTGCTGATTGGTACCTTTGGACTGTCGATTTCCCTTGCCTCTCTTTTTATGCTGCTCAGAACCATGAGCATTACTCTCGGCTCTCCGCTCGGAGGGCGGCTTGCCATGCGGATCGGTGAACGCAATGGCTCTATGATTGGTTCGTCTATCCAGGCTCTGGGACTGTTTCTTGTGGCGGCAGGGGCCTTTTATGAAAACCTGTTGCTGGTGGGTGTCGGCCTGGTCCTGCAGGGATGCGGCCATGGCCTCGCCCTGCCGCCGCTGACAACGGTGATTTCCTACTCCGTACCTTCAACGCTCTTCGGGACGGCCGCCGGGGTCTCGAGGCTGGTAACTCAGGTTGGCTCCTCCTTTGGATTGAGTTTTTTTGCCGCTCTCATTTCAACAGACAAGGAGATGGTCAATTTGCCGATGATCTTTGTCTTCGGCGGTGTGCTTTCGGCGCTGGCTGTGCTTCCGGCCATGGCGATTTCCATGAAACATCATCTGTTGAAATGAGGGTCCGGCGATCAGTCCATGTGTGCGGCCATGTGTCCGGCCATGCGTCCGGCCATGTGTCCGGATGTGGCAGAAAGTGAATATCGCGAGAGGCTGTGGGCTATCCGGCGCAACTGTTTTGGTGGACCGTGAGGGGGTGCCTTCAGCGTCGTCGACAGCGTGCTTCAGGCTGCATTCTTTCTTCGACTTCGCCGGGCGACACCAAGACCTGCAAGGCCAGTCATGAGGAAGCCAAGGGCGGCAGGTTCGGGAACACCGGCGGTCGGGGGAAGGCCCGGTTCATATGTATAGTCGACGCTCACAAGTATGGTGCTCAGACCGAGTACGTGGGCATGACTGTAGGCCCCCGCATGCATCGGATCATTGCTGGTTGCCTTCAGGGCCAGATTGAGAATATAGGCCAAGGCAGAAATGTCGCCACCGTCATCTGCGTAGGCTTCGAGCACCGCATCAGTCGGGAACCCTGACTGGGACATGGATAGTGATACGGATGCCTTGCTACCGGGTGAAATGAAGTCATAGAAATTGAACGGGTCCGTGCCATAGAAGCCGGCCAGATCGGCGCCGGTGAAAGTCAGATCGCGGGTGTCGGATGGTGTGCGTATTTGACTATTGCTGCAAGCGGCGGAAAACGCTGTGTCAGAGCAAGCGACAGATAGCGAGGTGCTGACCGAGAGGTTTGCGCCAAGATCAACTCCGAGTTCACTTGAGGTCAATGCGAGGTTGAGCGTGTCAGAGACCCCCGCGGATGCACTGGCGTCACAATAGCCAACAAATTGACAATGAGCGCCAAGTTGACCCTGGAGATGTACGCCGGCTTTGACGGTTACAGACAGCAGGGTTCCCAGAGCGGGATCAAACCGGGGCAGGGACATAACAGCCATCCATTGCTGATCCAGTGTGCCAACAAATATAGGTCTCCCGGTAAAAGCATAGGATCGAATGGAATATACGCTGTCGTCGTAGCTGACCGTGATCGGGGTCGCGTTTGCCTGCGACCATGAAAACGTTGATGTCAGGGCGGCCACTCCAATGAGGGCCCCGCGAACGAAATTCTTGATAGACAACATTGGTGGCTCCTGTCCATTTTGGTATCGGAACTTCACGCAATTAAACCGGCACTGTCTCCAGACGTCTTTGATAGTGGTAATTAGTCGTATTATGGACAGATGCAACTACTGTGCCGATACCCGGTAAAACTCCTTTGTCATTTAATGACAGAGGGTTACGGGGTTTCTCCAGGAGTATAGTGAGTTCAGAGTATTCACAGGTGTAAAGAATTCCGACATATAAATCTCCTGGCCGATCATCAGATCCCCGTGCCTCGTGACCGGTGTTATGGCCCTCGTTTCGTGCTGAAGAGATGTCCTGTGCAGCGTTGATTAATGACTTCGCAAGACTGTCGCCCCATTCTTTCCCTGTTAGTGGCTTCCGAGAAAACACATTGATATTGGAAAGACGTTTCATTGGAAATTGTGGCCAACCTTGTTCCGGCAATCCTGTCAGCTTTGGCGGATCGGCCGCGCTGTGTGTTTGAAGGGGCTGGTTGCTCAGCACATATTGCGGTTCCCGATTATGACGAGCATCTGGCCAGACACTACAAGAGGGGGGCGGGCGAATGCCGCAAGGCTCTCGGATTTAGTCACTTTGGCGTTGTCGTTGATTTCGATCGCCCGGTAGAGCTCAAGGTTCATGATGATGGCGGCCTCGATGAAAATCTTCGCATGCTTCTTGACCACTTCGGACCTGTCCTGTTGCGTAATGTCCAGTTGCCCGCCGGTGACCGCACCAGCGCCCAGCGCAATATTTTTCCCAGCCTCAAGTTTCATATTGATCGGGGACGTCTACAGGCCGAACAAATCTCGATGTTCTGGCGCGATCCTCGCGATCCGATACAGGTGGCACCGCGCAGTTCGTCGACGCTCATCATGCCAAATCATGCGGCCTACCTGCAGGCTCTGGACGAAAATCATGGCGAGCACGACTTCAAGTCGAGCTATGAGTTCTTCGGCGATACGGATGCGAGCGCCCTGATCGGTAAGGTTCTTTTCGAGCTGCCGTGGAATGCAGGTCACGGGGTCGGGGAGATAGCCCTACTGGATAATCGAAAGGTCATGCACGCCAGCTACTACCCCAGGGCGTCAGACAAGGGATATCCGATTTCGGTTCGATATCTGTTGTAGGCGGGCAATGACTGCGCGTGTGAATGGGGGTTACTTTCTCATGTGCTCCTGGAGGGCCATGCCTTCGGCGGCTCTGGCTTCTTCCTTCTCGACGACTTTGAGAAAGAGACGGCACAGGGTTTCGGGGTCCTGGGCGCCGCCGATCATGAAGCTGTCATTGATGAGGAAGGTCGGGACGCCGGAGATGCCCATTTCTCGGGCCATGGTGTCTTCCTGTGTGACGAGGTCGAGATCCTTGTCGCTGGCAAGGAGGTCGGCAACCAGAGCGGCGTCCATGCCGCAGGCGCCGGCAATTTCGCTCAGGACCTTTGCGTCGCCGATATCGCGGCCGTCGTTGAAATAGGCCTTGAACAGCGCCTCGACGACCTGTGGCTGACAGTCTGCGGTTTCTGACCAGCGGATCAGGCGGTGGCTGTCGAGGGTGTTGGGGGTCTTGTCCTGGGCTTCAAAGTTGAAGGCGATGCCTTCTGCGGCTCCGGCAGCCTTGATGGTTTGGGCGATGGCTTTCATGTGGTCGCCGTCACCAAACTTGCGTTTCAGGGACGCCTTGCGATCAACGCCTTCCCTGGGGGTCTCGGGACTTAGCTGAAACGGGCGCCAACGCACATCGAATTTTACGTCGGGCCGGGTTTGCCGGACGAGCTCGACCGCCTTTTCAAACTTCTTTTCACCGATGTAGCACCACGGGCAAATGGTGTCGGAAATGATGTCGATCTTCATGGCGCGGCTTCCGGTTATGTGGGCCGCGCTACAGACTAATGAGGATGAGCTTGCTGGCGCGCCCGTGCGACAAGGGTTTCTGCTGTATCACCATGCTCGTATTCTGCCTGACCGAATGTCAAGCAGAAGTTGGCCGGTGGCAGGCCGGGCCCAAGCTGAAACTGGGTGGTGTTGATGGTCGATACCAGTCTGCGCACAGCCGGAGTGGCTTCGGTTATGCGCGTCCTGGGCAGGATGGCGACAAACTCGTCGCCGCCATGGCGCGCACAAAGGTCCTCGCCGCGGAAAAACCGCGAGATCATGTTTCCGATCTGGCGGATCAGGCTGTCACCGGCCGCATAGCCAAACTCGTGATTGATCGCATCAAGATGGAGAATGTCGAAGAAGGCCAGGGTCAGGGAGACGTCAGTCTGGTCTGATTGCTCAACCAGCGCCTTGAGGTGGTCCATCATGAAGCCAAATCGAAACAGACCGGTTTGCTCGTCGAGGACGCTGTCCTGGCGGGCGCTATAGTAGATCGATGTCAAATGACGGTGATAGCGGTATTCACGGATCAGCGCTTTTGAAGCGAGTGCCAATGAGGCTTCATTGACAGGCTTGAATGAGATTTCGGTCGCTCCGGCTGCGTATATTTCTTCCGGGTCACCGATCTGCGCCTGTGTTCCGAGGATGAGAAGTGGAATGTTGAAGAACCGCGCATCCAGACGCAGGGCAAAGATAAAGTCAAACAGGGCGTCGCGGTGGTCGGTCGCATCATACACAATCACATCAAACCGACTGTCTTCAAGATATTCCAGTGCCATATCTTTTGTATAGGCACCCACGACATAATTGTCCGTCGTGGTCACGGCTGACTTGATGGCCATGAAATCAGTAGACGGATCGGCGACCAGCAAGATCCTTGCTTCACCCTTTTCCGAAGCAATGATGTCATAGGGTGTCTCGATGCCAAAGGTGCCCAGCGTTTCGCTGCGCCGCTCGATTTCCTCAGCCATGGTCTCGAGCCGCGTCATCAGGCGAATGCGGGTGAGAAGTTGCAGTTCCTGTGCAGGCCCTGCCAGAATCTGGACGGCTGCATCATCTTTTGGTGCGAAGTCCGGCAGACAGCCCATCTTCTCAGCGAGGTAAATGACCTTGAGGTTTTCTTCGTGTGCAGCAGACCACAGGGACAAAAATTCCTGTTCCTCAATCGGTGTGCTACCGCCAAAGTCCAGAACCAGGGCATTGGCACCAGAGTCTTCGAAACTGATGCCATTACAGACGCCGCTCTCAATGCGGTTTATTGCAACACCCTGTTCGGTAAGGGCATTTTCAACACTTGCCGAGCGATCCGGGTCGCGAGACCACAGGAGGACTTTGGAGCGGTGGCTCATGGTTTTTCCGATCATTGCTTTGCAAATGTTGGAAATCTGCGCCTCGAAGCATAGGCGAAACAGGTTTCCAACATCTAAACCGGCCGTTGCAGCGTTCTTCCCGAAATCCGGGCGCGGAGACCTGCGATTAAATGTCTGAAAGTGTTGATCTTCTGCGCTGCCCAGGACACTCTTTGGAAAACATTGCCAAAGCGCAGAAAACAAACAGGGAGATGGTTATGGGTCCGTTGGAAGGTATCAAGGTTGTTGAGCTCGCGGGCATTGGTCCGGGGCCTTTTTGCGGCATGCTGCTGTCCGATATGGGGGCCGAGGTCATCCGGATCGAACGCAAGGGTGCGCGCGGCGGGTCAAAATTCGATGTCCTGAGCCGTGGCCGGAAGTCCGTCGCTGTCGATCTGAAAAAGCCCGAAGGCGTTGAGATGGTGCTGAAGCTGGTGGAGGGCGCTGACATCCTTCAGGAGGGGTTCAGACCCGGCGTGACCGAACGGCTCGGGCTGGGGCCTGATGTGTGTCTGGAGCGCAATCCAAGGCTGGTCTATGGCCGGATGACCGGCTGGGGGCAGTATGGTCCGATGTCTCAGGCGGCGGGTCACGATATCAACTACATCTCATTGACCGGCGCGCTTCATGCGGTCGGGACCAGCGACAAGCCGGTTGCGCCGCTCAATCTGGTTGGCGATTTTGGCGGCGGCGCGCTTTATCTTGCGATGGGCATGCTGGCTGCAGTAGTGAACGCGCAGCGTACCGGCAGGGGCCAGGTTGTCGATGTTGCCATGACCGACGGGTCGGCGTCTCTCATGTCCATGATGTATGGCTTCAGGGCTTCGGGCATGTGGCAGGACGAAAGAGCGGCCAACATGCTGGATGGCGGCGCTCACTTCTACGACACCTATGAGACCAAAGATGGCAAGTGGATCTCGATCGGCTCCATTGAGCCGCAGTTCTATGCGCTGCTGCGCGAGAAAGCGGGGCTTTCCGATGCGGGTTTCGATGCCCAGCACGACAGGTCAAAATGGCCGGAACTCAAAGCGGAGATTACCACCGTTTTCAAGACTAAAACCCGCGATGAGTGGGATGCGCTGATGTCAGGGACCGATGTTTGCTATGGCCCGATCCTGTCGCTGGACGAGGCGCCGTCGCATCCGCATAATGTTGCACGTAATACGTTTGTGGAAATTGACGGTGTGGTTCAGCCCAATGTGGCCCCGCGGTTCAGTGCGACCAAATCTGAAATTCAGGGTCCGCCCTGCGATGAGATTGGACGCGATACCGACAACGTTTTGTCAGACTTTGGTTTCTCTACAGAGGATATTGCCACTTTGAAAGCACAGGAAGCGATTTAACCCGAAGGAGGAACAGGCATGGCAACCATGTCACCGACACTGCAATGCATTCACCATATGGCGTTTCGCTGCAAGGATGCAGAGGAAACGAAAAACTTCTATGTTGATGTTATGGGGCTGAAGATGAAAGCTGCTCTGGCGATTGCAGAGTCGCCTGGCAGCGGTGAGCCGCGCAAATTCATGCACCTGTTTTTTGAAATGGGGGACGGCAACTTCATTGCGTTCTTTGATGATCCCGCGGGGGTGGAGAAGTTTGATTTCAAGCCAATGGATGGCTTTGACTGCCATCTGGCCTTTGGTGCCGCCAGCAAAGAGGAACTTGGTGAATGGCAGAAGCGGTTTGATGAACACGGGGTGGCGAACTTTGGCCCCGTTGATCACGGATTTGTGCATTCGATCTATTTCTGGGATCCCAATGGCGTGGCTCTTGAAATTACTTACAAGGATGCGCAATACGGCAGCATCCTTGCAGAAGAAGAAGCTCATGCTGACCAGCAGATCAGGGAGTGGACCGCTGGCAAAGCCGCCGGTGTGCAGGCTGCCGACTAGTAATTGAGCCCTGTTGGTGTGCGCAACCACGGGGTAGGTCGAGGCGCTGCGCAGCCTTGCAATTTATCCGGACAGGTGTCAGGACCGGCGTCCAAGACCAAATCAAACACGAGAACCTGGAATATGAGCAAGACAGCAAAAGACACGATCCGGATCGGGATCCTCGGGGCCAGCGGCTATGTCGGCGCCGATCTGGTGCGCTTGCTCGCCGGACACCATGCTGCCGACATTCGTGTGCTTACCGCCAATGCTCATGCCGGCAAGCCGATGGGGCAGGTCTATCCCCATCTGGCAGGCATGGACCTGCCCGACCTGCAAACCATTGAAGAGGCCAATTGGGATGAGCTGGACGTTGTCTTTTGCGGGTTGCCCCACGGCACGACCCAGAAGGCCATCGCCTCCATGCCGGACCATGTGAAGGTTATCGATAGTTCAGCTGATTTTCGGCTGCGCAATGTCGAGACCTATGCGCAGTGGTATGGCCACGAGCACCTGGCGCCTGAGCTTCAGCCCGAAGCGGTCTATGGCCTGACGGAACATTACCGGGACCAGATTAAGGATGCGCGGCTGGTCGCCTGTCCGGGTTGCTATCCGACGGCCGCCTTGCTTCTCCTCATTCCGCTTCTCAAGGCAGGCGTGATTGATGCGTCAGACATCATCATCGATGCCAAGTCCGGCGTGACCGGAGCGGGGCGCTCGGTCAAGGAGGCCAACCTGTTCTCGGAAGTGGCCGACGGCTTCCACCCTTATGGTGTCGCGTCACACCGCCACGCGCCGGAGATCGAACAGGAGCTTTCCGTAGCGGCAGGGCGCGATTTGCTGGTCAATTTCACACCGCATCTTGTCCCCATGAACCGCGGCGAATTCCTCTCTGCCTATGTGAAGCTTGAACCGGGACAAACCGCGGCAGACCTGCGCAAGATCCTCGAAGAGCGGTACAAGGATGAATATTTCGTTCGGGTCCTGCCCGAGGGCGCCGCTCCTGCAACCCGCCACGTGCGCGGTTCCAACTTCGTTCTGCTCTCAACCTTCGATGACCGCATTCCGGGCCGCGCCATCCTCTTTGCCACCATCGATAATCTGGTCAAGGGCTCAAGCG
>CBFDBJ010000036.1:0-33302 GCA_965603015.1 uncultured Alphaproteobacteria bacterium
AGGCCGGTAAGGGCGAGAGTGCGCACTATAGTCGGTTTCATTGTTCTGACCTTTTCACGAACGTTGATCAAGAAGATCGAGTATCCGGATTCCTGGGGTGATGTCTCATGACGTATCGCGGATGCGCGAGAACGAACCTGAGAGTTTCATTGGATGAGGAAGGTTCAGGGCAGGGGCTGCAGGTTGAAAAGCATCTCGCAGACAGATCCGTCAGGGTCACAGGTCGTGACCACCTTCCCGGACGCCTCAAAGTCTGAGGCGTGAAGTCCGCAAGAAGGTGTTTTGCCGCTGCAGGATTGTCATCCTGGGAGACGGGAAATCAGCTGAAGCGACGGGAGGCGCATGGGTGAAATCGAGCCCTGCGGCAACAATCGCAATCGGCTCTCTGGTCGGCTCCGGCGCAATGACAGCAAGATCGGGTGCGTCCGGGCAGCAGTTCACAGCTGCGGGTTCATCTGTCATGGCGAAATGTTCGCCGCCAACCTCGGCGCAATTCTCACAAGGGTCGTGACGCGAGGTGTCGGTAGAAGCTGCGACAGCATGATTGGCCCCATGGGCCTCGCCGTGCTCCGAGTGAGTCATCGGCTCAGACGGTTGCTCGCCGTCCATGGCCATGGCGCAGGGCGGCGCGACCATGAGCTGAAAACTCAACACTGTGAACAAAAGCCATTTCATAGCCGACAGCATAAACCTTCCATTGGCTGTAAGGTCAACAGGGGAATTGATCCTGCCCTGCTGCATATAGGGCATTGGCGTAAACAGGGCGTAAAACTGGCCGTAAGTCGGTCTTCGGACGCCACTTGCGGCCCGAAATTATTCAATGATCGTGCGGGCATCCTCTTTGACAACCCGGTTTTCAATCGCGCCAATGCCGTCGATTTCGACCCGTACCACATCGCCCTCGACCAGGTAGGCGGGCGGTTTGTGACCAATCCCGACGCCTGCCGGTGTGCCGGTAAAAATGATATCGCCCGGATCCAGCGTAAAGGATTGCGTCAGATGGGCGATCTGATCGAAGCAGTCAAAGATCAGATGTTTCGTATTCGACGACTGGCGCTCTTCGCCATTGATCAGACACCGGATATTCAGATCATGCGGATTACCAACTTCGTCCGGTGTGACGAGCCACGGGCCGGTTGGTCCATGGGTGTCAAACGACTTGCCGATTTGCATGGTTGGCGAGCGAAATTGCCAGTCTCGCACGGTCACGTCATTGCCGACCATATATCCGGCGATCACCTCATGAGCCCTATCTCGGGGAACGTGTTTACACCGTTTGCCAATCACGAAGCAGAGCTCGGCTTCGTAGTCCAGCGCTGATGAAACAGAGGGAAGATTAATCTCGCCATAGGGGGCATTGATGCAATTATGCTGTTTGTTGAACCAGATCTGATGTTCCGGCCTGTCCATACCGGTTTCTGCAATGTGATCGCCGTAGTTCAGGCCAATGGCCAGGATCTTGCCGGGGTTCATGACCGGCGCGCGCAAGGTTACGCTGTCCAGCGCCAGGACAGGGCCGCCGCTCAGGGCCGCCTTGCGAGCGTCCTCCAGGGCGCTGTCACCGGCCTGCAACAAGGACTTCATGTCCGTGGGCAGCGCAGGCGCCGTCACTGACAGATCGACGATACCGGCATCGGTTACCACGCCGATGCGTGTGCCGGATTTATCGGAAAAGCTGACAAGTTTCATGGGTCTGTTTCCTCCTGCGGGTTCCGCCGCCGATCATTTTTGGTTCAAAGTCAAAAGCGTTTCAAGAGCCGTTCAAGATAGTCGAGTTCAATCTGCGGCCTGTCTGGATCGGAGGCGCGCTCCTGGAGTTCCTTGAGGATTTCGCGCGCCCGCTGCAGATCGCGTTCCTGCGGGATCTTGATGTGATCGCCTGGTCCCTGGCCGCTGCCGCCCTCAGCCCGGCCCAGTGGATCAAGCGGCTGCCCGCCGGGGTCTCCCGCGCCGCGTGCTTCCATGGATTTTTGTAGCGCTTCAGCCAGCCCTTCGGCGGTCTCGCGCATGGCATCGACGGCGCGCCGTTGGTCATGAAGGGCGCGCCGTGTTTCACCGCCGCGCAGTGCGTCTTCGGCGTCCTGCATGGCCTCTCCCGCTTCATTATCAGGATCGCCGCCTTCAAGTTCGCCAAGTTCATTCTGCAGGTCGCCCTGTTCATCGGCAAGGCCCGGCTGCGCGCCTGCGTCGGGGCTTGCGTCCGTGCCCTCATCTTGCGAGCGGCGCAGGGTTTCATCCATCAACGCCCGTTGCTTGCCGATAAGGTCACTGAGATCTTCAATCTTTCCTGCCAGTTCAGATTCCGGCCCGTTCATTCCGCCTTGCGCGCTCATGGTCATGTTTTCAAGCATGCGCTGGAGCTGTGCCATGAGCTCTGACGCCGCTGCCGTGTCGCCGGTCCGTGCCAGATCCTCAATGGCCTTCAACAGATCCATCAGGTCCTGCTGATCAATCGTGGTGCCATCTGATTCAGGCGGCTCAATCGCATCTGCGGCGTCCGCAAGACTCTTTTCGGCCAGTGCGGCCAGATAACGCTCAAGGGCTTCCTGGTAACGCTGCAGCAGACGTCTGATTTCATCCATCGGTGCGCCGCGCGCCAGCGCGTCCTGCAGCGCTTTGGCGATGGCGCGCAACTCCTGTGCGGCCAGGGACAGATTGCCATCCTCGACATGCAGCGCCAGGTCCCACAAAAGATCGATGGTCGGCACGGCATCCGCAACCAGCTTCGGCATGGTGCGGTCAAGTTGCCAATAGGCGGTGCGTAGCCCGGTATAGACCGTCAGGTCATCATAAAAACGCTCCGGCGCAAGCGTCAGCGCCTCGATCGCGCGCATCACATAGGCCCAGTCGGTCGGATCGTGCGCCAGATTGCGTCTTTGCTCGACAATGGCAAGGGCCAGCGGCTCAAAAAATTGACGTTCCGGAAGGCTGAAGCGAACCACCTCGCTGCGCCCTTCCTGGCCACCAAGGTCTTTGACAATAATTTGGCCCTCGACATCAAGGCCGGCATAGTAATGCGCCGTCAGATCAAGAACCGTCCGCTCGGAGATGGATTTCTCTCTGCCGGAGGGCAGCGGCAGGACCACTTCAAAGTGACGTTCAGTTTCGCGGTCTTCGGAAGGGGCCTCGGAAGTGGTTTTGCCATCAATCTCCATGGCCGGAGACGTGACCAGAGACATTGAGAGCGATGCAGAGCCGATGCCGTAATCGTCGTGCAGCTCATAGGCAAAGCCGAGACCGTTGCTATCGGTTTCCGTCGGCTCCTCCTGGAAGGCGGCAAAGGGTGCGGCATCAGGCGTCACAGCGAAGCGCCACAGCCCGAGCTTGCGTCCGCGATCTTTCAGTTTGAAGTCGCCGGACCCTTTGAGCGCATAGGTGATTTCATAGTGTCCGCCTGATGTTTGCCCGCCTGATGTTTTCTCTGCCCGGATCTTCGCAGGCTGCCCGGGGGCGGGGCTCGAGACAATCAAGGCGGGCGTGCCGCGGGCATCGGTCACACGAATAATCAGCGCCGAGTTTTGCGGGACGGCGATCCTGTCCTTTGAGGTATCAGCCGCCAGATAAATCGGGGCAAGGCCCGTAAAGTCAGGCGGATTGACCCAGGCTGTGACATGAACCGGACGCCCCGACGTGAACGAAAGGCTGGGCTGAAACGCCAAGCCAAGACGATTACCCCAGTCGCCCCCGGCAACAAAAAGGGAAAAAATCAGCACCATCGCCACCATGACCCGCAGGGCGTGAGGGTCACGGTCCGCCAGATCGGATTTCGGCCCGGCACTTCGGGCCGCCATGAGCGCTTCGCGTTGTCGGCTCTTGTGCGCGCGCCACAGGAGGGCGCTGTCTTCGCTCTCGACGGCCTCACTCATTTCATCGCCAAGCTCTGTCAGAGGCCGATGGAAAAGGTCGCCGGACAGCTCCATGCGCCGCAGCGCATCGGCCCGTGTCGGCCACGTCTTGCGAACAAAGTAAGGGCGGAACGTGCGGAAGAGTGAAAAGCCTGCCGCACCAAACGCCGAAACCAGACACACCAGCTGCAGGACCCCTGGCACGTGGAGCCACAGGTCAAAAAAGCTCAGCGTCAGATAAGCACCGATGAACCCGGTTGCCGGCCACAGCGCCGACCACACAATTTCCACAAAGAGACCCGCAAGCGTCAGCCGGACGCGCCATGTCAGCTGCCACGGCAGATTTTGCGATGTTGAATTTGTGGTCTCGTTCATTCGCTTCCTGGCAGCCTGCTCTGTTACGCTCAGCCTTCCTCAAGCCAGTCCGGCATGCGGTCGAGGCCGATGAGATCCTCAAGGGTCTGGCGCGGTCTCACTGTCGCCCATTTGTCGCCGTCCACCAGCACTTCTGCAATCAGGGGCCGCGAATTATAGGTTCCGGACTGGACCGCGCCGTAGGCCCCGGCAGAAAGCATAGCAATCTGGTCGCCCGCCGCAAGGGGGGGCAGGGACCGGGCGCTGGCAAAGGTGTCGCCGCTTTCGCACACAGGTCCGACAACGTCGGCGGGTGAAAACTCTGCGTCGGGCGCGGGCTCCTTGACCGCGATGATCTCGTGCCAGGCATCGTAAAGCGCCGGGCGGATCAGATCATTCATGGCGGCATCGCAGATCAGGAACTGGCGATCCTGTCCTTGCTTGCAGTAAATCAACGAGGACACCAGAATGCCCGCATTGCCGGTGATCATACGCCCCGGCTCAAAAATCAGATGGACATCAAGGCCTGAGGCGATTTTCTTGATAAGCTCTGCATATTCATGTGGCGCCGGCGGCGGCTCATTGCCCCGCGCGTAAGGAATGCCGAGGCCGCCGCCAAGATCCACATTGCGGATCGTATGGCCGTCGCCGCGCAGCGTCACAACCATTTCGGCAACCTTCTTGAAGGCCGCCTCAAACGGAAACAGGTCGGTAATCTGGCTGCCGATGTGAACGTCAACGCCGACGATCTCGATGCCTTTGGCTTGTGCCGCCAGGCCATAAACGCGGCGTGCCTCATCCCACGGGATGCCGAACTTGTTCTCCGCCTTGCCGGTCGAGATCTTGGCGTGGGTCCCGGCATCGACATCGGGATTGATCCGCAGCGCGACAGGGGCTTTGACTCTCATGGAGAGGGCGACTTCATTCAGCGCGGCTAGTTCCGGCTCGCTCTCCACATTGAATTGATGAATACCGGCCTCAAGCGCCGAGCGCATTTCCGCCCGCGATTTTCCGACGCCGGAATAGACGATACGCTCTGCCGGGATGCCCGCAGTGAGCGCTCGGCGCAGCTCGCCCTCCGATACAATATCAGCGCCTGCGCCGAGATTACCCAGCGTCTTGATGACGGCGAGATTGGAATTGGATTTCACCGAGAAACATACCAGCGTGTCGAGCCCGCTGAACGCATCGGCAAAGACAGTGTAGTGGCGCGTGAGGGTCGCCGTCGAATAACAATAAAACGGTGTCCCCACTTCGGCGGCCAGCGTCGGAACGGATACATCCTCCGCATGAAGAACACCGTCTGTATAGTCAAAATGATCCATGGGTTTCCAGCAGGCTCAGGGAGCCTCGTGAGGTGAGGTCGGAACGGCAGACGGCGGCTCCAGCGGTCCCTTGATGCCGCAGGCACTTATGCCAAAGGCAATCAGAATGAGGCTCGCAAATATCGCTTGTTTCATCATTTCAGCCTTTCTTTCCATGTTGCAATGGCTTGGCTCACGTTGTCCGGCGCGGTGCCGCCAAAACTCTTGCGGCTTTCCACCGAGTTTTCAAGCCCCAGCACGCCAAAGACGTCTTTGGTAATGGACGGCTCAACACCCTGCATATCCTCAAGTGTCAGCTCTTCCAGCGTTATGCCCCGGGCTTCGGCCACTGCGACCAGCGCGCCGGTGACGTGGTGGGCCTGGCGGAAGGGCATGTCCTTTGAGCGCACCAGCCAGTCGGCAAGATCTGTCGCATTGGAAAACCCGTGTCCCGCCGCCGCGCGCATGGTGTCCTCATTGACGGTGAGGTCGGTGATCATGCCGGTCATGGCCGCCAGCGTCAGCCCTAAAGCGTCAAACGCCTCAAACACCGGCTCCTTGTCTTCCTGCATATCCTTTGAATAGGCCAGTGGCAGGCCTTTCATGACAATCTGCAGACTGGTTGCCGCGCCAATGATGCGCCCCGTCTTGGCGCGGACGAGTTCGGCTGCATCGGGGTTGCGCTTTTGCGGCATGATGGAGGAGCCGGTCGAAAACCCGTCGGACAGGCGGACAAAATTAAATTGCGCCGAGCACCAGATGACAAGTTCTTCGGCCAGCCGGGAAAGATGGATCGCCGTGATCGAGGCAGCGCTCAACGCTTCGAGCGCAAAGTCGCGGTCCGATACCGCATCAAGCGAGTTCGCCGATGGCCGGTCAAACCCGAGCGCCTTTGCCGTCATATCGCGGTCGATAGCGAACGAGGTTCCGGCCAGCGCTGCTGCGCCAAGCGGGCTCTCGTTGAGACGCGCCCGCGCGTCGCTAAAACGCGAGCGATCCCGCTCGAACATTTCGGTATAGGCCAGGAGGTGATGCCCGAAGGTCACCGGCTGCGCGGTCTGCAAATGGGTAAAGCCAGGCATCAGGGTCGCCGCATGCGGTTCGGCCTTTGTCACCAGCGCGCGTTGCAGGTCGGCCAGCGCCTCAAGAGTGCGGTCCAGTTCGCCCCGGACCCAGAGCTTGAAATCCGTTGCGACCTGGTCGTTGCGTGACCGTGCCGTGTGCAGTCGTCCGGCGGCATCGCCAATGAGCTCGGCCAGCCGCGCCTCGACATTCATGTGGATGTCTTCCAGCGCGCGGGAAAACTCGAAAGTCCCGCTCTCGATTTCACCGAGGACCTGATCAAGCCCCGCCAGAATGGCTTTCACATCATCGGCTGAAATAATGCCCTGCGCGCCCAGCATTTCGGCATGGGCCTTTGAGCCGGCGATATCCTCGGCATAGAAGCGTTTGTCGAAATCGATAGAGGCATTGATGGCTTCCATGATGGCGTCAGGGCCCGCCGCAAAGCGCCCGCCCCACATCTTGTTGCCTTTTTGGCTCTTTTTATTGTCTGCCATTCTCGTCACCCTGGCTTCCTGCGCGCCAATCTGCTAAATCGACCCGAGGTTATATGTTCTTTTTGTCAGGAGTTTGATGAACCGTACAATCATTATTCGCACAATGCTCGGGCTCATGAGCGTCCTTGCCGTTCTTGTGGCGGGACTTTTCCTGTTTGTAAAGGGTGCGCCTGCGGGCGGCGGGGCAGATTTCGCTCCTTTTCTGAAGGGTGAACTGGCGACTTTCGCCATGGCAGAGGAGATTACTGCGGCCCCGGAGGTCATCTTCGTCGACGGCGACGGGCAGGAAAAGAGCCTCGCGGACTATCGCGGCAAGGTTATCCTGCTCAATCTCTGGGCGACCTGGTGCGCGCCCTGCCTCCACGAAATGCCGACCCTCGACCGGTTGAAGGCGGAAATGGCCTCGGACGACTTTGATGTTCTGGCCGTCAGTGTTGACCGGGCGGGCGTTGAAAAGTCGCGAGAGTTTCTGGATCGGACCGGCGCGCAGCATCTGGATCTTCTGGTCGACGCGGCCATGGGATTTAACTTTGCCTTTTCAGCCTACCAGTTGCCGACAACGATCCTGCTCGGGCGTGACGGCATCGAGATTGGGCGGATGGCCGGAGATACAAAATGGGACGCTCGCGAGGTGAAACTGTTTCTGGCAGCGGTCATTGACGCGACCGCTGAAGACCGGGGTGAAGAACAGCCGGATCAAGGCTCCTGAGGTTCTGTTCCAAAATCATAAAATCGCTGGTCCAAATTCTGACCTCATGCTGAGGTGCGAACGCAGAGAGCCTCGAAGCAGGCATTGGTGCCGCGGTCCTTCGAGACGCCGCCCATGGCGGTTCCTCAGGATGAGGAGGGAATTTTGGAAAACTCTCAAGGCTCCAGCGGGCTGTCCCAGTAAAGAAAATCCATCCAGCTGTCGTGCAGATAGTTCGGCGGGAACTGCCGCCCATTCTTGTGCAGGTCCTGCACCGTGGGCCGATAGGCTTTTTGATGCGGATGCATGTCGGCCTGTTTCGGCATCCGCCCGCCCTTGCGTAAGTTACACGGCGCGCAGGCCGCAACAACATTTTCCCATGACGTCTCGCCACCCTTTGAGCGCGGGATCACGTGGTCAAACGTCAGGTCGTGCGGCGAGTGGCAATACTGACATTCAAACCGGTCGCGCAAAAAAAGATTAAACCGCGTGAACGCCGGATGGGTCGCAGGCTTGATATAGGACTTCAGCGAAACAACGCTCGGCAGGCGCATTTCAAACGACGGCGAATGCACGAAATTATCATATTCGGAAACGATATTCACCCGGTCGAGAAACACCGCCTTGATGGCATCCTGCCATGACCACAGCGACAGCGGAAAATACGACAGCGGCCGATAGTCCGCATTCAGCACCAGCGCCGGACAAGCCTCCGGCGGCGCATTTCTGTCAGGACTGGCGACATGAATATTCATGGTTTCGCAAGATCTCCTGGTTCTCTGCGGTATTCTGGCACAAAACGCCTCGAATCCCCGGCATTATGAAAGTCTAGCGGCTGGGTCCAAAAGATCAACCCGGAGGGTTTGTGACGAGGGGTCGCATCGTGCAAGGCGGGGGCCTGGGCGAAGCGAGACTGCGTGTCAGTATCGCCTTGTCTGGATCTTCCGCCATTTCCAATAGTGGAAGGTTACGACCGCGTTGGAGAGGAAAGCGGACATGGGATGACGGCCCTTATTGAGTCCGGATATAGCCAGTATCGGACATTGGACGGCCACCGAACTATGGAGGGTTTGATGATCACGAACTAGGCTGATTCTTGCTATAACAAAATCCTGTGGCTGGAATGCGGGGCATCTGGAATACTACTTCCGCATGGGGGAGTGCTTGGACTACGCCATTCCTGCCTTGGCGAGAGCTTCAAAATCTTCCCACAGATTACTAATACCAAAAATTTCTCTGGACTGAATTAGGATGGGGCCAATCTTTTGCCAATAAAGGCCAGCAGATTGCCATTCGAAAACCAGCGTTTCATCGACGATACCCTTCTTCCAGAACATCCCCAGTTTCTCAAAGTAGTTGGCGATCTCATTAACATAAAAACGCTCGTCGGAATCCAGTGCATAGGTATCAAAAAATGTTCCAGCCTTGACGACATTCTCAAGCGCTTCGGAATAAACCCACTTTCGTGCGTCCAAACTTGGGAAATAGACTTCGTTCAAATGCAAGAGGAGATGGGCATCCTGTTTTAGATCGGTCATTGCAAAGCCTTTTTTGTTTGCGAGGCTCTTACCTCGTTTTAAACACATGGTCCTGACATCGGCATCAGACGCCTCTGAACAGGGAATGAAATTAGCAGACGTATTGCCGACTGATTCGCCCTCTCATCGACCATTTCGAAGATTGTGCCGACCTGTGAGGTGAGAGTTACGATTCAAGTCGCTTCCACTAGTAAAACCGCACTATACAGGCAACCATGAAAATGAAAACAATGAGAGTCTGCTTTGGGTCATTAGCAGAAGTGGTATACTTCACTGGAAAACGTCTGCTATTGGGGGCAGAGCGGACGTAAAGTTTCCGTCCGATACAAAAGGCGCGCAATGTATCATATCTAATTCGACTGACATTCTCGCAGCGCGCCTGCCCCCTCACATCGTCTTGTAATACGCCCACAGAATATGGGCGGCGACACCGCGCGCTGGCTGCCAGGCTTGCGCCATGTCCAGCATCTCCGGCGTTGTCGGGCGCTCCTTGAGATCAAGAAGGTGTTGCGCGGCTGCATGGAGGGCGATGTCGCCGGTCGGCCAGATGTCGGCGGCGCCGTAGCAGAACAGGAGACAGGTTCGCGCCGTCCACGGACCAATGCCCTTTGTGGCGCACAGATGCGCTTCGGCAGCAACAAGATCGCTCGCGGCGAGCGTGGCGAGGGCCTCCAGATCAAGTGCGCCGCTCATGAGCGCTTCGGCCAGGGCACTGGCATAAATCTTCTTTGGTTTTGACAGCCCCAGGGTATCAAGCGTGTCACCGGGTAAACCCAGCCAGACTTGCGGCGTCAGCGGCTGAACCCCGGCTTCAATGCGCTGCCAGATGGCGGCGGCCGAGGCGATGGAGACCTGTTGCCCGACAATCAGATTGAGCAGGGCGGTAAAACCCGGAGGGCGGCTGCGGTCCGGCAGCGCGGACGGGAGCGGGCCGATGGTCTCCTCCACGCGCGTCAAAGCCCGCGCCATGTCGGCGTCGCGCGCCGCCAGGGTCCGCGCTGCGTCCACAAGCTCTTCATGGGTCGAGATTTTTTGCATCATAGCGCCGTCTGTGATTCTATCGCCTGAAAGTGCCCGGCGGACAACGCGCCCAATTGGAGAGAAACAAGGCCATATGTCAACCCGAACCAGATTTGCCCCAAGTCCCTCGGGGCACCTTCATGCCGGGCATGGATATTCCGCGCTCGCCGCCCATGACTTTGCCCGTGAGCACGGCGGGGCTTTCGTGCTGCGCATCGAGGATATCGATCTGTCGCGCTGTCGGCCTGAATTTGATGCAGCGATCCTGGAGGACCTCGCCTGGCTTGGCCTTGCGTGGGAAGAGCCGGTGCGCCGTCAGGCAGAGTATTTTGATGACTACAAGGCAGTAGTCAAACGCCTCACAGACGAGGGCCTCACCTATCCCTGCTTTTGCACCCGCAAGGACATCGCCGCCGAAATCGAAGCGGATGTAAGCGCGCCCCATGGCCCGGACGGGCCGCATTATCCCGGCACCTGCCGCGCCCTCGGTGAGGACGAGCGCCAGGCTCGGGCGGCCGCCGGAGAGCCCTTCGCCCTGCGCCTCGACATCAAAAAGGCTGTTGAGCATTTGCAGGCCAGCGGCGCCCTGCCGCTTCACTTTGCCGAACTGGTCGCGCTCACCTCGGAAGACGAAATGATCCTTGCGGTTGATCCGCATCTCTTCGGCGATATCGTGCTTGCCCGCAAGGACATCCCGACGTCCTATCATGTCTCCGTGGTTCTGGACGATCATTTGCAGAACATCTCTCACGTCATACGCGGCGAGGACCTGCGCGAGGCGACCCATATCCAGCGGGTGCTCCAGGCGCTGCTCGGCTTCGATCCTCCGAAATATTTTCATCACCCTCTCGTGCGTGACGAGACGGGCCGGCGGCTGGCCAAACGCGACAAGGACCTGACCCTGCGCGCGCTTCGGGAAAAGGGCGGCTCACCCGAAGATGTCCGGTCTCAAATTGACCGCGTGCTCTAGACTGTTTTTCGGATTGACTGAATTGCTTCACCTCTTGTCATCCCGGATGCTTTGCAGCACGTAGTGATGCAATGCTGGTCCGGGACCTAAATGTTAGATTTAGGCCCCCAGCTCCCAGGCGTGCCGCGCACGCCCTGCCGCGTAGAGTCCAGCAAAGCGGTACTACGCACCGCATTGCATCCGGGGTGACAATCAGAAATGTCCTGGCGTGAGTTATTCAATTCCCAAAACAGTCCGGCGCCTCATAACCCTCGCCCCAAAAGAATAAAAAACGGCCCGCTTTGATGGGGATCAAAGCGAGCCGAGTCTTGGGGAGTCTCCTGACGAGGGAGGGTCTTATTCGCCTTTGGGGGAATTACCAGTCATTGACGCCTTTGAATTTCTTGAAACCGGCGCGCTTCGCCCAGGTTTCCCATTCCTTGCGAATGCGGGTGGTCTCGGTCACGCTGTCAATCCCGCGTCCGACGCCGAGCATTTGCAGTTCATAGCATCCGGAAAAGATTTTTTTCGGGCGCGGCAGCTTGGCATCACGATATTTCAGCCGGACATATTCAGAATCCTCAACCCCGTCGGTGACCAGGATGATCTGGGTCGGCAAGGTGCTGCAATCAAGCTCAATCGCCAGCTCTTCCAGAAACGCGAGGATGTTGGTGTAGGGCTGCGTCTCCATTTTCCCCTGTTTCACGAGGAGGGGAATATTGGTGATGAAGGTTTCCATGTCACGCCCCAGAACTTCCGGGCGTTGTTTGGTTGATATGGTTGCATCAAAGGTAAACGGATTGCTGGAGGAATCGTAGGCGCCAAAAGTCCGTATGCGCACTTCGGATCGAAAGGCGAGGGTTTCAAATTCATCACGGACACGGGCGCCAACCTTGCGGGCGTAGGACGCGTCGATAACCAGCGGGTTGGATGACGAAAAATCAAGTCCGACGATCACCCGGCGCGGCGCGCCAGTATCAATCGGTGGGACCACAGCTTTCTTGCTCGATTTCTTCTTGCTTGTACTTGCAGCGGCTGTCGGCGTAGAGGTCGTTGTCGCAACACTGGCCGAAGGGCCGCCAACCAGCGTGGTAAATTTCTTGTCGCCGTCAAAGGCGAAGAAAGCAATCACAGCGCCAAGCAGGGCTGTCGCGAGTAACTTGTTCATTCCGATCTCCCCCTCGAGAACCCGTGCCCAATTGATTTAGCCGTTGATCTGCTAACTGATTTGCCTAACTGATTTGCCTAACTGATTTGCCTAACTGATTTGCAGGGCAACAGATTCCGCATAACGCAGGCGCTCGGTCTCATACTTGCGGTTGGAGTAGTCACGCGCAAGGATGAAATTGCGGATATTGTGTTCGCCCCACAAAAGGAAGAGCGCCCCGATACTGGCCACCACCAGGAAAATGGCGGTGAGCGCAACCAGCCAGCCAACCGCATCGACCCAGGCCAGCGTATCGGCATCGAAGAAATCGCTGAGGCCCTGACCAATCGGTCCGCCCGCCGCCTCGTCCGCATCGGCCTCCGAGCCGGTCATGATGCCGCTTTCGGCAAGCGCGCCCAGAAGGCCGCTTTCCTCGGTGGTCTCGCCATTGACCGTCGCCTGATTTTCAACCGGCAAGGTCTTGTGGGCATAGAGAAAGCCGATGGCCAGCATCATCAGCACCGTCATGATAAAGATCACACCGGTAAATCCGGCGATCATCCAGTTTGGCAAATGGCGCAGCACGAGATGGAGCCCGATCGTGGCAAACAGAACCTGCAGGGCCTTAAGGCTGACGCTGTCCTGTAGCTCGGCCGGCACCATCATATATTCGTTCATCATGGCCTGATGCCAGAATTCCTTCAGGATGGAATAGTCAACCGTCAGCGCCGCTGCGACGATGCCCAGACTGGCAAGGGCAGCGACCAGATAGAGCCACAAAAAGTGGCTGTAGCGTCGGGCCTGCTCCAGATTGAAGCTGATCTCCTGATCCTGTTCGTGCATCAGCCGGTTCGGTTCAAGCGTGTTGGCGCGATCGTGGCGGTCGTTGCCGCCCCTGAACACACCCAGTCGTTTTGACAGTCGCTTGCCGACCCGATCCCTGCCGCGCTTGTAATCCCGCACGGAAATTCTTGGTCCCCAGCTTGGCCTGGTCAGCTCCTGGCTGAGCACAATCCTCTTTGAGTCGATGAAATGTTGCATCGCTTCCCGGGTCGTGTCGATGTCGTGCACGGTGTCGTCGGTCTCACCCAGCACGCCGCGCAACTTTGCCATCGCGGTCATCGCCAGGACTTCATCCATCAGATCTTTCTGGGGGTCGCCTTTGACCATGCGCCTGCCAAGGCCGCCGAAGAATTCCGAGATTTTCTGGCCGGTTCTTTCCAGCCAACCTTGCTCACGAACCTGATGGTCGTATCGACCATCGTCGTCGCGGTCATTGCCATCCCGTCCACTGCCATCGTTGAACGCCAAAGTTCTGATGTTGGAGAACTCGCCCATTTAGCCACCTCGTCAATGCGCCGGATCATCGGATACTCCCGGATCCTCACCAGCTGTTTCGCCCCGCCGCAGGAAGAAGTCACTCGTCCTCCGGCTTATTCATGAACACAAACGCGCTACGCAACACTCACAAGGTCTGGTTTCGGCCATGAAGACTGGCCTTTGGTTCCCCCCGGATCCCTTCCGGATACGCTGTTCGCTTTACCAATTTCCCTGACCGAACGGCCAGTTAGGGTTAATAGAACACTAGAAGGCAAATTCGACTGAACATTGGTGGGAATATGGCGGGGGGTCTGAAAGCTCAACAATGATGCAACTTGAGCCATGAGGCAATTCAAAACGTGCTGAAGGCCAGTAACATAAACGAGATTGCCCACATTGCCGTCGCGTCAAAACTTTGATCCCCCACCGCTGCGCCTCTCAAATGAGGCGCAATTGGGGCCCGATTGGGGCACAGTCTCAATATCGCCTGCGGTCCGGTCGATAGATATAGAAATATCCCTCAATCACATCGCGCTGGGCCTTGTAGCGGTCAACCTGATCATGATGACCCTCATAGACCCGGACAAAGTGACGGCAGTCCTTCTGAACGCTGTCCCTGTAGAGCTCCTTGAAATGGCGGGCAAAGGACCTTTCAGACAGGATCTCGTTCATCGGAACCCCGGAAACCGGCAGCAGCAGATAGTCGGCCTCGCGGTGCGGCAGGTCGGTTCGCGAAAGCTCAAGTCCTTCATCGGATATCGTGACGTCGTAGAGGAACTCGGGCCGGGTGCCGCTCTCATCAAGCCAGCACGGCGGCGCATCAAGGCCTCCGGGCAGGGCTTCAAGCCGCTCAATCTCCCGCGACTGGTTATTGATGCGTTCTGTCTGAGCGTCCAGCTGAACCTTCTGGCGATCCGCCTCGGCATCCGCTGCCTTGAGGGCCACCTCGGTCTCCTTCTGTCTGGACAGCAAGGCGATTGGCGATATGTCCTTGACGGCACCCACAATGCCGCAGGCGCGGCAGCCAATATTGGCCAGTTCAGTATCCTCGGAATTCTTCAACCGGCATAGAACCGCCGCGCCGGCGAGAAACAGCACGGCCAGAATGAGAGCCCCGACCAAAAAGTTCTTAAAGTGCCGCCATTTACGGTCACTGTTCGTTTCAAACTCGTCATTCTCGGGATAGATCTTGGTGATGATGGCGGTTGCAACATCGGATTCATGTCGAAACAGACAATGACCTTCCCTGAACTTTTTTTTGCTCAGGGGGTCCCTGGCTCCTGGCACCCAGCCAACGACTTGTCCGCGCGACGGGTGCGTCTTCGGCCATCGGCGAAATTTGTTATTATCCAAAACACCGGGAAAAGCGAACCAGAAGTTGGCCTCTACCCTGGTCAGGGCTTCCTTCAGGTTTTTCGGCGGCGGCAAGATCTTGGCATCAAGGGTCGGCTGTCCGGCGATTTGGCCAGAGGCATTCAATCTTGTGTCTGCGCCAGCAGTGTTTCTTGTCAGGACGACATAGCTCTCCAACAGGATTTCCTGCCAGCAATCCAGCGGATTGACCATTGCCTTGCCATCTATGTTCAGGGGAGCGCCTGTCCATTGCATGGCCTCGTTCCAGGCCTTTGGAGGGGTCTGTGATGCCTTGTAAAAGATCAGGAGGTCGTAGTGGACCCTCGTCTCCTTGGGCATCTTAAGGGCCCGGTCGTCCCACACTTCGGAATGATATCTGCGATCACCGACCCAGCTCAAAGAGATGTGGTCATCGGCGAGCGATATTTTGGGTTGCCGTTCGCCAGCAGACCGAACGCGGGTCTTGATCGTCCGAGAGTCTTTTCTACCCGTATGGAGGTGTGCAACGCGGTCTCTTGGCCGAATTACCTTCGGGCGCCCGGCGCGCTCTCGCTCGGTCAGAGCACCATGCAGGTGACTGGCGAGTTCGTGTAACCGTGATTGTGCCGTCCCCGACATTACCCATCCCCCTGGCAGGAACATACAGGGTTTGGCACAACCTGTTAACCATTATTGTCGCGGCGCGGGGCGCCGCGGTCACTGTCGCCAAGACCCTATTCAATCCTTGGTAGAAGCGGGGAGAGTCTGAATGGTTAACCGGGCATTAACTCAATTCGGTGTTCTTTAGGGTGCTTGGTCTGAATGCAATAAAGGGCGGTTTTATCAAGTACACAAGAGGCTGGCAGCAGGATGGAAGATATCCTGCGGAAACAAGGGCTGGACGTTGATTAATCAGGAAAAATGGTTTGAGCCACTCGTGGACTGGCGATTGTGGGCTCCCCCGGCCGCCGCAGCTGTCTTCCTGATTGTTGTCGCCCGATACAGCTTTCTGGCCTTCCATACCTTCGCCGAGCTTTTCGCGATCGTGATTTCATTTCTCATCTTCGCCTTTGCCTGGTCGACACGCAAATTTACCAGAAACAATTTCCTGCTCTTCCTGGCCTGTGGTTATTTCTGGATTGGCGCGCTCGATCTGATCCACACACTGACCTACAAGGGAATGGATGTCTTTGTCGAAGGCAGCGGTAATCTGTCGGTTCAGTTCTGGCTCAGTGCACGCGGCTTTGAGGCCCTGATCCTGCTCCTCGCCCCTTTCGCGACGACAAGAAGGCAGCACGAATATTTTCTCCTCACGATCTTCGGAATTATCACTGTGGGACTGGTCACCTTGATCTTTACAGGCAATTTTCCGGTTGGTTTTGTCGAGGGTGAAGGTCTCACAGACTTCAAGATTCATAGTGAATACTTGATTGATCTTGTACTGGCCCTGGCACTCTTCGCACTGTTCCGGTATGGCCGCGATATTTCAACAGGCGAAAAAACTTTGATTGCCGCCTCTATCTTCATGACAATGTGTGCGGAGCTTGCCTTTACTTTTTACATCGATGTTTACGGACTTTCAAACCTGACCGGGCATATCTTCAAGCTGTTTTCCTTCTGGCTGATTTTTCAGGCTGTGGTCATTTCTCATCTGAAGGAGCCTTATGCAGCGTTGCAACAGAGCGAGGAACAATCTCGTAGTCTGTTCGAAATGGCGGAAGCTGCAAGCCGGGCCAAGTCGGAGTTTCTCAGAAGCATGAGCCACGAGCTGCGAACGCCCCTCAATGCCATCCTCGGATTTGCCCAGATCTTGCGGGCAGATCCCAAAAACCGGCTTTCGCCACATCAGGTCGAACATATTGATCATATCCTTGACGGCGGCAATCATTTGCTGGAACTCGTCAATCAGGTGCTTGACCTGGCCAGGGTCGAGGCCGACCAGCTCGATCTTTCCCTCGAAGATGTCAATGCCAGTGAAGTGGTTGCGGAGTGTGTGGCCATGGCGTTTCCGCTGGGGGAACCCAAAGGTATACAGATTATTGACGAGTTCACCGGCGGTTCATCGACCCATCTTCGCGCCGACAAGCTGCGTCTCAAACAAATTCTCATCAATCTTCTTTCCAATGCGGTAAAATATAATCGGCAAGGAGGAACGGTCACGGTTGAAGGCCACGAAACCGGGAAAGGCTTTCTGCGCCTGTCAGTGACAGATACCGGTATCGGCATCGCCGAAAAGGATCACGCAAGAGTGTTCCGAATGTTTGATCGCCTCGGGCTGGCCTCCACTCTGGCGCATGAGGGCGCCGGTATCGGCCTGACCGTGACAAAGTTCCTTGTCGAGCATATGGCCGGACGGATTGGCTTTGACAGCGCGGAGGGCGTCGGCAGCACGTTCTGGATTGAGTTGCCGCTGGTGACGTTGAACGAAGAAGTGATCGCCTGAGGCAATCCTGCATCTGGCGCCAGCAATTGGTGCCTCACCCCTTGTCCACCAGATCGACAATCTCGCCCATGATCTGGGTCAGCTGATAGTCCTTCGGTGTGAACACCGCCGTGACGCCCATTTGTTTCAGCACCAGACGGTCTTCGTCAGGAATGATGCCGCCGACCACGACGGGCAGGTGATCAAGGCCCTCGGTGCGCAACTGGCCCATGATGTCCCGCATCAGGGGGACGTGGCTGCCCGACAGGATCGACAAGCCGATGGCGTTGACGCCTTCCTTTTTGGCCGAAGCGACAAGCTCTTCCGGCGTCAGGCGAATACCGTCATAGACCACCGCCATGCCGACGTCTCCGGCGCGCACCGCAATTTGCTCCGCTCCGTTCGAGTGGCCGTCAAGGCCGGGCTTGCCGACAAGCAGCTTGAGGCGCTGGCCGAGTTTTTTGGACACCTTGTCGACTTTCGCGCGCACCTCGGCGAGTTCTTCGGCTTTCATGTCCTCGTCAATAATGACCCCGGTCGGCGCGCGGTATTCGCCGTAGATTTCGCGCAGCGCCGTGCCCCATTCGCCGGTTGTCACTCCGACCTTTGCAGCCTCGATCGAGGCCTCCATGACATTGCGGCCTTCTTTTGCTGCCGCTTGCAGTGCGACCAGCGCTGATGTCACAGCTTTTGCATCACGCTTCTGGCGCCATTCATTGAGACGCGCAATCTGTTCAAACTCGACACTCTCCGACACCGTGAGAATGCCGCCGTCTGATGAATTGGCCAGCGGCGACTCTGCGGTTTCCTGAAACGCATTGACGCCGACAACAGTTTGCTCGCCTGATTCGATTTTTTTCAGACGCGCGGTGTTGGAGCGCACCAGCGCTGCTTTCAGATAGCTGGTATCAAGCGCCTCAACGGCGCCGCCCATGGCTTCAATTTTCGCCAGCTCGGCCTTCGCCTCTTCCTTCAGGCTCTCGACTTTCGCATTCATCACATGGGAGCCATTGAAGATATCATCATACTCGAGGAGGTCGGTCTCCATCGCCATGATCTGCTGTGTTCTGAGCGACCATTGCTGGTCCCAGGGCCGCGGCAGACCAAGCGCCTCGTTCCATGTCGGCAGTTGAACCGCCCGAGCACGCGCGTCCTTGGACAGCACGACGGCGAGCATTTCCAGCAGGATACGGGTTGCGTTGTTTTCCGGCTGCTGTTCGGTAAGCCCGAGCGAGTTGACCTGGACGCCGTAGCGGAAGCGCCGCATTTTCGGGTCTTCCACGCCGTAGCGTGTCTGGCAAATCTCGTCCCACAGATCGACAAAGGCGCGCATCTTGGCGATCTCGGTGATGAATCTGAGGCCTGCATTGACAAAGAAAGAGATGCGGCCAACCACGCCTGCGAAATCGTCCTCTGGCACCTGGCCCGATGCCTTCACGGTATCGAGGACGGCAATCGCCGTGGCCAGGGCAAAGGAAAGTTCCTGTACCGGCGTCGCGCCGGCTTCCTGCAAATGGTAGGAGCAGATGTTGACCGGGTTCCATTTCGGCAGCTCGCGGTAGGTAAAGGCAATGACATCTGTCGTCAGCTTGAGCGACGGCGCAGGCGGGAAGACATAGGTGCCGCGCGACAGGTATTCCTTCACAATATCGTTTTGTGTCGTACCCTGAAGTTTGGAGCGATCCGCCCCCTGATCTTCGGCCGCGGCAATATAAAGCGCCAGCAACCACGGCGCCGTCGCATTGATCGTCATCGACGTGTTCATCTGCTCGATGGGGATGTTCTCGAACAGCGCCTGCATGTCGCCAAGATGAGAGATCGGCACACCGACCTTGCCAACCTCGCCGCGCGCCAGCACATGGTCTGAGTCATATCCCGTCTGCGTCGGCAGATCGAAAGCAATCGAGAGCCCGGTCTGTCCCTTGGCCAGATTGGTCCGGTACAGCTCGTTGGACGCCTTTGCCGTGGAATGCCCTGAATAGGTCCTGAAAATCCATGGCCGATCTTTGGCTCGGGTTTTATTGTTCTCACTCATGCTCAACCGTTCTTTCCTGTTTTTCTTTTTATCGTTTCAGACCCGAAACAATCGGGTACACTGCGCGGAATCATCAGGATTTACCTTTTATTGCGTCAAAAACCCTGGCGGCGAAACTATATTACTTTATGCTGCATTGCAAAAAAACCTTGCATAACACGCCGTCATCGCCAAAAATCCTGAAAAATTGTGGACCACACATTTGGGGGCGGATTTCCTGTCTCCGGCGGTGATACCACAGACGATAATAACGAGGAAGAAGCATGACCACCACGGATACCGCCGCAGACGCCAAAAGCACGGCGCCAGCAAATCTCAAGGACCTCTATGAGGTTGGTGAAATCCCGCCCCTGGGCCATGTGCCAAAGAACATGTACGCCTGGGCTATACGCCGTGAACGCCATGGTGATCCTGAGGATGCGATGCAGGTCGAGGTCGTGCCGACACCGGAGATCGACAGCCACGAGGTGCTGGTTCTCGTGATGGCCGCCGGGGTCAATTACAACGGCGTCTGGGCCGCTCTGGGCACGCCGCTCTCACCCTTTGATGTGCACAAGGCCGACTTCCATGTCGCAGGCTCTGACGCCTCCGGGGTTGTCTACGCCGTGGGCTCCAAAGTGACCCGCTGGAAGGTCGGCGACGAGGTCGTTGTGCACTGCAATCAGGATGACGGCGACGACGAGGAATGTAACGGCGGCGACCCGATGTTCTCGCCTTCCCAGCGGATCTGGGGCTATGAGACGCCGGACGGCGCTTTTGCCCAGTTCACGCGGGTTCAGGCGCAGCAGTTGATGCCGCGCCCGCAACATCTCACCTGGGAAGAATCAGGCTGCTACGTGCTGACCCTGGCGACCGCCTATCGGATGCTCTTCGGTCATCGCCCGCATATCCTGCGCCCTGGCCACAATGTCCTCGTTTGGGGCGCGTCCGGCGGTCTCGGGTCCTTCGCGACGCAGCTGTGTGCGGTTTCCGGCGCCAACGCCATCGGTGTGGTGTCCAACGATGACAAGAGAGAATTTGTCCTCTCCATGGGCGCCAAGGCGGTTCTCAATCGCAAGGACTACAATTGCTGGGGCCAGTTGCCGGAAGTCAACGGCGAGGGCTTTGCAGAATACATGACCGAAGTGCGCAAGTTCGGTAAGGCGATCTGGAACATCACCGGTAAAGGCAACAACGTTGATTGTGTGTTTGAGCACCCCGGCGAGCAAACCTTCCCGGTCTCCGTCAATGTCGTGAAGAGCGGCGGCATGGTCGTCATCTGCGCCGGGACCACCGGCTATAATCTCACCATGGACGCCCGCTTCCTGTGGATGCGTCAAAAGCGGGTGCAAGGATCCCACTTTGCCAATCTGAAACAGGCGGCCCAGGCCAACAAGCTGGTCATCGAGCGCCGCATCGATCCGTGCATGTCCGAGGTTTTCGCCTGGGACGACATCGCCAAGGCCCACACCAAGATGCAAAACAATCAGCATCTGCCGGGCAACATGGCGGTGCTGGTCTCAGCCAAGGTGCCGGGCCTGCGGACCATCGAGGATGCAATCGAAGTTGGTAATAGCTAGCTTTATTTTTCTGCTGTCATCCCCGGGCTTGACCCGGGGATCCAGTGCGTGGCTCTCTGGATTGCCGGATCAAGTCCGGCAATGACAATACGAGAGAAAGACAATACCGGAGACAAATTCATGTCCGCTCCCCTGCTCGATAACTTGTTCGCATTGTGCGACAGCGCCCTTGGCACGCTCGACACTCTGCTTGAAAAAGCAAAGGCTCATGTTACGGCACTTGTCTCCGTAGACGGACAGGTTGCTGTCCCGCTGGTCGAGCAGAACCAGAACATCACCCACGGCTTTGCCTGGATCGCGACCTATGTCGAGGCCTTGCGCGAGATGCTCGGCTGGGCCAGGGCGCTTGAGGCAGAAGGGCGCTACGGCGAACTGGAAGCCCTGATCCTTCAGGCCGCCTACGCCGAATATATCGCGCAGATCGGCGGCGGTATCCCCATGAGCCAGGGCGAGATCGTCCGGATCATGGATATGGGGCTTTCCGGCGAGGAACTGGCCCTGATGGGAACCCCGGCAATCCAGATGCTGGTCCAGCAGGGCTTTACCCAGCAGGTGCGTTCGAAAATCGCTCTTCACATCGAGGAACAGGCAGGCAATGCCACCTTTGGTGACACCGGCCTTGATGAGACCCTCGACATGGTGCGCGACCAGTTCCGTCGTTTCGCCGACGAAAAGGTCGTTGAACCGGCTCACCAATGGCACTTGAACGACGATTTTATCCCGATGGATGTGGTCGGGCAGATGAGCGATCTGGGCGTCTTCGGTCTGACCATCCCCGAGGAATTCGGCGGCCTCGGCATGGGCAAGACCGCCATGTGCGTCGTCTCCGAGGAGCTGTCGCGCGGCTATATCGGCGTCGGCTCCCTCGGCACCCGCTCTGAAATTGCCGCTGAACTCATTCTGGGCGGCGGCACCGAAGAGCAAAAGAACCGCTGGCTGCCGAAGATCGCCTCAGGCGAGATCCTGCCAACGGCCGTTTTCACCGAGCCCAACACGGGCTCGGACCTCGGATCGCTCCGGACCCGCGCCAAAAAGGACGGCGACGTCTATAAAGTGACCGGCAATAAAACCTGGATCACCCACGCCGCCCGCACCGACGTCATGACCCTCCTTGCACGGACATCTGATGAGCCCGGCTACAAGGGCCTTTCCATGCTGCTCGCCGAAAAGACCCGCAGCGAGGATGACGACAATCCGTTCCCTTCCGAGGGCATGACCGGCGGCGAAATTGAAGTGCTCGGCTATCGCGGCATGAAGGAATACGAACTCGGCTTTGACGAGTTTGAAGTGAAAGCTGAAAACCTGCTCGGCGGCGAAGAGGGCCAGGGTTTTAAACAATTGATGCGAACCTTTGAATCAGCCCGCATCCAGACGGCGGCGCGCGCCATCGGTGTTGCCCAGTCCGCTCTCGAGCTTGGCTTGAAATATGCGCAAGACCGCCAGCAGTTCGGCAAGCCGATCTTCCACTTCCCGCGCGTGCGCAACAAGCTGGTGATGATGGTCGTCGAGATCATGATCGCCCGCCAGCTCACCTATTTCTCCGCCCGTTCCAAGGACGAAGGCAAGCGCTGCGACCTTGAAGCCGGCATGGCCAAACTGCTCGGCGCCCGCGTCGCCTGGGCCGCCGCCGACAACGCCCTCCAGATCCACGGCGGCAACGGCTTTGCGCTTGAATACCCGGTCTCCCGCGTCCTCTGCGATGCCCGCATCCTCAATATCTTCGAAGGCGCCGCCGAAATCCAGGCCCAGGTGATAGCGCGGCGCTTGCTTGAGGGCGAGCGGAACTGATTTTTCTGGAATCAGAATAAGAAACAGACTTGCAAAGTCATGGTCGTACCCCCAGATTGAAAAGCTGAGCGGGGAGGCCAGTCATGATTTCAGATATAGCACGTGTGTTTCAAAGGGTGCCTGCAGTCATGCTTGCCGCCCCGGCGATTTTCCTTTTGCCCACGCTGGCAGAAGGCCTTCAGCACATCGCGGAATTCCAACTCGGAATGTTTGCCGATGAAGCCGGGTGGGCTGAAGCAGGTCCATCACGGGTCAGAATGGTTTTCGGCATCATCAAGATACTGTCCATACTCTACGTTTCGCTCTGGGTATCCGGATACTGGTTTCACGATGGAAAAAGAGCCTCATTTTTGCTCAGCGCACGGGAGTTCCTGGGCCTTCTCGCGATGTTGGGATTTTCTGCCCTCGTGATACTGTTTGTCGTCGCAGGCGGGCCGGTCCTTGCAGGGTTCGTCCAGGCAAGTGGTCTACCGATTCCGGAGGAGGTCCTGCCATTCCTGCCGCTGATCGTTCTGCTCCTGTTGATTTTCCCGACGCAGCATCTCAATATTTACGGGTTCGGACTATTTCTGGGTGACGAGACCATGACTCTGGCGCGCTCGCGCCAGTCAATCAGGGGGCAAACGAACTGGATGACTATGATCGTCATCGTTCCCATCGCCCCGTTCATGGTCTTGCACTATTGGTTGAACTATCAAATCATCGGCAGCGGGCTTGCACACCAGGTGGCCTTCCTGAGCCTTGACGCCCTACTGGTTGGGGTGATGGCACTGATCATGGGAAACGCATTCTGGGCGGTCTATGAGCGCGCCCTTCAGATCAGTGCAGAATTTGAACGAGGCGGGGTCAAGGGCTAAATATTTTCAGTTGTTGCCCTTGTGGAAAGGCGGACCCGATGGTTGAATGAACGGCCCTCCAAAAGGAATGCCTCGTCTTGACCTCTATCAACCTCGCCGAAAAGTTCGCCAGCTTCTCCGACCACTGGTCACCAAAGATCATCGCCGCACTCAATGACTATCACGTCAAGCTGGCAAAAGTTGAAGGCCGTTTCCCCTGGCATGCCCATGCCGAGACCGATGAGCTGTTCCTCGTTGTGACGGGCAAACTCTCCATCGACATACGCGGGCCGGGCGGCGAGGAGACCATTGAGCTTGGCGAAGGCGAGCTCTATGTTGTCCCCAAAGGTGTGGAGCACGCACCGCATGCAGATGCTGAATGTCAGATCCTGGTGTTGGAACCGGCTGGCACCGTGAATACCGGCGATACACAAGACGCCGACATCGACCCAACTACAGGGGAATGGATTTAACGTGATCTACGCCATCGGCGATATCCACGGCGAATTGCCGTTGCTCGAGGAACTCCTGGGCGAGATCCGCTGGGATGCGCGGCAAAAGTCCGGCGATCACAAGATCATCTTCATTGGCGACTATGTGGATCGCGGCCTTCACTCTCGCGAGGTCATCGATCTGGTGATGCAAGGCATCGACGGTTTTGAGACCATCTGCTTGCGCGGCAACCATGAACAGATGTTTCTCGATTTTCTCGAAGAGCCAACCCTCGAGCGTGCGGAAAGCTGGCGGCGAGATTTTGTCGGCGGCAGGGAGACGATGGAATCATACGGGATTGTGCTTGAAGAGCTTGTCGCGATCCTGGCAAGTGGCGGCAGCGTGGAAGAAGACCTGGCGGCGATCCCGGGGGATCATATCGACTGGATCAACGCCCTGCCGCACTGGCACTTTGAAGAGGGGCACATGTTCGTCCATGCGGGCATAAGGCCTGGCATCCATCTGGAAGCGCAAATGGAGCGCGATGCCCTGTGGATCCGCGGCGACTTCACCGAAAGCGAACTCGATCACGGGCGAATGATTGTCCATGGCCATACAACGAACCGCGATCCGGAATCCAGGCCCAACAGGATCAACGTTGACACCGGCGCCTGCCTCTTCGGCACCCTCACCGCCGTCGCTCTCGACCAGGTTGCGCCGCGATTTATCCAGGTGAAAGGCGAGCGCACCGCGCCGTTTCCATCAAAAGAATTGATGGCGCAAAGGGAGCGGGAGAGACGAGAGGCGCAATAGCCCTGTCTTGTCGTCCTCGAGCCACACGAAGTGTGGAATCGGGGATCTTCTCTCTGTTCGCACCTGACGACAGAAGATCCCCGGCTCGACCTTTGGTCTCCCGAGGATGACAGGAAATTGGTATTGAGAGTGACTCACCCCTCCAGAAGATACTTCTCTGCACCCGCCCGCATCTCATCCGTCAGCGGAATACCGACCCGTTCCTTGAGGTCAAAATAGACCGAGGTCGTCTCGAGGGTCGCTGAGAGGTTTCCCGTGCGGGTATTGTAGAGCTCATAGTAATAGGTGACAGACTTCGTGCCAATTTTCTTCATGGCACCCTTGACCTCGGTGAGGTCACCCGCTTTCAGCTCGTCCTTGTACTCAATGACCTGGCGTACATCGACCCATCCGTTGCGCCGATCACCGCCCTCACCACCAGACCAGCCAAAGGTCTCGTAGATCATGTGGTAGCTTGCATCATCGAACATCGCCAGATAGTTGCGCGTCGTCATGTGCCCCATGATATCGCAGAGCCAGGGGTGCACGACCCCCTTGTGAATCAAAAGCATTTGGTCAGTCCTTAAAGTTGGCGGCGCGTTTTTCCATCTGGCTCATAACCGCCTCGATCTGATTGGGCGAGCCGATGAGCTTGTCTTGCTCTACGGATTCAGCCAGCAGGCCTTCGGCGGCAGAGGCATCGGGCAGGGCATTATACATGCGCTTCATGGCCCGCACGGCCTCGGGGTTCTTCCCCGCAATCTCGCGGGCTGTCGCCATGGCCGCAGCCTTGGGGTCATCACAGATGCGGGTGACCACACCCAGCCCCTGGCCTTCTTCCGCCTCGAAAATGCGGCCGGTATAGCTCAGCTCACGAATGATATCGTCACGCATCAGTTGCTTCATGAGCGGTGTCCCGGCCATATCCGGCACAAGACCCCATTTGATTTCCATGACGCAAAGGCGCGTGCCCGGCGCTGCGTAACGCATGTCAGCGCCAAGCGCCACCTGAAAGCCGCCGCCAAAGGCAACACCGTGCAAGGCTGCGATCACTGGCACCGGAATTTCATGCCAGACCCAGGCCGCATATTGCGGATCATTGACAATCCCCCGGGTGCGCCGCGCAAGTCGGCCCTCAACGGGCGAACCTGCAGTCTTGCCGCCCTCTGAAGCTTTGGCCTCTCCCATGGCAGCAAAGTTGCCCATGTCGAGCCCGGCGCAAAACGCACGGCCTTCGCCTGAGAGAACAACAGCGCGCAAACCTTTTTCGCTCTTGAGCCGCTCGCCCGTTTCGGTCAGGGCTTTGAACATGGCAGGGTCGAGGGCATTCATCTTGTCGCCCCTTGTCAGCGTCACATCCGCAACACCGTCCTCAATCTCAACTCTGATGCGTTCGTTCTCGGCGCTCATGGCTCTCTCCATTGTTTTTGTCGTAGTTATTCAGCGTCTAGATAGACCGGTCCTTGCCTTCCCAATAAGGATCGCGCAGCAAGCGTTTGAGCAGCTTGCCTGCCGGGGTACGCGGCATGTCTTCGGAATAATCAAAACTGCGCGGCACCTTGTATTTCGCCAGATGTTCCTGGGCATAGGTAACGAGGCTCGTCGTCATGTCATCGCCGGCGCCCGCCGGATCGATAAGCTCGACCACCGCCTTGATCTCCTCGCCAAATTCGTCGTTCGGCACACCGAACACCGCAACGTCTTTCACAGCAGGATGAGCCACAAGCACGCTTTCGATCTCGGCCGGATAGATGTTGACCCCGCCTGAAATGATCATGTCGATCTTGCGGTCCGTCAGATAAAGGTAACCTTCCTCATCGACATAGCCGATATCGCCCAGCGTCAGATTGGCCTTGCCCCGGTGGCGCTTGGCGGTTTCTTCCGGCTTGTTGTGATATTCAAAATCGGTCCCGGCGAGATTTTCCTGATAGATCGTGCCCGACGTACCGGTCGGACATTCGTTGCCGTCATCGTCAATAATGGTGACCTTGTAGCCCTCGGCAGGTTTGCCGACGCTCGACGGACGCTCAAGCCATTCCTCCGACGTGATCGTGCTCAGGATACCGCCCTCCGTGCCGCCATAATATTCGGTGATCTTCGGTCCCCACCATTCGATCATCTGTTTCTTGATCATTGGTGAGCAGGGCGCCGCCCCGTGCCAGATGATGGCGATGCTGGAACCGTCAAAGCTCTCATTCAGGTCGCCGCCGTCCCGGGCCTTGAGCAGGCGGACATATTGCGTCGGCACCATAGGGCTATTGGTGATCTTGTATTTATCGATCAGCTCAAGGGTCTCCGCCGGGTCAAACTTGTGCCGCATGATGATCGAACTGCCGGCCATGAACGGCATCCAGGAAAATGCCCATTGCGCCGAGTGATAGGCTGGCCCGCACAGCAGCGACCGCCCACCTTCCGGCGCGCCAAGAGTGGCGCCGATCAGCTGGGCGACTTCATGCATGCCCTCCATCGGGCCGCCGACGACGCTCAAGGCCGAGCTGCGCACGCCTTTCGGGCGACCTGTTGTGCCGGAGGTATAAAACATGATCCCGCCGGAAACCTGATCCGCAGGTTCCTCCGCAGAGGACGCGGCCAACAAGGTCTCATAGTCTTCAAAGCCTTCCGGCGGCGTGCCATCAATCAGGATCTTGATTTTGAGCTTGGGCAGGTCACCGCAGGCTGCTGCAACATCGGTAAACCGCGCGTCGGCAATCAGGGCTTCTGCATCTGAGTCCTCGACCATGTAGCGCACTTCGTCACCGACAAAATGCCAGTTGACCGGAACCACGATATAGCCGGCGTGATTGACCGCGCCGAGGGTCTCGTAGTATTCGCGGCGATTGCCCGACAGCAGGGCCACAGGCGCGCCCGGCTTGAGCCCCGCCTTGCGCAAGGCATCGATGAGCTGATTGACGCGGGCATTATAATCCGCCCACGTCCGATCGCCAAAGTCATCGAGAAGAGCGATCTCATCGCCTTTTTGTGTCGCATAGGGTTTGAAAATCTCGGCCATAGGGGTTCTCTCCGTTATTCCTGCTTCTTGTAAGATCCCGTAAAAAGCCCCTGGAGGGCTCTTTACGGGATCTGGCAGATGTTTCTTTTGACCATCTATCCACAGTTCTGCCGGGCTTTCAACTCCTTGCGGGCAGGGGTGTCTGCGGCTTTCCCCTTGGGCCGGGCGCCGATATCGGCTATAGAGAGGCAAATCCAACCTGAGAGGCAATCGGTCGATGGTCGAATTTCTGACAATGTTTGCGCTGCCCGCCGTGCTTTTGGCCGTTCTGGCCTCGCTCGGGCTCGGGCTCCTCGCCATGAACCGCACCGGCGACGCGGCCAGAGAGCAATCCGGCAAGCTGATGCGCTGGCGTGTCGGCCTGCATCTGGCGGCCTTCGCCCTGATCATCCTGATCATGATCCTGCGCTAGTAAGGCTCCCGATGGTCAAGCTCAACAAGATCTACACACGCTCCGGCGACAAGGGCACAACCGTTCTGGCCTCCGGGACCCGTGTCGCCAAGCACGCCCTTCGCATCGCCGCCTATGGCACCGTGGACGAGACCAACGCGATGATCGGCATGGCCCGGCTTTATACTGAAGGCCCGCTCGACGACATGCTGTCGCGCATCCAGAACGATTGCTTTGATCTCGGCGCGGATCTGGCGACGCCGGATACCGGCGAAGATTTGGGTTATGAGCCCTTGCGCATCATTGAGGCCCAGGTCGACCGGCTCGAGGCCGAGATCGATCAGATGAACGCCGCCATCGCCCCGCTGACTTCCTTCATCTTGCCCGCAGGCAGCGCCGCCGCCGCCCATCTTCATGTCGCCCGCACCATCGCCCGGCGCGCCGAGCGGATCACCAGCGAACTCATGGAGACCGAGAGCGTCTCGGACGCCGCCTTCAAATATCTCAACCGCCTGTCAGACTTCCTCTTCGTCGCCGCCCGTCACGCCAACAATGATGGCGTCGATGATGTGCTGTGGGTTCCCGGCGAAAACCGCTGAGTGCTCTGGTTAAGTGGTGTCTATTTTTTCCTTCTTGAAATCCCAATCGTATATCTGCTTTGCGGCCAAAGACAGTTTCTCGAACCAGAAAACCGGTCCTGTCTTTGATAGTCGGATTGGCCTAGTATCCTAGCATGAAGCAGCTACTAGCAACCGTCCTAAAACTCGCAATAGCAATTCCATTGTTATTGGTTCTTCTGCCATTCATGTTGGTGTGGATGGCAGAGGGCTTTCTGTTGCGCGTTTGGTTTTGGGCACAACACAAGAGGTTTGGGCGAGATGTAATCTTGGTCACTTCGGAAAGTCCCACTTGGAGCGACTACATCAAGGAAAATATCTTACCGAGACTGGAAAATAGATCGATAGTGATGAATTGGTCGAAGCGAAAATTGTGGCGAAAGGAAGTGCCTTTTGCAGCAAGAGCTCATAAACATTGGGCTGGTCGCAAGGGCTACGTGCCCACAGTCATCATCAGGCGCAGCTTTTGGAAGATCGAGAACATTAGCCTTTACCAATCCTTCGGCGACTACAAAAAGGGTAAGATCTCTACGCTTAAACATACGGAGGAGCGATTGTTCTCCTCGCTAGGCGTCTAACGGGCAGATTTGGCCAAAAGCGAGCGCCCCGCATCTTCGACCCCGAGTTGAGAAACAGGCGATTTTAGTGGGCCGCTTGCAGTTTTGAGCGTATTGGTTGAGAGACTTTCCCGGACGGTTGGTCGCCCCGGACTCCACACTCCCTTGCTCCACACCCTTTCCATAAGGTACACTGGCCACGCAACCGGGGTGTATGCAGGGCGAATAGCGGGGATATCATGGGTAATTTCATAGTGAAGTCAAAGTGTTGGGCGAAATTCGGTCGAATCGCTACCGGCGCAGTGATGCTGGCCTCAATTGCCGCGACACAGGCAATCGCTGCCGAAAGCCCGAAACTTTACGGCGATATCTCAACCCGTGAAATGGCGGCGCTGCTGGGTGCGGCTGATCTGGATACGACCCTCACATCAGGCGCTCAGGGCGAGCCCTTGATCCTCGTGCGTCAGGGCAAGATCCGTTTCATTGCCCGGGGCGTCGAATGCGCCGGCAAGGCGGCCCCCTCAACCGACGTGCGCTGCACCAAAATGCAGTTCCGCGCCAGCTTTGACCTCAAGGCCTACCCGAGCGCGACCTGGATGAACGAGTTCAACAAGTCGTGGGTCTTCGGCAAGGCCTATGTGACCCCTGACGGCAAGGCTCACGTCGAATATCCGATGAATCTCACCGACGGGATCACCGAAGGTAACCTGGTCAATAACTTCGTCATGTGGACGACGGTTCTGGAAACCTTCATCGACCACCTCGCCGAAGGTGAAACCGCGCCGCTTCTTTAGCAGCCAGGCTCTATTTCTCGAGTTTTCGGGGAGTTTTGCCCGGTGAGCTGTCAAATTCCCAAAACATAAACCCGGCTGCGGCATTCAGCCCGCTTTTTGCCGTTTCTTCGCGTTGACTCTTGCGTCCCCCGAGACTATTTTTCGCACCGCAACATAAACAATAAGTTTTGGGAGCAGCCAAGCGATGAAAGTTCTCGTGCCTGTAAAGCGGGTCGTTGACTATAATGTCAAAATCCGCGTCAAGCCGGACGGCAGTGGGGTCGACCTCGCCAACGTCAAAATGTCCATGAACCCCTTTGATGAGATTTCCATCGAAGAGGCCATTCGTCTGAAAGAAGCCGGGACCGCAACGGAGATTATCGCCGTTTCTGTCGGACCCCAGCAGGCTCAGGAAACCATTCGCACCGCTCTCGCCATGGGCGCGGATCGCGGCATCCTGGTCAAGACAGATGATACGGTTGAGCCGATCGCGGTTGCCAAGATCCTGAAGGCCATTGTCGCCGAGGAAAACCCGGATCTGGTCATTGTTGGCAAGCAGGCGATTGATGATGATTCAAATCAGACCGGCCAGATGCTCGCGCAAATCCTCGGTTGGGCGCAGGGCACCTTTGCTTCAAAGATCGAACCGGCAGGCGGCTCCATTGCGGTGACCCGTGAAGTGGATGGCGGTATGCAGACCGTCAATCTCAAAATGCCGGCTGTCATCACGACTGACCTGCGGCTCAACGAGCCACGCTATGCGTCACTGCCCAACATCATGAAGGCGAAGAAAAAGCCGATCGATGAAAAGACCCCGGATGATTACGGTGTCGATATCACCCCGCGTCTCGAAGTCATTGAGACCACCGAGCCGCCGGTTCGCCAGGCCGGCATCATTGTTGAATCCGTCGCTGAGCTTGTCGACAAATTGAAAAACGAAGCGGGGTCCTTCTAATGGCTACTCTTGTAATTGCAGAACACGATAATTCTGACCTGAAAGAATCCACCCACAAAACCGTCACGGCGGCGCAGGAATTCGGCGGCGACGTTATTGTCCTTGTTGCCGGATCCGGTTGCGGCGGCGTTGGTGAAGCAGCGGCGAAAATCGCCGGTGTTGCCAAAGTGCTGGTCGCCGATGATGCGCTTTATGCGCAGCAAATCGCCGAAAACATGAGCGCGTTGATTGTTGGCCTTGCCGGTGACTATGATGCGATCCTGTCGCCGGCCTCAACATCGGGCAAGAATTTCATGCCGCGCGTGGCCGCCGCTCTGGACGTTGCCCAGATCTCCGAAATTACGGCGATTGAATCAGCTGACACCTTTGTGCGTCCGATCTATGCCGGTAACGCCATGCAAAAGGTCAAATCAGGCGACGCCAAAAAAGTCATCACGGTGCGCACGACGGCTTTCAAGTCGGCTGAAGAAACCGGATCGGCAGCTGTCGAAGCTATCGGTGCAGGCGACAACCCGGGCCTGACAGAATTTGTTTCTGAAGACCTGTCCGTGTCGGAACGCCCCGAGCTTACCGCTGCAAAGATCATCATTTCCGGTGGCCGTGGCATGGGCTCGGGCGAAAACTTCGCCTTGATCGAAAAGGTTGCCGACAAACTCGGCGCCGCCGTCGGTGCCTCGCGCGCTGCGGTTGACGCGGGCTTTGTGCCGAACGATTATCAGGTCGGTCAAACCGGCAAGGTCGTTGCTCCGGATCTTTACATCGCCGTCGGGATTTCCGGCGCGATTCAGCATCTGGCCGGCATGAAAGATTCCAAAGTCATTGTTGCCATTAACAAGGACGAGGAAGCGCCGATCTTCCAGGTCGCCGACTACGGCCTCGTGGCGGATCTGTTCAAGGCGGTGCCGGAACTGGAAGAAGAACTCGGGAAGGTGGGTCTTTAAGACCCACCTTTTTACTTTGTAAGGCGTATAAGTGTTGAGCCGGTACTGGCTTGCGGAATTTGAGGGTGGACGATGACAATCGAAAAAATCGGCATTGTTGGCGCAGGCCAGATGGGCAACGGGATCGCCCACGTTTGTGCGCTGGCCGGATTTGATGTCCATCTATACGACGTTGACCCTAAAAAAACCGCTGCTGCGCTGGGCATCATTGAGGCCAATCTCGGCCGTCAGGTCGCCCGCGGCACGATTTCACCCGGCGATGAAACCGCTGCCCTGGCCCGGATCGTACCGACCGATACCATCGCAGACCTTGCCGACATCGACCTTGCGATCGAAGCGGCCATCGAAGACGAGGCGGTCAAGCGCGCTATTTTTTCATCCCTGTGCGAAGTCGTGAAGCCCGAAGCGATCCTGGCGTCCAATACCTCGTCGATATCCATCACCCGGCTTGCCGCAGCGACGGACCGCCCGGAACAGTTCATGGGGCTACACTTCATGAACCCGGCGCCGATGATGGAGCTGGTCGAGCTTATTCGCGGCATCGCGACAGGCGAGGAGACCTACAAGGAGGTCCTGACGTTTGTCCAGCGCCTCGGCAAGCAGCCGACCAACGCGGAAGATTTCCCGGCTTTTATCGTCAACCGCATCCTGATGCCGATGCTCAATGAAGCGGTCTATACGCTTTATGAAGGCGTCGGGACGGTTGAGAACATCGACAAATCCATGAAGCTCGGCGCGCACCATCCTATGGGCCCGCTGGAACTGGCCGACTTCATCGGTCTGGATACCTGTCTCTCCATTATGCAGGTGCTCTATGAGGGGCTGGCCGACACCAAATATCGTCCGTGCCCACTGCTCGTCAAATACGTCGAGGCCGGATGGCTCGGTCGCAAGACCAGTCGCGGGTTTTACGACTACCGCAGCGGCACACCCATCCCGACGCGGTAGGGTTACGCATTCAGTAATTTTGTCATCCCGGATGCGGCGCAGCATGAAATGCTGCTCCGCTGGTCCGGGACCCACACTTGAGATTTAGGCCCCGGACCAGCAGTGCATCACTACGTGCTGCAATGCATCCGGGGTGACAATGATGTGGTTACTTGAAGGAAAATCCTTATGACCTCCACCTCCACCGACC
>CBFDBJ010000037.1:0-33168 GCA_965603015.1 uncultured Alphaproteobacteria bacterium
ACCCATCAGCCGATCAGGGCTGGATATGAATAACCTCATGAGACTCCACAACTAGTGCAGCCGTTGAGTCTCCTTATACAAATTGCACGCTTTCTTCGCCGATGAATTGTCAGCTAGCGAAGAAAAACAAAAGCCAGGCCCAGACAAGGGTCCAGAAGATCATCACCGAGATCAGAGCCAGCTTTGTGGATATTGATATGATCTCGGTGCCCTTGGTTATTTCAACCAAATGCAGTATCAACATGATTGAGAGGGCATAGAGCGGATGGAAAAGGATTACCTGAAACAGCAAATGATCCCATTGTGGGATCACAAGTCCGTTCCGAGCCAGATTTTCATAAGATACGCCATGAACAATAATTGACGGATAGAGGGTCAGGGAAATCACTCCGGGCGACAGGACCTCGCTTCTCAGAAAACCCCTGGTCCTGAGAAAATACATTACCGCATAGATCAAGACGGCAGGAGCGAACATTCCAAGATAGTTCGGGTGAACAAAGTAGCAGGCGAAGTGCCACTCAAGTAGTCCATCAGGGTCAAGATTACACATCCACCCCCCCTGCCTCCACTATCTCCCGCTTCCGCGTTTCCGGATCGGTCCGATGAAACTTGAATTTCCGTGTCCCAAAGACATTTTTGATGAGATCGGCCATCATGACCTCGGTCTGTTTGTTCTCGGATGTTGCAAATGGCGCAACCATTTCGATCAGCCACAATCTGTCGCCGGACTTCCATTCATCGGGCCTGAGACGGCCGGCACCGGCTTCGAGCTTTTCCTCCGCCTCTTCTGAAAGATACGCCCAGAAGGCAACGCCCAGAGGCGTCTTGTCGCCGCGGAAGACGCGGTATTGCTCCAGCATCAGGGGCGGCATGACCATCCATTCGAGATCACCTATGGCGAAGTGTTTGTGGGTCGGGCTTTGCGAGGCCGGGGCCGCGCCGTCATTTGACTTGATGTCCGAGAGACGCGGCGTGCACGGGCTCGCTCCGTCCCCGACTTCCAACAATGTATCCAAATGCGTCAACCCGGCCTCCAATCTATGATTGAAGATGCTAATGGTATTTCACGCTCGGGGCAAGTGAGGGGCGAGAACGATGCAATCCCTATCGCTTGCCATCATCGCCATGGTCCCGGCCATGAACCGCTCGATAGAAACCCTTGTACTGGTCCCGCAATTCCTCGCGGTGTTCATCAACGTAGCCCTTCAGGGTTTCGACCTCGGCGTAGGTGTCGGTGTACTGGATATGGGTCGTCAGGTCGCCGCTGTGCTGGTCGAGGACATGGACGAGCATCCCGGCGGGCTCATGGTTTTCAGACATGAAGAGGGCATCGTCGTCGCGGATGTCGAGGGCGACCTGATGGGATGTACTCGGAGCAATCCAGCAGATCGTGCCCGCAAAGGAGCGGCTGATCGGGCGGTGGATATGCCCGGCGAAGACACCGCGCACAGTATCATACTCGGCCAGCAGGTTCTCGAGCACCTGGCCGCCCGAGTTGCCGATGGCATCCATCCACCAGATGCCGGTCTCGAAGGGCGGGTGGTGCAGGAACACGAGGACGTGGGCCGGGGCGTCTTCGACATGGGCGCGCAGCCAGGTGCAGCGCTCTTCATCGATATGGCCGTGATGCTCGCCCGCGATTGTACTGTTGAGGAAGATCAGGCGGGTTTGACCCTGATCGTGGATGAACCCGTGCTGGGGCGTCTCGGCGGAGCGCCACAAGTCGGGCAGGGATCTTTGCAAGGCATCGGTATCATCATGATTGCCCGGGATGACAAACAGCGGCGCCTTGAGATCCGAGACAATACTGCCGAAGACTTCATACTGTGCGGCACGGCCCCGATTGGTCAGATCTCCGGTGCACACGACACAGTCCGGCTGCGGCGACATGGCGTTGATCTTCGAAACGGCCTTGCGCAAGCCCTCATTGGCGTCGATAGCCCGGTACACCAGCCTGTCTTCTTCCACGATATGAGTGTCGGATATCTGAACAATTAGCACGTGCGGCCCCGATCGCTGTTGGTGTCGTTTCTGCTTGCCTCTCAAACTATGACACAGGTCAAACGCCTTGTCTTCTGCGGGATCGGGCAGGCAACGTTGCGGTATACCCGAGCCACCCGACCGGATCTCTCGGGCTACGGCGACTTGTCCCCAACTTAATGATCCCGATTGCTGCTCCGGGGGTGACAGGTCGCTCACTTTCAGCCATAAATTTCACAAAACATTCACAAACGTCTGCCCCGCCGCGTTGTACGTGCCGCGTGAGCCAATGTCACAAAACCTTCAAACACCGGATATCTGATCATGGCGCCAACCGGCAAATCGATCCTCGACAAAGACCTGAAGAAAATTGATGCGTTGCAAGCCTCGCAGCACGATGCGGGAATTTTGGCGCGTAGACTGGCTTATGCCGGCGGATTTCTGTTGGTTATTCTTGGCCTGACGGTCTCAAACGTTATTCCCGTCGGCGGCAGTTACTGGATTATCGTCGCCGCCCTCATCGGCGGCTATATGGCCATGAATATTGGCGCCAATGATGTTGCCAATACGATGGGCCCGGCAGTGGGGTCAAAGACCCTGACCATCGTTCAGGCCTTGTTTGTTGCCGCTGTGTTCAATTTTCTCGGTGCCATTATTGCCGGCGGCGATGTGGTCTCGACGGTGTCCAAAGGCATCATTGATATTTCGGCGATCGAATCAGCCGACGTCTTTATCTGGGCCATGATCGGCGCGCTTCTGGCTGCTGCAGTCTGGGTCAACCTTGCCACCGCCATCGGCGCACCTGTATCAACAACCCATGCCATCGTTGGCGGCGTCATGGGGGCAGGGATCGCTGCTGCCGGATTTGTCGCCGTGAACTGGCCGGTGATGGGCAAGATTGCTGCAAGCTGGGTCATCTCGCCCCTGATGGGCGGCGGGCTGGCTGCGCTTTTCCTGTTCGCCATCAAGAGCCTCATTCTTTACCAGGACGACATGGTTGCAGCGGCGCGCAAATGGGTGCCGGTTTTTGTCGCCCTGATGGCCTCGATCTTCAGCGTCTACCTTGTGATGAAGGGTCTGAAACGCCTCTGGAAGCCGGGTGATCTGTTTTTGATTGCTCAGGGGATTGTGGTCTTTGGCGGCGCCCTTGCGCTCCTCAGGCCGGCAATTCACAAGGCCTCGCAAGGTATTGAGAATAAGCGCGGCGCTGTCGGGCAACTTTTCAAGATCCCGCTGATCTTCGCGACGGCCTTGCTGGCCTTTGCGCACGGTGCCAATGATGTCTCCAACGCAATCGGCCCGCTCGCCGGCGTTATTTCGGCGGTTCAGTCCGGCGGTGTGGCAACCAAGGCGGCGGCGCCAATATGGATCTTCGCGATTGGCGGGATCGGGATTGGCATCGGCATCTATCTCTTCGGCGCGAAGCTCATTCAATCGGTCGGCAAGAAAATCACACGGCTGAATATCATCCGGGCCTATGCCGTCGCCCTGGCTGCAGCAACGACCGTGATTATTGCCTCGGCGCTCGGCCTGCCCGTCAGTTCCACGCATGTCGCCATTGGCGGTGTTTTCGGCGTTGGTTTCCTGAGGGAGTATCTGTCCAACAGGGACAATGGCAGAATCAAAAGCGCCGCTGTTGATTTGACAAGCCCGGGCGATGACGCTGAAGGTACCGCTGCGAGTGTGCCTGATGTGACTGCGGCGATGCCCCTTTCGCCAAAGAAATTGAAAAAGGTTCTGAAGCGCAAACTGGTGCGGCGGACCTATTTCCTGACCATCATCGCGGCATGGATTATTACGGTTCCCTGCGCGGCCTTCCTCGGCGCCATGTTCTTCTACATGCTGCGCGGGATGATGATGCCGTAGGGACCGGCAACGTCTTGATTTAGTGCCCGGGGAGGGGTATCACCGCCCTGAAATCACCTGAAGTGTAAGGACCCTGCGTCATGACTGCTATTGCCGACATTCTCGCCCGTGAAATTCTCGACAGCCGGGGCAACCCCACCGTCGAAGTTGATGTTTTGCTTGATGATGGCTCGTTTGGCCGGGCGGCGGTACCGTCGGGGGCCTCAACCGGGGCCCACGAGGCGGTGGAGCTGCGTGATGGCGAGGAGCGCTATCAGGGCAAGGGCGTCGAGATGGCCGTTGAGGCGGTCAATGGCGAGATCCTGGACTGTATTTGCGGGCTGGATGCCGAAGAGCAATCCGACATTGACGAAGTGATGATCGAGCTCGACGGCACGGAAAACAAAAGCCGCCTCGGGGCCAATGCCATTTTGGGGGTTTCGCTGGCGGTCGCCAAGGCAGCAGCGGAAGCCTGCGGTCTGCCGCTTTACCGCTATATCGGCGGGCCCTCGGCGCGGGTCCTGCCGGTCCCGATGATGAATGTTATCAACGGCGGTGAGCACGCCGACAATCCCATCGACATTCAGGAATTCATGATCATGCCGGTTGGTGCCGGCACAATCCGCGACGCGGTCCGCATGGGTGCCGAAATCTTCCACAAGCTGAAAAAAGCCCTCGTTGATGCGGGACACAATACCAACGTTGGCGACGAAGGCGGGTTTGCCCCCGGCATTGCCTCGACCGACGAGGCGCTGGGCTTTCTCCTCAAGGCGACAGAAGCGGCTGGCTATCGTCCTGGCGAAGATGTTTTCCTGGCCCTCGACAGCGCCTCGACCGAGTTTTATGAAAACGGCAAATATGAAATGAAGGGTGAGGGGCTCTCGCTTTCATCCGATGCGCTTGTCGCCAAATACGTTGATCTGTGTGCTCGCTACCCGATCATTTCCATCGAGGATGGCATGGCCGAAGATGACTGGGAGGGCTGGGCCGCGCTCACCGAAGCGCTCGGGGACAAGGTTCAGCTTGTCGGTGATGATCTCTTTGTGACCAACCCGGACCGTCTGTCACGCGGTATCGATCTGGGTGTTGCAAATTCTATCCTGGTAAAGGTCAATCAAATCGGCACGTTGACAGAAACTCTTCAGGCAGTGGATATGGCTAATCGGGCGGGCTATACGTCCGTCATGTCGCATCGCTCCGGCGAGACAGAAGATGCAACGATCGCCGACCTGGCCGTCGCTACCAACTGCGGCCAGATCAAAACCGGCTCTCTGTCCCGGTCGGACCGGCTGGCGAAATACAATCAGCTTATTCGCATCGAGGAAGAGCTTGATACATCCGCTCACTATGGTGGTAGAGGTCTCCTGAAGTTCCTCAATAACGCTTAACAAGCTATTGAGAATCAAGAGGTTAACGCCCGGGCGCGAGCTGCTTTGCGCTTGACGGGACCAACAAATCATGGCCTCCTTCGCATCATGTTGAGACAAATCACACTTTCCGGATTTTTTCGCGTCGCGCGGTTTCCTCTGATTGTTTTCGGGCTGATGTACTATTTCGGCAGTTCGTTTTTGAATGGCAACAACGGTTACTACGCCAGGCAAAAAACCATGGCAGAACTGGAAGACAAGCGCGCCGAGCTTGAAACTCTGAGGGCAGCGCATACCACTCTCGACAAAAAGGTCTCGCTCATGGCTCCGGGAAATCTTGACCGCGATCTGCTGGACGAGGAGGTAAGGCTTGTTCTTGGTCTTGCCGACAAGGACGAACTTGTCATAATTCTTGATGAAGAAGATGATAACGCGCTGTCGCGAGACGAAGATCGCTCTCCCGAATAGTTACACGCCGTCCCTGGATGCCACCGCGATGGTCAGGTTAACGCAGCGGAAAGGGCGTTTGTGGAACATATCTCGAGCACTCTCATGATAGCGGAAAGGATTTGATCCAGATGGCCGGAAAATCATCCCAGCCCAAATCCAGGGCGGCCGGGAAGAAAAAAACCGCAACGAAAAAATCCGGTGCGGGATCTGCTCCTGTATCCTCCGAGGACTTGCTCAGATTTTATCGTGAAATGTTGATGATCCGCCGGTTTGAGGAAAAGGCGGGGCAGCTCTATGGCATGGGTCTCATCGGCGGGTTCTGTCATCTCTATATCGGTCAGGAGGCTGTGGTGGTCGGCATGACCGAAGCCAAGCGGGACGAGGACCAGGTTATCACATCCTACCGGGATCATGGTCATATGCTGGCCTGCGGCATGGACCCCAAAGGCGTCATGGCCGAGTTGACCGGGCGCGCCGATGGCTATTCCAGTGGCAAGGGTGGCTCGATGCACATGTTCTCCAAAGAGAAGCAATTCTATGGCGGTCACGGCATTGTCGCGGCCCAGGTTCCCATCGGAACGGGCCTCGCCTTCGCCAATCAATATCGCGATAACGACAATGTGGCGATTGCCTACTTTGGCGACGGGGCATCCAATCAGGGGCAGGTTTACGAGAGTTTCAATATGGCAGAGCTGTGGAGCTTGCCTGTGGTCTATGTGGTTGAGAATAACCAGTATGCCATGGGGACGGCGATCCAGAGATCTTCTTCAGAAACACACCTGCACCGCCGCGGTATCAGTTTCAATATTCCAGGCATCGAGGTTGACGGGATGGATGTTGTGGCGGTTCGCGACGCCGGTCTTGAAGCGCTGGAGCATTGTCGGTCCGGCAAGGGGCCGATGATCCTTGAAATGAAAACCTACCGCTATCGCGGGCACTCAATGTCGGACCCGGCAAAATACCGGACGCGCGAAGAGGTCAACGAAGTGCGCGAGCATCACGATCCGATTGAGCATGTTCGGGCAGAAGTCCTCAAGCGCAAATTGGCTTCAGAGGATGAGCTGAAAGCGATCGACAAGGACATTCGTCAGGTTGTCAATGAGGCTGCTCAGTTTGCCCAGGACAGTCCGGAGCCCGATCCTGCCGAACTCTACACTGATGTTTTGGCGTAGGGAGACGAGCCATGTCGACAGAAATTTTGATGCCAGCCCTCTCCCCGACCATGGAGTTTGGAACTCTCGCCAGGTGGCACGTCAAGGAAGGCGACGCTGTGGCTATTGGTGACGTCATCGCCGAGATCGAGACGGACAAGGCGACGATGGAAATCGAGGCCATTGATGAAGGTGTGGTCGGCGCGATCCTGATCGCGGAAGGAACCGAGGAGGTAGCTGTCAATGTACCGATTGCAGTGATCGTCAGCGAAGGCGAGGACGCGCCGGTTACAGCCTCGGTACCGCCTGTAAAAGCCGAGGTATCGGCACCGGTTCAGCCCGCAAAAGTCGCTCCCTCTGCGCCTGTTGCTCCCACAATTCTGGACGATCCCGATGTGCCCGAAGGAACGCCTTACGTTGACCTGACGGTGCGCGAAGCCTTGCGGGACGCCATGGCCGAGGAAATGCGCGGCGACGCCAATGTCTTTCTTATGGGCGAGGAAGTTGCCGAATATAACGGCGCCTACAAGGTCAGCCAGGGCTTGCTGGATGAATTTGGTCCTCGCCGCGTCATCGATACGCCAATTACAGAGCACGGATTTGCCGGGCTCGGCGTCGGTACTGCCATGGCGGGACTGAGGCCAATTGTCGAGTTCATGACTTTCAATTTTGCCATGCAGGCGATCGATCACATTATAAATTCTGCCGCCAAGACGCGTTATATGTCGGGCGGGCAGATGACCTGTCCGATTGTTTTTCGCGGACCCAATGGCGCAGCGTCACGCGTTGGCGCCCAGCACAGTCAGGATTATGCGCCCTGGTACGCCCATGTCCCCGGGCTCAAGGTTGTCGCGCCGTGGTCGGCGGCGGATGCAAAGGGTCTTCTCAAGGCAGCCATCCGGGATCCCAACCCGGTGGTTTTTCTTGAGCATGAACTGATGTATGGCAAAACTTTTAAAGTGCCTGACCTTGATGATTATGTTCTGCCGATTGGCAAGGCGCGTGTCGTCCGTCCGGGTGCGGATGTTACCCTCGTTTCCTATTCCCGGGGTGTTGAATTTGCCATTGAGGCAGCCGACATCCTTGCCGGAGAAGGCATCGACGCTGAAATCATCGACCTTCGCACCATAAGACCTCTCGACCTTGAAACGGTGATCGCTTCGGTTCAAAAGACCAACCGCGTCGTCACTGTCGAGGAAGCCTGGCGGATTTGCGGGATTGGGGCGGAACTTGCTGCATCGCTGCAGGAACACGCCTTTGAATATCTTGATGCCCCGGTTTTGCGGGTCACTCAGGAAGATGTACCCTTGCCCTATGCGGCAAACCTTGAGGCCCTGTCCATACCGTCCGCAGACAAGGTCGTTGAAGCTGTAAGGCGTGTTTGCTATGTTTGATGCAATCGGTGTTTCAAAAGTGAAGAGGTCCTCATGCCTGTAGAGATCCTGATGCCAGCCCTGTCTCCGACCATGGAGGAGGGCACCCTCGCCAAATGGATGGTGAAGGAGGGCGACACCGTTGCCTCTGGCGATGTCATATGTGAGATCGAAACTGACAAGGCGACCATGGAAGTGGAGGCCGTCGACGAAGGCCAGGTCGGCAAGATTCTCGTCGCCGAGGGGACCGAGGGCGTCAAGATCAACACACCCATTGCCATAATTCTTGAAGAAGGTGAGAGCGCATCCGCGATCACTGAGGCTGCACCGATGGCCACTCCGGTGACCGCAGTCGCTACGCACGAAGTTGTGAAGGGTGCGGCAGCTTCAGCAGCGCCGGCACCGGTAATGCAGGCTGCGACCGGGGACCGTATCATGGCCAGCCCGCTGGCAAAGCGCATGGCGGGGCTCATGAATGTCAATCTGACAGGCCTTGCAGGCTCGGGTCCGGGCGGGCGCATCGTCAAGCGGGATATTGAGGCCGCAGCCGGCAAGCCGGCAAGCCATTTGGGAGCAAAGGTCATCCCCTTGCCCGGAGCCGGGGCTCCAATGCAGGCTCCGAGTGCACCGGACTTCTCGGCCTATGATCCGGCCAGGTATGAGCAGATCCCGGTCGATGGCATGCGCAAAACCGTGGCGCGCCGTCTGACGGAATCCAAATCGACCGTGCCGCATTTTTATATCACGATTGATTGTCAGATCGACAACCTGCTTGCCGCGCGAAAAGATCTCAATGCCAAATCACCCGTTGGAGATATTGACTACAAGATCAGCGTCAATGATTTCATCATTCTGGCGTCTGCGATGGCGCTCATGAAAGTGCCAAAAGCCAATGCGAGCTGGGCTGGGGATTCAATCCTGCTTCATTCCCATGCCGATATTTCCGTCGCGGTCGCCGTTGATGGTGGTTTGATTACGCCGGTTATCAGAGACGCCGAAACCAAAGGCCTGGCCGAAATCGCCAACGAAATGAAAGACCTTGCGGCGCGAGCAAGGGATCGCAAGTTGATGCCCGAGGAATACCAGGGCGGCACCTTCTCGATCTCAAACCTTGGCATGTTCGGGGTTCGTGAATTTTCCGCCGTGATCAACCCGCCGCAAGGGGCGATCCTTGCCGTCGGGGCAGGGGAACAGCGCCCCGTGGTCAAAGACGGCGTGCTTGGCGTTGCGACCATGATGAGCGTAACCCTGTCGTGCGATCACCGCGTTGTCGATGGAGCGCTCGGTGCAGAACTGCTCTCGGTCTTCAAGGGGTACATCGAGGACCCGGTGACGATGCTGCTCTGAGGAACGATTGTCGCCGAGGGAGGGGTGTCTCTCATGGGCGCAAAAGAATTCCAGCCCTATCATGGAGCCGTGAAATGAATAAAAACCAAATAGGCGCTCGTGGTCCCGGGAATGAAGTAGTGATCCGGCTCTGTTCTGTTCTTCTGTTTCTGGTGTTTCAAACAATGCCTGTCTATGCCGGTGGTGGAAAAGGTCCCCAAACCACGGCAGTGCCACCAGAGGAGAAGAAAGTCGGCCGGCTCGAGTACAAGATTACCGGGGGGCATTATTTGCCGCTATGCGAAGAGCTATTGCGTCATGCGAACCAATTGCCACCTCCCGTGCCGGGTAAGGGGCAAGTGTTTCTGGTGCTACCCTTTAAGGACAAGATGCCTGATATCAGGACCCCGAAATGGACTGAGCTTGACCCCAATGAACACATCAAAAAGGTCAGGTATTTTGCATCCGCAGAGCTGAACCCGCATTCGGTCGATATCAGCTTTGCAGAGGCGCAGTCGGGGCCGGTCGTTTTCGATCCGGATGATCCTTTTCGTGAGGCCTACGAGAAAAGGCAATTCGAGAAATTCGAAAAGCCGCTTGCAGAAGGAATGGTGCGGTTTGCTAGTACCAGAATGGACTTTGACCATGATGGTAAAGCCGAAACGGTCTACCGCCTTGCTCTTGGGCACTGGGCTGGCGTAAGGCCGAGTGAGCCACCGGAGAACAGGTTTCTGTACGGCTATCACGTCATGCCACGTGATATTGACGTGCCAATGGCGCGCGACTTTGTGTCAGGGGATGTGGAGTTAGCCTATCTTCTTCGCAGTTCCAGGGGTAGCTCTGGCGAGCTTCTCTACTATCAAGGCAGATCGCTCTTGATTGGCACTGGATTCGGTGGGGGGGGGCCTAGTGTAATCCAGCCCCAAGGGACATACCCCTTAGGTGGCGGGCCCACAGCCGCGTGTAGTTTTCACCGCAAACTTCCTGAGGAAGACTAAGTCGCTCTTTCGAAATTCATGAAGCTATTCCAACCTCTGCCGTTGATTTCAATTTTTGGATCAACTGAAATTTGGAAGAGATTTCGAAGATATGGGGCACGCGGGCAGCGCCCTACAGTCAAAGATGGCCCGTTCGGCGCAGAGCTAGTATTAAAGCCACGGAATGACAAACTGTAGTTCAGAGGGAAAATGTTAGCCTCGCAACTCGCGCCGCAAGAGCTTGCCAACGGCTGACTTCGGCACCGCGTCGATGAATTCAACCTGCCTGGGGACCTTGTAGCCGGTCAGATGCTCGCGGCAGAAGGCGATGACATCTTCTTTGGTTATATTTGAGCCTGGTGTTTTGACGACGAAGAGTTTCACAGCCTCGTCGGTGCGCTCGTCCGGCACGCCGATGCAGGCGGCTTCCATGACGCCGTCCATTCTGGCGATGACACCTTCGATTTCGTTTGGAAAGACGTTGAAGCCTGAGACAAGGATCATGTCCTTGATGCGGTCGACAATCTTGAACAGGCCGCCCTCGGTGAGAACGGCGACATCACCGGTGCGGAAGTATCCATCCGCTGTCGTGACATCCGCAGTCGCTTCAGGTTTGCGCCAATACCCTTGCATGACCTGCGGACCCTTGACGCAAAGCTCGCCGCGTTCGCCGACGCCGACTTCCTTGCCGTCTTCATCGCGAAGCGAGATGTCGGTTGAGGGCACCGGCACGCCGATGGTCGCGGTGAAGACATCAGATGGGGCCACATTGAAGGTGACAACGGGGGAGGTTTCAGACAGGCCGTAACCCTCGGAAATATGACCGCCGGTCACCTCATACCACTTGTCAGAGATGGCTTCCTGAATGGCCGTGCCGCCGCCGCCGACAATATTAAGGGATGAGAAATCAAGATCGGAAAATCCCGGTGTATGGAGGAGACCATTGAACAGTGTGTTGACACCGGTGATGCCGGTGAATTTCCACTTTGATAGCTCCTCGACAAAGCCAGGCATATCTCCAGGATTGGTGATCAGCACATTGGTGCCGCCCTTCACAAAGAAAGACAGGCAATTCACCATCAGGGCAAATATATGATAGAGCGGCAGGGCTGTAATAATGACCTCTTCGCCATCGCGAATACGGTCTTTCATAATCGCCGAAAACTGATTGACGTTGGCGACCAGATTGCGGTGCGTCAGCTCAGCGCCCTTTGACAGGCCGGTTGTTCCGCCCGTGTACTGAAGAAACAGAAGGTCTTGTCCGGTTACCGGAACAGGTTCAAAGTGGGATTTCTCTCCGGCCTTGATAGCATCGGTAAACCGAATGATGTTTGTGAGCCTCTCATCGACGGGCGGCGAAGGTAGGTCTTCGTTGCCGCAATCACCGAGATTGGCGACGATGACATTCTTGATTTTCGTGCGCGCGATGACTTCGGCAAGGGTCGGTGTTGAGCCCGAAAAAATGACAATGGTATCTGTGTCGGCGTCGTTGAGCTGATGCTCAAGTTCACGTGCGGTATATTGCGGGTTGACGTTGACCTGAACGAGGCCGGCGCGCAGGTTTGCGAACAGCGTTATCGGAAACGCCAGAATGTTGGGGCACATAATGGCGATCCGGTCGCCGCGCTTCAGGCCCAGATCATTCTGGAGATAGGCGGCAAGATTTTGCGACTGGCGGTCGATATCATTGAAGGAGATCTTCGCGCCAAAATTGCTGAACGCGTCCTTATCGCCATAAGTTGTGATCGCTTCCTGCGCCATGGCCCAAACCGAGGCATGGGAATCGGCATCAATTTCCTGCGGGATTTTCGGATCTATATTCTTCAACCACAGCTTTTCCATTTTTAACGCCTTTTCCAATTTTCAACACGCAGAGACTAAAAAGGCTTTTTAGCGCTGCCGGTCCAAATACCAAAGGAATTTTGTCGATCTGCGACCATTTTCCTACCTGTCAGGAGGTCTCCAGTGCCAGGGTCTGAACTGATACAACAGCTTCTAATGTAAACCGGTTGTCAGAGTATCCCCCTTTGACGCCCTATATAAGACTCTCCATACTCACCCAGGCGTGCGGTGCAGATGCAATGAATTCGTTTTTTGGGGGATTCCTTATGTCGTGTTTTGATTTGTTGTCGTTGAAAGGGTTCAGGAAAGGCCTTCCTGGATTGGCCGTTCTGGCCTTGATGTCCGGGCTCCTTGCCGCACCTGCGCAGGCGGAAGGCCAGGTCGCCATATCCGGCGAGGTCAATGTGATCGCCGAGGGCGACGGCGAAACAGTCGCTATCGGCGGCGACGTCAAGGTGTCCGGCCGGGCCAACGATGAACTCGTCGCCATTGGCGGCCAGGTTGATGTCGATGTGCAATCCGAGGGCGAGACCGTCCTTGTTGGCGGTCAGGTCAAGATTGACGGGGCCTTTGCGGGTGAGCTGGTCGCAATTGGCGGCGTCGTCGATTATCACGGTGCCAATACCGAGGAGCTTGTGTTGATCGGCGGTGAAGTGACCGTTCACGAGCAGGCCGTATCCGGAGGTCCGGCACATATTTTTGGCGGTGAGGTTGTTCTCGATGGCCGCTTCGCAAGCGAGAGCGAATTTGGCGGCGGCAACGTCAAGGCATCAGGCCAGTTTGCCGACAATATCAAAATCTCTGCCGGGGAGGTGTTTGTCTCCGGTGAGTTTTACGGCGACCTCGAAATTGAGGGTGAGACCATTCACATCAAGGAGGGCGCCGTTATTATCGGCCACCTGACGATGCGCTCACCAAATGAACCTTTGATGGATGAAACGGTTGAGCTCCAGCCAGGCAGTTGGACCTACGAGTATATCGAAGAATTCGATCCCATGATTGGCAACATGGCCTTGTCGGATATCGTTGGTATTCTGACCGGCGCCCTCAGTGTGTTGTTGGTCTTCCTCTCCCTGACGGCTCTGGCGGCCTTTATCGTTGTCATCGGATCCGGCAGAATTTCAAGACAGGCCAGTGCCGCGTTCCGCCAGGCGCCAGGTAAATCGTTCCTCATCGGTTTGGCGACCGTGCTCATCACAGGAGTCGTCGGTGCCTTTTTCCTGGTCATCCTGATTGGGCCTCTCTTGCCCCTGTTTGTCGGGATCGTCGGGTTCTTCATTGCGGCCTTAACACTAGCCTCGATGATGTTCAGAAAAGTCGGCGCGGAATTAAGTTTGGGTAGTCGGGTTGGCTTTACCGCGGTCGGGACCATATTTCTGCTGGCAGTACAGCTTGTTCCAATCCTCGGATCGCTGGTGGTCTTTGTTCTGTCCGTAATTGGAATGGGCGCTTTCGTTATGGCACTCTTCAACGCGGCCCCGCAGAGCCAGGACCCCGATATGCTCGGAACCATGGCCGAGGCTTCAGACGAAGGCTGGGACGATGGTCACCCGCGCGAGGACTTTGTTCATGATCGGTTCGAAGACGATGATGACAACGAAGAGGGCCCCGGCAAGTCCTGAGCTCTTTGATATGCAAGGAAATCAACGGGAGTTGCCATAGTGCAGCTCCCGTTTTTCTTGCGGGTGGTGTTCCCGGACATGATTTCATGATCCTTGTGAAAGCGGCGGGATATCGCTAAAACCCGGTGCTATGACGACAGTTTATGATTCCACAGACAAGCCTGAAAAAGGCCCGGAGAACGGCGGTACAGAGCGCCCGCGGCATCCGGAGAAGGCAGCCAATCCTGACAGCCCGCTCCTGAGGAAGCCCAAATGGATCCGGGTCAAGGCGCCGGGCTCTGCGATTTACAAAGAGACCCGTGAGATCGTAAAGGCCAATAATCTGCCGACGGTCTGCGAGGAGGCGGCGTGCCCCAACATCGGCGAATGCTGGGACAAGCGCCACGCAACCATGATGATCATGGGCGAGATTTGCACCCGGGCCTGCGCCTTTTGCAATGTGACCACCGGACTGCCCAACGCGCTCAATGAGGCAGAACCGGAAAATGTTGCCAATGCTGTGGCCCAGCTTGGCCTTGAGCATGTGGTGATTACATCGGTCGACCGCGACGATCTGGATGATGGCGGCGCGGCGCATTTTGCCAAAGTCATTCGGGCGATCAGGGCGCGCTCACCGGACACCAGTATCGAGGTTCTGACACCGGACTTCCTGCGCAAGGACGGCGCGCTTGAAGTCGTGATCGAAGCCGGACCCGATGTATTCAATCACAATCTTGAAACCGTGCCTTCGCTCTATCTCAGGGTGCGTCCCGGCGCGCGCTACTTCCATTCGCTGCGCCTGTTGCAACAGGCCAAGGAAATTAACCCGGCGCAGTTCACCAAATCCGGCATCATGGTCGGGCTCGGCGAGACGCGCGACGAAATCCTGCAGATGATGGATGACCTGCGTTCCGCCGATGTCGACTTCCTGACCATCGGCCAGTATTTGCAACCGACGCGCAAGCATCGCCCGGTTGATCGCTATGTCACCCCGGAAGACTTCGCCAACTATGAAACTATCGCGCGCTCCAAAGGCTTCCTGCTTGTGTCCGCGACGCCGCTGACCCGCTCGAGCTATCATGCCGGGGATGATTTCGCCGCTCTCCAACGCGCGCGTGAAGCCAGCCTGAAGAAGACTTTATAGAGGCTGCCGCGTGCCGAAGCATCATGAACGAAAAACTCTTCCGTATAAAGCGGACCAGATGTACGAACTGGTTGCGGCCATGGACCTCTATCCAGAGTTTCTGCCCTGGTGCACCGGTGTTCGCATCCGCAGCCGGGAAGACGGCAAGACGCCGGAGGGTCTGCCCTGCGAGATTGTCACCGCAGACGTGTCCATCCGGTTCAAGATGTTTCGCGAGACCTTCACAAGCCGTGACACGCTCGACAGCGTTAATCGCACCATCGTTATCGAGTATCTCGACGGTCCGTTCAAATATCTTGAAAACCGCTGGCACTTTGAAGAGAGCGGCGAAGATTGCATCGTCGATTTCCATATCGATTTCGAGTTCCGCTCCAGAGCCCTTCAGGCGCTGATAGGTACTCTGTTCGGGCATGCGATCGAACGTCTGATGCGGGCTTTTGAGGACAGGGCGGCTGACATCTACGGAAAACCGGGTATTTGAGCCAGGTGACACCTGACAAATGATGGAATAGGCTTAGGCATATTCCACGCTGGATATTAGCCAATAAGAGAAACGACAAGTTTCTTACTGAGGAGGAAACCATGAACTTTGAATTTTCCGAGGAGCAGAACCTGCTGCGCGAACAGGCGCGGGGTTTTCTGCTGGATAATTGTTCAACCAGAGTTGTCCGTGATGTTCTGGAGGGCGATGCCTCCTGTGACGCAGCTCTGTGGAAGAAGGTCGCCGAAATGGGCTGGACCGCAACGGTCATTCCCGAAGAGTATGGCGGGCTCGGACTTTCCTATCTGGAACTGGTGGTGATCGCGGAAGAACTCGGCCGCGCCATGGCGCCAAGCCCTTTTTCCTCCTCTGTCTATCTGGCAACGGAAGCCATCCTTGCCTGGGGCTCGGAAGAACAGAAGATGACGTGGTTGCCGAAACTTGCAGCCGGTGAAGCCATTGGTACCTTGGCCGTGAGCGAAGGCCAGGGGCAGGGGTCAGCGACAGCGCTCAAGGCCAGTGTTTCCGACGGTACTCTCACTGGAACCAAGATCCCGGTGATCGACGGTGATATTGCCGATCTTGTCATTGTTGCGGTCAAATCCGGCAGCGGTGATGGCGCCAGTCTCTATCTGGTGGATCTGGCGCAGGATTGTATTGAACGTACCCCGGTTCGTACGCTTGATCCGAGCCGGTCTCAGGCGCGGATTGATTTCAATGGTGCGAAAGCCGAACTCCTCGGGATCGAGGGGCGAGGCTGGTCACAGGTTCAAAACCTTTATGACCGCGCGGCGGTGCTGTTTGCCTGGGAACAGGTCGGCGGCTCCGATGCGGCGCTTGAGATGGCGAAGGACTATGCCATGGGCCGCATTGCCTTTGGCAGGGCGATCGCCAGCTATCAGGCGATCAAGCACAAACTCGCCAATATGTATGTCAAAAATACGCTGGCGCGCTCCAATTGCTATTACGGCGCCTGGGCGCTTGAAACCAATGCACCGGAGCTGCCGCTGGCGGCGGCGACCGCCCGGGTGGCCGGTATTCAGGCCTATTACTTTGCCTCCAAGGAGAACATCCAGACCCACGGCGGCATGGGCTACACATGGGAGTTTGATTGCCACTTCCACTATCGCCGCGCCAAGCTTTTGTCGCTGAATATCGGCAGCGAAGGCACATGGCAGGACAAGCTGGTCACAGCTCTTGAACATAATAATGCGGCATAGGGAGAACGAACATGGATTTCAATGACACACCCCAGGAAGCCGCTTTTCGCGCAGAGGCTCAAGCCTTTCTCAAGGACCATTATCCGACAGCGGAAGAATTCGAGGGATTGAACCCGATCAAGCAGGCGCAGCTTTGGGCAAAGCGCAAGTTTGACAATGGCTGGTCAACCCTGAGATGGCCAAAGGAGTATGGCGGCCGGGATGCCAGCCCGATCGAGCAGGTGATTTTTGGTCAGGAAGAAGGCAAGGTCTCAGACCTTGGCGATCCCTTCCAGATTGGCCAAGGCATGGCCGGGCCGACCCTGATGGCCTGGTGCAAGAATAAGGAATACCTGGAGCGCTATCTGCCCAAGCTTTCCTCCGGCGAGGAAATCTGGTGCCAGCTCTTCAGCGAGCCCGCCGGTGGATCGGACCTTGCTGCGATGCGGACGAAGGCGGAGCGCGACGGCGATGACTGGATCATCAATGGCCAGAAGATCTGGACATCCGGGGCGCACTATTCCGACTTCGGCATTCTTGTCACACGGAGCGATCCGACCGTGCCCAAGCACAAGGGACTGACCTACTTTTTCCTCGACATGAAATCGCCGGGTATCGAGATCAAGCCGATCAAGCAGATTTCCGGCACCTCCAATTTCAACGAGGTTTATTTCACTGACGTCCGCATTCCCGACAGCCAACGCCTCGGCGACGTCGGGCAGGGATGGGCTGTGGCTCTCACGACCCTGATGAACGAGCGCGCGGCCATCGGCGGCGGCGGCGTCTCTGTCGGCGTCAAGTCGGTCATGCAGCTGGCGCAAAAGGTCAATATTGGTGATAAGCCGGCCATTGAGGACAAACAGGTCAGGGCAAAACTGGCAGACTGGTACGTCCAGGAGGCGGGGCTGAAGTTCACCAGCTACAGAACCCTGACGGCGCTGTCCCGGGGTTCAACGCCAGGTCCGGAAAACTCTATCGGCAAACTCGTCGGCGCGCCCAAGACCCAGGACATGGCGTCCTTTGCCATGGACCTGATGGAAGAATCCGGCGCGATCTGGGACTCTGAACTCTCAGACCTGGCCGGTCTCTTCCAGGGTACCTTCATGGCGATCCCAGGGCTCAGGATCGCGGGCGGTACGGACGAAATCATGGCCAACATCATCGCCGAGCGCGTCCTCGGCCTGCCGCAGGAACCAAGGATGGACAAGGGCATCCCGTTCAATGAAGTGCCAACTTCAGCGAAGGGGTGATGGGACAAAGCTCCAGGTCTGGAATGCCAGGCGTGTATTTTATTGTCTGTGATATCGGGGGGCCGGGCCATTGGGCATCCCTCACACTTCAGTAATGTCCTTCTGGAAATCACCTTCAATCTTCTTGTCTGAGCCCTTGTAGATTTCCCTGAAGGTTTCGCGCATCAGGTCAATCGGAACATCCTGATATGTTCCGCGCTCCTTTATGTATTCCATGTGCCTGTTACCTGATTTGTCGTGCTCGTGAAACAGGCTGTCATGCTCACCGTCGAAATCGAGCGGCTTGATGCCCACCTTGTCACACATTGACTTGTTGAAGGCAGGGGTTGCCTTGACCCATTTGTCCTTCAAAAGGAGCTCGGTATAGGAGTGCCATGCAAAAACATCCGTTCCCATACTTTCGATCATTTTAGGCGTCGCGAGATGATTTTTTACATCGGCATAGCCGGGGCGGGCCATGATGCCAACGGCCCGCGCGGCCGCAGTCAGCAAGGCGGACTTCGGGACACACCAGCCTCTGCCAGCTTTAAGCACTTGCCTGCCAGAAAAACTCTCCGGCTTGTCTAAAGGCATATAGGGGTCATAGAGGAAGTCGTCGCGAACGGCATAGAAGAGCTTCAGCGCCATCTCCACCTCGTCAGTTGCGTCACCAACAGTCTCCCTGGCGAATGCAATAACGGCGGGATCATCGCTTTCGATGAACTTCCCCGGTTTCAGATATTCAGAGTCAGTCATGGTGCCTCTTTTTGTATCTTGTTTTAGCGCACGGGATATCGAACTCGCCGAAAGGGTCTCGTCAGTCTTCCCCGCTGGTATAGATGGGGGCAAGGTTGGCCATGATATCGTCAATGGCAATGATCCTGCCGGCGTCTTCAGAGTAGTCGATCTTCGCCTGTTTCTGATCGACAAATAGTGCTTCCAGTTCCGTCTTGTAGCCGGCGAGGGTCGGCGGGCCCATTGGGGTGCCATTGTAGGTTTGTGTGACCATTCGGTTATAATTTGTGAAAGACAGAATGATAAGGCCGTCTTTTCCTGCTTCCTGTGCCAAAACTGCGGCACGCAAAATTGTCATTTCTTCGACCTGCGCGCGCGAGGAATTGTCACCCATGAACTCAATGATCTGACTTCCCCGTTTGGTCGTTTTGTTTTTAAAGCCGGTCGGTTTGAAGAACACGGCCTGGCCCGAAAATTTGTTCCGTCGGCTTGTCATTTCTGTCAGGGGCACCAGACCGTAAAGTCGACTGTAGCCGCCAGATGCCATTCCGGATCTGGCGAAGTAGAAATTCGTGTCAAAGGCGTTTTGCGATACATTGCCGGTCTCAAGTCCGCTCAAGGTGGCTTCGTACCAGCGCTGCTTCGATGTCGGAATATCCATAGCAATAATGTTGGTCCGTCGGTCTTTGGGAACGATATCCTGAATACGCGCGACCAGGTCATAGACTGCGTTGGATCTGGGAATCTTTGACAAGGGCGTCAAGATCTCCGCTGCGGCCTCGACACCTTCTTCGTGGAGCGAAATCCAGGCCTGTGCAAAGGGCGTCAATGCCTCAAGGTTTTTTTGACCAACTCCGTGTCGTTTTACCAGGCTTGCGGCCCTGCCAATTTCCTTGTTGGTTTTACGATACCTTGTTTGCGCCAGCCTCGACTCACTGGTTCTTTCCTTAACGGGTTCGACATTCGCTTGTCTGGCGTTGGATACTTCTGTCTCAAGATCGGAAATGATTGCCGCGTGTTGATTTGCAGCGTCCAACCAATGTCGGGCGCGTTCAATATTGCCGATATGTGCCTGCGCGAGGGCTGTTTGGGCGAGAACACTCAGGTCCACGTACTCTATATTTGCGCCCAGACCCTTTTTTATTGTTTCTGACTTTGCCCCGGGACTTCCAGCAGAGCGCGATCCCGAGTTCACGGCATTGCTTGCCAGATACTCCCAATCCTTCGCGACCTGTTGTGGGAAAACGCCTTTGGCGTCAAAGATCACGGCGCGCAGGCTGTGGTAGTTTGGTGAAAGAATAATCAGGCGCTCAAGGGTAGAGATGGCGACTTCAATATCGCTCTCATCCGCATTGTTGATGAAGTCCACGAGGAAGGTTTGCAAGCTCAGGGCGTAGGGACGTCGATCTGCGGCGGACTGAAGGGCAGCCATGCCTGCGGGCCTGTCGCCACTCTGGATAAGGGCAATGCCCCGGACCAGGTCGACGGCGAGTCCAAAGCTTCTGGCGTAGCTCGGATCATTTTTGTCTTGTCCGATGCGCTGGTCGATCAGAGCAAGGTCTGCCAATGCGGCCGTTCTGTTCTTGTTTTCCAGATGATGGACGGCACGAGCTCGAATCAAATTGAGGTGGCGCAACGAGTTTTCCTGTACCAGGCCCTCTGCAAGCGCAGCACTACAGGCGGTTACGCCCGCTGCGCCAAATTTTCTTTGGCCAGGCGATGAGTTCTCAGGCAGCTGTGTGGGGATAATGAGAGAACTGGCAGTCAACAATTTGCCAATCTGACTCGCCGCACTTTGCGGTTTGGCGATGCCATCACACATTAAGTAGTTGCTTGCTGGCGGCATGGATACACAACCAGTCAGCGCCACTGCAAAGGCGGCAGTCAGGAGTCTTTTCATTGCGGGTTCCCCAAAAAATCAACCGCGGAAGATTGCGGTCAGAAAATCAATCATGGATTGAAGTGCCGATTATTGATGAACTTTACAGTTCAGTCAACTCATTGGTGTGGCCGCGGGCGCGTCATCCAATCGCCTTTAACATCATCGCCAGTGCTTCTTCCGCGGTCCGCAGCCGAATTTCGCTGCGGCCAATATCGCCGAACTGGAAGAAATCGTGGATGATGTTTTCGCCTTTGCGGGCACAGGCGATGTGGACGAGGCCGACGGGTTTCATCGGGGTTCCGCCGCCGGGGCCGGCAACGCCTGTCACCGCAACGGCGACGTCGACTTCACCCATGACCATGGCGCCTTCGGCCATGGCACGGGCAACCGGTTCGCTGACCGCGCCGAGGTCGGCGATGAGATCACCGGGGACGCCGAGCAGATCGCGTTTGGCATTGTTGGAATAGGTAACAAAGCCGCGGTCGAAGACATCGGATGAACCGGGGATTTCGGTGAGCGCCGCAGCGATCAACCCGCCGGTGCAGCTTTCTGCGGTAGCGAGAGTCAGGTTTTTTTCCCTGGCAGCAGCGAGGGTCATGCGCGCCAGGTTTTCAATTTTGGAAGGAAACATTTGGCCTCCTAAATGTAATTCATCAGTATCAGGCAGATAACTCCGGCAAAGATACCTGCCAGCACATCGTCGACCATGATGCCGGCCCCGCCCTTGACGTTGCGGTCGAGCCAGCTGATCGGCCAGATTTTCAAGACATCAAAGAAGCGGAAGGCGGCGAAGGCGATGGTGTACCACAAAAGCTCCTGCGGCACGAAAAGCAGCGTGATCCACATGCCGGCGACTTCATCGACGACGACGGAGCTCGGGTCTTTGTCGGGGCTGGCGGCTTCATAGGCCCCTGCGGCCCATATTCCCACTGCGAAGAACAGCGCCGCCGCGATAAGCAACAGATCATAACCGCCGAGGCTGGTGAGGACCCAGGCGAAGGGCAGGGCAGCGAGCGAGCCCCACGTGCCCGCAGCCGGACGCAGCAGCCCGGCGCCAAACCATGTCGAGATGATGGTGGCGGGAGAGAAGTATCCCAGATTTTCAGGCGGCTTTACCCAGGGGGCCATAAGACGAATCCTTTCGTGATGTCGCCAGCTTACTGTGCCTTGAAGGGCAGCGCGACCGAAACAACGGCTTGTGCCGCAACGCCTTCTTCGCGTCCGGTAAAGCCGAGGCCTTCTGTGGTGGTGGCCTTGATATTGACGGCATCCTCGCGGCAGCCGAGCAGTTCGGCGACGCGAGTGCGCATCGCGCCCCGGATGGGATCGATCTTGGGGACCTCACAGATAATGGTGATATCGGCGTTGATGAAAGTGCCACCCCGTTTGCGGATTTCTTCCATGGCGCCTGCGACGAAGATATGAGACGGCGCGCCTTTCCATTTGTCATCGGACGGCGGGAAGTGCTCGCCGATATCGCCGGCACCAACAGCCCCGAGCAGAGCATCGGTCAGGGCATGGAGGGCAACATCGGCATCAGAGTGTCCCTTGAGGCCAAGCTGGCTGTCGACAAGGTGGACACCGCACAGGATCATGGGGCGGCCGCGCTCGAAGCGATGGACATCATAGCCAAGGCCGGTTCGGGTTATCATGGCAGGGGCTTGTCTGCCCAGCTTCGCTTCGGCCATCTGCAGGTCCTCGCGTGTTGTGATCTTGATATTATCGGCACTATCCTCGATTGGCGCAACGGTGAGGCCCGCAGCCTCAGCGACAGCGATATCATCGGTCGCCGTATCGCTGGTGGCGCTGCGATGGGCCCCCAGGATAGCATCGAAGTGGAAGCCCTGCGGGGTGGCGGCGCGCCACAGGTTTTCGCGATCAATGGTCTGTGTCGCGCCATCTGAAATGCGGCGCAGCGTATCGGTCACCGGGATCGCGGCAAAGACGCCCTGTGATGACTGCAGTCCGTTGATACAGTCAGTGATCAGCTTTTCGGACGGAAAGGGCCTGGCGCCGTCGTGGATCAGCACCAGGTCCGGTTTCAACGCGGCCAGAGCCTCAAGCCCGTTTCTGACCGACGCCTGGCGTGTCTTGCCACCGACCACCGGAGGCAGAAGGCGGTCCTGTGGCAGGTCCTGCACCGCGGCCCGATAGTCCTCTTCAAAGCCCTCGGCGTAGACAACGCAAATGCTCTCAATGGCCGGATGACTGGTAAAGGCCTGTATTGTGTGGCTTAGCACCGGCTGTCCGGCCAGATTGGCGTATTGCTTGGGCAGGGGCGCTCCAAACCGCTTTCCGCTGCCTGCGGCGACAATGAGGGCAACGGTTCGGGGCATGAAAGGCGTCCTTTGGTGCGGTCTTCAGGAGCGGTTTGAACCTGCGCAGGACGATATCTAGAGGGCATTTGCGCCATTGCCAAGGGCAGCGGTAATGAAATCGCTTTCAAATTCCCGCTACTTCCGGCATAAGTGACTTAAATTTGTGCAATTTGGCTATTTACTCCATCTCCCATCAAGGTTCATGGACTTTTGCACAATAATTAAGCGGAAACTGCGATGAGTATCCAAATAGGTCCCATAGAACTGCGAAACCGGGTGGTCATGGCTCCCCTGGCCGGGATCACCGATCTGCCATTCCGCAAGCTCGCACATGAATTCGGCGCTGCAATGGTGGTTTCCGAAATGATCCCCAGCCGCGAAATTGTCGGTTTCCACCGCGATTCCAGATCAAAGGCAGCGACCAGTGACGCGCTCTTCCCCGCATCGGTTCAAATCGCCGGTAACGAGACAGGCTCAATGGGCGAGGCCGCGCGGGTGGCTGAGGGCGAGGGCGCCCATATCATTGATATCAATATGGGGTGTCCGTCGAAGCGGGTCACCAATGGACTTGCGGGATCAGCCTTGATGCAGGACCTGGATCACGCCTTGAACCTTATTGAGGCCGTTGTCGCCGCAGTCTCGGTTCCGGTGACCTTGAAAATGCGCAAAGGGTGGGATGACCAGTGCCTGAACGCTCCCGAGCTTGCCAAACGAGCCGAGGATGCCGGGGTTCAGCTTGTTACCGTTCACGGGCGGACCCGGTCCCAGTTTTACAAGGGCCGGGCTGACTGGAAATTCATCGCGACAGTCAAGGCGGCTGTCTCGATCCCTGTCCTTGCCAATGGCGATATTCAAAGCTTCGAAGATGCGGATACTGCCCTTGAACAGTCCGGTGCTGATGGCGTCATGATCGGACGCGGCGCACTCGGACGCCCATGGTTTCCGGGACAAGTCGCCGAGCATATCGAAGGACGCGCGGTCACCCCCGCCCCCAAAGGTGCGGTGCTGGGAGCCATCGTCAAACGACATTATCGCGAGATGCTTGACCTTTACGGCGAAGAGATCGGCATTCGCGTCGCTCGCAAACAAATTCTTTGGTATACTGAGCGTTATCTGCAGGGACGTGACTTCAGGAAAAAAGTTTGCCGCGAAGAAGATCCCGCCAGGGTTCTGGAAGAGATTGAACGGTTCTTCGAAACTGCTGAAGACGAGATGCTTCAGGAGGCCGCTGAATGAATGAAGTAACTACATTCCATACATCTGCGGAGGTCGAGGGCGCCGGAGCCCACATTCTGCAGGCGTTGCCACATCCGGTCTTGCGTATTGATGCTTCCGGGCGGCTCTCCTACGTCAATTCGGCAGCGGAAAATTTTCTGGCACTCAGCGCGACGGTGCTACGCCGTATGACGATCAATGAATTGCTGCCGGAGGGAAATCCCTTGCGCACAGTGATTGCTCATGTCCTGACGGCAGGTGTCTCGGTCAGCGAATACGAGATTGAGTTATCAACGCCTCGGACGTCCGCTCAGCTTGTCGATGTTCAGGTCATCCCGGCAAATGATGACAGTGGCACCATCATTGTCATGATCCAGAAGCGGGCAATTGCACAGCAAATAGACCGGCAACTGACCCATCGCGGGGCCGCCCGCTCGGTGATGGGTATGTCGGCCATGCTCGCTCACGAGATCAAAAACCCGTTGGCCGGGATCAAGGGCGCGGCACAATTGCTCGAGACCAATGTTTCGCCCCTCGATGCGGAACTCACGAAGCTCATTTGTGAGGAAACCGACCGTATAGCCAGTCTGGTCGACCGAATGGAAATTTTCACAGATCACCGCCCGATGCCGCGCGATCTTGTCAATATCCACGATGTGCTGGATCACGTGCGCCGCCTTGTTGAGAGCGGTTGGGGGGAGACGGTTACACTTGTCGAAGATTATGACCCGTCGTTGCCACCCCTTTCGGGCAATCGTGATCAATTGATACAGGTCTTCCTCAACCTTGCGAAAAATGCCGTGGAGGCCCTGGACGGCCACGCAGATGGTACGATCACACTGTCGACGGCCTATCGCCCAGGCGTACGGATGCGCATTCCTGGCACCCCGGACCGCGTGGACTTACCGCTCGAAGTGTCGGTTACCGACAATGGTCCAGGAATTCCGCCAGACATTGAAGCGCATCTTTTTGATCCCTTCGTTTCAACCAAAATGAACGGCACCGGACTTGGACTGGCTCTGGTTGCCAAGATCATCGGTGATCATGGCGGGGTTATCGAATGCAGTACATACAAGGGGCTTACGGCTTTTCGCACGCGACTACCGATCATGCGGGACGGTCTTGATGATGGAGATACCAATGAGTGAAAAGACAGTCCTGATCGCCGACGATGATGCTGCCATTCGCACGGTTCTGGTACAGGCCGTCAGTCGTCTCGGATTGAAAGTGCGCAGTACAGGAAGCGTTGCCACTCTGTGGAGCTGGGTGGTGGCAGGTGAAGGGGACCTCATCATTACCGACGTTGTGATGCCGGACGACAATATCTTCGATGTTTTGCCTCGGATCACGCAAGCGCGGCCCGACCTGCCTGTGATCGTCATAAGCGCCCAGAACACCTTGATGACTGCTGTTACAGCGGCGGAACGCGGGGCGTATGAGTATCTGCCAAAACCGTTTGATCTCAATGAACTGACGTCCATTGTCAAACGGGTCCTGAGCACACCTGCCCAATCGGTTTCAGGCGAGGCGGGGTCCGGTGCTGCGCCCGGCCTCGGGGCCGACATTCCCATTATTGGCAGGTCCGCCGCGATGCAGGAAATTTACCGGGTCCTTGCCCGCCTCATGCACACGGATCTGACGGTGATGGTGGCCGGGGAGTCCGGGACCGGCAAGGAACTGATCGCAAAAGCACTACATGACCTGGGCAAGCGCAGCGATGGACCTTTCGTTGCCATCAATATGGCGGCCATTCCGCGTGAACTTATTGAGAGCGAGCTTTTCGGCCACGAAAAGGGTGCCTTCACCGGCGCAAGCGCGCGCATGGCGGGGCGCTTTGAACTCGCCGAAGGGGGTACGCTTTTTCTCGATGAAATTGGTGACATGCCCTTTGAGGCTCAAACGCGGCTCTTGCGTGTTCTTCAGGAGGGCGAGTTCACCACGGTGGGCGGACGAACGTCGAAGAAGTCAAATGTTCGGATCGTTGCCGCGACAAACAAGGATCTGCGCCAATTGATCGAAGACGGGCTCTTTCGCGAAGACCTTTTCTATCGGTTAAATGTGGTTCCGGTGCGCCTGCCACCGCTGCGGGAGCGACTGGAGGATATTCCGGATCTGGTGCGCCATCTTTTCCAGGGTGCCGTGAAGGAAGGGTTGCCAAAGAAGTCGGTTGATGTTGAGGCGCTTGAGGCCCTGATGGCGCATGACTGGCCGGGTAATGTCCGGGAGCTGGAAAACCTTACCCGGCGCCTTGCGGCGCTTTACTCCGATGAGACAATTACAGTCGATATTATCAGATCCGAGCTCGCAATCCAAAAGCCGCCAGGATCAAGCGACAAGGAAGAGACGCGCGAGAACCTGTCCCTGGCCGTGCAACGCCACCTCGAACGGTATTTTGACGGGCATTCCGGCAGCTTGCCGCCACAAGGGCTCTATGACCGGGTTTTGAAGGAAGTGGAACGCCCGCTCATTGAACTTTGCCTCAAGGCGACACGGGGTAATCAGATTAAGGCGTCGGAGCTGCTCGGCGTTAACCGTAATACTTTGCGCAAAAAAATAAGAGAGCTTGACATTGACGTGGTCCGTGGGGTGAACTGATGCAATTATGACACATTGGGGTGTGACTTAAGTTGAAATTTGGGGATTTCAGGTCACGCATGAGGTGGTGGTGTTGCAGAGTTCTCACAGGAGCCCGCGTTGAGACAGCGTAAGTCAGGCGGAAATCCGATCGTCCCGATGATCGCATTGCTGCGGCGTGTTTTTACGCGCGGGGTTTTAACTGTTCTCATTTTTGTCAGCGTTGCGGGTATTGCCATAGCTGATTATATCGTTCTGACCAGCCCGCTCGAAAATAACGGGCGGGACGAGGCTGTCATTGCGCTCTATCTGGTCAACGGCTCTGCCATTCTCATATTCATTCTCGGGCTTGGCTGGCGAATTGTGAAACTTGTCACCGCGCGTCGGCAGGGCCTTGCGGGATCTCAAATGCATATGCGGTTTGTAACACTCTTCGGAGTGTTCGCTGTCGTTCCGGCTGTGTTGATGGGTATTTTTTCTGTGGTTACTCTCAATCTGGGCATCGACCGCTACTTCGACAGTCGGATTGAGCTTGCGCTGGACAATGCCCAGGCGGTCGCTGAAGCCTATACAGACTCCCATAAAGTCAATGTGATCATCGAAACCAAATCTGTCTTGCGAGAACTTGAAGTCATTTCGAAGTTGGCCGCAGACGATCCCTCGCTGGTCGAGGCTCCCGATTTTCTGTTCAATCGCCTGCGAGAGCTTGCAACGGAAGCAAATTTCACGGCTGCCTACCTTCTGGATCAAGATGGCCAGGTGCAAATTTATGCAGAGAAAATTGAACGTCCAGCCTTGCCGACATCAGAAGATCTTGCCCGGTTACCGGAAAATCAGATTGTCGTTCGGATCGTCGAAGACGCAAGCCAGATTCAGGCGATTGCCAAAGTGCCGGGCTTTCTCGGCGTCTATTTTCTCGGCATACGCTCTGTCAATCCGGAGGTCATTGGCAGTGCTCGATACACCCGCGGGATCGTCGAGGAATACAAGCGTATGGGCGAGACTGTGTTCAGCACGAAACAAGGTTTCCTGATCAGCTATCTCATTGTAACGGCGCTTGTTATGACCATTGCAATGTGGATCGGATTCTGGCTCGCCCAACGTCTGATTGACCCTGTTGGTCAATTGGTCGGCGTGGCAGAGCGCATTACCAACGGTGATTTGACGGCCCGTGTTGATGTCTCCGAAAATGACGATGAGCTTGCGACCCTGGGCCGATCGTTCAACAGGATGACCGGGCAGCTGCAGAGCCAACGTAACGACCTCGTCGAGGCCAACAGACAATTTGACGAGCGCCGCCGATTTACAGAAGCCGTTCTTTCCGGGGTTACAGCGGGGGTCGTTGGTCTCGATACGATGGGCCGAGTGACCATTGCCAATAGATCAGCTTATCTGCTTCTGGAGACCCGTGCTGACGCGATGGTCGGACAACTCTTTACGGATGTCGTACCTGAAATGGCAGAACTGGTTCAACAGGCTCTGGAGTCGAAAGGACCCCGGAAATCTGTCGTACAAGGACAGATTGATCTGTTTCGTGCATCTCACCAGCACAATTTCAATGTGCAAGTTTCAAATGAAGGTGTTGCCGGAGAGGCCCAGGGCCTTGTTGTCACCTTTGATGATATTACTGATCTCGTTACTGCCCAAAGAACATCCGCATGGGGTGATGTGGCGCGGCGTATTGCCCACGAAATCAAGAATCCTCTGACGCCAATCCAACTATCAGCTGAGCGACTAAGGCGGAAGTACAGCAAGGAGATAGTGTCTGATCCGGCGGTCTTTGAGCAATGTACGGATACCATTATTCGCCAGGTCGGGGACATCGGCCGTATGGTCGATGAGTTTTCGTCTTTCGCTCGCATGCCTTCGGCTGTCTTGAAGTCAAATGATATCGGTGAAATCGTCCATCAGTCTGTTTTCATGCAGGAAGTGGCAAATCCTCAGATAGAATATGTGTCGACCTTGCCGGAAGGTTCGCTCATGTTGAGTTGCGATGGCAGGCTCCTGTCGCAAGCGATCACCAATATATTGAAGAATGCGGGAGAGGCAATTTCTGCACGGGCCGAGGGTGCTGAAAATACCTACAAGGGACGGATCAAGATCGACTTGAACGCTTACGAGGATCGATATGAACTTGTCTTCGAGGACAATGGTTGCGGGCTGCCCACGGAACATCGACACAGGTTGACTGAACCTTATATGACAACCCGGGACAAAGGGACGGGCCTGGGTCTCGCGATCGTGAAGAAAATTATGGAAGAACACCAGGGTGAGCTCCTGATTGAGGATATCACCATACAGCATGGTGCTCGGTCGAAGGAGGAGGGGAACACCGGAGCCGTAATTCGGATGGTCTTTCCACTACAGAATGGCAAAATTGAGAATTCAGGTAATGCATTTGAAGGCACGGCTCGAGAAGCTGTGATTACGGGAGTTTAAGGGCTATGGCACGGGATATTCTTGTCGTCGATGATGAGGTGGACATCCGGAACCTTATTGCGGGGATCCTGAACGATGAAGGTTATGAGACGCGAACGGCCGCGGAAAGTGACGGCGCTCTTGACGAGATCAAACAACGTAGACCTTCTTTGGTCGTTCTTGACATCTGGTTACAGGGTAGCCGTCTGGATGGGCTTGAGCTCCTCAATGAGTTGAAACAAGATAATCCGGAATTACCAGTCGTGATCATTTCGGGTCATGGTAATATTGAGACGGCAGTTTCTGCAATCAAGCGTGGAGCTTATGATTTTGTCGAAAAACCCTTCAAAGCCGACCGGCTCATCCTTGCGGTTGATCGCGCTCTCGAAGCAAGCAGGCTTCGTGAGGAAGTCCGGGAACTGAAAATACGGGCAGGTGAGGAAATTGACCTTACTGGAAATAGTCAAATTATTGGTCAGGTTCGACAAATTGTCGACAAGGTAGCGGGAACCGGAAGTCGTGTTCTCATTCAAGGTGGTGCTGGCACCGGTAAAGAGGTGATTGCGCGCCTCATTCATTCTCGATCCGCACGATCCAAAGGCCCATTTGTAGCGATTAACGCGGCGACGATGTCGCCTGATCGCGTTGAGGAAGAGCTCTTTGGCGTTGAGGGGCGAGGTGATCAGCCCGGACGAATCGGGGTTTTTGAAAGAGCGCACGGAGGCAGTTTGTTTTTGGATGAAGTCAGCGAAATGCCGCTGGAGTCTCAAAGTAAAATTCTGCGTGTACTGGTGGATCAGACCTTTCAGCGCGTTGGCGGTGGGACGACCGTCAGCGTTGACGTGCGGGTCATTTCGGCGACGGGCCGTAACCTTCGTACCGAAATTGAAAAAGGTCTCTTCCGGGAAGACCTGTTCCACCGGTTAAACGTCGTCCCAATCGTTGTTCCAGATCTTTCGGAGCGACGCGAGGATATTCCTGGTCTTGTACATCATTTCATGGATCGATTTTCAAAGTCTGCGGGACGACCAACCTTGATCATCGGCGACGATACGATGGCGACCCTACAGACTCATGATTGGCCCGGCAACGTACGCCAACTTCGCAATATTGTTGAACGAATGTTGATTCTGGCAACCGACTGCCCCGGGGATGTTCTGACCGCAGACATGCTTCCGGCGGAAGTGGGGTCATCTTCGCCTTCCTTGCCGTCACAAAATTCGGAACAAGTTATTTCCTTGCCACTGCGAGAAGCACGCGAACATTTTGAGCGTGAATATCTGATTGCGCAAATCAGCCGATTCAGTGGTAATATCTCTCGAACTGCGGCGTTTATCGGCATGGAACGCTCTGCTCTGCACCGCAAGCTCAAGTCTCTTGGGGTTTCGTCCGGTCAGCGACAGGAAGAACCTACAAATCCGTAAATTCGGGAGAACTCTGCGAAAATGAAGGTCATTGTTTGTGGCGCCGGGCAAGTCGGATTCGGCATTGCCAGGCAATTAGCGGCGGAAAACAACGATGTCACGGTCGTTGATCAATCCCCTGCGCTGATTACAGAAATATCCGAACAGCTGGACGTGCAAGGGGTCGTTGGGCACGGTGCGCACCCGGATGTTCTGGAAAGAGCCGGCGCGCGGGATACGGATATGCTGATCGCCGTAACCTTTTTTGACGAAGTCAATATGGTCGCCTGCCAGGTTGCACATTCAATTTTCAATGTGCCACTCAAAATCGCTCGCGTCCGTGCGGGATCGTATCTTGAAGGAACCTGGGCGGATCTTTTTAGCCGCGATCACATGCCGATCGATGAGATCATTTCTCCGGAGCTGGAGGTGGCCAGATCGATCATGCGGCGCCTTGCCGTTCCCGGTGCTTTTGTGACCTACGATTTCGAAGATCGAAAAGTTCAACTTGTCGGCACACATTTGCAAGACGATTGCCCTGTCCTCAATACACCGCTTCGTCAACTGACGGAGTTGTTCCCCGACCTGGCAGCCATCGTGACCGGAATATCGCGAGATGGGAAGATGATTGTTCCTGCGCCAACAGATCAACTGGCTTCGGGTGACAATATTTATTTCATAGCCGATCGTGATCACGTCAGCCGCACTCTGGACATATTTGGCCACGAGGAGGTTGAGGCGCGGCGGATTATAATATTGGGCGGAGGCAATATCGGGCTTTACCTGGCAAGACAGCTTGAAAATAGTCCGTCGCGTGTCAACGTAAAAATTATCGAGCAGGACAAAACTCGAGCGGAGTTTGTTGCTGATCAGCTCTCCAGAACCGTCGTTCTGCACGGTGACGGTCTCAACAGAGAAATTCTCATCGAGGCCGGCGTCCATGAGGCAGAAACCATCGTTGCCCTGACCAATCGGGATCAGGTCAATATTCTGGCTTCTGTTCTGGCCAAGAAAGAAGGCTGTCAGCGAGCCCTCTGTCTCATCAATGATCGGGCCTATTCGACCCTGTCCGAAGGCCTGGGAATTGATGCTTTTATTGATCCCAGGGCAACAACGGTTTCGTCGATATTGCGTCATGTGCGGCGCGGGCGTATTCGCGATCTCCAATCAATTGAAAACGGTGCGGCAGAGGTGATCGAAGCTGAAGCCCTGGAAACATCGCCTCTTGTTGGAACACCCCTGCGCAATGCGAAACTGCCAACTGGTATTATCATCGGATCGATTGTTCGGGGCGGAGCTGTCATACTTCCGCGCGGCGATACCATTGTTCAAACCGGTGATCGGGTCATTCTCTTTGCCGAGCGTGAGAAGGTCAAGGAAGTTGAACGCATGTTCCGTGTGAGCCTTGAATACTTCTAGGCCTTTCTTTCCGTTTACCAGTAAAGATAGCCAATGCGTCTTGGGAATATTTTTCAATTTATCGGATGGTTGCTTGCAATCCTCGCTTTTGCGATGTTCATACCGGCATTGGGAGCGCTGGCGAATGCGGACCGTGATCTGGCCATGGCCTTTGCCGTTTGTGCCCTCCTGACGTCCTTTATTGGCTTTGGATTAATTGCAACATTTCGCGGCAGTGCGCCGGTGGAGACGTTGAATGAAGGTCTTGTTCTCGTTGTATTAGCTTGGATGATCGTTCCGGTTTTTGCCGGCTTGCCTTTGGCGATGGCTGACGGAATTCCGACTTTGCTTGATGGTTGGTTCGAAGCTGTGTCCGGTTTGACGACCACTGGTGCGACCCTGATCACTGACTATGATTCAACACCGCATGCGATCTTTCTGTGGCGGGCCATCTTGCAGTGGCTTGGTGGTCTGTTTATTATCTTGATGGCCATGCACATCCTGGTCGTGATTGGTGCTACGTTGCTGCCCATTAAGAGGGTCAGGTTGCCATCACCCAATTTTTTTGAGAAATCTGAAAACCTGACCAACCGGATATTGAATTCTGTGGTGGCGCTTGGGATCATATATACCCTTTTGACTTTTGCAGCTTTTGTCCTCATCTGGGCCAATGGAGTGCCTGGATGGGAAGCCGCCTGTCTTGCCCTGTCTGCTGTTAGTACCGGGGGGTTTGTTACGCGGGCGGGCTCTTTCGATGTTTATAGTGCGCCCTTTGCAGAAGTCGTTCTGGTTGTTGTCATGATCCTGGCATCAATGAATTTCCTCATTCACTGGCACGGGGCTCGATTGCGGTTTCGTGAGTATTTGAATGTCGCGGAATTACATTTTCTTGGGATTATTTTTTGCCTTACAATCCTTGCCGTTTGTGGTGCGTTGGCGATCACGCATGGCCATATAAGTCTTTGGAATGCCATATTCAACGGCATATCTCTGATCTCGACTTCGGGATTTTATGTAGAAGAGGGCGGCGGTATTTCAGATCTGCCGCTCGTCCTTGTGCTTATTCCGCTGATGATTGGCGGGGCGGCACTTTCCACCACAGGCGGCTTTAAAGTCGTGCGATTTGTACTGTTGATCAAACATGCGAGCCGGGAAATGAAACGGATCGGACACCCTCACGGTCTATTCCCGATCAGATTTGGTGACTACCGCATCTCCGAAGCGACTATGGACGCAGTCTGGGCTCTGTTTCTGGGTTTC
>CBFDBJ010000038.1:0-32270 GCA_965603015.1 uncultured Alphaproteobacteria bacterium
GGTAGTATCACTGAAGACAACAAATCGATGTTAGACAGATACTTTGGCTCATCCGAGTGGGTGAATCATGTCTATGAGGAGGAACCGAATCTGTTTGGTGAAGTCACTACGTCAAAACGAGAAGACTCTTCAACAAAACTGGTTGAATGGTACCGAAAAAGATTGGATTCCGTGTTCGGCTATACCGCAACACCCCGATTGATAACCAATACTCGCGGTGGCCACCTTTACTATCTGCTCTTCGCTGGCCCCAATAAGAATGGAGCAAAAATCGCAAATGACGTGTTGCTCAAGCAAGGCAAACGGATCCGCTAAAGCATCGCCGGGATGACGCGGTCGGGGGGTTTGTGGCCGTCGACGAAGGTCTTGATGTTGATGATGACCTTTTCGCCCATGTCGATGCGGCCTTCCAGCGTGCCGGAGCCCATGTGCGGCAGGGCGACAACGTTTTTCATGGCGAGCAATTTCGGATTAACCGCCGGTTCGTTTTCAAACACGTCAAGGCCCGCGCCCGCGATGGACCCGTCGGCCAGCATGCGGGTGAGGGCATTTTCATCGATCACTTCGCCGCGCGCGGTGTTGACGAGATAGGCATGGGGCTGCATCAGCTTGAGACGGCGCGCCGAGAGAAGATGGAACGTTGCCGGGGTATGCGGACAATTGACGCTGATAATATCCATGCGGGCCAGCATCTGATCGAGGCTTTCCCAGTATGTTGCCTCGAGCTCCTGCTCCATTGCCGGGGCGATGCGGGTGCGATTATGATAGTGGATCTGGATGCCAAAGGCTTTGGCGCGGCGGGCAACGGCCTGACCGATGCGGCCCATGCCGACAATGCCGAGACGCTTGCCGCCAAGCCGGTGGCCCATCATCCAGGTCGGCGACCAGCCGACAAACTCGCCTGCCTTGAGTGCCTCTGCGCCTTCGATGATGCGGCGTGGTACAGCCAGGATGAGCGCCATGGTGAGATCAGCGGTGTCTTCGGTGAGCACGCCCGGGGTGTTGGTCACGGTCATGCCGCGCTGCCAGGCGGTCTCGACATCGATGTTGTCGATCCCGGCGCCAAAATTGGCGATCAGTTTGAGATTCTCGCCAGCGCGGGCCAGGATGCGCTTGTCGATCCGGTCGGTCACGGTTGGCACCAGAACGTCGGCGCGGGCGACCGCGTCGGACAGCGCCTCCGGGCTCATGACCCGGTCCTCGATATTGAGCTCCGCATCGAAGAGCTCGCGCAGCCGGGTCTCGATCGGATCCGGCAATCGGCGCGTTACGATGACTTTTGGTTTTTTTGCTGTGTTATCGGTCATCTTCGGTCTTCACATCCCTCTGGAAATGATTTGCACCCGGGGGCGGGAAAAGGGCGCTTCCTCCTTCATGTATCAGACCTTTTAGTGACCTAAAAGCCCCCGGATCGAATAAGGATCACTTTGCGCATGACAATCAGGTGACAACTCGCCTCTTGACCTCAAAGCCCCTGCCGATCCATGATCATAGTCCCTGACCAGCGCCTCCAGGGCCGGTTTTTTGCGCTTTATTTCAACGGGTTGGTTCGCAATGTCCTTTCCTTCGCCCCGATCTTTGCAGCAGTCTTTCCTCCGGTCGGTTTTCCGGAAGCTCCCCGTCCGTCCGACCCGTGTGGCGATATGTGCGGTGGTTGGCGTAGCGAGCGTGTTGATTGTCGCCGTTCCTGCGCCAGCACCGGCGCTGGGAGACGGTGTCGGGCCCACAACAGGGCGCGTAACCGGCCATCCAACCCCGCGCTTTGTCAGCCTCAAGAGCGGGCAGGTCAACATGCGCCATGGCCCCGGCGAGAGCTACGCGATTGACTGGGTCTACCAGCGCCGCGGCATGCCGGTCGAAGTGATCGCCGAACACGACAACTGGCGCAAGGTCCGCGACCACGAAGGCGCAGAAGGCTGGATCCATTTTCAACTGCTTGATGGCCGCCGCATGGCGCTGGTCGAGGGCGGGCCGGTCTCGCTCTACCGCCGCCAGGATACGGCAACCCCGGGCGTCGCCGCTATCGCTGACCCGGGCGTAATCCTTCGGCTGCACAATTGTGGCCCCAAATGGTGCCGCGCCGAAGTGAGCGGCTACAAAGGCTGGGTCACGCGAGACAATCTGTGGGGGGTTTATCCCGACGAGGAATTTGATTGAGGCCGCTTTCCGGATTGCCTGAATAATCGTTTGCAACAATCACCACCCTCATCCTGAGGGATTTCCCAAGAACCCTTTGGGAAACCCTTCAGGATGAGGAATGCAGATAATTGCGTTTTTCAATCCGAAGACCGGCCTGAGATTATAAATCCTTCGCCAGCTCCTGCCGCGACGCTGCTGACAAAACCGACATGTGGGCATAGTTGGCGTGGTCGCAGCCGATGAGGGCCTGGGGCGCCTCGCTGGCAAACCCGGCGACCGCCGTTTCATCAAGATCAAAATGCAGGAAATGTACGGCAGAGGTCTTGCCGTCCGCCGTCGTGCGCTCGACATCCTGTTCCGGGCGGGCATAAGCCTTGACGTCGCCGACCTGAATATAGAGATGCTCCTCGACACCGCCGAGGCTGCGCAGGATTTTGGCACGGCGGTCCTCATCATCGATTTCAAACATCAGTGTGGCAACAAGTTCGCCGCCTTTGGGGACAAGGGGATTATAGGCGGCGAGCTCATCGGCAATTTGCGCCGCACCGCCCTTTTCGACCAGCAGCATTTCGTGGACCTGGAGCCACATGGTGTCCCATGATTCAAAATAAAGCGTTGCCCAGGGGCCCAGCGCAATACGGCGCAGCTGCTTCACAGGCAAGAGTGCGCGGCGTTTGTCATCGCGCTGCGCCGCAAAGGCATCCATGGCGATAATGTCGTTCGGGGTGAGATCTCTTTTTACAGTCATTTTTGCTTCACTTCTTCCGTGCGTTTTGTGCAAAACCGGCTCCCGCTTTTACGAATGCACTCTAACTCTAGTCAATGAGACCGTAGGATTTGGCCATCAGTTCAATCGGATGGAAGGGGCCTTGTGGCAGAGTCCCGGCCTCGCCCATATCCCGGGCGCCCTGGAGCAGATGTTTGGCGGCCAGCGGACATTCGGAGGCCACGAAGGCCTTGCCCTGGCGCACCATAGTGCGCATGGCGGTCTTGCCAACGGCCATGGCCGCGTCATGGGTCTCAGCCATTACACCGAAGGTGCCGCCGTGGCCGGAACAGCGTTCGATGTGCTCGACTTCTGTTTCGGGAATATACTTCATCAGCTGCAGGGCCTTGGCGCCCATGTTCTGGGCCCGGGCATGGCAGGCAGAATGAACCGTGATACCGCCCTCAAGCGGCTTCATGCCGCCGATCAACCCTTCGGTTTTGGCAATGTCGACAAGATATTCGGTTATGTCGACAGTTGCCTTTGACAGGGCGATGACATCTTCATTGTCCGGCAGGATCAGCGGCCATTCAAATTTGAACATCAGGCCGCATGAGGCTGTGAGGGTGAGGATGGGCAAGCCCTGATCAACCAGCGGGCGCAAGCCTCGGGCGACTTTTACGGCCTGTTTGGCAACCTGCTCGAGATCGCCCTGCTCAAGGTAGGGCATGCCGCAACAGGCAGAATAATCAACCCGGGTCTCGACCCCGTTGTGAGCAAGAAGCTTGCGGGTCGCAAGGCCCATATCCGGATTATTGCTGTTCACATAGCAGGTCGCATAGATCACCGCCTCGCGGCCAAAGGCCGGGGCCTGCGCGTTCGGCGCGAGGGGATCCCGGGCGGCCTGGCTCTTGAAGCTTCTGCGGGCAAACATTGGCAACCCGGCGCGCGCATCAATGCCCGCGAGTTTTTCCATGAGGCGGCGGATCAATGTATTGCCGCGCTTTGTCATCCAGTTCACGAGCGGCGCGAAAGGCCTCGCCAGGGCCGCATTGCGGTCCATGTGGCCGAGCTGGTCGGGCACAAGCTTCTTGCCCCCGTGACGCCGTTCGGCGGCCCGGTAGCGCAGCATCAGATGGGGGAAATCGAGATCAAATTCATGCGGCGGCACGTAGGGACACTTGGTCATGAAACACATGTCGCAGAGCGTGCAGGCATCGGCCACCTGGGCAAAGTCCTCTGACGCAACACTGTCGAGTTCGCCGGTCTCCGCTTCGTCGATCATATCGAAGAGGCGCGGAAAACTTTCACACAGATTGAAGCAGCGGCGACAGCCATGACAGATGTCAAACACCCGGTGCATTTCGGCTTCGATAGCCGCGGCATCATACCAGCTCTCGTCCTGCCAATCGATGGTGTGGCGGGTCGGTGCTCCGAGGGAGCCTTCTTGCATGGGAAGCCCTGACTGAATTGGAGACGGAATCGTTTCGAAAATGAAACGGGGCCACAGACATCATCTGCGGCCCCGGTGCTAGTCAAATTTAGCCGTCGAGCGTATCAAGCGCTCTCTGGAACCGGCCGGCGTGGGACTTTTCAGCCTTGGCGAGGGTTTCAAACCAGTCGGCAATCTCATCAAAGCCTTCGTCGCGTGCGGTGCGCGCCATGCCTGGATACATGTCAGTGTACTCATGGGTTTCACCGGCAATCGCAGCCTTGAGATTGGCGGCGGTTGGACCGATGGGCTCACCGGTTGCCGGATCGCCGACAGCTTCCATGAATTCAAGATGGCCGTGGGCGTGGCCGGTTTCACCTTCTGCGGTGGAGCGGAAAACGGCAGCGACATCATTGTAGCCTTCGATGTCGGCCTTTTGTGCGAAGTAGAGATAGCGGCGATTGGCCTGGCTTTCACCGGCAAAAGCGGCTTTCAGATTATCGAGAGTCTTGCTGTCTGCAAGCGACATGGGTATTCCTCCTGATGATGTTCGAACGGGATGCGGGGACGCGGCCCGGTGACGGGTACGTTTGAAAGGCGCATGGGCGGATTGAACACGCGCCGGTCGGAGCTGTCAATATCTTTTAGATCCATTCCAACGAGTGTTGCAGCCCATTGGAACAGAACAGTTTTCAAGACGATACTTTGCCGCCGGATCAGACGACTGAGGCAAGCCGGACGATTACGTCGACACTCTCAATACGCGTTCCATCCGGCGCCTCGGGCGTCGGACCCATATCGATTTTACCGCCTGGAAGATCGCACAAAACCCCTTCTTTTTCAAAGAAGAAATGATGATGATCAGACAGGTTGGTGTCAAAATAAGTGCGCGTCGGATCGACAACCACCTGCTTCAACAGGCGAGCATCGGTGAACTGGTGCAGCGTGTTGTAAACCGTCGCAAGGGAAATCGAGAGGCCTTCGTCCTGAATTTCTCCATGCAGCGTTTCTGCGGTAATATGGCGATCGCCCTTGCCGAAGAGTAAGCGACAAAGGGCAAGTCGCTGGCGCGTTGGTCTCAGGCCTGCGCGCCGAAGCACGGAGAGCCAGTCATCGTTTTTTTGCATGATGTTCATTTGTTACAATCCCATATCAAAACAATGAAAGATTAGTACCATGCGGGCGTGCCATTAACCAGCCAGGAAGGCCCTTTCCGGGCGTGACATAAGGGCACAGTCAGGGCTAAATCTCCCGGTAATCCGCCACTAATCAGACTGCGACGCGGTTGCAACCCGAAACGCCGGAATTCCATGGGTGAGCCCCCGCGTGCATGGCAGCGTTTGATGTCTTGTGGCCGTTCGCGAAATTATGATACTTGAAAACAAGCAGACCCGCCCCTTCGCAAAGCGCCTGAAAGCCTCCTGGCGATGCGAGTATACAATAACACCAACAGGCCAGGACCCGTATCCCCCATGTCTGACGAGATCACCCACCAAAGACAATCCAGCTACAGCTATGACGAACTCATCACCTGTGCCAATGGCGACATGTTTGGTCCCGGCAATGCGCAGCTTCCGCTGCCGCCAATGCTGATGCTTGATCGGATCACATCCATTACTGAAGACGGCGGCGCGCACGGCAAGGGCCAGATTATTGCCGAGTTCGATATCAAACCGGATCTGTGGTTTTTTGACTGCCACTTCAAAGGCAATCCGATCATGCCCGGCTGTCTCGGCCTCGACGGCATCTGGCAAACCCTCGGGTTCTTTCTTGGCTGGATGGGCGGCAAGGGCCAGGGCGGAGCCATCGGTGTCGGTGAGGTCAAGTTCGCCGGCATGGTGCTACCGTCAACCAAACTCCTGACCTACAAGATCGACATGAAGCGGGTTATCATGCGCCGCCTGGTTCTGGGTGTTGCCGATGGCGAGGTTATTGCCGACGGCGAAACGGTCTACACCATGAAAGACATCAAGGTCGGGCTTTTTGCATCACCTGAAAAGTAATGCCAGAATGAGCAAATGATGCCATAAAGCGCCCGAGTAATGACGCAGCGGCAAGGCGGGAAAGCGCCGCCACCTGCTGCGCGGTTCAGATTTTTTAAGGAGAGTACCCATGTCCATGACAGGACGGCGAGTTGTTGTAACCGGGATGGGCATTGTATCATCCATCGGTAACAATACCGAGGAAGTGCTTGCGTCCCTGAGGGACGCGAAATCCGGCATCACGCGCTCACAGGTTCAAGTCGACCGCGGTTTTCGCAGCCAGGTGCACGGCGCCCCGACGCTGGATGCAGAAGAAGCGCTTGACCGCAAGACACGCCGGTTTATGGGCGGCGGCGCGGCATGGAACTATATCGCCATGCAGCAGGCGGTCGCAGACTCCGGGCTTGAAGAAAGCGATATCTCCCATGAGCGCACCGGCCTCATTATGGGATCGGGCGGACCTTCCACCAGAGCCATTGTTCAGGCGGCTGACATTACCCGCGAAAAAGGCAGCCCGAAACGCATCGGGCCTTTTGTTGTGCCGCAGGCGATGTGCTCGACGAACTCGGCAACCCTGTCGACGCCGTTTCATATCAAGGGCGTGAGCTATTCGATCTCGTCGGCCTGCGCGACCTCGGCCCATTGCATCGGCAATGCGGCAGAACTTATTCAATGGGGCAAGCAGGACGTTGTCTTTGCCGGCGGCGGCGAGGAGCTCGACTGGACGCTGTCCTGCCTGTTTGACGCCATGGGCGCCATGTCATCGAAATTTAATGACACCCCGGCAACCGCCAGCCGCGCCTATGACAAAAACCGCGACGGCTTTGTGATCTCGGCCGGAGCCGGGGTTCTGGTGCTTGAGGAACTTGAGCACGCCCGTGCCCGCGGGGCTAAAATCTATTGCGAAATTGGCGGATACGGCGCGACCTCTGATGGCCACAACATGGTGGCGCCTTCAGGCGAAGGCGGGGCGCGCTGCATGCGGCAGGCGCTTGCAACAGTGGACCTTCCCGTCGACTACGTGAACACACATGGCACGGCAACACCGGTCGGTGATACGCAGGAAATTGCCATGTTGCGCGAGGTCTTTGGCGACAATTGCCCGCCAATCAGCTCCACCAAATCCCTGACCGGCCACAGCCAGGGCGCGGCCGGCGTTCATGAGGCCGTCTACTCGATCCTGATGATGAACAACGGTTTCCTTTGCAAGTCCGCCCATATCGAAGAGCTGGATCCGGAAATGGCCGACATGCCTATTCTACGAGAGCGCAAGGATAGTGCAGACATCAATTGCATCCTGTCCAACAGCTTTGGCTTCGGCGGCACCAACGCCTGTCTGGCCATGTTACGTTACAACGGTTGACCCCGGTTAGCTGATTTTGGGCCAATCGATTTAATTTGGATAGTGACGAAAGATATAGGCGGACCTATGAGCGGTGATGATCAGACAGCAGAGATTTTTCCAACCGGCACCTTGATGAAGGGCAAACGCGGCCTCATCATGGGCGTGGCCAATGACCATTCCATCGCCTGGGGGATTGCAAAATCCGTTGCCGCACAAGGGGCCGAGCTTGCCTTTACCTATCAGGGCGAGGCCTTTGGCAAACGCGTAACCCCGCTTGCGGCCAGCGTCGACTCGGACATTGTGCTGTCTTGCGACGTCGAGGACGACGCCAGTCTTGACGAAGTTTTCGGCACGCTTGAAAAGAAGTGGGGCAAGCTGGATTTCATCGTCCATGCGATTGCCTATTCCGACAAGTCAGAACTGACCGGGCGCTACGCCGACACGACGCGAGAGAATTTTCTGCGCACGATGAATATCTCCTGTTTCTCTTTTGTCGATGTGGCAAAGCGGGCCTCGGCCATGATGAATGACGGCGGCTCGATGATCACCCTGACCTATCTGGGGGCCGAACGCGTGGTGCCGAACTACAATGTCATGGGTGTTGCCAAGGCGGCGCTTGAGGCCTCGGTACGCTATCTTTCCCGCGACATGGGCCCGCGCGGCATCCGCGTTAACGCGATCTCGGCTGGCCCGATGCGCACGCTGGCCGGCTCGGCGATCGGTTCGGCGCGCGCCATGTATAACTGGAACAAGACCCATTCGCCGATGAAACAGGTCACCGACCTGCACCACGTCGGCGGCTCGGCGCTTTATCTCTTGTCCGACCTGGCGGGCAGCGTGACCGGCGAAGTGCATCATGTCGACGCCGGCTATCACGTCACCGCGCTGCCGGATATGGATGATCTTTAGGGAGGACGACAGTCGATGACAGGGCCGACGGCTCCTGTGGCGGCGTTATGACTGCCCTTTGCCACCCAGCTGCTCCATCGCCGACCGCAGAGACAGGACGTCGATGTCTTCTTTCATGCGATAGTCCCGGGTGCCTGAATAAACCACAATCTTGCGTGTCGCAGAGACATCCTCGCTTGCAACGTGAAATCCACGCGACACCCGGGGGGCGGCACTTCTTTTGATTTCGATGGCCCAGACTTCGCCGGGTGTCGGCTGCAGGATCAGGTCCAGTTCACTGCCGCCGGTTGCCCGGTAGAACCATGACTGGGTCAATGGCGGCGCTACGGACATGAGGTTTTCGATAACGAACCCTTCCCAACTCCCCCCGGACACGGGATGCCCGAGAAGAGAGTTCCAGTCCCCGATACCCAGCAGGGCATGGGCGATGCCTGAGTCGCGTACATACACCTTGGGGCTTTTGACCAGACGCTTTCCTGCGTTCGCGGCCCAGGGCTGAAGACGTCTCACAAGAAGGAGATCCGTCATTAGATCAATATAACGATTGACTGTGGCGCTCCTGATTTCAAGGGCGCGCGCCAGGTTGGCGATATTGAGTGTTTCTCCCTGATTATTGGCCAGCATAGTCCACAGGCGACGCAAGGTTTCGGCCGGGACACGCCCGCCAAACATTGGAATGTCCCGCTCCAGATAACTCCGGATGAAATCTTGACGCCACGTCAGGCTGTCGCGGTCATCGCTTGACAGAACGCTTTCCGGGAAGCCGCCGCGGAGCCAGAGCGTCTCAAGGGAGCCGCCGGTTTCATCACCATCCTGCCCGGCAATCTCGATCACGTTTACGGGGAACAGTTCGGAAAAGGCGACCCGCCCGGCAAGCGTCTCGCTTGTCTGCCGGAGGAGATCGAGAGAGGCCGAGCCCAGAAACAGGAACAGACCCTGGCGTCGCCCGGCTCGCCTCTCGGCATCGATCAGCCCACGGATCTCCGCAAAGACGTCCGGCTTGCGCTGAACTTCATCGAGGACGATAAGGCGCCCTTTGTTGATCTCAAAGAAGCTCGTGAAGTCTTCGATGCTGGCGAGATCCTGCGGTGATTCAAGGTCGATATAGACACTCGACCTTGTCCGGGCGATCTCATGGGCCAGCGTGGTTTTGCCAACCTGACGCGGCCCTGTCAGAACCACGGCGGGCTGCCGGGCCAACTGGCGCTCTATTGTTCGCATTAACAGTCTTTGCAACATCCTTGTATATCTATCTTTTAATAGTGTTTTTTGCAAGGATAATTTGAACTCCGGATTTTGAGTATATTGCAGCAGATGCGAACGGGCAGCTTATTCACCTCAAAATACCATTGAATTTGAGGCGAATAGGACGCTCAATCTCCTCATGACGAATCGCACCTCATCAGGCAAACACATCTTCCTTATCGGCCCTGGCGGGGTCGGCGGGGTCGGCAAGACGTCGCATGGGCCAGGTCTGGTGGCAAAGTCTGGCTTCGGGCTTATCGACCTCGACCAGGAGTGTTGTGACCGCATCAAGAATATCGGCACGTTCATCGACACGAAGGGGTATCTCGCCCGTGCTTGACCGCTACGCCCGCAAGTTAATTGACCCGCCGCTGAACGCTCTCGGCCCAGTGGTGGCGCGCACGGGCGTCTCCGCCAATGCGCTGACGCTCCTCGGGCTGGCGCTCGGTGTTGGCGCTGCGGGCGCGGTAGCAGCGCAGGCTTACCCCCTTGCGCTGCTCCTCTTCCTTGCCAATCGCTTTCTTGACGGGCTCGACGGCGCCGTGGCGCGGGCAGCAACCTCTGCAACGAGGGCGGGGCCGACCATGTTCGGCGGTTATCTTGATATTGTCTCGGACTTCTTTTTCTGGGCGCTGCTGCCACTCGGCTTTGCGGTGGCGGATCCGGCCAATGCCCTGCCCGCGGCGGCTCTGCTGGCGAGCTTCGTTGCGACAGGGACCACGTTTCTGGCCTATGCGATCCTTGCTGAAAAAGGCGGGGAGAAAACCACGGCGCGGGGCGAGAAATCGTTCTTTCATCTCGGCGGGCTCACCGAGGGGACCGAGACCATCGGGTTTTTTGTCGTCGTCCTGGTGTGGCCGTCGCTGTTTCCCGTTCTGGCGTTGCTCTTTGCCGGTCTGGCGGCGATCACCGCAGTGACCCGGGTCTGGGAGGCATGGCGGGTTTACGGCCGATAACACAGCGCGGACATTTTAGCGCCGGATTGCGCTCTGCCGAACCGTTGAACGCCCGGGTCTATCTTTTCTCCTGGAGTTCCTGGTTATGTCCGCTCGCGTCCGCCTCCCGTCTTGCCTCACCCTTTTGTCCCTCATTGTGCTCCTCCTCACGGCCTGCGCGTCCGATGGCGGCAGGCAGCATGCGTCGAAAGGCCCGGGGGCTCTCGCCCGGGAGCCCCTTTCAACTCTCATTGAGGGAAAAAGTGGCTGGTCGGTGTTTCCCTCACAGAAGATTTTCTGGCTGACCTCCGAACGGGCGCCCTGAAATGTCCGTTGTCTCACCGATCGCGGACTTAAAAGGCGATGCGCCAGTTCGTCTCAGATTGGCTGTCGATTCAGTCGCCTCTTGTCCAGAGTGTGCCGCACGTCATTCACGAATGTAGTATTTGATCGCGGGGATCGGAGTGTTGGTTCATTCTGAAAGAACGGAAGTATTCATGGGGCCTGCAGTGCTCATTAGAAGGCGGACAGGCAACGAGCCCATGATGATAATTTCATGAGATTCAGTTCATTGATTTTACGCTTGCCCCTCAGAAGACTGAACCTGTGAACTCAGTCTTGGGGCATCACTAGCTGTGCAGCATTAACACAGGTTTGTCGGCTTTAAACAACATATGGCGAGTGACACCTCCAAACAGAGTCTGCGACATTCTGTTTCGACTGTAAGCCCCCATTGCCAGCAAATCCGCACCGGAAGTATTCATCGCCTTTATGAGTTCTGTTTCAGGCTCTCCGCTTTTGATGTTCAGCTTTTCCGCCTTGATGCCATGATGCGCCAGGAAGTGCATCATCTCCTGGGCATTTGGGCCGCTACTGCCAGCTCTGCCGACCGTCGCAAATGTGACCCGATCCGCGGACTTCATGAGAGGCAGGATGCCATGTACCAACCGAGCGGATTCACAACTGTTGTTCCAGGCCACCAATATGTTTCTTCCAACTGTTTTCGTCACCTTACCGGGAACAATCAAGACGGGGCAGTGACTGTTCATGAGAGCCTGCATCAGGAAGGCCGTGGCCTTCTTTCCGCCTTTCTTTGCAGGTCTTGACACAACCATCAAATCCGCAGTCGGGCCTATGATCGGCATAACGTGATGCGGCGTTCCCACTCTTTCCTGCCACAGGGCAACGGGCGTGAGGTTCTTCTTCGGCTTCTTCGACAGTTCCAATCCGGCAGAACTGGCGGCTTCTTCGAATAAGTGTGCCGCGGAACGGCTGCTTTTGATTGCTTCTCTTTCGGTGGCTGACCAATCAATCTCATCGGTCAGGCTTTGCTGAAAAACCAGTCCGGCCCTGACATTGGCAGGGTCACTTCGATGCGCCCGTAAATGAAACCCTCGCACATCGGCGCCTGTGCACTGCGCAATTCGAAATGCATATTGAAGTGCTGCGATACATTCGGGTCTGTCGGCTACAGGGATTTGCACCAGGCGCATTATTTGAGTCCTTTGACATTAATTTGGCATTGGTTTTGATTTCTCAGAGACTTTCACTCCCTGAGTGATTGTGTACGCTCCCCAGATTTGGTTATTTCACTCAGGCAATTCAAGAACAAACGAAATGTTTTTGCCTACTCGATGGTTTTCCCGATTTTTTCATAGTCGTTCTCACGAACTTCCTCAAGAATTCCCAAAACGTCAGCAGGCTTGATACCGATGGAGGCCAGCGTAATTGCCCCCAGTTGAAGACTTGCTTCGAGCGCTTCCGGAACGGCCTCCGCTGCACCTAAAGCCTCAAGCTCTTTCACGTGAGTCAAGTCCCTTGCACGAACAAAAACAGGCAAACCCGGGGCTACTTCCTGCAGAGTTGAGACAATTCGGTCGGCCACCGCGGGCTGGTCGTTGGTAACGACTGCCCCAATCGCCCTGTTTGCACCAACTGACTTGAGGACTGTGGCTTGCCCCGCATCCCCGTAGAACACATCGTAGCCTGAAGCCCGGCAGGCGGCGGTTCGATTTGCATCCAAATCGAGGGCCACATTTGGGACGCCTGCTTCGTTGAGCAGTTTGGCGACGGTCTGGCCAACTCTGCCAAAACCTGCCACGATTACATGGTTCTCAAGTTCCAGGGCCTCTCTGGATTCGTTTTCATCTGACTGCCCCTTTCCGCGCTCCATAAGGACCGATAATTTTTCTCCAGCAATAGCCATAAAAGGAGAAGTCACCATCGTCAGTGCGACACTTGTCAGAAGAAGTTGAACAACATCCGGGGGAAGGAGGTTGGCTGCGCCCGCTGATAGAAACAGAACAAAGCCAAATTCACCGCCTTGGGAGAGTATCAGGCCGGTTCGAATTGCGCTCGATATCTGCTGTCGGTAGGCCCAGGTCAACATTGTAATGACAAGGGATTTGACCACAAGGACCGCGAGGACAATGAGGACAACATCCACCAGCCGGCCCAGAACCAATGAAGTATCAATCGACATGCCTACGGTCATGAAAAACAGACCAAGCAATATCCCCTTGAAAGGACGAATGTCAGATTCAATCTGATGTTTGTATTCCGTTTCGGAAAGCAGGAGGCCCGCAAGGAAAGCCCCAAGTACCATTGAAACGTCAACGAGAGTCAGAAGCCAGCCTGTACCCAGGATAACAAGCAGAGTGGTTGCGACAAACAGTTCCGAGCTTTGTGTGTCCGCGACAATTCTGAAGGTTGGCCTCAGAATCAGGCGCCCGATAACGACAACCAAAACCAAAACAACCGTCGCCTCCAAAATAGCAAGACCCATAGCCATCCAGAATGACTCGTAGTCTCCACCAAAGAGCGTAACCAGCATGAGCAGAGGGACAATGGCCAGGTCCTGGAATAAAAGGATGGCGAAGGATGTATTGCCATAAGGCGTTGTCCTTTCCCCCCGTTCTACCAGCAACTGGAGAACGAAAGCCGTTGATGACAGCGCAAGGCCAGCACCAATGATTATGGCTCCCTCGGGCGACGCTCCCAGGTAAGCCGCCATTCCTCCAATAATCAACCCCGTCACAACGACCTGAAGTCCGCCAAGTCCAAAAACCAGTTTGGCAAGAGCATTCAGTCGATCCCGCGAAAACTCGAGACCAATCATGAAGAGAAGAAAAACGACACCAAACTCGGCCAGAGCATGTGCGCTTTCCGACTCACGGATAACGGACAGTCCGTATGGGCCAATCAAGGCACCAGCCACGAGATACCCAATAATCGGGCTGGTCTTCAGGCGCTGGAACGCGGTTACAACAACGATAGCAGCCAGAAGGAAGATCAGGACGTCGTATAACAACTCGGACTGATGCAAGGGTTGCCCTCCAATTCACAGTTTGACATCTGAAGGTACCAACAAGGCTCGTGACTTGTGGGCAGATCGTAATCTTACTTTCCTGGCCTGTCAGTTCTGACAAATCACTGCTGTTTGCCCAATACTGAATCCCGGTCGGCGCCAGTTCGTTCAATGCTGTCCGGGTCGATCCCGATGGCTTCCATCCGTTCACGCCAGCGCTTGTGGGCGAGGGCCTGCATGTCTTCGACTCGGTCGAGCTCGTCGGTGATCTCCAGGCCGATCAGGGTCTCGACCACATCCTCGAGGGTCACCAGGCCCTGGATGGTGCCATACTCGTCTATGACGAGGGCGATATGGGCCTTTTCGTGCATCAGTCGATCGAAGGTATCCGACGCCGAGACCGTATCGGGCATCATGATAAAGGCCCGTTTGAAATCGAAGAGTGGTCGGTCAAACTGGTCCTTTGCCTGGGCGATCAGTAGATCCGATTTGAGGATATAGGCCACTACATCATCCACATCCGCTCCATAGAGGGGGATGCGTGAAAACGGCTTTTCCGAATGTTCAGTGAAGAACGCCTGGACGGACATGTCCCCCGACACGGAAAACACGACCGGACGCGGTGTCATGATATCCCGCACCGACAGGTGGTGCAGGCGCATCAGGTTGCTGACAATCTTGAGTTCCTTGGCCTCGAGCAAACCTTCTTCGGCGCCGATTTCCGCCATCGCCTCCATTTCATCGCGGGTGAACGTGGAGGCACCCCTTCCCGAACGCGAAAGCAGGCGGGTGAGTTTCTCCGACATCCAGACAAACGGAAGCAGGAGTCTCGTGAGACCGTCGATCAATACGCCGAAGAGCGGGGCAAGCTGCTGCCAATAAGTGGCGCCGATTGTTTTCGGTATGATCTCCGAGAACACCAGAATAAGCAGCGTAAGAACAGCTGACGTAATGCCCAGAAACTCGCTGCCGAACACTACGGCAGACTGCGCCCCCACGCCTGCCGCCCCCACGGTATGAGCGATGGTGTTCGCGGTCAGGATGGCAGCAAGCGGTCGGTCAAGGTTGCCGCGTAGCTTCTTTAGTGCCTTCGCCCCACTGCGACTTCTTCGCTCAAGCGATGCCACATAGGACGGTCGTACCGAAAGCAAAACCGCTTCGGCAATTGAACAGAAGAAGGAAATGACAATGGCTAGCATCAGATAGAGTAATAGCAGGATCATTTCTGTGGGCGCCTTCATCAGCTGTACCAAAGCTCGAGAGAACATATCTGGAGTCGGAAAGAGAAACAACTCACTCACGACGGGTTGGACGCCTCATTGTGTATTGGTAAGGGGACTCGGGATGGCTTTTGAATGTCCGCCTCGGCTAATTTCAGACTCTATCAGGCGGCGTTAATGCGGCTGCTTCTTGCTCAAGAGCGGACGTGAGGAAGCCATTGAGCTTTCAAGAAAAAAGGGGCCCTCGGATGAGAGCCCCTTTGATAGTTCTACCGGTTGAAGGGACCTAGCTGGCCTTTTCTCCCTTTGCGATTTCCTCGCCAAGTTCCGGATGGACGACTTTCATCGACAGGCGCACCTTGCCACGGTCGCAAGGAGTCCGGGTAACCCATCAGCTTGATCCGAAACAAACTTCACAGGAATCAGGAAACTGTGGCCTTCCACAGGAAACGGCGTTGACGACCTTCAAGACCCTTTGTCCCTGAGTAATATCCAAACAGACGTTCCAAATCGTCTTCGACGGCCGCCCAGGCGGGGACAGACTTCGGGTCTTCTCCAAACGTCAGGAATTTGTATAAATCCACCGGCGTGTGGAACCACTCAGGTACGTCAAAGGTCCAGGCGCTATGAATGCAAAGTCCCGCCCCTGCAAGGCGGCGCTCAATGACATCGACAATCGCGTTTGCCTCCGCGGCGTCCGGTGCAGGGAGCTGAAGAGGCGTCGGAAGAGCCTTGTTCCACACTGGCACTTCACTCCTGCCCATCGGGTTCAACTGGATCAGAGTGGCGCCTCGCCTGCAAAACCGTCTGACATCCTCGATCCAATGGGTTGGGCCGCGCCTCGAAATGACAAGATCAATGGAGTTGTCTTGTGCTGGAACCCTGACCTCTCCTTCATTCACTGTCTTGTGTGAGTCATGACAGATGAAACTGACGTTTTGAATTTTCCGGGCGGCGCGGCTTTTTTCTGCGATCTGAATATAGGCTTCCACACGGTCATAACCGATAACCCAGTGGCACAGCGGCGCCAAATCAAGTGCGACAGTGCCGTGCCCACATCCAGCGTCAAGCACTGAGGTGTTTGTCGAAAGGTGGTCGTGGGCAAGCTCCAAATATGCGGATTCTCCATCACCTGACCCCAGGGTCGATTGCCATGGATAGGAGTAGCCGTCCTGCTGGCCGCTCAGTCGGTCGTACCAGGCGTTGCTATGAGGCGTAATGACTTGCATGTCGCATCCTTGATGGTGGGCGCCCGGGACGCGCAGCTAGTCTTCGAAGCCGACGAAGGTTGTCGCCTCTTCGATGCTTTTGCGCTGCGAAATGACGGCGTTGGCGGGAAAGGTTTCATCGGGCCAGCCGAGCGCGATGCTTTTCATGATGATCTGATCATCGGCGATGCCGGCGTGCTCGCGCACCACAGGCGACTGCATGATGCCCTGACTGTTGATCACGGTGCCCAGCCCGCGCGACCAGGCGGCGTTGACCAGCGCGGTCGCCACGGCGCCGCAATCAAACGGCGTATCGTCGCTGCCGTCCAGCTCCTTGTCATAGGTCACGATCACACACACCGGTGCGTCGAACTGGCGAAAGCCGCGCAGCACCCAGTCCTGCCGCCCCTCTTTATCCTCGCGGGCGATCCCCATGGCGCCGAACAATTGCTTGGCGACACCGACCTGCCTGTCGCGGTGTTTGCCGGCGAAAGCGCCGCCAATGCGGAACTCGCGCGAGTGCGGGACGCCTGCCAGGTTGCGCTCGGTATTGCCGGCGCGAATGCGGTTCAGGGGCTGCCCGGTGACGACGTAAAAGTTCCACGGCTGCGTGTTCATCGACGATGGCGCGCGCATCGCCAGGGTCAGGATTTCCTCGATCAAAGCCTTTGGCACCGGATCGGGTTTATAGCCTCGGATGCTGCGGCGACCGAGGATCACGTCGTCATATTGCATGTGTTGTTCCTTGCGAGTTTTTTGGAGAGTTTTTTGAAGAGTTTTTGGGTTTGGCAAAAAGTAGCGGCTTTTGCGAAGGAGGGCAAACGACCAAGTGGCTTGTGGGTCACCCGGTACGGCGGGACGCCTGAAATCAATCAATAAAAAGGGGCCCTCGTTTCCGAGAGCCCCTTCAATTCCTTTAGAAAATCACTGCGCCTTAAGCGGCTTCGATTTCCTTGCCGGTTTCCTGATCGACGACTTTCATCGACAGGCGGACCTTGCCGCGATCATCGAAGCCCATCAGCTTGACCCAGACTTTCTGGCCTTCGGAGAGCACATCGGAGACCTTCTCGACCCGGCCCGGGGCGAGCTGGGAGATGTGAACGAGGCCGTCTTTTGGACCGAAGAAGTTCACGAACGCGCCGAAGTCGACGACCTTGACGACCTTGCCTTCGTAGATCACGCCGACTTCAGGCTCGGCTGTGAGCGAACGGATCCACTTCAGGGCCGCCTCGATGGACGGGCCATCGGAGGACGCCACTTTCACAGTACCGTCGTCTTCAACATTGACCTTGGCGCCTGTGACTTCGACGATCTCGCGGATCACCTTGCCACCGGCACCGATAACGTCGCGGATCTTGTCGACCGGGATCTTGATGGTTTCAATGCGCGGGGCATATTCACCAAGTTCCGGCCGCGCTTCGCCGATATCCTTGTTCATTTCGTCAAGGATATGCATGCGGCCGCCCTTGGCCTGTGTCAACGCGACTTGCATGATCTCTTCGGTGATGCCGGTGATCTTGATGTCCATTTGAAGGGAGGTAATCCCCTCGGAGGTTCCGGCCACTTTAAAGTCCATGTCGCCGAGGTGATCCTCGTCGCCAAGAATATCGGAGAGCACGGCAAAGCGCTCACCTTCCTTGATGAGGCCCATGGCAATCCCGGCAACCGGGCGCTTCAGCGGAACGCCCGCATCCATCATGGAAAGAGAGGCACCACATACGGTCGCCATGGAGGACGACCCGTTTGACTCGGTGATCTCTGAAACGTTCCGGATGGTGTAAGGGAACTCGTCCTTAGGCGGAAGAACTGCCTTGAGCGCGCGCCAGGCAAGCTTGCCGTGGCCAACTTCACGGCGACCGGTAAAGCCTGTACGGCCCGTTTCACCAACCGAGAACGGCGGGAAGTTATAGTGCAGCATGAAGCTCTCACGGTAGGTTCCGGCGAGAGCATCAATGAGCTGCTCGTCGTCGCCTGTCCCCAGGGTCGTGACAACAAAAGCCTGTGTTTCGCCGCGCGTGAAGATCGATGATCCGTGGGTGCGGGGCAGAACGCCGGTTTCGGCAACAATGGGACGGACCGTAGAGAGGTCGCGACCATCAATCCGCGAGCTTGTGTCAAGGATCGAGTTGCGCACAATGTCGCTTTCCAGACCCTTGAGGAGACCGCCGATATCGTTGTCGGACAGCTCGGTTTCGCCTTCAGCAAGAGCGGCCTTTGCAGCCTTCTTGGCTTCGGAGATCTTTTCCTGACGGACCTGCTTGACCTGCTCGGCATAGGCGGCGCGAAGACCGTCTTCGGCAAGCTCGCGGATTTGCGCTTCGTGGGAAGACAGATCCGGCGGCTGGAAGTCCCATGGCTCCTTGGCACATTCTTCTGCCATATCGACAATCATGTCGATAACCGGCTGCATTTCACGATGACCAAACATCACGGCGCCCAGCATAACATCTTCAGAAAGCTCGGAGGCTTCTGATTCCACCATGAGAACCGCATCCTTGGTTCCCGCGACAATGAGGTCGAGGTCGCTTTCGGGCAGATCATCAATCAGCGGGTTCAGCTTGTATTCACCATCGATGTACCCGACGCGGGCGCCACTGATCGGCCCCTGGAAGGGAACGCCGGAAATGGTCAGGGCCGCAGAGGCTGCGACCAGGCCGAGGATATCGGGATCATTTTCAAGGTCATGGCTCATACAGGTGATGATGACCTGGGTCTCGTTCTTGAAGCCCTTGACGAAGAGCGGACGAATGGGCCGATCAATCAGGCGAGAGGTCAGCGTTTCCTTTTCAGTCGGACGCCCTTCACGCTTGAAAAAGCCACCAGGGATCTTGCCTGCGGCGAAATACTTTTCCTGATAATTGACGGTCAGCGGGAAGAAATCGAGGTTTGGCTTGGGGTGCCTGTCCGAGACGATCGTCGCGAGAACCGTTGTGTCGCCGTAGGTCGCAAGCACTGCGCCATCGGCCTGACGTGCCACATGGCCCGTTTCAAGGGTCAACTCACGGCCGCCCCATTGGATAGTTTTCTTTGTTATTTTGAACATTCTTTATTTCCTTAAAATTCGCATCCCGCCGTATTGCAGGATGCCATAAGCGTGCGCCTGCGAGATCAAAGTGATACGCATACGCCCTTTTGGCCAGGTGGCCAGGTGAACCAACAGGTAAATCCGGTTTGGATCGCTGGTTCCATATTTGAGTTCCGTTTTAGAATTAGCGCCGCAATCCGAGACGCTTGATGAGATCCGCATAGCGGGCATCGTCTTTGGACTTCACATAGTCCAAAAGCCGCCGGCGCTGCGAAACCATTTTGAGAAGTCCGCGCCGTGAATGGTTATCCTTGGCGTGCGACCGGAAGTGATCTGTAAGATTTGTGATCCGTTCGGTCAAAATCGCGACCTGAACTTCCGGGGACCCTGTGTCACCGTCTTTGGTGGCATATTCTTTAACCAGCGCATCCTTGCGCTCACTTGTGATCGACATCGATCTACTCCTGAAGTATTGGCCTTTTGCCTTATGAGGCATCCGGGTCCAGATTAAAAACACGGGTCGGGCGGAACCGTCCGCCTGTGATGCGTCCAAGGGCCACCGGTTCGACGTCTTCGCCGCGTCCGGTCTTCGCCCAGACCGGCTCAAATGCTGATCTGTTGGAAAGGACCTGGGGTTCGCATCCCCTGATGAGTGCCCGACCGACCATGACCACTTCCTGGCCACGCTTGATCCGGGCGGATTCCTCTGCCGTTACGGCCAGTGCCGGGATGTCGTCCAGCGCGGTCTCAACGGGCAGAAGGTGCTCGAAAGCGCGCGCACCATGCCCCAACGCCTCCAGCTTTTCCAGCGAAATCGAGCGGGTTTCATCGAAAGCACCAACAAATGTGCGCCTGAGCGAGGAGACATGGCCAAAAGTCCCCAGTTCGCGCGCAAAATCGCGGGCCAGCGAGCGGACATAGGTGCCAGATCCACAGGTGATTTCGAACTCTGCGTCTCCCTCATCCTGATCGGTCTCTGGCCATTCGGTGAGTTTGAAGTCATAAATATCGACCTTGCGGGATTTGAGCTCGACCGCCTCGCCGCGCCGGGCCAGATCATAGGCGCGCTCGCCATCCACCTTGATGGCGGAGAAGATTGGCGGGGTTTGATCGATGGTGCCGATAAAGGCCGGGAGCATGGCGCGGACCTCGTGCTCATCAGGGCGATGACCCGAGGTTTCCACTACCTTGCCTTCCAGATCGCAAGTGTCAGTCTCGGCGCCCCAGCGGATCTTGAAGCGGTAGCCCTTGCTGGCACCCTGGATCATCGGCATCGTCTTGGTGGCCTCGCCAAGCGCTATGGGCAAAATACCCGAGGCCAGAGGGTCCAGGGTGCCGCCGTGGCCGCCTTTTCTGGCATCGAACACCCGGCGCACCCGGCTGACGACCTGTGTCGAGGTCACGCCGAGGGGTTTGTCGACAATGACCCAGCCGTTGATGGGAAGCCCGCGCGCCTTCTTTGCCATACCGGCTACTCCTCTTCAGCATCCTCGGGGTCTCGGTCTCCGGGGGCCTCGGGGGTCTCGGGGGTCTCGGGGGCCTCATCAGGCGCCGCAACGTCGCCGCTGACCTGATCGGTGGCCAGAAGCGCATTGATACGGGTTGCCTCATCGAAGGAGAGATCAAGCACAAAGGCAAGCTCGGGGGTGTATTTAAGAGTCAACTCATCGCCCAGCAGCTTGCGCATATAGCCGGCAGAGCGATTGAGGACCTTGATCACTTCATCCTGATTTTCGCCGGCCAGCGGTGCGCAGAAAACCTTTGCATGGCGAAGGTCCGCAGAAACCCTCACCTCGGACACGGTAATGGAGATGCCTTTTATCACCGGATCGCGCAAGGGCTCTCGCCTCAGCAGATCGGCAAGGGCATGGCGGACCACCTCGCCGACACGCAATTGCCTCTGGCCCGGCCCGCGCGCGCTGGAATTTCTGGCCGCTCCGCGTCTTGAATTTTTCTGGTTTCCGGGCATTGGTCCACGTTACTGTTTTGCCGCGCGCACTGGATTGATGAGGGGCAAGAAGGAGGGTGTGCTCTACAGACCTGAGCGCACCGCGTCAAGAACGCATCCTTTTCGGGCGATCAGTCCGGCCTGTCGCCTTCTCTATCACCTTCTCTGGCGCATTGTGTGCGCGGCGCTGATGTTTTCACGCGCCGAGGCGACAAAGGCCAGCATGGCCTCGTCGCCGCCAAAGACCCGGCGCGGGATCATGATCGCCTGAACCGGGCTTGAATAGAGCAGAACAAGGCGTCCGGTGACTTCGACCCGCTCAATGGCGGACCAGGCGTATCGGGTCTGAACGGTGCCATCGGCCCAGGAAATACCTTCTGCACCCACTTCGAGCGTGGTCGGGGCGAGCGGCCCGGCGTCCGAATGGCGCAGGGCGCGGTTCAATCTGAAGCGCCCGACGAAGCGCATCGCGATCGCAGAAAACAGGGTGAGACCCAAAGCGCCGTAGAGCCCTGCATAGACACTTTCGACAAGGGTCCATTTCGGGCCTGTCTGCATGACATAAAAGCTGCCGACGAGAATGGAGATCATCCACAGACCGAGGGCGACCGTCACGGCGCGCCACGGACCCTGACGCAGAATACGCACCTGCGCGGACCAATAATCGTCCCGGTTCAGTTTGTAACCCAGTTTGAGACCCGCTTCGCTCATCACGCCCCCGCTCGCTGCGTCCGCGCCATGAATTGGCGCGGTCAGGCTTATTATGGGACCTTTCGCGGCAGGTGCAAGCCGGCGTCATGATCACAGTTAACTTGATGATCGCAGTTAGCGGGGCAGCGCTACTCTCGATTTTCGCTCACGCCAGTGCGCTGAAAGCGCGCGGCTCCGCGGGGCGGCGCATAAGCGCCGGGCCGCAGTCGCGACCCTGCAAGACCATTTCGATCTCGAAAATGGTCTAGAGTGACCGGGCAATCTCTTCGATGTCGAAGCACTCGATGACGTCACCCTTCTGGATGTCCTGATAGTTCTCGAAGGCCATGCCACATTCCTGACCAACGGCCACTTCGCGCACTTCGTCCTTGAAGCGCTTGAGCGTCGACAGCGTGCCTTCGTGAACAACCACTGAATCGCGAATGAGCCGCACTTTGGCACCCCGGCGGACCGTGCCTTCGGTCACCTTACAGCCGGCAACCTTGCCAACCCTGGTGATGTTGAAGACATCGAGAATTTCCGCGTTACCAAAGAAGGTCTCGCGCAGTGTCGGCGACAGAAGTCCGGACATCGCTGCCTTGATGTCATCAACAAGATCGTAAATGACAGAATAGTAGCGAATCTCGACGCCTTCCTGACGTGCCAGGTCGCGAGCCTGATTGTTGGCGCGAACATTAAAGCCGATGATCGGCGCGTTGGAGGCGCGGGCCAGAATGACGTCTGACTCGGTGATCCCGCCTGGTGCGGCATGGATCGCGCGCGCGCGCACTTCGTCTGTTCCCAGTTTATCAAGCGAGCCGATGATAGCTTCAATCGAACCCTGCACATCGCCGCGCACGAGAATGGGGAGCTCTGCTGTCTCGCCTTCCTTGAGTTGATCAAGCATTTGCTCAAGCGAGCCGCGTTTTGTGGTCTGAGCGGTTGCCCGATCTTCTTTTTCCCTGCGCTGACGATATTCAGCGATCTCGCGGGCACGCCCTTCGGTTTCGACAACCACAAAGTCGTCTCCTGCCAGAGGCGTTGCATTCAGCCCGAGGACTTCAGCGGGAATAGCGGGTCCGACTTCATCAACTGTCTGACCGCGGTCATTGACGAGCGCCCGGACACGGCCATATTCCTTGCCGGCGACAAAAATATCCCCGGTGCGCAGCGTGCCAGCCTCGACCAGAACTGTCGCGACGGGGCCGCGCCCCTTGTCCAGTTTCGCCTCAACAACAGACCCGACAGCCGGGCGGTTCGGATTGGCCTTGAGCTCGAGAATTTCTGCCTGAAGCATGATCGCTTCTTCCAGCTTGTCGAGGCCCATTTTTGTCATGGCCGAAACTTCCACGGTTTGAATCTCACCGCCCATTTCTTCAACGACAATTTCATGCTGCAAGAGATCCTGGCGGACTTTGTCAGCATTGGCGCCAGGCTTGTCCATCTTGTTGATGGCAATAATGATTGGCACTTCGGCAGCCAGTGCGTGATTGATCGCTTCGACGGTTTGCGGCATGACGCTGTCATCGGCGGCGACGACAAGAACAACAATGTCCGTGACTTCCGCGCCGCGCGCCCGCATGGCGGTAAAGGCCGCATGACCCGGTGTGTCGAGGAAGGTGATCTTGTTGCCGGATTCGAGGCTCACCTGATAGGCCCCAATATGCTGGGTGATGCCGCCGGCCTCGCCGGTGACGACGTCTGATTGGCGCAGAGCATCAAGCAGGGATGTCTTGCCGTGATCGACGTGACCCATAACGGTGACGACCGGTGCACGGGGCAAACGGTCCTCCTCGGTATCATCAAAGTCTTTCAGACCTTCTTCCACGTCGGATTCCGCAACGCGGCGTACCTTGTGACCAAATTCCTCGGCAATAAGCTGCGCGGTATCGGGATCAAGCAAATCTTCGTGGGCGGCCATGTTGCCCTGTTTCATCAGGACCTTGATGACGTCGACGACGCGGGTTGCCATCCGGTCTGCCAGTTCGCGCACCGTGATAGCCTCCGGGATGACGACTTCGCGGATCACTTTCTCCGGCGCCGTGTCGAGCCCAAGCAGGGCGCGACGTTCACGCTCCCGGCGGCGCTTTACAGCGGCCAGTGAGCGTGTGCGATCCCGATCATCCAGAGCGGTCTGAATGGTCAGCTTGCCGCGACGGCGCTGTGGTTCACCACGCGTCCGGGTTGCGGGCTTGGTCGCCAGCTGCTTCTTCTTGACCCTGCCCCCCAGATCATTTTCTTCAGGGCGCTGCTTGCGGCCGTGGGTTCCGGCTTCCTCGGTCGACAGAGCCGCTTCCTGCGTCGCAATACGCTCCGCTTCCAGACGCGCCGCCTCCTCAGCCTTTTGTTTTTCTTCTTCAGCCGCGCGCTTTTGATTTTCGACCTGTTCTACGTCGGCGCGCTTTTCATCTTCGACCCGGTTTGCGGCCATTTCAGCATCAAGACGCGCTTCTTCTTTAGCGCGTTCAGCAGAGAGGCGGCTATCCTCATCGGCGCGTAACTGGGCGCCCTCAAGAGCTCTGGCGCGCGCGGCCTGCTCACTCGGCGTCAGGGTGTGGCCGGCAGCATCCGTGGTCTCCACCGGAGGCGGAGCCTGGACAACGACCTTTTCAACGACTTCGACCGGCTTTTCTTCCGGAGCCGGTTTTGCCGAGCCATCCTTGGGCGCCACGACACGCTTGCGCCGTTTCTCAACCACCACCGCTTTTGAACGCCCGTGGGAGATATTCTGGCGGACTGTTCCACCGGCAACTTTGACGCCTTTGAGCGAAAGCGGCTTACGGCCACTTGCGGGCTTTTCAGGTGTCTGATTCGAATCGCTCATTCGTTCCTTTCGCCCGCTGATCGGGCTTCTCTTCCATCATTCTCTTCAGAGTCCGCAACCCTGTCGTCTGTCAGACTGCCGTCCGGCATATTCCAGGATGGAGGGACCATTGGCCTGAATCCCGCCAGCCGCTCGAGATCACGCAAGGCCATTTTAGTGACCGGGGCCGATTTCAGGGCTGCATGTATCACATGTTGATGACCAAAAGCCAAACTCAATTCGGCAGAATTCAGCAATCCGACCACATGAATCAGCTGTTTATGCCCCTCATTTCGCTTTTTTACCTGCCTGACCAGCTTGTTGCGTCCATCTGCCGCCCCGTCAGCAGCTTCAAGGAGCACAGCAGCGCGGCCCTTTTCAATACAATCCACAACCTTTTCATAGCCATTTAGCGCGGATCCCGCCTTTCGGACCAAACCAATTTGATGGATCACCCGCGCCACCAAAAGTTCCTCAATGCGGGCTGCCAGATCGGGTGCAGCCTTGACCCTTGCGCGGGCGGCGCGGGCAAACGAGCCCTTGGCGACCGCCTTTTCAATCGTTGACCGGTCGGCCATCACCCAGAGCCCGCGGCCAGGCAACTTCTCTGACAGATCCGGAACAATTTCGTCATCAGGGCCAACAACGCACCGGATCAGTCGATCCCTGGGTGCGGGCAGGCCGGAAACAATACATTTTCTCTCCGGAACCAGGCTCGCCGGGGCCCGCGCACCGGTGCGCGGCTTTTTTTTACGACCCGTCTTTTTCCGTTCAATTCTCTTTTGGCCCGGCGGCCTGAGGTCGGGCGTCTTGCGATCATCCGCCTTGCGATCGGCCGGGCTCTTGCCAGTATCTGGTTGATCCGGACGTGTCACAGAGGAAGCCTCTTTCAATCAATGCGGCCGCGGCGGCCAATACGACCAACAGGGTCACTCCATCAAACCTCCCCGGACACTTCACCTTCTACTTCTTCTTCCTCTTCCGGCGCGTTCATCGCATCCAGCTCTTCCTGGGTGAACCATCCGGCAGCAACACGGGCAGCCATGATGAACCCGTTGGCTTCATCGGCCGCCATGCCAAAGCTTTCCAGCGCGCCGTCCATGTGTTTGCGCTCGCCATCAACCACTTCGTTCCATCCGAGCAAATCATCAGTGGCACAGCCAGCCAGGTCCTCAAGGGTTTTTACGTCATTTTCCCCAAGGGCAACAAGCATTTGGGCCGAGAGACCCTCGATTGCGGCGACATTGTCCTCAACACCAAGTTCAATACGCCGGTTTTCGCTGGCGGCAGCCTGTGCGCCGAGATATTCGCGGGCCCGAGTCTGCAATTCCACCGCCGTTTCCTCGTCAAAACCATCAATCTCGGACAGCTCCTCAAGCTCCACATAGGCGACTTCGTCCATGTCAGTAAAGCCTTCGGATGTCAAAAGCTGTGCAATCACTTCATCAACATCAAGAGCCCCCATGAAGAGTTCGCTGCGTACACGGAACTCTTCCTGACGGCGATCTGATTCATCTGCCTCGGTCAGGATATCAATATCCCAACCGGAAAGCTGAGAGGCGAGGCGCACGTTTTGACCACGCCGGCCAATGGCCAGTGACAGCTGGTCATCAGGAACGACAACCTCGATTTTCTCTGCATCTTCATCAAGGACCACCTTGACCACTTCGGCCGGGGCGAGCGCATTGACGATGAAGGTCGCAGGATCAGGCGACCATTGTATAATATCGATCTTCTCGCCCTGAAGCTCATTCACGACAGCCTGAACCCGGCTGCCACGCATGCCGACGCAGGCGCCGACCGGATCAATTGACCCTTCGTTGGAGGCCACCGCAATCTTGGCCCGACTGCCCGCATCGCGCGCAACGCCCTTGATTTCGATGATGCCGTCATAGATTTCCGGAACTTCCTGAGCAAAAAGTTTCGCCATGAAATCCGGGTGGCTTCTCGACAGAAAAATCTGCGGGCCCCGCTGCTCGCGCCGGACATCGACAATATAGGCCCGGATCCGGTCCTGGGTGCGAAAACTTTCGCGTGGCAAGAGTTCATCGCGCCGGACAATGGCTTCGCCGCGGCTCAGGTCGACAATCACATTGCCATATTCAACCCGCTTGACCGAACCGTGGATGATCTCGCCAACGCGGTCCTTGAACTCTTCATATTGACGCTCGCGTTCTGCATCACGCACCTTTTGCATGATGACCTGTTTGGCGGTCTGCGTGGCGATGCGGCCAAAATCAACCGGCGGAAGCGGCTCATGGATCTGATCGCCAACCTCGGCGTTCGGGTTCAAGGCGTGGGCATCTTTCAGGGACATTTCAACGGCCGCATTTTCAACCGTCTCGACCACTTCCATGGCGCGGGTCAGGTTAATTTCACCGGACTTACGATCAATCTGTGAGCGGATTTCATGCTCGATACCGTAGCGAGACCGTGCCGCTTTCTGAATAGCGTCTTCCATGGCTTCCAGCACCACTTCGCGATCTATGGATTTTTCACGCGCAACCGCATCAGCGATTTGCAGAAGTTCCAACCTGTTTGCACTTACAGCTGTCGTCGACATTTCATTTCTCCACTGTCAAACTCGGGCACCTTCATCGCGAAGACACCGTTTCGGTATTTATTTTGCCCCACGGGCTTTACGCTTTGGGTCCTGCAGGAATTCCTCACCCGCTTGCTCTTTGGGTGTATGGGCAGCCACCAGATCATCGGTCATAACAAGCCGCGCTTCGGCAATTGCCTCAAAGGGCAGACCCCAGACCATTTCCTGGTCATCATCACTTTCACTGTCGGCATCGGCAATCATAACATGACCATCTTCGATACCGTCGAGAATACCGCGAAATCGTTTGCGGCCATCGAGCGCTTCGATCAGCTCGGCCTTGATGAGATGGCCTTTAAAATCTTCAAAGTCTTTCATCCGGGTCAGCGGGCGCGCAATGCCCGGTGAGGAAACTTCAAGAGTATATTCTTCACCAATCGGGTCTTCCTCATCAAAGACCTCAGACAGGGCCCGCGAAACCGTTGCACAATCATCGACGTTCATCGTCCGATCAGCGCGCTCGGCGATAAACTGTACCACCATCTGATCGCCGCCGGTAATGCGCACGCGAACCAGCTCGAACCCGGCGGCCTCGACAATTGGCTCGGCGAGGGCCGCGAGGCTTTGCTCAAGCGGTGAACGCCCGGCGCTGAGGCGCACAAATTCGGCCTTTTGCGACGCTGTTTGTTCTGACTGGTCTGTCTGTTCTGGCATTAGGCGGTAACCCGGGCTCCTGAAAGCAGGTACAAAAAAAAGCGGGCCGCAGCCCACTTCATCTTGAAGCTTTCGCTTCCAAACAAAATTTAATGGGCACTTTATACAGACAACGGGTCTGCGCTGCAAAGAGTTTCTTCACGCCGGCGAAAGTCCAGATAGGCCGGGGTGTGGCCCTCCCTCAAGGCTTTGGCCTCATAGCGGGTGGAAACCCAGTCTTCCGGCGGCTCACGCCAGTCACCCGGGCCTTCAGCCTGCCAGGAAAATCGCGCGTCAGCGCCGAAATGCTGCAGCGTCCAGCGGCAGTAAACCGGGATATCGCTGACCACACGGACCACACCGCCGGTTGCGACCAGGCGGGCAAATTCAGACACAGCCCACGGTGATATGAAGCGGCGACGCTCATGGCGCAGTTTTGGCCAGGGGTCGGGATAGAGCACGAAAATGCGGGTCAAGGACGACGCGGTCAGGCAGGCCAAAAGCTGCCGCGCATCGCCGGTAAACAGCCGCACGTTGGAAATCTCCAATGCTTCCAGATGGGCCAGCATCTTGCCGACCCCGGCGGTGAAAAACTCGCAGCCGATGATGCCAACATCCGGGTTGGCGGCCGCCTGCCCGGCGAGGTGCTCGCCGCCGCCATAGCCGACTTCAAGCCAGATTTCCCTTGGCGGCGTCGTGCCAAAGAGACTGAAGGGATCAAGGCTCTCGGGTACAACATCAACTTCACCGGACGGCCCCGACGGTAACGTGATCTCGATCTGCGGCAGCAGCTCCTCTACCAGGCTGGCATGATGGGCGCGCAGGGGCCGCCCCTTGCGCCGCCCGAAGGTCTTGCCAAAGCCGCCAAAGGGTTCATCAGGGTTTTGTCCCGAATTCTTCCTGACAGGCTTTTGCCCAGGCCTTTGGGGAGACCTTCGAGGGGGCCTTTGGGAGGACTTGTCGCTCAAGAGGGCCTCAAGTTTTGGCGGTGAAAATCAGGCCTGAAGAGACTTGAGCCTGGCCGCAATGTCGGTGCGCTCCCACGAGAATCCGCCGTCGTCGTCCGGGGTTCTGCCAAAATGTCCGTATGCTGCGGTGCGGGCATAGATCGGACGGTTAAGGCCGAGGTGTTCTCGAATGCCGCGCGGCGACAGATCCATGACTTCCTGCAAGGAGGCTGGCAATCTGGACTCATCTGTCTTGTGGGTGTCGTGCAAATTGACATAGACCGACAAGGGCTTTGAAACGCCGATGGCATAGGCAAGCTGGATGGTGCAGCGGTCGGCAAGATCGGCGGCGACCACGTTTTTGGCCAGATAGCGCGCCGCATAGGCGGCAGAGCGGTCAACTTTCGTTGGGTCCTTGCCGGAAAAGGCACCGCCGCCATGGGGCGCTGATCCGCCATAGGTATCAACAATAATCTTGCGCCCGGTCAAACCGGCGTCGCCGTCGGGACCGCCGATGATAAACTGCCCGGTCGGGTTCACGTAAAGGTCTTCTTCGGCGCACATCCAGCCATCGGGCAGAACATCAACAACAAAGGGGCGCACCAGCTCACGAATTTCTTCCTGAGTGACGCCTGCGGCATGCTGCGTGGAGACAACCACCGAGGTCGCGCGCACGGGCTGACCATGGACATATTCCAGGGTGACCTGAGCTTTTGAATCAGGGCCAAAATGGGGATGTGTCCCGGCATGACGGGCGGCAGCCATATCACGCAGGATGGCATGGGAGTACTGGATGGCTGCCGGCATCAATTCCGGAGTCTCCTTGCAGGCATAGCCAAACATGATGCCCTGGTCGCCGGCGCCTTCGTCCTTGTTACCGGATGAATCCACACCCATGGCAATATCGGCGGACTGGGAGTGAACATAGACGTCGACCGAAGCGTTCTTCCAATGGAAGCCTTCCTGCTCATAGCCGATGTCGCGCACCGCTTCGCGGGCCACTTCCTCAAGAATTTCTTTGGTAATGGCTTCGGGGCCGCGGACCTCGCCAGCCAATACAATCTTGTTGGTCGTGGTCAGGGTTTCAACAGCAACCCGGGCGTCAGGCTGAGCAGCAAGAAAAACGTCAACAACAGCATCGGAAATGCGGTCGCAGACCTTGTCAGGATGGCCTTCGGAGACGCTCTCGGAGGTAAACAAAAAGGAATTGGACATGAGATAGGGATCCCTCAATAAAGTGGTTATTGGGCTTGTCGGCGCGCCGGATTGTGCGCACCACGGTTCCACGGCCTTACTAGCCGCTCTGCTGCATCAAGCGCAAGGCGTTTCTCACCGACCTGGCAACAGGCCATAATATTGTTAATTGTCTTAATAATAGTTGTTCAGGACCAGATTTGTTCCAGAGCGGAGAGGATAACCTCAGACGTTTACTCATGGCCCTGGCAGGGCCTATGCACCGGGGCCAAGAGCCTTGACCAGCTCCAACAGCTTTTTGCGCACTGCCGGTTCGTCAATTCGTGTGAACGCACGATTGAGCTGAAGACCCTCCGAACTGGAGACAAAGTCCATAACGTACGGCGAGGTGGAGCCTTCGGAAATTTCGCCCTGGCCGTCTGCGGCGGGCATATCATCAAAGAAGAACTGAACGGAAACGCCCAAAATTCGCGAAATCTGATAGAGCCGACTGGCGCCAACCCGGTTTGCACCCTTTTCATATTTTTGCACTTGCTGGAACGTAAGCCCGAGCATGTCCCCCAGCTTTTCCTGACTCATGCCGACCAGCATGCGGCGCAAACGAACGCGTGATCCCACATGCACATCAATGGGGTTTGGAACTTTTTTCTCCACAGTCTCTACCCTTCTCCCTTGCTTTATTTCGATGCCTCAGCGCAGCGCTCAGTCTCCTGGATACAACGCAAACTGAACCAGGGCCGTGTCCGCAACCACCAATCAGGCATCAGCGGGCCCTTTCAGTCAACTTGTTCCCCTGGGGCGAGAAGCCGGTATGCCTCTCCTTGCAGTAGTTGTTGGCGATAGTATACCAATCCAGCATTTTGGCAAAGAAAAGCAGCCACAGTGTGAGTTTGGCACCTTTGGTGTGTCGCCATGGTCTGAAATTATCGCGGCAATGATCACCGCTGGCGCAGCCGCCGCGACCCGACCCAGGCAGAAAAGCACACCATCAAGGCCCAAAAACCGGCATCCCCTGCCCTGGCATACAAGGTTGGCGCAAGAGCGGCAGGAAGCGGGCCGTCGAGAACGCCTCGTTCACCCAGATCAAGACGGTCCAGAACCCGTCCATAACCATCAAAAATGGCAGAAATCCCCGTGTTGGCGGAGCGAATGAGAGGAAGCCCCTCCTCAATGGCGCGAAACCGCGCCTGGGTAAAATGCTGGCGCGGGCCTGTGGTGTCGCCATACCAGGCGTCATTGGTGACATTCAGGATCCAGCCGGGACGCTCCTTGACCTTCTGCGAAATCTGCCCGGGAAAGATCACCTCGTAACAGACCAGCGGCATGACCCGCCCGGCGCCGGGCACATCAAGCAGGCGCGGGCCCGGCCCTGCCGAATATCCGCCAGCCGCTTGCACCAGCGGCGTCAGACCGAGCCGGCGCAACAAACTTGCCAGAGGGAGATATTCGCCAAAGGGGACCAGGTGATGCTTGTCATAGGTCGCCTGAATGGCGCCTGTAGAGTTAATCATGTGAACGGCATTGAAGAAGGCGCGCCCCTTGCCGCCTTCAACACCATCTTGTGCCACCTGCATACGAGCGGCGCCTGTGAGCAGCACCTTGCCTGGCATGAGCGATTGACCAATGGCCTCAAGAACCGCCGGCTCCCGATCGATAAAAAACGGGATCGCAGACTCAGGCCAGATTACATGGCTGACTTCACCGGGCTCCTGCGTCATCTGCAGATAGTCCTGGAAGATCGCGCGGCGGTTTTCCGGTTTCCATTTTTCACGCTGCGGGATGGAGGGCTGAACAATGCGCAAGGTGACGCCTTCCACCGTCTCGCCAGAGGCCCCGGCAAGCCTGATCGCCCCCCAAATGCCCAGCACGGCGATCATGCCAAGGCCAGTGAGAAGCGGCGCCAGGCCGCGCAGATCAGCTAGAGCGGTCCGATCTTTTTTCGCTATCAAGGCGGCGGGGGCGGCGGCCAGAACAAGGGTCAGAAGTGAAAGACCGTAAAT
>CBFDBJ010000039.1:0-31584 GCA_965603015.1 uncultured Alphaproteobacteria bacterium
GCCAAAGAAACAACCACCACCGGGCAATTCCAGTGGTGACCCCAAAGGCGAAAAGGGGTATAGCGACCGGGATCGAGACGAGATCGAGAAACTTTTCAAAAGCGCGGGCGATGGATGACTTCTGAAGGTTCACAGGGTGGAAAACCGGGCAGCAAGACCGAAATCTCTTACGGATCCAACCCTTTAGACGACGACAAGCTGCACGAAGAGTGCGGCGTTGTCGGAATTTTCGGCACCACAGATGCGGCAGCCCTGACGGCTCTGGGCCTGCACGCGCTCCAGCATCGCGGCCAGGAAGGTGCAGGCATCTGCAGCTTTGACGGCGAGAGGTTCAATCTTGTCAGGCGTCACGGCCTTGTCGGTGACCAGTTCACCAAGCAAAAAGTCATCAACCAACTCTCCGGCGACAGCGCCATCGGCCACGTGCGCTATTCAACGGCCGGCGGCTCAGGTACACGCAATATCCAGCCCTTCTTTGCCGATCTTGCCACTGGCGGCATCGCCGTCGCCCACAACGGAAATCTGACCAATGCAGAAACCCTGCGTTCGGAGCTCGTGGCCCAGGGCTCAATCTTCCAGTCAACATCCGATACCGAAACTATTATCCATCTTACGGCCAGGATGGAGACCGGGCCCATTGCGGACAGGTTATCCCGAGCTCTGAGGCGCGTCGAAGGCGCTTATTCTCTTGTTGCCATCACCAACAAGAAGATGATCGGTGTACGGGACCCGATGGGCGTACGTCCGCTGGCGCTGGGTCGCTATGAAGGTCAGGGCTGGGTGCTTGCTTCTGAATCCTGTGCCTTCGATATCATCGGGGCTGAATTTGTCCGCGATATTGAGCCTGGCGAAATGGTCATCATCACCGAAAATGGACTGGAGAGCAGACGCCCCTTCCCTCCTGCACCGAGTAAATTCTGTGTTTTCGAGTATGTCTATTTTGCGCGACCCGACAGCACCATGGGCGACCAGAGTGTCTATGAAGCGCGCAAGCAAATTGGCCGTGAGCTGGCGCGTGAAGCTGCCTGCGACGTCGACATGGTGATCCCGGTCCCCGACTCCGGGGTCCCCGCTGCGATCGGCTTTGCGGAAGAATCCGGCATACCCTTCGAGCTTGGCATCATTCGCAACCATTATGTCGGCCGAACTTTCATTGAGCCTTCTGATCAGATCCGACATCTCGGGGTCAAGCTGAAGCACAACGCCTCGCGAGCCCAGCTCGAAGGCAAGAAAGTCGTTCTGATTGACGATTCCATTGTACGCGGGACGACCTCAATAAAAATTGTTCAGATGGTGCGAGAGGCAGGCGCGAAGGAAGTCCATATGCGCATCGCGTCGCCCCCGACGACCAATTCCTGTTTTTATGGCGTCAACACACCCGAGACTGAAGAGCTCCTCGCACACCAGATGAACGTGGAGGAAATGGCACGGGTTATAAACGTGGACAGTCTGGCCTTTGTCAGCCTCGACGGGCTCTACCGCGCTGTTGGCGAGGCAAAGCGTAACAACGACATGCCACAATATTGTGATGCCTGTTTCTCCGGGACCTATCCAATAAAACTGACCGACCGGGCTCACGCCAAATCGAACGGCCCATCGCAACTCTCCCTCCTGATTGAACAAGCAGCAGAATAATGACATCCAAAAGACTTGAAGGCCGCATCGCCCTTGTAACCGGCGCGTCTCGCGGCATTGGCCGTTCCATCGCCCTTGGCTTTGCCCGCGAGGGCGCGCATGTGATTGCGCTGGCGCGAACGCAAGGCGCGCTCGAACAACTCGATGACGAGATCCAGGCCGCAGGCGGAACGGCTACCCTGGTGCCCGCCGACCTCAAGGATTTTGACGGCCTCGATAATCTCGGCGCCTCAATCCATGAGCGCTGGGGCAAACTCGATATTTTTGTGGGTAATGCGGGTGTTCTGGGTGATCTGACGCCGCTGCCGCACCTCGAACCCAAAGTCTGGGACGAGTTGATGGCGGTTAATGTCACCGCCAACTATCGCCTGATCCGGTCTCTTGATATGTTGCTGCGGGCTTCTGATGCGGGCCGCGTGATCCTGGTTTCCTCCGGCGCCGGCGAGCGTTTCCGCGCCTTCTGGGGCGGCTATGCCATCACCAAGGCCGCGCTTAACGCCATGGCCAAAACCTATGCCGATGAGGTTGCCAACACATCCATGCGGGTCAATCTCGTCAACCCCGGTGCCACCCGCACCAAAATGCGCGCCATCGCCGTGCCCGGCGAAGACCCTGACACCCTTCCGCATCCGGATGAACTTGTTGACATGTTCATTGAACTGGCTAGTCCCGCGTGCCAGAAGAATGGCGAGATCGTGACCTTCAAACGCTAGCGACCAAAACTCTGTTTTTAGCCCTTATTTGTTTCTATCATACCCGGGCTTGACCCGGGTATCCAGTGCGTTGCTCTCTGGATTACCGGGTCAAGCCCGGTAATGACAAAGGGCGGTTGGTTAGCTTGAGGGCAAATATCGATAGTGACCGGTGATCTCATAAGCAAAGAGAACATCTTCCAGTTTTGGCCCGCTGCCGATGTTGTGGACGATAAGCGGCACGCCGCCCGCCGAGGTCCTTGATGATACAATGCCGGTGTGGGGCAATGACCCTGCCGTGACCAAATTCCAGGTGACCACATCTCCTGGCAAAAAGTCCTCTACTGCGCGCGATACCGGTAACTGCGCTCCCTGGCGTTCCAGAAAACGTCTGATATTGGGCACACGGCGGTGATCAATATTCGTATCGGTTCGCGAAAGGCCCCAGAGCGCCGGGTACGCGGAAAAGTGATCGCGCATGTCTTCATGAATGAGGGCTTGCAGATCGATCCCGATCGCCCGGTAGCTCCGCACCACCACATCAGAGCACACTCCCCGATCATCCGGCACATCGCCCCCGGGATAAGGGATCCGGCGGTAGGCACCGTCATAGGAGACATGGTGAGAGGTCCGCTCAAGAGCGGCTAGAGCCAAAAGCTCTCCTGGCTCGGAGGTCCGGTCCTGCGAAAGCGCCTGTACAGCGACGAAGGAAACCAGAACAAAGGCAATCAATACAAGACGGGTCATAAGAAGCAGATTGCCTGCTCTCCATGGTCCTGATGAGGCCTCGATATGGTAAAAACAAGGCAGCGTTTGACTCTGGCGACTGGTCGAGCGCCAGGATAAAGGCCGCCCACAGTATGCCCGTGAGCGGCCCTTGCGTATATCAGACAGTGCTAAAAGACATATTCCAGTCTGACAAAGCCGTTTATCCCAACTCCGGGCAGCCGTGCACCCGGTGAGACGTCTGATCCGGCAATTCTATTGTAACCGGCAAGATGATCCTCATACGCTTCATCCAGCAGATTCTCTACACCGGCATTCAAAAACAGATTGTTGTTTACGGTCCAGCCGGCAAAGACGTTCACGATGGCGTAGCCATCGGTTGCCGCCTCACTGTTGGTGACAGACACACGCGTTTGCTCAGCGGCAAACTCGCCTTCACCGGAAACATACCAGGTCTCTGCATGGTACGTCAGTCCGAGACGCCCGCGTAGCGGCGCGATCCGGTAAAGATCATCGCTGATGTCACGACGCTCGCCGCGAACCCATGACAGGCCCCCGTCGACCTGGACCTGATCCGACGCTATCCAGGTGAAATCCAGATCGGCGCCAAAGAGCCTGGCATCGACGTTTTCAAATCTGAGCGGCGTCGGATCGCCGTTCATGCTGGACACCATTTCCACCGTGCTGTCGATAACGCCAACGGTTGCATCAAACGGAACACCCTGGATGAAGTCATCAATCCTGCGGTAGAAAATGGTTGGTCGCGCTGTCAGCCGACTGAACCGAACGTCGGCGCCAAAATCTGCAATGAGAGCGGTCTCGGGTTTCAGCTCAAGATCGCCAACATAAGTGTTGCCGTCTGCAAGGCCCCCACTTGCCGGGGTTGGCAACCAGGCAAACCGCTCAACGTAACCCGGGGCGCGGTTCTTGCGCGCCAGCGTCCCCCGGAGCGTAACCTGATCATTGATGTCGCGCCAGGACTGAAGCACAGCATCGACAGTCGTGTCGTCCCATGTCCGGTCCTGCATCGAAAACGCCATGGCCAGCATCCCCGGCATCATGGGCACGCCCGGCCCTACAGTGGCAACACCGCTTTCCGCCGACAGATGATCCATGCGCAGGCCGATTTCAACACCGCCGGTGTCGGAGTCCCGGTACCATTCGGCAAACAGGCCGCTTCGTTCCATAGTGATGTCCGGTAATGAGTTCAGAAAGAAGTCAGGATCGTTCGGATTGGTGATCAGGACATTATGGTCGTTCTGCTCATAATCCACACCCAACCTCAGCTCGCCGCCTTTCATTGGTTTTGTCAGACGCGCCGAGGCAGTCCTCGTTTCTCCATTGGCGATCGTACGCCGCTGCTTCATCATCACAGGCGCAGGCCGAGACAGATAATTGGTCATACCGTGACCGATATCAACGGACCCGAAGTCAAGGTTGATCCTGAAACCGTCGAATTTACCCTCATAAGCGGCCCTGGCAAAGTCGCCCTCGATATATTCAATATCCATCGCAAAGGGTGGGTTACCCGTTTCGCCGGTCTCATGACGCCTGAAGTCAAAGGACAAGGAATGATGCCCGTCGCTTGTTCGCACGCCAGCACCGCCGCCCAGGACCTGCCGGTCATGAAAGGTATTGGCAATTTCGCCGTCCGGAAACTTGAGGTTATCTCCCTCCTCCCAAGATCCCAGCAGATGAACTCGAAACTGGTCGTTTGATGTACCGACAATGCCGCCTATTGCGGTGCTCGCATCAGCGGTACGGCCGATAAACGTGACATCACCGGAGGGAGTGAAACTTGTTTCACTGGAAAAATCGACGGTCTTATAGCGCGCGTTGACAGAACCAGCGAGGCCGGGTCCTTTTGAGACAGAACCGACACTGCGCGCGACATCAAGTGACGCCAAAAGCGTAGGCGGTGCATATTGCATTGCCGGATCCATGAGATTTGGGCCGCCGGAGCCAAAACGCTGCCCGTCAACCGTTACATCGATGCGCGCACCGGTCAGCCCGCGGAACTGCACCTGACCGGACACGGCGCCGTTGTTGACCAGCGCTCCCCCGGGCATCAGTGATATCAGGCCAGCAGAATCTGCCGCCAGAACCCGGACCGGCTTTATGCCGGCTTCAAGTTCGGTGTCGGCTTTGCCGCGCTTCACGCCAACGACAATAATTTCTTCCAGTGTGTTCCCGCTGGAGGCGGGATTGGCTTCAGAGGCACTAGCTCCCTGAAAACCGGGCGATGCGCAGAGGGACAATCCAAGACCCAAAGCCCGCGTCGAAGAGTTCGACCACTTCATAACATACTCCTTCACCCGCATGGAAATGCGGTGACAATCAAATTGAAAAATTGAAATGTGACTTAAAGGAGAATGTGCGGCGGTCCGCGTGCGGAGAATACGATGGTTTCGTGAGCATTGAAGTGGCGCTCCTCTTTTGAGGGCGACATATTATCTGCGCGGACAGTATCAAGCGAAACTTCCTGCAAGGCGGCCAGCGCAACCAGACCCGCTGCGCAGATACCGTCGGCACATTCGCAATCACCAGAGCCGTGGCCCGCGTGACCTTCGAAAGCGTCGGCCCCCATGGCCAGGGCCCAGAGTGCAAAGGCCGCATGGCGTTCGGCGGTATCGACTTCAGCGCCTTCGCCGTCGGTAAGGCAAAGAGACGCTTGCGCCTCTGACCAGAAGCTGTCGCCGCCTGTGCTCTCAATCGCACCAACGCAGCATTGAACCTGCGCAAAGGCGTTGAGCACCAGCGCAAAGATCGCGAACTGTACTGGCAGGAGTTTGTTACGCAGGATTGACAACATGGATAAGTGGCTCAATTTCACCTTATTGACGGTTGATCCTGCAGGGTAACAGCCATCGGGCCTGGCGATCAATTGCGTCACATGGGCGCATCATCAGCTGGATGCAAAAAGGCCACCCGGCAGTTTCCTGCGAGCGGCCTTTTCGATATCTGTCGTCGTCCAAATTCTAGGAGTAGAATTCGACGACCAGGTTTGGTTCCATTTGTGCTGGATAGGGAACGTCTGCCAGATCCGGTGTGCGAACGAATTTTACGGTCAGTTTGCTGTGGTCAACATCCAGATAGTCAGGAATGTCGCGCTCCGCGCTTTGGACGGCTTCGAGGACCAACTGCATCTGCTTGGACTTCTCGCGAATTTCGACGACGTCACCTTCCTTGAGGCGCATTGAGCCGATGTTGGTCTTGACGCCATTTACAAGCACGTGGCCGTGATTGACGAACTGGCGTGCAGCAAAAACCGTCGGAACGAATTTAGCGCGGTAGACGATGGTGTCGAGACGGCGCTCGAGCAGACCGATGAGGTTTTCAGCCGTGTTGCCCTTGACGCGGACAGCCTCGGCATAGATCCGGCGGAACTGCTTTTCGGTAATGGAACCGTAATAGCCCTTGAGCTTTTGTTTGGCACGAAGCTGGATACCGAAATCGGAAAGTTTTGACTTGCGCCCTTGACCGTGTTGGCCAGGACCATAATCCCGCTTGTTAACCGGGCTCCTGGGACGACCCCAGATGTTTTCGCCCATGCGGCGATCAATCTTGTATTTCGCGGATTGTCTCTTGGACATTTCCACTCCTTCATCTTTTATGCCGCTTCTCAACTCCGCGGGGCTCCTGAACCCTGTGGCGAGGCGGCTTCATGCCAAACAAAACGAGGCCGCAAGCCCCGTTTGAAGCGCGCAATATACTCATGGCGGGGGCTATGTCAAACGGTTTAGGAGCCTCGGGCTCGGCACCAAAGAGAATGCCGGTCCTGTTACCCTCCCCCGCCAGCTCACGCATGCGTCGGGCAGATTTTTCAGAATTCATAACAGACTTCAAATAGTCGCGCGCTCCAGGGATTGAGGCCCGGAAATTCGCCGTTCAGGACGACCAAGCCCGTTTGGCAGGTCACGTTGCAGCAAATCGTGGACAAGGGCCTCCTGGTATACTACTCCATGCCAAAATTCGTGGCTGAAGGGCAGATCCAATGACAAAACAGAACACTCCTGATGTAATTTACACAATCGTCGACGAAGCTCCCGAGCTTGCTTCGGCCTCACTCTTGCCGATTATCCAGCGTTTCGCCGGGGCCGCCGGCGTGAGCGTCGGGACAAAGGACATTTCATTGGCCGGGCGGATTCTGGCAACCTTCCCGGAAAGCCTGACCGACGAGCAAAAACAGGTCGACGATCTGGCGGTTCTCGGCGATCTGGTCAAAACACCGGAAGCGAACGTGATCAAGCTGCCCAATATCTCGGCCTCCGTTCCTCAGCTTGTCGCTGCCATCAAGGAATTGCAGGGACAAGGCTATGCCCTCCCCGATTATCCTGAAGCGCCAGCAGGTGCCGAAGAAGAAGCGGTACGTGCCCGTTATGACGCGATCAAAGGGTCTGCCGTGAACCCGGTTCTGCGGGAAGGTAACTCCGACCGCCGCGCGGCCAGGGCCGTGAAAGCCTTTGCGCAAGCCAACCCGCACAGCATGGGAGATTGGGTGCCGACAAGCAAAACGCGCGTCGCTTCAATGTCAGCAGGTGATTTCTTTTCCAATGAGGCCGCGGCGACGCTCAAAAGTGAAGCCACTGCCAAAATTGTCCATGTCGCCACCGACGGCACTGAGACAGTTTTGAAAGACGCTGTCAGCTATCCGGCCGGAACTGTGGTCGATGCGACTTTCATGTCTGCCAAAGCACTGGACACCTTCCTCGCCGATGAGATTGAGAAGACCAAAGCGGAAGGCACGCTATTCTCGCTGCATATGAAGGCGACGATGATGAAGGTCTCCGACCCGATCATTTTCGGTCATGCGGTCAAGGTTTTCCTGGCGCCGGTCTTTGACGCGTTTGGCAGCGACATGGCAGCGCTGGGCGTCAATCCCAACTCTGGCATGGGCGACCTGCTTGCCCGTGTGAAAGACCGCTCCGATATCATGGGTGCCATTGAAAAGGTCATGGCCGACCGTCCGCCCATGTACATGGTTGATTCCGACAAAGGCCTCACGAACCTTCATGTGCCCTCTGACGTGATCATTGATGCGTCGATGCCAGCGCTGATCCGTGCAGGTGGCAAGGGTTGGGGACCGGACGGACAGGAAGCGGATACAAATTGCCTCATCCCGGACAATTCCTACGCGCCGGTTTATGACGAGACGATCAAATTCTTCAAACAGAACGGCAAACTGGATCCGGCCACGTCCGGCACAGTGCAAAATGTCGGCCTGATGGCGCAAAAGGCCGAGGAATATGGCTCGCACCCCACGACGTTTGAGGCCCCTGCCCCCGGCACGATCAAAATGATCCTGAACGACGGAACCGTGCTCCATGAACACACCGTCGAGACAGGCGACATCTGGCGCTCCGCCTCAGCCCGCAAGGCGCCGATTGAAGATTGGGTCAACCTGGCAATTGAACGCCAGAACGCTGAGGGATGCGAGGCGATCTTCTGGCTGGACAAGAGCCGGTCCCACGACGCCGAGCTGATCAAATACGTCACGCCAATTCTCGAAGCAAAGGGTGTCGCGGCCAGGTTCAAGATCATGGCCCCGCGTGAGGCGACACGCGCCTCCCTTGAAACAATCACATCAGGCAAAAACTCTATCGCCATCACCGGCAATGTGCTGCGCGATTACCTCACCGACCTGTTCCCGATCCTGGAGCTGGCAACGTCAGCCAAGATGCTCTCCATCGTCAAACTGATGCAGGGCGGCGGGTTGTTTGAGACAGGCGCTGGCGGCTCAGCGCCCAAACACGTGCAACAACTGATGGAAGTGAACCATTTGCGCTGGGACAGCCTCGGTGAATTCTGTGCGCTGGGCGAAAGCTTCAAGTTCCTCGCAGACGCCCGCGGCAACGCCAAAGCCAAAGTGCTGGGTGAGGCGGTCGAAGCGGCCACACAAGGCGTTCTCGACAACGGCCGCAGTGCGGGCCGCAAACTCGGCCTGCCCGACAACCGCGACAGCCACTACTGGTTCGCCCGCTATTGGGCCGAGGCGCTCGCAGCACAAACGGACGACGCCGACCTGGCAACCCACTTCGCCCCTCTCGCGAAAGCCCTGGCGGAAGGCGAAGAAGCCATCGTCAGCGAACTAGCCGCCGTACGCGGAAAACCCGCAGACCTCGGCGGCTATTTCCACGGCGACCCGAAAAAGGTCGCAGCCGTCATGCGCCCCTCTGCCACGCTGAATGGGATCATCGGCTGAAGCGCGTCGCTCAATTCGCACGACCAATTTCGACACTACAACGGACCATACTTGGCGCTGTCCGGGACTCCGGCTAATAGCCAATAAGCGACATCGGTCGTCAAAAGCAGTCCAGAAAATCTACCCGGCATACACCATATGGGTGATGACAGCCCGGATGACCCCGTTCTACCTTGGGGCGAGATGTGTTGTGTGGCTAGGTGGCCGCATTTGTGAATGGTTATCCGGGGGAATTCAGAATGAAACTCAGTAAGAAGTTGATGGCTGCTGCTGTCACGATGATGATGGTTGGTAGCCTCAGTGTGCCCGCTAGCGCGGGAGTGATTGATCTGGGTGATATAACGCTTGATGAGAGCACTGGGTATCAATGGCTGGATATGTCGTTCACTGATGGTCTGAGCTATAACGCTGTTGTTGGCGGGGTAGTCGATACAGTGCATGGCGGCGGATGGGTCATTGCCACGCGCGATGAGGTTCTTGAGCTTTGGGGCAGTATTACCGGCATCTATTCCTGGAACCTCAATTCCTCCAACAACTCAGATCTACCGGCGCTTGAGATTGCCTCTTTGCTTGGCTTTACCTATGAAACTTCCTATCAATCGACTAAGGAGCTCTATGGACGTCACTCTGGGGAAGCTGGGAACGGTCTCCTCGGTTTTCAACTCGTCTCATACTATCCCGACAGCGCCTATGTTTCTTCTCAGGATGACTACTACACTGAAGCGGATGCCCTGTATTGGCTTGGTACATGGCTTGTTCGAAAACCGATCACGCCTTCTGGGGGTGTTAGCTCCGAGGCTGTCCCTGAACCCTCGACCCTCGGACTACTCGGAGTGGGTTTTATGTCCCTCGGCATGATTGGCTATGGGCGTCGGCGGCGTGAGATGTCTTGATGCTACCGATCGGATTATCAAGCGCAAAATCTCTGATCTCTGCAGGGCAAAGCAGAGGGTCTCATACGCTACGCGCAACAAACTCCTTCAGCAGGTTTTCCCATTCCGCATAGTAAAAGTAGTGGCCCCAATCCTTACGCAGGGTGAAGGAGCTATCGGGAATCAGATCTGCCAGCACACGGGCTTCTTCGCTTGAACAATAGTGATCCTGGGCCCCATGCCAGAGCAACGCAGGCGTCTTGATGTCACCAGGGGCAAATCCCCAGGGGCGAGCCAATATTATGTATTCCTCTGCAAGAACTTCACGCGGGATTTCGCCTGCCTCTTTCAGATTGCGCAGGCAGATTTCATAGATCGATGGATTCTTGAGCAAGGCCTTGTCTGCTTCACTGCCGCGTTCGGAAAAATCGCGAATGGCATCCTCGGGCGTATCGTACATACGCCGCATACGGATTTCCAGCAGCGACCTGGCCCCGCGCGGCCAGTGACGAGCCATGGATGTAAGGAACTTCCGGGGTAAATCAACAGGGACATCATCGGGCAGCTCGTTGATCGGGGCCGATGCAGCGATCAGACCCAATTGGTTGACCCGATCAGAATGATGGGCGGCCGTCGCCATTGCATATGCACCACCGGAGGACACGCCGATGATGCCAAACCGCTCAATTTGGAGGTGGTCCATCAGATCGACAATGTCAATGGACCAGGATTTCAGAGACAAGCCTCTGTGGGGCGTTGAAAGGCCAACACCGGGTCGTTGTGGAACGATGAGGCGCGCGCCAGCGGCTTCGAGGCGTTTTTCATCTTCCTCTCTGTCGCTCCGAAGACCATAGAGCTGGTGGATGAGAACAACAGGGGTCCCGGACCTTGGGCCAAAGTCTCCGTAATTGATCACTCGACCATCTCTCAACACGAAAGTCTTGTTGCTCTCGGAGTAAGGATCGGGCCGCTGCGTTGGTTCGTGCGGGTCGGTTTTGAGGAGGTGCAACCACATACCCGGTCCATTCATGACCAGGGAGATGAGTTCACCCTGGCGCCTGGCCCCGGTCTTGGCGTAAACGCTTTTTATTTGTGTCCGGACAGTATTGACGGAGATGGCCTTTTCACGGGAAATGTCTTCCAGTGACAGCCCCTGGACAAGATAGGCAACAGCTTCAGCCTCTGAACGTGTCAGGCTGTGAGCCTTTTGAAGAATGGGAACGATCTCATCAATCTTCCGGAACTCGAAATTGAAGAACAAGGCGAGGCGTGTATCGCCGGTGCTATTCTTGCCTGTTGGGTCAAAGGGAAGCGGGGCCGCCAGAAGCATTTGCAGGTCGCCATCAGGCTGGAGATGGGAGATGGCCGTTGTTTCGCCGGTTTTTCCGGCATGGGAAATCGCTGAGACGAGCTTTTCTTCAAAGGCCCTGGAGGGGCCGACAATGCGGTGACCCTCGCGCCTCAAAAACGTTTCGGCGTCGAGGAGCTGATCGGCCAATCCTGTCGCGCCAATGATCCCGGCTTCCTGATCGACGATAATGACGGGGAGGGGCAGGCTGCGAAGAATGTCGGCCCTGGTGCGGTCGACTTCCTCGGTTTTGCTGCGGTGTTCCTCAAACGTCAGGGCTTGCTCCAGAAAAGGCAGAACCGGCTCAAGTTCTTCCCTGGTAAATGTCTTGTTCCTGTCTGCCAGCTCTTCGCCCTTCCCCGGCGCAATAAAGGCTCTCTCAGACAGACCAATCCAGGACTTGGGCGCGAAAATGCTTTCGTAGAAAAGCGAAACCATTGTTGCGCTATCAAGGCTGGCGGTCTGGTCGCCGTCATTATCTTCGGTTTTGGCCATCGGTATTGATCTTGCGTAATTCAGTCGTCACAACTACTCGTTGACCACTGTAGAGCATTTGCGGAAAAAATGCATTTGTCCTGACTTATTGATGGAAATTGCCTTCCAGGCCTTTTTCGCGACGTGAGTTTGGACAGGCCAGCCCCAGGACAAAGTGAAACATTCTGCCCCGCATACACCATATGGGTGATGACAGCCCGGGCGGCCCACTCTAACTTTGGCAAGAGAAGTGTTGTGCGGTCGGGTCGCCGCATTTGTGAATGGTTATCCGGGGGAACTCAGAATGAAATTCAGTGTGAAGTTGTTGGGTGCAATGTTCTGTGCTGCGGTCCTGTCATCACCGGGTTTCGCCGGGGTCATTACATACGGGACTCTGACGACAGATACTGCAGGGAACACGATAACGGACACCTCAACAGGTCGGCTGTACTCTCGTTTTGATGCTTTCAATCTGTCCTATGCCGACACCTTTGCGATGATCGCAGATCCGCTCAGCGACTTCTTCGGATGGTCTGTTGCCGACAGCGGGATCAATGATGATTTCATCAATGCCCTGTTCGGGACCGCGGGGACAAACCCGTGTACCGTCGGACCCGATGCTTACAATGAAGTTTGCGGAACTCTTGGTGGATGGAGCGATGGTGCGCTAGGGAATGCCTTCGATATTTATTCGGACTTCTATGCGTTTTTGAACACAACTGGTGCCACTACGATTGGTGCAACCCTTATTTCTTCTTTTGACGACACCATTTACGAGTTCAACGACTGGACCAGCATCAGTAGTCTTGACTACTATGGAAGAATTGATGGCTATCCTTTCAATCCTATCAATTTACTGCTGTACAAGGATGGTACTGTTTCTCGTGTGCCAGCACCCTCACCTCTGGCCATTATTGGCTTTGGCCTTCTGGGGCTGTTCGGCACACGAAAACTACGCTGGAAGGCGCGGTTCTGAAAGCACGGGCAAAGCCAAAGGCCGTTCGTCTGGTGGAGACATCGACGTTCTTTGGTGACAACTGTCTGCTTCGGGTCAACCTGAGACCTTTACAGTGGCGCACGAGGAATAGTCTCCTTTGGTCGTAAAGCAGACCATGCACACATACCCCCTCAGGGACTCACTGAGACTGGTCTCAGTTCCGCGAAAGCTTCACAGCAATTTCTGTGAAGGCTTCTACCCAGCGGGTTGTTTTTTCCAGATCGACAGCATCTAGCCAGATATCCGCCGGGTGATGGAAGAGGCCGTTGCGTCCGAGTACTGATATGTATCGACCGGAACCGTCGAAGATGTTTCGGGCTTCGCCGAAGGGGCGCTGGCCTGGTTTGGTTTCGGCGTCGGGGGTGAGATTATTCTGTGCCAGCACATCAAGGGTCAGCTGACGCGCCGCTTCATCCGACGACTGAACGCCAATGCCCCTTTACTGTCATTCTTTTAGAATCAGAGTGAGAGCAATGGAACGCGACACGCTCTAGTCCGGCTTTCGTCCGCCGCCATAGAGGGTCAGCGATTTGATGATGCCGCGCAGGGTGCGCACGTCCTGATCCATCAGATTTGCCCGGTTCCACATATCCCTCAGGTTTCGCACCATTGAGGCCCGCTTTTCCGGCGGTCTGAGGAAGCCTGATCTGTCCAGTTCTCCCTCAAGGTGATCAAACATTCCCTGAAGCTGCGCCTTTGAGGCCTTGGCAACCCGGGTATTTGGGCCCTCGCCCGGCCGCGCATCAGGGCGCTCGTCAGCCGCCTTGAACCATTCGTAACCGGCCAGCAGCACCGCCTGAGAGAGATTGAGAGAGGCAAAGGTCGGATTGACCGGCGCCATGAGGATCGCGTCAGCAAGGGCAATATGCTCATTGGCCAGCCCGGATCGCTCGGCGCCAAACAATATGCCGGTCTTTTTTCCGTCGCTTGCATGGGCCCTGATCTCGCTGGCGGCCTTTTCGCCGGTCATGACAGTCTTGAGCTGGTCGCGCTCGCGCGCCGTGGCAGCAATGACATAATGAAGGTCGGCGATGGCCTCCTCGACGGTCTCGAAAACCTGCGCACCATTGATGACCACATCCGCCCCGGCCGAAGCTTTCAGCGCGGCCTCGCTTGGCCAGCCGTCTCTTGGTTTGACGAGCCGCAGTTCCGTCAGGGCAAAATTAAGCATGGCCCGGGCTGCCATGCCGATATTCTCGCCGAGCTGGGGATGGACCAGAACCACCACGGGCGCGCCGGCCTTAAGGTTTTCCGGGGTTCCTGCTCCTTTTGCAGTGCCCGACTGGCCCTTGATGCGGCCCTTTGGATTGAGGTCTGACGGCGGCTTGGTCATGGAAGGTCTGTTCACACTTTCTTCTCGAGAAAGGGGGTGCTATTACCACGCCAACTCATTTGACGCCAGCGGCAGTGACTCGCCGTTTCCGCCCTCAATTCCCGTTAAAACTCACCAGGCCAGAAGGTTCATTCATGAGCAAGATCAAGGTTGATAACCCGGTCGTCGAACTCGACGGCGACGAGATGACGCGTATCATCTGGCAGTTTATCAAGGACAAGTTGATCCTGCCCTATCTCGATATCGATCTGAAGTATTACGACCTGGGGATTGAGGCGCGCGACGAAACCAATGACCAGATCACGATTGATTCAGCCGAGGCGATCAAGAAGTACGGCGTTGGCGTCAAATGCGCGACCATTACGCCGGACGAACAGCGGGTCGAGGAATTCGACCTGAAAGAAATGTGGAGGTCTCCCAACGGGACTATCCGGAACATTCTGGGCGGCGTTGTTTTCCGTGAACCGATCATTTGCCAGAACGTGCCGCGCCTTGTGCCCGGCTGGACCCGGCCGATTGTTATTGGCCGTCACGCTTTTGGTGATCAGTACCGCGCGACAGACTTCCTGGTCCCCGGCAAGGGCAAGCTGACCATGAAGTGGGAAGCCGAAGACGGCTCCGAGACCATTGAGGCCGAGGTCTTTAACTACCCCGGCTCGGGCGTCGCGGTGGCGATGTATAACCTCGACGCATCCATCCGCGACTTTGCCCGCGCCTCCATGGCCTATGGCCTGCAGCGCAAGTGGCCGGTCTACCTGTCGACCAAGAACACCATCCTGAAAGCCTATGACGGGCGCTTCAAGGATCTCTTTGCAGAGGTTTTCGAGGCCGAATACAAGGCCGACTTCGACAAGGCGGGCATCACCTATGAGCACCGTCTCATCGATGACATGGTCGCCTGCGCCATGAAGTGGAACGGCGGCTACGTCTGGGCCTGCAAGAACTACGACGGCGACGTTCAGTCTGACACCGTTGCGCAAGGCTTTGGCTCACTTGGCCTGATGTCCTCGGTCCTGATGACCCCCGATGGCAAGGTGCTCGAGGCAGAAGCGGCGCACGGCACTGTGACCCGTCACTACCGCGAACATCAAAAGGGTAATGAAACCTCGACCAACTCCATTGCCTCGATTTACGCCTGGACCCGCGGCCTTGCCCACCGGGCCAAGCTCGACGATAACGATGCACTGGCAAAATTTGCTACGACGCTGGAAGAAACCGTTGTTGCAACAGTGGAAGCCGGCAACATGACCAAGGACCTCGCCCTCCTCGTCGGCCCCGACCAGAAATGGCTCTCGACTACGGGCTTCCTCGACAAGGTCGATGCGAACATGCAGAAGGCGATGGCGTAAGACGTCTGGTTACTGAGAATTACGAAAGGCCGTCCTTAAGAGGGCGGCCTTTTTTGCTTTCGGACAGCTTCTATTATTCCTCATGTCATCCTCGGGCTTGACCCGAGGATCCAGAAAGCCACGCACTGGATACCCGGGTCTTCGCCCGGGTATGACAACATCAGGGAGGGGGATATGCCCTACCCCGCCATGGCCGCCTTCACAGCCTCGATGGCCCTGGCGATATCGCCGCCATTGGGGCCGCCGCCGCGGGCCATGTTGGGGCGGCCGCCGCCGCCCTTGCCGCCGACCGCTTCGACGGCGACCTTGATAAGGTCCGCAGCGCTGATGCTGGCCGTCATGTCATCGGTGACGCCAATGGCGACGGCCGCCTTACCTTCTGCATTACAGGCGAAGGCGACGACGCCGGAGCCAATTTTCGCTTTGGCATCATCCAGAAGCCCGGGCAAATCCTTGCCGGAGACGCCCTCAAGCGCCTGGCCGAGAAACTTGACGCCGCCAATCTCCTCGATCTTCGGGCCTTCGGAGGCGCCGGAGCCACCGGAGAGCGCGAGCGCCTTTTTGGCCTCGGTGAGTTCACGGTCGAGTTTCTTGCGCTCATCCACGAGGGCGGCGATGCGGGTTGGCAGGTCGCGCGGCGGGGTCTTGAGGATGGCGGCAGCATCGTGCAGCAGGGCAGCCTCGCCGTCGAGGTGCGCCTTGGCGCCCTTGCCTGTGAGGCCTTCGATACGCCGTACCCCTGATGCAACAGCGCTTTCCCCGACAATGCTGATGAGGCCGATGTCGCCGAGGCGGCCAACATGGGTGCCGCCGCACAGCTCAACGGAGTAATTGTCGCCGGCATCGACGGTGCCCATGGTCAAGACACGGACTTCATCGCCGTATTTCTCACCGAAGAGCGCCATTGCGCCTTCAGCGACGGCGGCTTCCGGCGTCATCAAGTGGGTTGTCACAGCCTCGTTGCGAAGCACCATGGCATTGACCTCGGCTTCGATCTGGGCCAACTCCCCGGCGCTCACGGCCTTTTGATGAGAAAAGTCAAAGCGCAGTTTCTCATCATCAACCTGGCTGCCTTTTTGCGTCACGTGATCGCCGAGAGTACGGCGCAGCGCCGCATGCAGCAGATGGGTGGCCGAGTGGTTAGCGCGGGTGGCGGCGCGCTTGTCGTGATCGACGCGGAGCTCGATGGCGTCACCGACCTTGATCTGGCCGCTGGTCACGACGGCGTGGTGGACATGGAGAACGCCGAGCTTCTTTTGCGTGTCGGTGATGTCGATCCGCGCGGATCCAATGAGGCCGTGGCCGCGATCTCCGGCCTGCCCGCCTGACTCGCCATAGAAGGGGGTCTGGTTTGTGGTGAAGCGGATCCGGGCGCCCTCGCCTGCGGCGGCGACCTCCTGGCCATCGACAATAATCGCGGTGACGACGCCTTCGGCGAGCTCGCTGCTATAGCCAAGGAAATCGGTGGCGCCGAGGCGATCGCGCAAGTCGAACCAGAATTCTTCGGTGGCGGTCTCGCCGGAGCCCTTCCACGCGGCACGGGCGGCGGCCTTTTGCTCCGCCATGGCGGCGTTGAAGCCTTCGATCTCAACGGTGAGGCCCTGGTTGCGCAGCGCGTCTTCGGTCAGATCGAGCGGGAAACCGTATGTGTCATAGAGTTTGAAGGCAACGGCGCCGGGCAGCGACTTTTCACCGCCCAGATTTTTGACCTCGTCGCCGAGCAGCTTGAGACCGCGTGCGAGGGTTTCGCGGAAGCGTTCTTCTTCCAGTTTCAACGTGTCGGTGATGAGCGCCTCGGCGCGGGTCAGCTCGGGATAGGCAGCGCTCATCTCACCCATCAGGGTCGGGACGAGGCGGTGCATCAGCGGGTCTTTGGCGCCGAGGAGCTGGGCATGGCGCATACCGCGGCGCATGATCCGGCGCAGCACATAGCCGCGCCCCTCGTTGGACGGCAGCACGCCGTCGGCGATGAGGAAACAGGCGGAGCGCAGATGGTCGGCGATGACGCGGTGACTGGTGACGTCGTTGGCGTCACTGCTTTCGGTCAAATGTTTGGAGACATCGATGATATTGGTGAAGAGATCGATATCGTAATTATTGTGGACGCCCTGCAGCACGGCGGCGAGGCGCTCGAGCCCCATGCCGGTATCGATGGAGGGCTTGGGCAGGTCGAGACGCTGGTCAGCCGAGACCTGCTCATATTGCATGAAGACGAGATTCCAGATCTCGACGAAGCGATCACCGTCCTCTTCGGGGGTTCCAGGAGGGCCGCCCTGGATGTGCTCGCCGTGATCGTAAAAAATCTCGGAGCATGGCCCGCACGGGCCGACATCGCCCATGGACCAGAAATTGTCCGAGGTCGGAATGCGGATGATCTTATCATCGGAAAAACCGGCGATCTTTTTCCACAGGTCAAAGGCGGCATCATCCTCGGCATAGACTGTCGCCAGCAGTTTGTCCTTTGGCAGACCGAACTCCTTCGTCAGCAGCTCCCATGCGTAATAGATCGCCTCCTCCTTGAAATAGTCGCCGAAGGAAAAATTGCCGAGCATTTCAAAGAAGGTGTGATGGCGGGCGGTGTAACCGACATTGTCGAGGTCATTGTGCTTGCCACCGGCGCGGACGCATTTCTGGGACGAGGCGGCGCGGACGTAGTCGCGGGTCTCGTTTCCGGTGAAGACATTCTTGAACTGGTTCATGCCGGCATTGGCGAACATCAGCGTCGGATCATTGTGCGGCACCAGCGAGCCCGACGGCACGACGGTGTGGTCGTTTTTTTCGAAGAAGCCGAGGAATTCGGCGCGAATGTCTTTTAGAGAGGTCATTGTTACTTACCCGCAGTTCAAAGGCGCGAATCGTATGTCCCGCGCCGGTTTCCCTGTGGTTTTACAGGGGGGATGGGCTGCGGTAAAGGGGTGAAGCTGCCCCACTCTTATTGCTGTCACCCCGGATGCTTTGCAGCGCGCAGCGGTGCAATGCTGGTCCGGGGCCTAAATCTCACATGTGGGTCCCCAGCTCTCGGACGTGCAGGGCACGCCCTGTCGCGTAGAGACCAGCGGAGCAGCATTTCATGCTGCACCGCATCCGGGATGACGAGCAGACCCCAAAACAAAAGCGGCACCCCCTTCCAAAAGGTGCCGCTTTCCAGGCCGACGACCGCCAAATGCTCTCCTGTCGTCCCGGACTTGATCCGGGACCTCAGGGCAGGATCGTGCTTTTCATCAACATGTTCACTATTTTTCTATCGTGCCCCGAGATCCCGGCTCTTCGCTTTGCTCCGGCCGGGATGACACAACCCAGAAATCGGCTACGCTCCCAGAGCTTCCTCGCCTTCGGGGCCGTCGTCGTCATCATCCTTGGGGGCGATCTCACCGGTCATCATGTCTTCGGCGATGAGACCTGCGTTCTGGCGCACCGCATGTTCGATGGCATCCATGACATCGGGATTTTCCTTAAGGAACACCTTGGCGTTTTCACGGCCCTGGCCGATGCGCTGACTGTCATGGGAATACCACGAGCCGGATTTTTCAACGATGCCGGCAATGACGCCCAGATCCAGCACCTCGCCGGTCTTGGAAATACCCTCGCCATACATGATGTCGAACTCGACCACCTTGAAGGGCGGCGCGACCTTGTTTTTGACGACCTTGACGCGGGTCTGGTTGCCGACAATCTCGTCGCGGTTCTTGATCGCGCCGATGCGGCGAATGTCGAGACGGACCGAGGAATAGAATTTGAGCGCATTGCCGCCTGATGTGGTTTCAGGGGAACCAAACATGACGCCGATCTTCATGCGGATCTGGTTGATGAAGATCACCATGGTCTTGGATTTGGAGATCGAGCCGGTCAGCTTCCTGAGCGCCTGGCTCATAAGCCGCGCCTGAAGCCCTGGCAGGCTGTCGCCCATCTCGCCTTCAAGCTCGGCGCGCGGGGTGAGCGCGGCAACCGAGTCGATGACAATGAGATCGACGGCGCCGGAGCGCACCAGCGTGTCGGTAATTTCCAGCGCCTGCTCGCCGGTATCAGGCTGGGAGATCAGCAGCTCGTCGAGATTGACGCCAAGCTTTTTGGCATAGGCCGGATCAAGCGCGTGTTCGGCATCAATGAAGGCGCAAATGCCGCCCGTCTTTTGCGCCTCGGCCACGACATGGAGCGTCAGGGTGGTTTTGCCGGACGATTCAGGACCATAGACCTCGACCACGCGGCCCCTTGGCAGACCGCCAATGCCGAGCGCGATATCCAGCCCGAGAGAACCGGAGGAGACAGCCTCGATCGGCTCGACTTCCTTGGCCCCGAGCTTCATCACCGAGCCCTTGCCAAAGGCCCTGTCGATCTGGCTCAAAGCGGCGTCGAGCGCCTTTTGCTTGTCCATATTACCCGTCTCTACCAGTTTCAAACTCTTCGTGGCCATATCGCCCGTCTCCTTATTTCACAGGGGTGTTTGTCTTGCAATTGATGTGAATGTACCCACTTTGTTCTCATTGGCAAGAGTTTTTTTAGTTCGTTGTTTTTAAACATGAATTGGTTATGAATTCTGATTTTGTTCTCATCCATTCTGTGGAGCTAACCAAGGGGGCGGAGAATCGGACACATCCTTGCCCCTCTCCTCCCGGGAGAGGGAGGGACATCATGAATTGAATTGTACAAGCGTTTTGAATTCAACTAATATTATCCGAGCGGAATCAACACATGTCGACTTCACCCCCCTTGCTTGATGGAACAGACCAATGCCCCTCCAATCCCTCGGCCTTCGCACGGGCCTTATCTTTGATGAAGTCGACGGCATCATCTCTGACATCCCCGGCGGCCTTCAGGTCAAGACGCCTTCAAGTCCGGATTATCATTGGGGGAATTATTTGATTTTTCGCGAGACACCGACGGCCGATTGCATTGATGCATGGGAGCAAGAGTTTGATGCGGGGTTTGCGGATCAACCGGGGACGAACCACCGTGTGTTTACCTGGGACGGTTGCGGGCTTACCGAGCCTGCCATTGCTGAAGCAGTCGCAGCGTTTGAGGCGCGCGGCTATGAGTATGATGTCTCTGTTGTCCTGACTGCGGCTGAGGTCGCCCCTCCCCCTCATGTTAACGAGGCACTCCGAATTAGAAGGCTGGAAAGTGACGAGGACTGGCAAACCATGCGGAACTTGCAGATCTTGTGTGCGTCCGAGTTCTTTTCACCGGATGACTATGCGCCGATCATTGACGCACGGGTTCTGGCATGGCGCAAACTGATTGATATGGGCAAAGGCGCCTGGTTCGGTGGGTTTCTGGAAGGAGAGTTGGTTGGCGATGCGGGGTTATTCTGGCAAGATGGGATCGGTCGATTTCAGAATGTCGAGACCCATCCGGAGAGGCGGCAGCTTGGCATCTGCGGCACACTGGTACATCACGTCTGCCGCTTCGGCCTGGCCGACGCGGACATCCATACTCTCGTGCTCGAAGCTGACGAGGACTACCACGCGGCGCGAATCTACGAGAGCCTGGGGTTCAGGCAGCACGAGCGTGTCGGGAGTTTCGGGCTCTATCCGGAGTGATCCGGCTCCTCTAAAACCGATACGTCTTCTTCGACACCCCCTCCGCAATCGGATCGCCGCCGTCCCTTTCCTTGACCGCGGCATCCAAGGCCGAACCACTTCGAGTTTGCGGCACTGGATCCCCGTGCCAAACTACGGGATGATAATGTTGTGAATTGGGGCGCATGTGTACGTCTGTTTGCGCGATGTCAAAAGGCTAGAAATGGGTAATCCTGCCTATCGCGACCATACCAATCGACCTGTGCTCACGCACCAAATGATAGCTATTCCGCCAATAACCAGCACCAGCACTAATGGCCATACTAACCACCTCTCCGCTGAAATGGCCTGCTGAGTTTGCTCCAAGCTGAGTATCGAACCACCATTTACCTCTGCGCAAAGAACATTGAGGTACGATTTATCCCAAATTGGCCCGGTCATCTCATGAGGTTGGTAGCCGACTCGCACAATGTCGCCTTTGTACTCATTCAAGAGCATCGCCAGATCAACTCTCCCATACATGTCCGTGTGTTGGAACTTTAGGTCAGTTTTTTCAAATACAAGAACAGTACGATTTATGGATGAGGCACTAATCAGCTCACCTTCAAAATAGCTCAAATCATTACTTGTAAGATCAAGTAGTTTTGCATGCTCCATGTCTTGTTGGATGATCGTGGTCGCCACGTATGCAATGATGGCCAGCACACCTGTGTTCACGAATGTCTTAGTGTGTGTTTTCACTTAGAATCTTCCCAAGATTGGCTCATCGGCTTTTACACGGCGCCGGCACTGATTTAGGGTAGTCAGCTGCCTGGCAGCCTCATTCATAATCCCGTAATGATCTCCGTCATCAGCAGCTTAGAGCGTTTCAACGCTCTCAGATTGTATCAAGTAGTGAAGCAGTCTACCACTACCAACAAGCTACTCTAGGCCGCTGGAACAATTTGCGCAAAAGAATCGAGATCTGAATCATGCTATGTAAGAAGCCCTCAAAACCGATACGTCCGCTTCGAGACCCCTTCCGCAATCGGCGCGCCCCCGTCCCGCTCCGCCACCGCCTGTTTGAATCCGGCCTCCTCGGCGCGTTGTTTGAACCACATGCCTTCGGGTGAATGGCAGGTGATGCCCTCGGAAATGGTGGTGAACATATGGAGAGTTTGTTGTTGAGGCCCTGTTCTCTATCGCCTGTTTGATCATCAGCTTTTGCATCCACGCCGCGCTTTATGTGCTACAAGCAAAGAATGAACGATTGCATATTCTGTAAAATAATAAGCCACCAGGCCCCTGGTTACATTATTTCGGAAACCGACGATGTCATCGTGCTGGTATCCAAACACAATGATCCACTCGTGATCCCGAAGAAGCACGTCCAGGATATCTACGCGCTGGATGAAAAGACCGGCAATGCAGTTATGAAATCGTTGGTGGATACTGCGCAAGCCGTCAAGAAGGGACTGGCATGCGATGGTGTGTACATTACACAGGCAAACGAACCCGCTGCAGGCCAGGATGTCTTTCACCTCCACTTTCATGTCTACCCGAGATGGGAAGACCATAGAAAAAACCAGGCGGGGAAGGCAAGCGATGAAGAACGAAAGGCCATCTGCGAAAAGGTGAAGAGGTTCACAGGTAATTAGGTGCCGGCCTGCGAAGTGTATTGAGATACCTCAAAACCGATACGTCCGCTTCGACACCCCTTCCGCAATCGGATCGCCCCCATCCCTCTCTTTGACCGCCTGTTTAAACCCCGCCTCCTCGGCGCGCTGTTTGAACCACATGCCTTCGGGTGAATGGCGGGTTATGCCGTCGAAGAGGGTGGCGAACCTTTGGGTGTTGTTCAGCCCCATGTTCTCGATGGCCTGATTGACCATCATCTTCTGCATCATCAGCTGGTTGCGCGGCACGCCCTGCATGCGGCCGACCCAATGGGTGATGCGGGCGTCGAGATCGGCCAGCGGCACCGCTTCATAAACGAGGCCCATGTCGGCGGCCTCGCGGCCCGAGACGAGATCGCCGGTCAGGAGCATGCGCTTGGCTTTCTCCGCACCCAGACGATAGACCCACATGGCCGTCGTCGGGCAGCCCCAGACCCGCGCCGGGGGATAGCCGATCCTCGCCTCCTCGGCCATGATCACCATGTCACAGCACAGCGCAATGTCGCTGCCACCGGCGACGGCGTCGCCGTGGACCCTCGCGATGGTCGGCTTGTAGGAGCGCCACAGGCTCATGAAATCCTCGGTGTTGCGGAACATCATGTTGAAATCGACCATCGGGTCCCATGGCATGTCATCTGCGCTTGAGGCGGCGCCGCGGCTTCGCCCCTTTGATTTTGCTTCAGCGAAATCCTTCAGATCATAGCCGGCGCAAAAGCCCTTGCCGGCCCCGGCCAGCACGATGACGTGGACGGCGTCATCATCATTGGCAAGCTCCACCGCAGCGGCGATTTCCCTCGGCATGCCGGCGCAAATGGCATTCATGCGTTCGGGGCGATTGAGCGTGATGGTGGCGATGCGGCCATCGGTTTCATAGGTGAGCGTCTTGAAGGTGTCGGATGTCATGATGCGGTTCCCTTGAGAAGTGATTCAGAAAGAGCCTATCACCATTTCCTCAGGATCCGAGCCGCCGCCTCACCCCTCAGGCTTGAAGTTTGAGACATTGCCGGTCATGCGCCATTCGCCGGCCTGCTTTTCGTAGAGCTCAATCCAGCCGGAGATGAAGGTGAAGGGCCGTTCCGGGCTATCGCCGGTGGCGTGGAGCACGCCTTCAGCGCCGACCTGGACGATGACCCAGCCGAGGCTGCCATCGGCGGAAACTTTAACGATGGGCTGCACGAGGTCGTCATATTCCAGATACCTGCGCGTCGAAAAGATCCAGTCGAACCGCCCCGCGAAGGCCTCCCGGTCGATCTTGCTAATCTCGCCACGGTTGACTGTGGTATAGGGCTCTACGATGGTTTTCGTCATGGCGTTGTGGTCGCCATCAAGGTGCGCCTCCATGGTAATGCGGTGCAGACGGCGAAGCTTCTGTTCATCGTTCAATTCATCGAATGCGGGCCGCAAAGCACTGTGCATATCCGCATTAAAGGCGATCTCCTCAAAGCGATAGTCGAAGACACGGTTCCTGTCGTCAATACGCACAGTGTGTGGCAGCAGAATATTGTCCACTGATTGCCAGTCGGAGAACGTAAAGGAGATTTCCGTACCGTCTTCAAAGCGGGAAACCATCCCCTGTGGCAGATCGCTCGCCCTGTTGAAATACATGGTCAAAATCTCATCAGCACCCGCTTTGACCTTAATGCCCCGACAATTGCAGTCAGCGGGAAGACCTTCCTCACCGAGCGCCCGGTGGTCAGAGAACAGATCGGCGAAGCCCAGGATCCTGGCGTGAAACTGGTGACCAAAAACAAATGCGGCATTTCGCTCATCCAGATCCCGCACCGTTCCGTCATCAACAGCCCAGACATCCTTGCCATCAACCCCGAGAGTAACGATCCTGTCCTCGTATTCTCTTTGAAAAATGGCAATCTGGCGCGCCTGATAGCTCGTAAGGGTTCGATAGGCCAGACCGTCCGACACTGTCACTTCCGCCTGCGCTGTTATTCTCAAGGGTTCTTTGATGTGATGTGTAAACCCTGTTGCCTTTTGTGCCGCGACCAGTATTTCGTCATGGCCCGCTGCAACAGCAGTCCTTGTCGGTACTGCCAGAAGAGTTATCATCAACAAGAAATGAAATCGGATTGCCATATCATCTTCCCGCTCTTTGTTTTACCCGCAAGACTCAGTAGCCGGAAAGTTTATGTCAGCGCAAGGTTTCTATGATGTCCAAAACGAAATTTCATCAAAGCATCAAATCGTCCGCTTGATCAGTGCGCGCCTCGGGAACAGCATTTCGACGACCGAGAACAACGACAGACACAGGAGCGGCACGAAGAGTGCGCCCAGAGCGAGGAAAGCGGCGAACAGGAAGGCGAACAGGCCGACGGCCCGGCCGCCCAGCATCATCCATGGCAGCGCGCCCATGATGAAGAGCGCCGATGTGAACATGAATATGGCGACGCCGCGCACGGCAGAGTTTGCCAGCACGGTGCGCATGGTATCGCCCTTCAGGAGATGGAATTCGCACAGCTTGTAGAGATAGATCGAGGGCGGCAGCATGATGGCGGCGGCGGCGCTCAGAGCGGCGTAGACGTCCAGCCCGCCGCGCTGTGGCAGATCCCAGGTCGAGATGGCAAACCCGAGGACCCCGACAAAAACCGAAATCGCAAGACCCATGACGAGCGCGGATCTCAGGGATTTTCCGGCAAACAGCGCAACCCCGGTGAGACCGCCGATGAGGAGCAACATATCTACAGCCCTGCCCTGGAAAGCATCGGTGCCGGTGTAGACCACAATGACAAGCCCGAGCAGCGGGACCATGAACAACATGAGGCCCAGCCCCTCGCGCTCAGTGCGCGCAGCATTGCCAACAGATTCAAAGGCTTCGGCGCGCCGCAGCCAGCGATTGTGATGGGCGACGGTCTCTTCGGCGGCCGGAGCCTTGTCCATGACCAGGAAGAAAAACAGTCCAAAGCCGAACAGCGGCGCGGCCATGGCGACAAGGACAAAGGAGACAACTTCCGCCATCGGACGATCTGTCAGATTAAAGACATCGCCAAGCACAACAACACCGCCAAGAAATGCAGCAAAGCCGTAGCGCGCGATTTCCTTCAGGGGGAGTTCATCGGGATCGCTGCGACCGAGCTTTGTGACATTGGTCATGATGGCAACACTGGCACGCACCGCAATGCCGCCAGTCGTCATCAGGGTCAGGAAAAACAGGGCTTTGACGCTTTGATGCGAAAACCCTGCAATTGAGGAAACCGCATGGACAAGAGCAAGGCTGGCGACAACGCCGAGCGTGGGCGCGGCGGCCCGCAAAAAGGACTGGAACAGCGCGGTGAGCAGGAGAAAAGGCGCCAGAAGGCTGAGGAATATAATTCCCCAGGTGCCTGAGGGAACGCCCATCGGTCCGCCGATCAGGAAGATCGAACTCAAAATGAGAAAGGAAAGGCCGAGAAAACCAATGCGATAGTGTTCGATATGTTCTGAAAAACTGCCCATGATCTTCTCCTGCTCCACTATGCGACCCCATTTGGCGACGGGCCGGAAAGCGGGAGAGGAAGAGGCTTTATTCAGATCTCACATCAATCAATCTGTCTGCAAATCAAAATCGAGAATTGCCATATTGAAATCGTAGGAGACCTCACCGTCCTCGTCATCCTTGTAGATGACCCCGATAAACTCGTCGCCGATCATCACCTCGACCGAGTCATCCTTGTTGGGACGCCGGTGCAAAGTGATGGTATCGAGCCTGAACTTACCGCGAAGATATTTCTGAACTCTCAAGATCTCGTCGTTATCCAAGGATTTGGCTCCTTTTTGCGGGGCTCATGGGCCCCGTCGTGTCATTTAGCTCGGGTCATATCGCGACAGAGCGCTCAATGGCAAGACCAAAGGCCGGTTATGGCAAAGAAATGGCCCATCTACTGGCTTATATACTGACTTATATACTGACTTATATACTGGCCTGGCCCCAATAATTAAAGCCGAAAATCCGCGGCGTATCGGGCAGGTAGAGGGTGAAAAGATCATCCATCTTGAAGCCGGCGCTTTCGATCATGGTGCCAATGGGCCGGTTGATATGACAGCCGCCGCCAATGTGCTTCCAGATCGGGTTGACCCGGTTTTGCCATTTTTCAACCGACGCATCGGGAGCCTTGCCGTGCTCGGAAAAAAGCAGGACGCCGCCCGGCTTGAGAACCCGTCGCATCTGCTCAAGTGCCCTGGGGCCGTCGGGGATGGTGCACAGCGTGTAGGTCAAAACAATCGAGTCGATGGAATTGTCCTCGAGCGGGATTTCCTCGCTCGGCAGATCAAGAAACCTGACTTCGAAAGGCGCCGCCTCGGCCGCTGGCGCGGCGAGCTTGCGCATCCCTTCGGAAGGCTCAAGCCCGAAAACCATCTCGACCTTGTCCGGATCATAGAATGGCAGGTTGAGACCCGAGCCCATGCCGATTTCAAGAACGCGCCCGTGCGCCTGAGGCACAACTTTCTGGCGCTGCTGCAGGATCGGCGGCGCGGCGCAGGCGCTGTTGATCAGTTTGGGCAGAATACGCTGCTCGTAAAATCCCATCAGGCACCAATCTTCTTTTGCAACGCCTTGTTGGACGTAGTGTAGCCGAGCTTCAGTTCGACATCCGGGTTGATGTGTTTGAAGGCGCCGCGAGCAAACAGCGCGCCTTCATGGAAGCTCGACAGGATGAGTTTCAGCTTGCCCGGATAGTTGGCAATGTCACCAATGCAGAAGACGCCTTTTTCCTTGGTCTGGAAAAACTCCGTATCCACCTCAATCTTGTCATCTTCGTTAAACTCAAGGCCAAAATTGGCGACCGGGCCCAGCTTCATGGTGAAGCCGAAGAACGGCAACAGCATATCGCATTCGATGTCGTAGGTGCCGTTCACCTTGCTATCCACGGTAACCGATGTGATCTTGCCGTCCTCGCCGTTAAGATGTTTCATTTGCGCAACATGGAATTCGATGTCGCCGCTGTCGATCAATTCTTCCATCTTGGCGACCGAGTCCGGTGCGGCGCGGAAGCCGTCGCGGCGGTGTACCAGGGTCAGGCTCTTTGCAATCGGCGCGAGGTGAATGGTCCAGTCGAGCGCACTGTCGCCGCCACCGGCAACAATCAGACGTTTGTCGCGGAAGGTTTCCATCTTGCGCACGGCGTAGTAGATCGAATTTGCTGCCTCATAGGGCTCGAGGTCCGGAAGCGGCGGCTTTTTCGGCGTGAAGCTTCCCCCGCCAGCCGCGATGAGAACAACCGATGCGGTGATTTGCGTATCGACATCGGTGGTGATTTTGAACCGGCCGTCGGGCAGACGATCAAAAACCGTTGCCAGTTGATTGAAGTGATAGACCGGATCGAATGGCGCGGCCTGTTTGAGGAGGTTGTCGGTCAGCTCATAGCCGGTGACTTCCGGAAAACCGGGAATGTCATAAATCGGCTTTTCCGGATAGAGCTCGGCGCATTGACCGCCTGGTTTGTCCAGCACGTCGATGAGATGCGCCTTGAGGCCAAGCAGCCCCAGTTCAAAAACCGCAAAGATTGCTGACGGCCCTGCCCCGATAATGACAACATCCGTCTCATGGATACCGCCTGGCTCAACATCCATGCCAAGCGGCGCGCCTGCGGACGCACTCCCGGTTACCTCACTCATGGGTTACTCCCTCAATCTCTCTTTTTTGTCCCATGCCGCCATAACGCGTGTGAGGTCCCCTGTCACATCGCGCTCCCCGGCCGCTGCTGCTTTTTTATATCGAGCCTTATTTGACACAAAATCGCAAGCCCCTATTTACGCGCCACCCGGGTGCACCGCATATCCGGGATCAGCTGTCGAATATGCCCTCATAATGATCAGCAACATTTTGCCTGGCCGCTTTGAGGGCGCTTTCCAGATCCGTCAGTGCGGCTTGGCGTTCCCCGGCGCCGGAGTCTTTCATGTTTTCCATGTGCTGACAAAGGTCGCCGACCACATTGAGGCCAAGGCCGCGCGCGCCTCCCTTGATCGCGTGGGCACCGGCTCGCCAGTCCTGGTCGCCGCCTTCGGGGTCGAGATCCGCGACAAGGCCGACAACCTGGCCGAAAAAGAGCTGCAGGACTTCGCGCTGCAAGGCCTCATCGCCGCTGGTATATTGGTCGAAATACGCAAAATCGAAAGCGTCGCCGCCGTCGCCCGGATCACCCATCAAAAACCTTCCAAACGCTGTCCCCCGGATCATGGACCCGGAAGTCCCGTAAACTAACTGATTCTTCCCCGGAATTCGGGCCTGCCGCATGAAGAACTGTCGCGCGCTGCTTTCTCATGTTTATTATCTTCCCGTTTCCGCCTAAAGTAAAATTTACCTTATAGAACAAGGACATTATGGAACCTGTCGACATCCCACAACCCGATCAAGATCCCGATGAGCCACGGCCGGTTCGCGCTATCCGGCTGACCTCGGCCTCGTCGGAAACAGCGGCCCTTGGCGAGACCGCCGAGGGCGGTTTCGCGGATCGGGCACGCGGGTTCACGGTGCTTGTCTTTATGGGTGCGCTTTTCGTCTCTGCAGTCTGGCCCGTGGCAATTTTCGCGTTCCTTGCTGCCCTTCTCGGGTTCAATGGGATCCTGGCACTGGGACCTGAATGGTGGGTCATGATCGGCGCCGGGGCACTTTTCCCGCTGCCGCCGATCTGGATCGCCGTCATCACCTGGGCAAAAGCTCGCGATCTTTCTCGTGAAGCCGGACGGCTGGCCCAACTGGCTGATCGGCTACTTCAACCGGATCAAACGGCCTCTCACGAAATCGCCACTGTTGGTATGGCCATCAGACGTGAAGTTGAAGGCCTGTCTTCGGGCGTTGAAAGCGCCCTCAACAAGGTGCGCTCCCTTGAAGGCGCCGTTGCGGCTCAGGCCATGGCGATCGACAAGGCTGCTGGCGATGCCGAGGCGCGCGCAGAACAGGTGCGGGCTCGCATGGAACTGGAGCGCAAGGCGCTGGGCGATATCACGTCGAGCCTGAAGACCCAGACCGAAGCTCACGCCCGCGAACTGGTCGCGCAAACCCGCAAGGTCGAGGATGTTACCGGGACCGCGCGCGGCGCTCTGGAAGAAACCGCGCGTCAGCTTGATCGCCAGGGTCAGCTTTTCACCCAGGCCACCGACGCCGCAGTTTCCGGAACGCAGAAAGTTTCGGCACGGCTTGAGGCCCAGGTCGAAACCCTCAACACCCTCTCGGACCAGGCGCTGGTTACGACGGACAAGCTTGCCGGGCGTTATGACGAACAGCAGGGCAAACTCGAGGTCACCACCAGCGGTTTGAGCGCGGAGAATGAACGTCTCGAGGCGACCCTCGTGAAACAGCGCGACCTGCTTGGCAGCGTCGCCGAACTCATTGCGCGTCAGAATGATCAGATTGCTGCCTCAATAGAAAATGGATCCTCGCGTCTGCGCGATACGCTCAATGACACCGTCAAGCAAGCCGGGATTGCCGCCGCCGGATTCAAATCGGAAATTGACCGTGTTGCCGATGGCACAGACGAAGTGGTTATCAAGATTTCTGATGCCGCAAAACGGGCCTCGGACCTCGCCAGGACAGCAGGGATTGATCTCAGCGCAGAAGCGGCCCGGGTTCAGGCGCTGATAACCGAGCAAACCGAAGTTACCAGAGATGTTCTCGGGACGCTGTTTGATGACTTTGATGGTCTCTATCAAAATCGGGCAGGCGAGTTGAAAGAACTCACCAGCGGAGAAATCGATGCGCTGCGCAAGGGGCTTGAAAGCGCAAGGCAAGAGGCCCGGACCGCCCTTACCGAGCAGTCCGACGAGGCACAGGGTCTCATTGCCGAGGCCACCGGGTCCATCAATCAGGCCAGCGAAAAGCTGTCCGCCATGTTCGACAAACTTCTTGTGGCGAGCACCGCATCGAGCACGACCTTCAACGAAACATCAGCAAAGGTTGATGACCACATGAAGTCCCTGCCCGGCCTTGCAGAGGAAACCGCCAACAAAATTCGCAGCGTCCTTGATGAGGAGCTCAATGCATTTGCAAGGCTTGCAGACGAATCCGCCAGAAAAATCCGTTCCCTCACCGAGGCCTACGCGCGCCATGTCCCCACGGCGCCGCGCGCCGCAGGATATGGCGACGCCCGCCGGCCTGGCCTTCTCAATGAGGCCGTCCCTGCCGCACAGCGGGGGGGCGCAGAGGAGACCAAAGGTCAGTGGGCCTGGGGTGAAGTGCTCGCAGCCGCTGAACGCCCCTTTGACAAACAATCGGGAGGCCTCGCACGCGCCGGTGTGGCGAGTGTGGCCGGAGCGGCGCTGCCGAAAGACGCCGAAGCCTTTTCAAAATCATCTCTCGAGATTTTTGAAACTCTTCAGGCGATGGCCGTTGATCTTGACCGCGCGCTGGAAATCGATCCGCCGCGCGACCTCTTGAGACGTTATCTCAACGGTGAAAAGGCAACCTTTACGCAGCGCCTCAAGGAAATTTCAAGCGACGAAACCGCAACCCGGATCCATGACAAGTATCTCGAGGACCAGGATTTCCGCAACAACGTCAATCAATACATTGAACAATTCGAAGGGTTGTTGAATGAGGCTCTGTCCAATGATCAGGAAGAGATCATGGTCGAGACCTTCATGAGCTCAACCACCGGCAAGGTCTACTTTCTCCTCGGCGGCGCTATCGGCCATTTCGGTTAGGACTGACGACGCATTCAAACGCCGCCCTGCTCTGCCTCTCCGGTCGTCAGAACCCATTCGGTTGCTTCGCGTGTCACGTCTTGCACCGCCTCATCAAAGGCCTTCACGACATCGCCGATTTTTCCGGAACGAGCCTTGACCTGTTTTTCAAGCAGTG
>CBFDBJ010000040.1:0-31249 GCA_965603015.1 uncultured Alphaproteobacteria bacterium
TTGAGGCTCGTCGTTATGGTAATCCTGACCTCTTCGAGGAAAGCTCCGAGACACTGACTGTTGGTGCTGTTGTTACACCAACATTCTTGCCCTGGGGTGATCTGACGGTCGCGATCGATTACTACGACATTGAGATTACTGACTGGATCGGGTATCGCGGTGTCAAGGACATCACCGATAGTTGCTTTGCCTCTGTATCGCTTGTAGCGGCAATGGCAAATCCTGATTGTGCCTTAATGACGCGTCTTCCGTCGGGTGACGTCACGATCGAAAACCCGCGAGCTAACGTTTCTCAGGTCAAGACCACAGGTATTGATGTCAATGCCGTTTACTCCTTCGCTTTTGAGGAGTTTGGTGTTCCGGAAATCCCAGGTGATTTCCAGATTTCTGCACTGGTTACCTATCTCGACTCTTATGAGTTCGATGGTAACGAGTACAAGGGCATCACCTACGGTCTTGGGGCTTCTTTCCCTGAGTTCAAGTCAACTGTCCGTACGACCTACAGCCTCAACGACTGGCAGGTTTCATGGCAGTGGGAGCACGTCGGCGAAGTGGATGACTATGGCTACAGTGCCGCTTATGGTTATCCAATGGTCGATGCTGTGGACTACCACAACGTCTCGGCTCGCTGGTTCGTCACTGAAAGCCTGTCTCTGACGGGTAACATTGACAACCTGTTCGACGATCAACCACAGACGAATGCTTCCGGTTATGTCGGCGGCCCGAACGTGGATGCGTCGGTTTATGACGTGATCGGTCGTTACTACCGTATCGGTGCACGGGTCAAATTCTAGTTGATCTGAAAGCACTATAAATGATTGGCGGCGGGTCTTCGGACCCGCCGTTTTTCTTTGGCGCTCCTGAGACAGAAGCATTTACCTTCTGAGCCAGAAAATCTTGACAAAGACCGCCCGCCCCTCAATGATCACGGGCTTTTGAGGCTGGGAAACCGGGTCACTTGCGGGGAAATACAGAGGGATTCATGGCTAGAATTATCGATCAGGGCGTTGAACACGCATTCGGACAAATTGAGCAGTTGCTCAGCCAGTCTAAAGCCGCTGAAGCAGCCCAGGTTGCGATCGACGCTTTACAGTTTCATCATAATGAACCCAGCATTCTTCGCCAACTTGGCGTCGCCTACATGATCATGGGTCATTATCAGGATGCCGAACAAACCATGCTGCTCTCGATCCACGAGGCGCCGGATAGCGCTCCGGGTCATGAGCAACTGGGAAATTTCTATACTGCCCTTGGTCGCGACAAGGATGCGCTGGAGACTTACAAGAAAGCGCTGTCTCTGGCCCCCGGCAGCACCCGTATTCAAGCCTGTATAGAGGAAGCCAACCGACGGATCGCGCAGCAACAGAATGAGCGCATTGGGCAAAAACCGAAACGCACCGACGGACTGACTGTTGCAGCGGCCATGGAACAGCTGCTCGACAAAAAGGACATCCAGAAGGCGCGCGCCATTGTTGAGCGGGTCCTTGACCACGACAAGGACGACCTCGAAGCACTTAACCTGCTTTCAACAATTACACTGCAGCTCATGGACTATGAAACAGCTGAAACAACGATCAAACGGGCAATTGCCCTGCGTCCTGGTTCAGCAACGTCTCACAGCAATCTCGGATTTTGTTATCAGCGCCAATACAGATTTGAAGACGCCGTTAAATGCCTGAACAAGGCCATTCTTCTGGACCCTCAGAATACCGATTGGCACTACACTCTGGGAAATATTTATCTGGAATGGGGCAAAGATGAAGACGCGAAAGCCGCCTATGAAAAAGCACTGCAGATCGCGCCTGGCAATGCAAATGCCCTTCTGGCCTACGGCCTTGTGCTCCAGGATCTCGGGGAAGAAGATGCTACAATAAAGGCATTTCGGAACGGCATCTCCAGATATCCGAATATGGGTGAATTTTACTTCAGCCTGGCGAATCTCAAGACCTATCGATTTGAACCCAATGAAATTGACGACATGCAATTTCATCTTTTGGATGATTCAATAACGGACAATTCAAAAGTTGCTTTCAATTTTGCCCTCGGCAAGGCGTTAGAGGATAGCGGCGACTACAAGACGGCGTTTCACTACTTCAAACAGGGCAACGACAAAAAGCGTTCCATGGTGAAGTTTGATGCGGGCGAATTCGTTGAATTGGCCGACAGCATGATTGAGACCTTCGACAAGGATTTTTTCGCCGAGCGAGAAAATTGGGGGAACAAGGATCCCTCCCCCATCCTCATTGTAGGCTTGCCACGTTCGGGCTCGACGCTTGTTGAACAGATCCTTGCCAGCCACTCCCGGGTTGACGGAACGAAGGAGCTCCCGGATCTGCGCCGCGTGGCCAACTCGACCGAAACCGGGACCACGCGAGGATCGCACTATCCTCATTCGGTAATGAACATTTCGAGCAAAGCTGTTGAGGTGCTTGGTCAATCCTATATCGACCGAACGCAATTTCACAGAAAAGATGCGCCGTTCTTCACCGACAAGTTCCCCAACAACTTCATCAATATTGGCTTTCTCCATCTCATATTGCCAAATGCCAAGGTGATCGACACACGGAGACATCCGATCGACACTTGCCTGAGCACCTGGAAGCAATTGTTTGGTATGTGACAGATGTTCTCATACAGCCTAGAAGATCTCGCAATTTACTACCGTCAATACGTCCGAATTATGGACCACTGGGACACGGTCCTACCCGGCAAAGTCTTGCGCTGTCAGTATGAAGATGTTGTCGATGATCTTGAAGGCAGCGCCCGAAAGTTGTTGTCACATTGTGGCCTTGACTGGGAGGATGCGGTTACGAGATATTATGAAACCGACCGGGTTGCAAAAACGGCAAGTTCCGAGCAAGTCAAGAAGCCCATCTACACCAGCGGAAAAGGCTTCTGGCGTAACTATGAGCCCTGGCTTGGTGATTTGATTGCCGACCTGGGAACAGATCTGGACATCAAGAACACCTGAAGACTGTCCGCTCAGCTGACTAACCGCCCTGATCAATCCGTATTGATGCCATTGTCCTCAAGAACCTTGCGCAAGGGTGCCAGTTGCTCTTCGTACTGACGCCACTTTTGAACAGATGATTTGTAAATCGGACTTCTGATCTGACTGGCGCTGGCCGTGGTCGACGCCCTTGTGTTCTTGTGGAACTCAATCACTCCGTCCTCCCACTCCAGACCACAGTATTCAATCAGGCGACGGGATTCAAATTCCTGGTTGGCCACCATATCCTCGTATTGCACACGGTGGATGACCCCCGGCAGAGTTTCATTCCAGTGTTCCATCAATTTCGTATAAGCCACGAAATATCGACCGAGTTCCTCCAGGTCGTATGAAAAAGGGTAAGCATTGCTGAAGAGCTGTTTATAAACCGAGTAGCAGGTATCCATCGGGTGCCTGACCAATTGGATAATCTTTGCATTTGGCAATGCCATATGAATTGGCCCGACATGAAGAAAATTATAGGGTAACTTGTCAATGAAATGCGGTTCCCGCCCTCGTCTATCCCTGACACTGTCTATATAACCCTGCCCCACTTTCCTGAAATCCATCTGTGCGGTCAAGCGGGTCCTCTGGGATGGCGGAATGACCTGGGAACCATAGCTTTCCTTCACATCACGAACCATCAGCTTTGCGAAAATATCCATCTCACCGAGCGATTCAACGCGGGAGTGGCTACTCAGTATCCGCTCAACAAGTGTCGTGCCTGTTCTGGGCATGCCAAGAATAAAGATTGGCTCAGCAGACTGGCAGCCTTCAGCACCTCTCGCAAATCTGGCGGCATCAAATGTCTCGGTAATTTGTCGAATGGTTGTCAGGTCACCATTCAGATCATAGTCGATCAGGCGGCGTTGATTTTCGCAACCAAGTTTCAAATATCTGAAGGCATTCCTGGAATCGTCAATATCCTCGTATTCTTTTGCCAAGGCAAACAACAATTGAGATTTTCCTTGCGGTATTGCGGTTCCACGCTGAAGAAGGGCCTTGATCTCATCAATATGATTGTTTTCGCTCGTCTGTTTACGCAGGCCTGACCGAAGGGCATAAACAAGCCATTCTTCATCGTTAAAACTCAAGGCCTTGTCATAAGATTCCTCGGCTCCTGCAAGGTCTCCTTGATAACGCTGAACGCCAGCAATACGCTGCAAATGATCCGAATTGTTCGGCTCAAGTTCGTGCGCGCGCCTGAACAAACTGATAGCCTGGTCCATAGCCTGCATTCGCTCAAAAAAGTGTCCGACCATAGAGGTTTCCCCCGCATTGCCGCGCGCGCATTTGGCTGCCTTCTTTAAGGCCTTAAAGGCCTTGTCTTCCTGATGAGCCTTGCGCAGACACATGGATAGCACGATGTAGGGCATTGTTTCTTCTGGAGCCAGCTTCACGGACCGTTTCGCAAAAATGATTGCCTCATCAAACTTGCCCATAGCGACACACACTTCCGCCATCGCCTGCTGCACACCGGCATGTTTTGGAAAGCGCTGAATGAGCTTTTCAGCAATGGGTGCAGCCGCCTCCGGCTCTCCCCGGCGCACGGCGTTAATCACCTGCATTGCTGCCTTATCTGCATCGCGCCCAGAGTGGGAAACTTCTGCTGCTGAACCAGCATATCTATTCATGTTCTGTCCTTATCGCCAACCAGTATTGGTGTTCAGTTTATCACAAAAGGCCGGGATTGCCAGGCGATCTGCTGCCTCAAACTCATATTTCCCTGCAAAATCAACCTTCTATAGTTAATGACGTTTGTCTGATTGGTCGAAATTTATCGACCTTCAGGCCAATGTGTCTATATATTTGCGGACGTCAGAAATGGAATTTTAAGCAAGTGATATGAACCACAATAACCGCGCATCCCCGGATAACAAAAACTGGGTATGGGAAAATTATTGGCAGGGAGACCGAGTGGCCCTGTGTCTGGATTCCGACTACTTCACATATGATGAGGCCGTGTCCAGTGACTGGAAGTCGTATTTCTCGGCTTTCGAGGATGGCGCAAGGTTGCTTGACATCTGCACCGGAAACGGCGCGGTCGCCCTCCTGGCTCTGGAGACTGCAAAGGAACAGGGCAAGTCTTTCAATATCACCGGGACTGACAGGGCAGAAATCGATCCGGCGAAATTTGTCACTTCCAATAGTGAAGCCCTTTGTCAAATTACATTCGACGGCGGCGTTGATATTTCAAGCCTGCCGTATGCAGATGCCAGCTTTGACGGTGTATCGGGTCAGTACGCACTGGAGTATACCAATATTCCCGAAAGCCTTGCCGAGATTGCCCGGGTGTTAAAGCCGCAAGCGCGCGTCCGATTTCTGCTTCATGCGCGCGAAGGAACGATTGCCGGGAACGCGACACGCGAACTCGGTCGCATTGCCGATTTCCGTGCAGCGGCGGACATTTTTGGTCTGGCGCGGCGCGCCATTGATGCGGCACTCAAACAGAAAAAAACGCCGCAGCCGAGCCGAAGTGTTGTTGAGAAAACTTCTCGGGCCGAGGCCAGGTTTCGCACAGCGTTAAAAGCCTGTGAGGGAACTTACGAAGAAAGTGAACGAGATTTTGTCTTCGGGACCCTCTCGACCCTTGTCAATGCCTTGCAAGCGGTTCCCCACTACGACGAACCTGTAATCAGACAGCAGTTTGAGAATATCGGGACGTCACTTGATGCCCACGAAGGGCGGATAAAAGCCTTGAGCCGATCCGCCGTTGATTATGCTTCGTGTGAGACTATCGGCGAGACCTTGAGGAAGCTCGGCTTTGAGCCCTCCCCGATTTTGGCGAGCAAGGTTGAAGACAACCATATCGGCTGGATTGTCAGCGCCGTTCGCAGCTGACCTATTCAGCACCTTACTCAGAATCTTCCGGCTCGGATCATAAACTCCTTCGGATCTGCCCTCTAACCCTTTGGCAGGGTTGAAATTTCGATCACAATCCCCATTTCCTTGCAATGGGGATTGTATGTTATGATACCCCGTTTACAGAACGAGTATGAGAATAGCGCTTATATAGTTGTGTTTGACAGATTCGACCCTGCCTGCGAGCTTTCATGGTTCAGGCCGCATTGAGGCCATAATTGGGCAGCAAGAATCTCCAAGATGGATTCTCTGCTTGTCACTATGACCACTTTGATTGACATCAGGCTGGAAGGAACCGGGGCTCATCCCATGAAGGATGCTGACACACCTGAAACAAGGGTGACACGAAAGCTGACAACTATTCTGCATGCCGATGTATGCGGATATAGCAGACTCATGGGCCAGGACGAGATGGGCACCCTGCAGCAGCTCAAGGGACACAAGGTCATTATCCACGGTTTCCTTGATCGCCACTACGGGCGAATGATCAACTGGACCGGCGATGGCCTGCTGGCCGAGTTTGCCTCGGTTGTTGAGGCTGTTCAGTGTGCTGTTGAAATCCAGAGAGAACTCAAGGCCCGCAATGATCTTGTCGATGAGGATCGGCGTATGGAGTTTCGCGTCGGGATCAACCTCGGCGATGTCATGGTTGATGGCAATGAACTGTTCGGTGAGGGCGTTAATATCGCCGCCAGACTGCAGTCGATCGCTCCGGTTGGCGGCGTACTTCTGTCGGGAACATCGTTTGATCAGGTGCGAGGCAAGCTTGCCCTCGACTTCGACTTTATGGGCCGCCAGAGCGTCAAGAATATCTCTGATCAAATACCTGCCTATGCTGTTGTCCTTGACCCGAATGCAAGACCGACCAGTCGCAGGATCAGCCGGTCCGGCGACACCTATGCAGACGCAGGTACATTTGACCCGCGGCCTGCCCCGCACGCACGGTCGCGTGGTTCGCGCGCAGCGGCTTTGAGAGGTCCCTATGGCGGGTTTTGGCGGCGCACAGTTGCCTTTGCGGTCGATATGTACATTGCCGTTGCAGTGAGTTTTCTTTTGTCAGATTTGTTCAACGAGAGTTTCGAACCCCTGATTGCTCTCATCTATGCTGCCTATCTCACCGGCTTTGAAAGCAGCGAGTGGCAAGCGTCCATTGGCAAACGTATCATGGGCCTCAAAGTCATCGACGAGCGCGGCGAACGCCTTACGATATCCCGAGCCCTGGGGCGAAATTTCGCCAAGGTCGTCTCTGCGGTCCCGTTGATGCTGGGTTTCGTCTGGGCGGTGTTTTCCTAGAAGAAACAATGCTGGCACGACAGCCTCGCTGACACGCTCGTGATTGACGAGGATGCGCTGGCCATTGCCGAAGGCCGCGAGCAGAAGTTTTTCTACAAGCCGTGAGCCTCTTTGATTTTTCGGTGGCGATTGGCAAACGAATCGTCACAATGGGCAATGACCTTCTCCACTCCCAGGATCGACCACCAATGCGAAGCCCGCTTCATCGAGCTTGCATTTCTCAACCCGAACAATCGGCTGCTGTTTGACCGGCTGAAGGCCTTTGACCTGCCAAACTGGACGCTGGTCTCTGGCTGCCTCTTTCAAACCGTGTGGAATGTACTTGGTGGCCGTGACCCCTGTGTTGGCATCAAGGACTATGACCTGTTCTATTTCGATGAAAAAGACCTCTCGTGGGAGGCTGAAGATGTCTGGATCAAGCGGGTTGATATGCTCCTTAAAGGCACCGGCATCCCGATTGAGACCCGCAACCAGGCGCGGGTGCATCTTTGGTATCCCGACCATTTCGGTGTTGAGTATGAGCCGCTTGGGACACAGTTTGAGGGCATTGACCGGTTTCTCAGCCCGGCGTGCGCCTTTGGCCTCTATGCCGACGAGGACGGCGCACCGCGCGTCTATGCGCCGTTTGGCTACCACGACCTGTATGAGCGGATCGTCAGGCCGAATGAAGCCGCAGAAGGCGAAGGGCATTATTACGCCAAAGCGGAGCGCTGGAAATCCGAGTGGCCTGAAATCACTGTTGTTCCGTGGGAACAGGCGCTCTAACATTCCCCTAAAACAAGCTTTGGGAGGAGCACAATGACCGAGACGCCAGCATTTCCGGCCATGACCAATCAGGAAGCGCACAGCTTTCTGACCGCGCCAGGCACACCGTTCGAGATGGAAACCATCAACATTCGCGGTATTGAGACGCGGGTCTACAAGGAGGCACCGGGAAATCTTCGCGAAATCTTCGATAGCAACACGGATTTCGATGACCGCACGTTTCTCGTCTATGAAGGCGAACGCGTTACCTACGCCGAGCACCGCCGCGCGGTTCACAAGCTGGCGCATGAATTCCAGACCCGGTGGAACGTGAAAAAGGGTGATCGCATCGCCCTGGTCATGCGGAACTATCCTGAATGGTCGATTACATTCTGGGCAACGGTTCTCATCGGCGCGGTAATTGTCCCGCTCAACGCCTGGGGCACGGGGCCAGAGCTGGAATATGGTATTCTCGATTCCGGGTCAAAAGTCGTGGTTGTTGATGCCGAACGGCTCGACCGTATTACGCCGCACCTGGATGCCCTCGGGCTGCACGGGCTCATCGCGGTTCGCACCCCTTCAGAGGCCATCGGCACCGCCAAAACAGCGGAGGCCTTCGAGAGCATTGTCGGTCCGCGCGATGATTACGCTGCCCTCCCCCTTGCAGACTATGAGGCGGTGGAAATCGGGCCCGAGGATGACGTTACGATCTTCTATACGTCCGGTACGACAGGCCTGCCAAAAGGCGCTCTGGGGACCCACCGCAATATTATCACCAACCTCCTGAGTTCCGGGTTCGTCCGCGTCCGCGCGATGCTTCGGCGCGGCGAAGTGCCCGAGCCGCCCGATCCGAACGACCCGCAGAAAGGGTCTCTCATTTCCGTGCCACTGTTTCATGCCACGGGCTGCCATTCGATCCTGGTTCCCACACTGGCGTCCGGCGGCAAGCTGGTGCTGATGCACAAATGGAATCCGGAAATCGCACTCGAGCTCATCGAAAGTGAAAAGCTGAACTCCTTCGGCGGCGTTCCGGCCATGGTGTGGCAGGTGCTGGAAAGCCCCCGCTTTGGCGAGCATGATCTTTCAAGCGTCGAGAGCATTGGCTATGGCGGCGCGCCGAGCGCGCCGGAACTGGTGGAGCGGATCAAACAGGACTTTCCTGATGTCGCGCCCTCCAATGGATACGGGCTTACCGAAACCTCGTCCATAACAACACTCAATCTTGCCGAGGACTATCAAAACAGACCCGAAAGCGCCGGTGTTCCAGTGGCCGTATGCGATATCAGGATTGTTGATGACCAGGAAAATGACGTGACCCCTGGTGAGATTGGCGAGCTTTGGATCAAGGGGCCAAATGTCGTCAAAGGATACTGGAACAAGCCGGAGGCAACGGCGGAAGCCTTTACCGATGGCTGGCTGCACTCGGGCGACCTTGTCCGTGTCGATGAGGACGGCTTCGTCTTTATTCTCGACCGAGCAAAGGACATGCTCATTCGCGGCGGCGAGAATATTTACTGTGTCGAAGTCGAAGGCGCTCTTTATGCCCATCCGGCTGTGATGGACGCTGCGGTCGTCGGGATTGCCCACAAGGTTTTGGGTGAAGAGGTTGGCGCTATCGTGCAGATTGCGCCGGGGCATGAGGTCGAGGATGCAGAGCTCAAGGCCTTTGTCGGCGAGAGACTGGCGGCCTTCAAGGTTCCCATTCGCATTGACATGCAAAGCGAGCCGCTACCGCGCAACGCCAATGGCAAGATTTTGAAGAAGGACCTACGTGAGCGATTTGCCAGTTAAGGGTGTCTGTCCCAGGAGGCGCATCAATCCGTCACCGGCTTCATCGGCTGTTCGGCCAAACCCGACAATTCCATCTTCGTGGCCGGCCATGGCGAAGACAGACCTTTCGACAAGAGTTCCCGAATCGAACAGGCGCTTTACCTCGCCTGCCATTTCGGGTGTACCATAGGGAATGTCGGCGGCTGTCTCGGGCAGGTTCAGTTTTTTCCTGACCTGCCAGATCCCGGGACTGTGAACATGAAAGACAAATCGGATATCGGGATCGAGGGCGTAGACGGCTGCATGGGTCAACGCCTCTGAAGACGGCTTCACCGGGCCCTCAGATATAATTCTGTTTTCCTCGATGACAGCGCGAACAACGACGGCATAGTCCCGGGGCCCAAGCACATCAAGGTGACCGGTCTGGGTTCCTGAAATCACGAAGCTGACTTGATTGAGGCGCTCGGAAATGTTGCCAAACCCGTAACCTTCATAACGCCCTGGATCCTGCCCCAATATCCGGGCCATCTTGAAGCGGTGATGCCAGCGCAAAAGATCAGAGAAGTCATGCGGTCGTAGAGGTTCCGCTTCCTGAAACTCCAGCTGATATTTTATGACGCCTTCTTGCTCATCCATGCACGACCTCATGCCTTTTCGGGGAAAAGCCCGAGAAGCCCTTTTTCTGACGCCTCGCAGATCCCGCGTTCTGTGATGAGCCCCGTCACAAGCCGTGCCGGGGTCACATCAAAGGCCGGGTTCGCCGCCGCACTCGACACAGGCGTTAACAGCACGTCGCCGGTAGAACCGTCTATCGACTTGCCAAAAATGTGTGTGACTTCGTGCCCGCTGCGCTCCTCAATCGGTATATCGCGGCACCCATCCCTCATATCCCAATCGATGGTTGGCGATGGCAGTGCCACATAGAATGGAATATTGTTATCATGCGCTGCGAGCGCTTTCAGATAGGTTCCAATCTTGTTGGCAACGTCGCCATTGCGCGCGGTCCGGTCGGTCCCGACAATGACCATATCCACCTCGCCGCGCTGCATCAGGTGCCCGCCTGCATTGTCGACAATGACCGTATGCGCTATTCCATGTTCGCCAAGTTCCCATGCGGTGAGACTCGCGCCCTGATTACGCGGCCGGGTTTCGTCGACCCAAATGTGAATCGGGATGTTTTTCTCATGCGCGTGATACATGGGAGATGTTGCCGTCCCCCAGTCGACTGTTGCAAGCCAGCCCGCATTACAATGGGTCAGGATGTTGACCGGTGCACCGTTCTTTTTTGCAGCAATGTCCTCGATCAAGCCAAGGCCATTGACACCGATCTTGCGGCAAATCTCAACATCCTCGTCGGCGATCTTTTCCGCTTCCTGCCTTGCAGCAACCTTGAGATCAGCGGCCTCGCGTTCAAGTCTCGCCATCACCCGGTCACAGGCCCAGGCGAGATTAACGGCTGTCGGTCGAGCGGCCTTCAGACGAGTGGCTGCGCCATGAAGGTGGGCGAGCGGCGAAGACACGCCCTGGCTTTCTATCTCTCCAAGCGCAAGATAAAGACCCCACGCAGCCGTCGCACCGATCAGTGGCGCGCCCCGGACATGCATGTCACCGATCGCCCGGATGGCGTCGTCCAGGGTCTTCAGATCTTCTATGATGAAGTCGTGCGGCAGGCCCCGCTGATCGATAATCTGCACCGTCTTGGGGTCACTGTCTTTTAACCAGATGGTTCGGTGGGGTTTGCCTTGAACAAGCACGCGCTTTCCTTTTGTCAGCCTTTGAGGGATATCTCGTCTGCCTACTCTGACAAAGGCCAACGGGTCTGTCCACATTGTTGACGGATCTGCTGATCCTAGTCCTTTTCACTGGCCAGCACTGGTCGGGGCTTGCATTCCGGCCTCGACGCCACCAGATCAGAAGAGTTAACGCCGAATTCACCCCGATCCTGCATAGTCATATCTGTTATGACCAGTCCAAAGACAAGACCCACAATTGGTTTGGCTCTCGGTAGCGGCGTTGCCCGCGGCTGGGCGCATATTGGTGTGATCCACGCTCTTATTCGAGCTGGCTATATGCCAAATGTTATCTGTGGCACTTCGATTGGCGCTCTTGTCGGCGGGTTCTATCTTGCCGGCCATCTCAATGAACTTGAGGAATGGGCGCGGGGCCTCAACAAACGCAAGATGGTATCGCTGCTCAATGTAGTGACACGAGGATCCGGAGGACTGATATCCGGCAGTCGGCTTGAAAAGCTGATGCGCGAATTTATCGATGACATTACCATTGACGAGTTGGGCATGCCCTTTGCAGCGGTAACCGCAGAGCTCGCGACGGGCCACGAGATCTGGTTGCAGAAGGGGTCGCTCGTCGATGCGATCCAGGCGTCCTACGCCCTGCCCGGTGTTTTTCCGCCCATTAAGATCGATCAACGCTGGCTGATCGACGGTGCGCTGGTCAATCCTGTTCCGGTTTCAACCTGCCGCGCTCTTGGCGCACGCCTCGTGATCGGTGTAACGCTCAACTATGATGCCTTCGGCAAAATAAATATCCATACTCAGGCAAATGAGGACGTTTCAGAGAATAAGACTGTTTCGGAAACGCGCTACTCCCGCAAGGCGAGAAGCCCGGAAAAATCCACCTCAGAACGGATGATGATGCGCCAGCTCTTCGGCAACAGTCAAAGCGCACCTGGCGTTGGGTCGGTTATGCTCAGCTCTCTGAATATTATTATGGATCGTCTGTCGCGCGCGCGGATGGCGGGAGACCCGGCGGATGTTCTGATCTCTCCGCGCGTCGGTCATGTTTCCCTTCTGGAATTCGACAGGGCGGACGAACTCATTCGCCTCGGCGAAGAGGCCGTTGAGGAAATGCTGCCCTACCTTGATGAGGCAATAGCGGTCCTGAGCTAACGGATATTTTCAGCCACTGGCGATGTAGGATTTCAGCGCGTCGGTTTCAGCCTCGGCCTCTGCGATACGGAACTTCACCACATCACCGATCGAGATCATGCCAACGACTTTTCCCTCTTCAATGACCGGCAAGTGACGAATGCGTTTTTGCGTCATCAACCCCATCAAATGATCAATGGTGTCTCCCCTGCGGCAGGTAACAACATCGGTGGTCATAAAGTCTTTCACCGGTTGCGACATGACGCCAGCACCGGCGCGCGCCAGAGCGTGAATTAAATCGCGTTCCGAAAAGACACCGCGCACCTGATCATTCTCGATGACCAGCACCGCGCCAATTCGTTTGTCGCTCAACATGGACACGGCGGTCGAAACCACCTCATTCGGCCCGACTGAAAAGACTGCACTTCCCTTGTCGCCAATTATTGCCGATACGTGCATAGACTAGCCTCCTTTCGCGCCATGAGCTGCAAGTTTTGCGAGACTTTGGCGCTCAGTGAACTCCAGGGTGTAATTGTGGGGTGAAAAGCCGGGTTGTGCAAGCCCACTCCCAAACGCGGCGGTTTATGAGAATTAATCTCAAAAATACCCGCACCCAAAACCCCTCAAAAACTACTTTTATTCCATAAAAACAACGCGTTAAGGGAGCAGCGGCGAAAGGGGTTTTCGCCGCCGCTATATTTGCAGGGTTATTGTTCCGGGTGCTCCTGCAAGGGGTCCGTTTTTCTGATGTCAGGAGGCGCCTACATCAGCGTCCACTTTGGGAAAGGGGGAAAACGGACAAGGCTTTTCATCAGATGCGAAACCAAGCCATGCCGCGATCTGCTTGATATACTCAGCCAAATTGCGGCTAAAGCCTTGCAGGTCCTCGTTCGGCTCTCTGGCCACCAACGTGACGACAAGCTGAAGCAGGGCGATCAGAACAATGACCCAAAAAGTGAAGTAGCCAATAAATCCGAACAACAACATGTAAAGCGCACGCTCCCATGTCGTCTTACTTCCGGAGCATCTCCTGGCCCCGGTATCACCGGATTGGTTTATCTCCGGTGGCTCTGGTGTGATGTGGCCATCTGCGGTCGAATCGGTCGTCATGTGTTATCCTCTCTTGCGCGGTCTCGGGCAGCACCCTCTATGTGGGAACTTGCCCCCAAAGTTCAAGAGTTCGGAGAAAATCGCGGTATGAGGACATCTTCGGCGGCTATTTCACGCGTCGCAGGTAGGGAGCATCCCTCCTGTCCCCATCGCCGCCAGTCCCACCCATTGGCGGCGAGCGCCAGGTGTCAAATTTGGGGAAAAGCAGGAGGCCGGAGAGAAGACCTGCGATGTGAATATCCCAGGCGATAAGCTGATTTTCCCCGCCGGACGCCAGACCTCCGCCAAGTCCAAAAACCAGATTAACAACAATCCAGACACCGGCAAATGCCTGCAGGCGCCTGTCACTGAGCGGTATGATTCCGCCCCGTTGTGCATGCATGGAAAGGTGCCAGCCGCCCTGAGGCGGAAAGATGGCAAATCGTCCCGCAGCGCCCATCAGACCCGAAATGGCCCCGGAGGCCCCAACGACCGGAATTCTCGAGCCGGGGCTCAATACCAGATGTACTGCTGCGCCAATTACTCCGCATACGATGAAAAAGGCAACAAAACTCCTGAGCTCCAGACGTCGGGCCACTATGGTGCCAAAGATGAGCATCCAGACGGAATTGAGGGCAAGATGGGTGAAGTCCGCGTGAAGAAACTGATAGGTCACGGCGCTGATCAGGAAACCCGGAACACTGGCGGGAAAGTCATAGGCGAGCCTGGCCGGAACAAAGGACAGAAACGAGGTCGCCGGATAGATCAATGATCCGGGCCCGATGGTTTCGATCAACCAGACCCCTGCCATAATGGCGATCATCCAGGTCACCACCGACGGTGAATTGAAGACCGGTTGCCTCGACCGTCCACCCCCTGAGCCTGATCCATTTTGAAATGCCATGAGTTACCCTGCACGCTCATTGGTTAAGGCCCGCTCAACAAGCGGCAGACGGTCGTTACCAAAAAACATGGATGTTCCGACAAAGATCGTCGGCGAACCGAAACCGCCGCGCTCGATCAGTTCATCTGTATTCGCCCGCAGCCTGGCCTTGATGGCATCCTCTGCAATGCGCGCCAGAAAACTCGAACTATCGAGGCCAACTTCATCGCAAATTGCGGTCAGAACCTCATCCTGAGAGATATCCTTCAAGTCGCCCCAATAGGCTTCAAAGACCGCCCGGGCATAAGGCACCAGACAGTCTTCATCAAGGGCAACCAGGGCGCCGCGCATGCATTTAACCGCATTCACCGGAAAGACCGGCGGCATGCCAATTTTTACACCGTAATAATCTGCCCAGTCCGCCAGATCCTTTTGATAATAGCGCGCCTTTACCGGCACAGGGTTGGCTCTTTGCTCATAGACACTCTGATTAACTGCATTGAAGATGCCTCCCACAAGGATCGGCTTCCAGTTGATTGTTGCGCCATTACGGTCCGCTATCTCGTGGATGCCGGTGAAGCCGAGATAGGTCCAGGGACTGGAGCAGTCAAAATAGAAGTCAATGGAGGCCATTGTCAGCCTTTCCTTGTCGCCCTCAAGCGGGGAGGTAATTGCCTACCCTACCAGGATTCCTCTGACTTTACAGGAGTTTGTCAAACTTTGCCCAAATTGACGGTCATGAGAGCGCAGGTCACGAGGTTGGCACGCTTCGTGCTTTTCAAGGATCAACCGGGACTGAGGCAATCGCCCTTGCACCGAGTTGGGACATTCGAAGATGTGGCGTTGATCCGGGGGGCCGGACAATCTGACGACACTCTTGTTGGTGGGAATAGTTATGAAACACTTTTTGACGCGGCTTCTTTTCCGCTATTGGTGCTCTCTGTCGAGGGATGGTGATTTACCGTTCCGGCGGCAAATTGAGCCACGGCTGATCAAGCCAGTATTGCCTTACACATTCATCCTGCAAAGATTTGACGATGAGCACATTGCCTACCGTCTTGCAGGGACAGAACTTTGTCATCTGTTTGGCCGTGAATTTCGCGATCAGAACTTCCTGCACATGTGGAGCCCCACGCACCGACGCGCTGTGCGCGCTCTGATCGATCAAATGTTTACTGATGATCAGGCGGCGGTGGTTAACTTCACTGCGGAAACTCTGGATCAGATGCAATATCCGTGTGAGCTTCTGCTCCTGCCCATGCTGGATGAGGACGGGGCTCCAACGCGCATTCTGGGCGCTGCGGTTCCGCTTGGCTCTACAGCGGGTCTGGGTAATCGCAAGTTTATCAACCAGACAGTGACGGCCCTCAATCTCTATGACGAGGAGGCTCAACAGGTGACGCCGCGCGTCGCCGCACAAATGTTAACCGGAACGCCCCCCTCCTATCTACGCCTGGTGCATTCCAGTTCCTGAACCGGTCCTGCACTCCGTTATACCTGTGACGCCTGCACAGCACACAGAGCGAAGGCCTGTCCATTTAATCGGACAGGCCTTCGTTGTTTTGATGATTACTCTTGCCCACAGATACCTTCAGGCGTCCTCGGCAACCCTTACATCAAGCGGTTCCGGCGCCGCGCGGCCCAGGATCATGTCGCAGGCTTTCTCGGCGATCATGATCGTCGGGGCATTGGTGTTGCCGCCAATGAGTGTCGGCATAACCGATGCATCGACGACGCGCAGGCCCTCGGTGCCGCGCACCTTGAGCTCACCGTCGACGACGGCGTTTTCATCCATGCCCATCTTGCAGGTGCCGACCGGGTGATAAATGGTTTCTGCGGTCTTGCGGATCCAGGCATCGATTTCATCATCGGTTTGAACATCTGCGCCGGGCAAAAGTTCAGGGCCGCGATAAACATCAAAGGCTTTCTGCCGGAAGATATCGCGGGTCATTTTGACCCCTTCACGCAGGACAATTCGGTCCGCCTCGGACTGAAGGTAATTGGGCTGAATCAATGGCTGCATACTCGGATCCGTCGACTTCAGGGCGACGATGCCGCGGGACTCTGGTCTCAGCTGGCAGACGTGGGCGGTGAAACCATGCCGGTCTGATTTCTGGAAGCCATGCTCGGTCATCTGCGCGTTGACGAAATGAAGCTGGATGTCCGGGACTTCAAGGTCGGGACGTGTTTTCAGGAAGGCACCTGATTCAAGACCGTTTTGTGCACCGGCTCCTGTTTTGAACATTTTATACTGAAGCCCGGTCTTGATCATGGCAAGACCCTTGGCGTTCTTGAACAGCGTGATGGGCTTTGACGCTTCGTACTGAATTGTACAGTCGAGGTGATCCTGCAGGTTCTTGCCGACGCCTTTGACATCGGAGACGACAGGAATATCAAACTTCTTAAGGTAGTCTGCGTCGCCAATTCCAGACAGCAGAAGGGTCTGGGGAGAATTTACGGCGCCGCCGGACAGAATAACCTCACCGTCTGTCCAAACCTGCTTCAGCTGTTTTTTCTGCAGATACTCAACACCGACAGCCTTGTTTTTTTCAAACAGAATACGCGTGGTCAGCGCGTTGATCTGGACATCAAGATTTGGGCGCGACAGAATCGGTGTGAGATAGGCATTGGCAGCACTCCAGCGCTGGCCTTCATGAATGGTCAGATCATAGGGGCCAAACCCTTCTTGCTGATAGCCATTAAAGTCTCCGGTGTCGGGATGGCCTGCCTCCTTGCCAGCTTCAATAAAGGCACGGAACGCCGGGCTGGTCGAACGGCCCGAAGAGACATGCAAGGGGCCGTCCCCGCCGTGAAAATCATCGCCGCCGTTTTCATTGTTCTCGGCGCGCTTGAAGTATGGCAGCACATCACTGAAACCCCAGCCGGTGAGACCAAGCTGGCGCCATTGATCATAGTCGCGCGCATGGCCACGGATATAAATCATGCCGTTCATCGAACTTGATCCGCCAATCACCTTGCCACGCGGCCAGTAGAGCGGACGGCCGCCGAGATTTTCCTGGCCTTCAGTATAAAACCACCAGTTAAACCTTGTTTTCTGGGCCAATAGCACGCCAACACCCGCCGGCATTTGAACCAGGGTGCTGTTGTCCTTGCCGCCAGCCTCGATCAGCAGAACCTTGTTAGCGGGATCCTCGGAAAGCCGATTGGCCAGGACGCAGCCCGCACTGCCGGCACCGATAATGATGTAGTCGTAAGATGACATGGGATTACTCTCTCACTTCTGTGTCCAGCGACACATCTCAGCCTAGCGGCCCTTCCACTCCGGGGGACGTTTCTGACCAAAGGCGGCGATGCCTTCCTTGTGGTCCTCGGACTGGAAAAGAGCCCGAACCGCAGGGTATTGTTTATCCATGGCCGCTTTCAGACCGGGCTCGTTCAGTCCCTGTTGCGTGCACTGCTTGGTGGCCTGGATTGACATCGGGCTGCACTTCAAAATGTCATCAGCCCAGCGGCGCGCCGCGGTCATAAGCTCACCATGGGGCACAACTTCATTGACGAACCCGAGCCGCTCGCCTTCTTCAGGGCCGACCCGGCGCGCGGTCAACATGATGCCCATAGCGCGCTTTTCACCGATAAGCCTTGGCAAACGGTGAACGCCGCCGGCAAGAGCGGCAAAGCCGACCATTGGCTCAGGCAAGGCGAAAACGGCTTGCTCAGAGGCAATAATAAGATCGCAAGCCAGAGCTATTTCGAAGCCGCCGCCCATGGCAACACCGTTGACTGCCGCAATGACGGGCTTGGGCATGTCAAACCGGGATGTCAGACCGGCGAAGCCAGCCGCAGGCTGCCTGCCCTCTTCTGCATCCTTTGGCACAAAGGTCAGATCATTGCCGGCGCTGAAAGCCTTGTCGCCTGCGCCCGTAAGGATGGCGACCCACTGGTCCGCATCGTCGCGGAATTCATCAAAAACTTCAGCGAGCTCCCTGTTTGCAGGGGCGTTCAGGGCATTGCGTTTCTCGGGGCGATTGATTGTGACGATGGTGAGGTGGCCGTCTTTTTCCACCGTGCAGAATTCGCGCTCGGACATGGATTCCTCCTTGAATTTCCCACATTTATTTTGTTGTTTCGTGCATCCTACAAGCCTTGCGAGGCGATGCAAGGGGTTTGCAATGGCAGCCTCTCACACTAGGATAGGTTTCCTTGCAGGAGCACAACATGAGCAATACTGCCGCAAAAGCCCACCTGGGTGACAGCGTAACGATCCATTTCATTGCCCTCCTTGATGACGGCACACAGATCGAGACCACGGTCGGCTCGGAGCCGCTCACCTTTGTTGTGGGATCGGGCGCGGTTGTCGCCGGGCTTGATGAAGAGGTTCGCGGCATGAAGGCCGGAGACAATCGCATCGCCGTCCTCAAGCCGGATGATGCCTTTGGTCAAAAGCGCGAAGATCTCATCGTCAGGGCGCCGGTGTCGACTTTCCCCGACAATATCGACCTGACCCCGGGCAAGCGTATTGGCGCGAAAACTCCGGACGGTGAGACCATTGAAATGAACGTGCTGGCGATCGAGGGCGATCAGGCGGTGCTTGACGCCAATCATCCCTTTGCCGGTCTCGACATAACTTTTCGGATCGACATGATTTCCGTAAAGAAGAGCTAGCCAATCTTCTTCAGGCCTTGCTTGAACCTTCGATGATTGCGGACATAGCTTTCAGCCGAGGCTTCCAGCACTTTGACCATTTCCGGGCTGATTTCCTTTACGACCTTGCCAGGTGCGCCAAGTACCATGGAATTATCCGGGATCTCGCGGCCCTCGGGAATGAAGGCGTGGGCGCCGATGAGGCAATTCTTCCCGATCTTGACGCCGTTGAGCACGGTTGCGCCAATGCCGATGAGACTGTAGTCGCCGACGGTGCAGCCGTGCAGCATGGCCTGATGGCCGATGGTGACACCCTTGCCGATCCTGACCTCGACGCCGGGGTCGGTGTGGATCACAGCGCCGTCCTGGACATTGCTGTCCTGACCGATGGTAATGAGGTCATTATCACCGCGGATAATTGCTGCGAACCAGACCGAAGCGCCCGGCTCCAGCCTCACACGGCCCATGACCTCGGCTGAATCGGCAATCCAGTAATCGCCGTTTTCCGGGAGTTCCGGCGCGATGCCGTCAATTGAATATAGCGCCATGGGGTTTCCTCACTATCTGGCAAATCTGCACTTTTGTCCTCTCTACCACTAAAAAGCCGCGATTAAACCCCTATATGGGGGCCATGGGTGCAACAGATACACAGACCTCCGGCTCAGCGGAGCCGCGGGAGGGGGATCGCTCACCGGCCATTCTGCCGGTCGAGGACGCGCGCCGCATTGTTGACGAAAGCGTGGTTCGCTATTTCGACAGTCGGCGCGAGAAGACGTCTGAATTCATCGACAATCATTTTTCGTGGTCCGGAGCCTGGAGCCTTAACAAGCGCGCCCTCGGCCGCGATCTTTATCGTGCGCCGCTCAACGTGGCACTTATGGCCCCGTCCATGGGAGTTCGGCTTGCCGCCTCCGGCTTCGAGAAGCTGGGCAAGGACGGCGTCGCGGCCAGGCTTCGTTCGAAGCAATTTTATTTCAAGACGGATGTGGCTGAAGAGCTGGAATGGCTGATTCATACCGACCTTCTTGAAGTGCCATTTGCCCAGCGACACCGACAGAGCGAGCGCGATGTGCTGGCCGAGGCGATCTACAGTCACCCGCTGATGACCCGGGCTCTTTCCACTGCGGTAACAAACGTTGTTGATGCGGCAGGTCCGCGCAACCGGGATCAGCTGGAGCGGCTGCTTTCGGCCTATATGGAAACCCGGGCGGCCAATGCCGAGGTGGTCAATCTGGTTGTTTGTCTTATGGCGGGCGGTCTCATCACCCATCAACTGACGCCAGGGGCGCTGTCGCTCGGTCCCTCCATGGCCGGTGCCATCGCCAATCACGGTGCCGCTGCCAGCTTCCCACTCGGTTCGACTGTGGGCAGCGCGTGGGTGAGCGCCTTTCCTGTCGCGCCCGGGACTGCCCTGGCCGCCGGGTCAACAGCAGGGGTTTTGGCCGTGGCAGCGCTTGTAACGGCCTTCTCAGGCATGATCTCGGATCCTGTACAACGCAGCCTCGGGATCCATGAGAGGCGCCTGCAGCACTTCCTTGATACGCTGGAGCAAAACGTCCTGTTTGATGAAGAAAGCCACATGAGAGTGCGTGATCACTATGTCGGACGGATCATCGATCTGTTCGATGCGCTCAGCGCGCTTTGGGTTTACGCCCGCTGACCTGGGGGGTTACGCCCGCTGAGCAGTCTCCGATCGCCGCCCCCGATACCCCCAAAAAGCAAGACGCCCCGCTTTACCGCGAGGCGTTTTGCATATTCTTTGGAGGGCTTCAGGTCGTCAGGCAACCAGGGCCTGGGTCATAACAAGAGCGCCAATCCCCATGGATCCCATATAGGCATAATAGGCCGCACGGCGCGGATAGGATGAAGGCTTGGCAATGATTGACACAACCGCCTCCCCGAGTGGCTCGCCATCCCGCTGCGCCAGCTGACGGCCGGTGTAGATTATCGCAATCGCTGTAACGAAGAAGAATGCGTTCGCAGCGCTCATGACACCGATCTGAAACATCAGCAGAACAAGAACTGATGCGACGACGGTCAGAATGTTGAGGATACGCTCGCGGTCCATTTTATAACTCCGTTACTGGTCGCTCTTTGGCACTGGACTATTCGATGCCTCGTTTCACGCTAATTGCTGCGCTGCATCAGAATCGTCGTTTGTTCAGTACTATCTAGAGACGACCGCCCACTTTCTCAAGATGACGACCGTCACATTTTCAAACCGGAATTGCAGCCCGCCTTTATGTATCGATTCAGCTTTATTTCCTATCCTGTTGTTATTCAACGTATTACCTGATTATTAATGAGTTTCTAAGATCCCCGGTACAAAGCCAACTTCTGTTTCCGATGTGATCGAAATCACACCGGCCTGTGGAGCGGATGCAGCCACACATCCAGATCTGCGGCCATTGAAGTGTTGTTTTTGTTGCGGTGCACTCTTGGGCCCGTATCATTATTTGATGCATATCGCGATCCATCCTATATCTGGCAGCAGACCAACAAGACAAAGGCAGTGCCCTCATGAGCTACAATGACGACGAATCCTGGACGATCTACCTGTCAGGCGAGATCCACACCGACTGGCGCGAGCAAATTGCCGAGGGCCTGAAAGCTGCCGATCTGCCTGTTCGTCTGGTCTCCCCGGTGACTGACCACGGATCAAGCGACGATTGCGGCGTTGAGATCCTCGGGGCCGAGAGCGATGATTTCTGGAAAGATCACAAGGGTGCCAAAGTGAATGCCCTGCGAACCCGCAGTCTTCTGCAGAAATCTGACCTGGTCGTGGTCCGCTTTGGCGACAAGTACAAGCAGTGGAATGCTGCCTTTGAGGCCGGCCAGGCGGCGGCTCTGGGCAAACCCCTGATTATCCAGCACGCACCGAACCTGACCCATGCCCTCAAAGAGGTAGATGCGGCGGCTCTTGCGGTTGCCGAGACCCCGGCTCAGGTGGTTCGTCTGATCCAATATGCGATTTCCGGGCAGCTTTAGGCTGTTTTGGCATCCAGCACTCTTTCACAGTGGATTTACCTTGCTGTGCCAGGGTGGCGCCATTCCTGGTGCCACCCGCTTTCCTGGTCCATCACGGCAAGTGAGCCGACCGTCAAAAGCCTCCAAAATCAGGATAAATTGATGTATTATCCTGTTTTCCGGACTTTGTACCGGGGATCGGGGCGCCGGGGATCAGGGCAAAAATCTGACGTATGTTGCGTTTGAGGGAGACCAGAGTTGTTTGATGACAGTGCACAAAGAGAATCATCGTGGGGGACCCCTCTTCGAATGCTGCTCATCGTACTCGTCTTCGCTTCAGGGTTTTTGTACTATTATTTCGGACCCTCGCTCAACGAATTGCAAGGCAACCGGCCGGAAGCTTCAGCCCACACGACGCCAGTGACCCTTATTATCGGGGGGCAGAAGTTTGTCGTTCCGGAAAACTTCACCCAGTTTCCCCGGGCACGCCGTGGCGGGGTCAGAGAAAATGTGGCGCTCTACGCCATGCTGCCGGATTTCAAGCCTTTCACGATTGCACATGAGGCAACCTTTGAAAGCAATGAGGCGGATTCTCCGATCATACATTTACAGCTGGAGTCGATCCGATCACCCTTTAACGAAGAACAGCGCATCAATCGGATCTACCTGCCCTCCGTGTTGGATTCAACAGGCGAGCGCGCGCTCTACGGCCTGACCTATTTTCAGTTCCTTGACGGGAGCGGCTATCAGGATCAGGACCTTTATATTGGAACCGACGACCTGGGCCGCAGGGCGGCATTAACCTGTGGCAAAGACCGGCAGGAGATCCTGCCCTCAAGTTGTCGCCGCTTCACGCAGCTGACAGATAGCGTCATGCTGAGCTACCGCTTCAAACGCAGCAGGCTGCGCGACTGGAAGGCTATCGACACCGGTGTTCGCGAACTCGCGCTTGATTTCCTTGCTGAAGGGGAAATAAGCGGTGATACGGAGCATGAAACGAACTAGCGAGGCGTTCTACTCGCTGGCCAGAACTTCTTTTACCTTGGATGCCAGTTGCTTCAACGAAAATGGTTTTGGCAGGAAGAGGAAGTCCTCCGGGCGCTCAAGCTCGTCCTCGAAAGCATCTTCGGTGTATCCGGAAATGAAGATCAGCTTGATATCGGGATACTGCTCGCGAACCTTCTTGGCCATGGTCGGACCATCCATATTGGGCATCACAACATCCGAAATCACCAGGTCGATATCGCCGCCACATTCTTCGACAATATCAAGGGCAATCTCACCGTTCGAGGCCTGTAATACGTTGTAGCCGCGTGTCGACAGGGCCCGTGAGGCAAAGGCGCGAACGGCGTCCTCGTCTTCTACCAGCAAGATCGTCCCGGCGCCCGAAAGGTCGGCGATCTCAACCTTTTCCTTGTCCGTTGTTTCAGCGACCAATTCGGCGGCTTCATGACGCGGGAAATAAATCCGGAATGCTGTTCCCACGCCAAGTTCACTCGATGCAAAAATGAACCCGCCGGTCTGCTTCACAATCCCGTACACAGTTGAAAGCCCAAGGCCGGTGCCCTCGCCAACCTTCTTTGTCGTAAAAAAGGGTTCGAAGATCTGGCCAAGGTCTTCTTTTGCAATGCCTGTTCCGGTGTCGGCGATTTCAATGCAGACATAGTCAGCTTCGGGCATCAACGTATGGCCGAGCTTGCGGCAGTCCTCTTCGGAAACATTGTAGGTCCGGATATTGAGGGCCCCGTCATTCTTCATGGCGTCGCGGGCGTTAACGGCCAGATTGACGATCACCTGTTCAAGCTGCCCCTGATCCACCTTGACAAACCCGAGATCTCTTTCGTGATGAATGGTCAGTTCAATGGTTTCGCCAAGGAGGCGGTCCAGCAGAGTTTTGGTTTCCGCAATCGCGTTCGGCAGCTCAAGAATTTTTGGCATGAGCGTTTGTTTACGTGAGAAAGCCAGCAGTTGACGTACCAGATCAGCCGCACGATTGGCGTTTTGTTTGATCTGATTGATATCGGCAAAAGACGAGTCGCCGACCTTGTGTTGAGAGAACAGCAGATCGCAATGGCCAATGATTGCTGTCAGGACGTTGTTAAAATCATGCGCCACGCCGCCTGCCAATTGACCGACGGCCTGCATTTTCTGCGACTGGGCAAACTGAATTTCCAGCTGTTTTTGGTCCGTGGCATCCACATAATAGAGGATAATCGCGGCACTCGTTTTGCCGCCAAAATTTACATTGTTGACGCGGCTGCCATAGAGCTGTCCGGTGCGTTCGGTCTTGCCCGCAAGGTGCACTTCAATCGTCGGATGATTGCCGCTCCCGTCCCTGATTTCAGCAATAAAAGCTTCAACCGACTTGCGGTCAGCCTTGCCGATCCCGTTAACAAAAGGCTCGCCTGGCAGCATCGAAACAGTCGTAAGGTCGGCCAGCGCCTTGTTGGTGCGCAGGAGTATGCCGGCCTCCTCAATTATCGCCATGCCAATTGGCGCTGCCTCAATTATGTCCGTTAGCTTGCGACCAATATCTACGCTGAGATCAGCCGTGGAGGTGATCTCAACCCCTTTATCAAGAGGCGCCGCCAGCCCGACATCAACCGCTGGCTCTTCCCTGGACACGGCAGGCACCGGTTCCGGAGCAACCCAGGGCGACAGCACGTAGACGCTGCCACTTGCCCACTTGCCTTCCAGCATATTGGTGGGATCCGAATGACCGCGGGTCAGGGTAACACTCATTTTCGAGCCGTTCCGAGCGGTAAATTCTATATTATCAATGGCTTCGCCACTGGAGAGCCCGTGAATGGCGCTCGACTGATCTGTTAGCTCAGTGAGAAAGATGCCCCCCTTCTCAAATTCATCGCGTGCATAACCAAACCAGGCACGACATTGCCTGTTGGCGAACAAAATCCGGCCCTTTGAGTTGACCGCAATAACGCCAAGGGGCATATCGTCCAGCAGCCGCTCATTGATCTGCCCCTTGGCTTCGGCGGCATTGGAGAGGGTCTTTGTATCGGTAATATCGGTCACCTCCCAAAGGAAATGGGAGTTACGCGAGTCCGCGGGCCTTATCTGATATCGCAGCCACCGTGACCCGCTTGAACGGTGTCGCAGCACATCCAGCGCCGAGCCTGTAAGAAGTGCATCTTCATTGGCAGCCAGCCCGGCATTTGCCGCGCGCGTCAGGCGAAACAGGATGGCCATCACCTCTTCATTTCCGGCAAAGACCTGTTCCAGCGTAACGGCTCCCTGCTCGGATATATTGAACAGATCACGAAAGGCGTTATTGATGAAAAGACCGTTACCCTCATATCCGGTTAGCAGGCAGGCGATGGGAGATTGCTCAATGAGCGAGAACGCAACCTGCCGAGCGCGCACCGGCATGCCGGCGCGCCTCGCGCCATCATTGCTGCGATCAACCAGGGAAAGTCCATTGGCAAGAGCAAAAATCAGCATGAAGGCGATGAGCAATATTCCGGCCAGCAAGACCAGCCCTGGCACGAACAAATAACCGGGACCTGCTACAGTGGCAAGAACGCCCAGAAAAATGGCAATTCCGCAAAACCAGTAGAATAAAGGATGGGTCAGGCGTGAAAACTGGAACAGACCACTGGCAGCGCTGGTCCAGGACGGGGCTTGCGTATGCTCGCCATGAAACCGAAAATCGACATCCAGAACACCCGATTGGTCCAGCGGAACGAGATCACGCTTCGCCGAGTTCGGTTCCTGATGCCGCTTGCGACTGCCAAATTTTCCAGTTTGACCTGTAATGACTCAATCCTCCTGGTTGGACGCCTCATACAAGGCTCATATCATCTAAACTCACCACTGGCCCCACCAGGAACTCGCGACCCTACCAGTTTCTATTATGCTTCAGGCGCATAACAAAACCGATCACCTCCGCCACAGCCTTGAAGTGGTCTGACGGAATCTCTTCTTCTAATTCTACAGAAGCAAAGAGGGCTCTAGCAAGGGGCGGATTTTCAACCACCGGTACGTCGTGTTCTTCCGCCATTTCCCGGATGCGCAGCGCTACCGCATCCACACCTTTTGCAATGCATACCGGTGCGGACATGTCTTCTGATTCGTATTTGAGCGCGACCGCAAAGTGGGTCGGATTCATGATGACAACTGTCGCGTCGGGCACAGCTGCCATCATTCGGGTCCGCGAGCGCTCCATTCGAATCTGCGCCAGCTTCGCCTTGATCTTCGGATCGCCCTCGGACTGCTTGTGTTCATCCTTGACCTCTTGTTTGGTCATCTTCTGATTCACGGTGAAATTGTACTTCTGGAAGGTAAAATCAAGGATGGCTATAATCGTCAACACGCCTATCACTGCCGATAATATCTGAAGCCCAAGAACCTGGATAATCGGCAAAATAAGGGCCGGGTCGATGCTGGATATGAGCGCCAACTGTTCGCGCTCGGGCCACATCACCGAAACGACAATGGCTCCCACCAGCACGAGTTTAGCGACCGCCCTCAGAAAATTGACGATAGACGGCATGCCAAACATACGCTTCACGCCCTTCATAGGCGAAATCTTTGAAAACTTCGGTTTGATCTTCTCGGTTGTGAACACAGGTTTGTGCTGGACCAGATTGCCCGCCAGGGCGCCAAAAAGAATGAGCAAGAGAGGAATGACAATGGCCGCCGCGACGATGCCGAGAGTTTCCCGGAACAAGGCCATCAGGTCTACCGGCTCAAAGGATCGCTCATGGGCCAACTCGAAAAATGAACTGAGTGAAATCCGCAGGCTCGTGGCCATATCGTCAGCATAGAATGCAAAAACCAATGTACCCATGATGAGCGAGAACAAAGCTGTCACTTCCGTACTCTTGGCCACCTCACCTTTCTTGTGGGCTTCAGATAGCTTTCGGTCTGTCGGGTCTTCTGTTTTCTGACTTTTATCCTGATCATCTGCCATTGGGCTACCTATCCGACAAACTGCATGATGAAGTCTTCATAGTACGCAATGAACCACATCATCAAAGAGGAAAGGAGAAGGGCCAGTATCAGGAAACCGGCAATAATATTTGCAGGCATCGCCACGAAAAAAATCTGCACCTGGGGAATAAGTTTCGCGAGGATACCAATGGCGAGATAAAATGTCAGACCATAGACAATGAACGGTGCTGACATCTGTATCCCGACAACAAAGGCCTTCGAAACCGTTGACAAGGCGAGCGCTGTGAGATCAGCAACCGGGACAGCCCCCCCCGGAGGAAAGATATTGTAGCTGTTGACAGCGGCAGCAATCATCATGTGATGAAGGTTGGTCACGAAAATCAATGTGACACCCAAAATCGCCAGAAACGAACCGATGACAGAACCTTGCGATCCCTGCGTCGGATCAAAATTGCGGGCGTAGGCAAGGCTGGTCTGAAACGAAATTACTGTCCCGGCCACATGAAGCGCCATGAAAGCGACCCGTACCAAAATACCAATAGCAAGACCGATGATCGCCTCACCGCCAAGCACGCGGACAAGCTCAATGGGCTGATCCGGGATCGCGGGGACCTGAGCGAAGATTGTCATGCCGCCAGTCAGGGCAACCAACAAAGCCAGCAGCAAGCGAACGCGAACCGGCACCGTACGATCACCAATACCAGGAACGACCAACAAGACTGCACCAACGCGTGTAAAGACCACCATGTAGGCAAAAATCTGTTGTGACAGAATCTCCTCCATGTTGGCTCTTACTCCTCAGGTTTGCAGGTTCCGCCCGGCTCTTCAGCCGGAGGCGATACGATCAAAAATCATCGTCATCAGGGATGAAAGCATCGTTCCCATGAACGGCAGCATGATCAGCAAGGTAATGAAGATGGCAACAATCTTGGGAACAAAGACCAGAGTCATTTCCTGCACTTGTGTCAAAGCCTGGAAGAGTGCGATCACAAGACCAACGGCGAGGGCAATGATCATAAAAGGCCCTGATACCTTGAGCAGCACAAAAATTGCCTCTCGACCAATATCCAAAACCTCTGCGCCGGTCATAGAACCGTTTCCTGTCTCTTGCTTCGGCCGGACTTTGGTCCGGCGCTGTGCCATATTCTTTTCGAGTCTGAGTATCGCCCCGAAACCGTAAACCGCAGGTTAAGGTTAATGGACTGTGGTGACAGAAAATTGACATTTGGGATGCGGTCAAACTTTTCCCACAGAAAAGTGACCTCTGGACGTGTGCAAGTCTGATGCGACGTTAGATTGGCATCCGCATGATTTCATTGTAAGCCCCGATGACCTTGTCGCGCACAGCTACAACGGTCTCCAGGGTGACCTCTGCCGCAGAAATTGCGGTTACAACGTCGACCAGTTCTGCCTTGCCAGCCATTGCCGAAATTGCGGTCTTTTCGCTGTTGTTTCCAGTCTCAACCACTTCGTTGATCTGCCCCTTGAGAAACTCTCCAAAGGATGGACCGCTTGCATCGTTGATCGAACCTGCTCCATCACCCAATCCACCACTTTTGGAAATGTTGGAATAGGCACGGGCTACGTCAGCTGGATTGATGGTCATCATGGGTCCTCTGCATTCGCGGGGATCTCAGCGCAGTTCAGAATTCTCTTATCGGCGCAGCAGATCAATGGTGCGCATTAACATCGCACGAGATGATTTGATTACATTGAGATTGGCTTCAAAACTCTTTTGGGCTTCCTTCATGTCGACCATTTCAATGAGCGTATTCACATTGGGGGTCTGGACATACCCCTTGTCGTCAGCGGCAGGATGCTGAGGATTGTATTTAAGTCCGAACGGTGAAGTATCCTTGACTGTCCCGGTCATTCGGACGGTTTCGGCCCCGAGCTGTGTGTCCATTTCGGACTTGAACGTGGGCACCTTTCGCCGGTAGGGCTCCTGACCTGCTGCCAGCGCTGTTGTGCCAGCATTGGCAATGTTTTCGGAAACAACCCGAATGCGCCTGGACTGGGCACGCATACCCGAAGCGGCGATCATCATGGTCTTGAACATTTGCATCGTGTTCTCTCTTTCTTCCTTGATCAGGGACCTTCAAATTCCCGATCCGAAACCTACTTTATCGCCATCCGAATCAATCCAAGCCCTTTTTTGTAGAGCCCTACAGCAGCTTGATACTGAACCTGTGTTTCGGTGACCTTCATCATTTGCTCTTCAAGGACAACAGAATTGCCATCTGGCGATGTCTCGGATCCTGGACTATTCATTATTCCGACTGAGGAAGCCCCCGTGCCCTGCCCTGCCGATGCTGCCCCCCCACCATGGGAAAAATGGTGATGATGGGCGCTACTGCCTTTTTCCACGGCACTCAGGGCTTTGGAAAAATCCAGTTCTTCAAGATCTCTGGCCTGATAGCCTGGCATTGTCGCATTCGCGACATTATCAGCCAACACTTTTTGACGGCGATCGAGCCAGTGCATCGATGACCGCAGTGTACTGAACATTGGAATTGATGTCAGATCCATCGTTTTAAGACTTTCTTAACTGTCTTTGGCGCGCCGACAATTCTGTCGATAGAGGACAAACTTCTGCCTCCTTTTTCCAACCGCTATCATCCGCGTAACACGTTAATGACGAGTGAACGAAATCAATAAAGAATGCGTGAATTTGCTCTCGGTTAACCATCCATAAACCAACTCCGGTAACACTTGCCTTAACCCTGATGGGTCACTTGCAAGTCGCGGGTGCCGTTCAAATCAAGCACAGGCAGAGCAAATAAACCCATGGACTTTCTAGACGTACTCAGATTTATTGCCACTCTTGGTTTGGTCCTTTCACTCATTGGCGGCTGTGCCTTTTTGGTCAATCGCTTTAACCTGTTGTCGAATTTCGGACGTCGCACCGGTGAGGCCCGACTGAGCGTCCGCGAATCTCTTACCCTTGACGCAAAGCATCGATTGATGATTGTTGCCAGCGGTGATCGCGAACATGTCCTGCTCCTGGGGCCCTCCGGCGATCTCGTTGTCGAGAGCCGACCGATCACTCAAACTGATATTGACTTATCTACGGACCTGAACCAGACCATTGTTCCTCTCCTGAAGGAGAGCCGCACATGAACCGCTCTCGCTCGTTGTTTGTCTTTACCTTCATTGGCGCACTCCTGTTGTTAACGGCACTGCCGGCATCGGCTCAATCTATCAGTATTGATATGGGTGACCCGGAGGGCTCTTTGACTGACCGCGTTATTCAGCTTATCGCGTTGATCTCTATCCTCTCGTTGGCTCCGTCAATTCTGATCATGGTGACATCCTTCATCCGGATCGTCATCGTGCTGTCGCTTCTGCGTATGGCCATGGGAGTTCAGACCAGTCCACCAAACAGCGTGATTATCTCGCTCGCCCTGTTTCTCACAGCGTTCGTCATGGCGCCGACTTTCGAGGCAGCTTACAACTCGGGGATCAAGCCTTATATGGACGGCGAGATGGAGCTTGTCGATGCCTATGACCTTACTGCGGGGCCGGTGAAGCAGTTCATGCTTTCGCAGGTTCGCGAGGAAGATCTGGGGCTCTTTATTGATATGGCCCAGGTCGAGGTTCCGGAGACACCGGAAGAGATCCAGATCCAGATCCTGATTCCCGCCTTCATGATCAGTGAACTCCGACGTGCCTTCGAGATCGGTTTTTTGATTTTCATCCCGTTCCTTGTCATCGATATGGTTGTCGCCTCGGTTCTCATGTCGATGGGGATGATGATGTTGCCGCCAATTATTATTTCCCTGCCGTTCAAGTTGATCTTTTTCGTGCTGGTGGACGGATGGCAGATGATTGCGGGCAGTCTTGTGAAAAGTTTTGGAACTCTTCCACCAGGTGGATAGCGGAAAGCTGCGTATTTTCGCGATAATCAGGCCCTGTTGAATCAAATTTTAACTGAATCTTAGCCTTCACTTTCCGGAAACCTTGTCGTGTCAAAATCCCCTGGAATGCGGCGAAAGATTTTATTGTAAGCCGCAGTTTTGAAACGGAGTGACTCACATGTTTCGATTTGGATTAGTTCGAAGTACGCTTACGGCTCTTGTTGTTGGTGTGGTCTTGAGCGGAGCGTCATTGGCTGATGGCAGCAAACCGTTCTTCGAAAATAATGTTGACCGTTGGGGTGCTGACTATTCTGTATTCGATATCGCAAGTGGCGACGCCAGCGCCTGTCATCAAGCTTGCGCGAAGGATAAGCAATGCCTCGCCTGGACTTTTCAT
>CBFDBJ010000041.1:0-30979 GCA_965603015.1 uncultured Alphaproteobacteria bacterium
AAATGGTAGGCCGTACTGGGATCGAACCAGTGACACCCTGATTAAGAGTCAGGTGCTCTACCAACTGAGCTAACGGCCCCCAGGCCACCGATCTGTGATCTCCGGCAGGTGAAGAGCGCCCTGATAACATGGGGTTTTGGTGCTGTCCACCGGATTTAGCGGCAAGCAGGCCAAGCCTCAAGAGGGCCTGAAATCTGCGCCCGACCTGCAAGAGACACTCCAGAGCCGCTACAGCTCCCCGACCAGCCGTGGCTGTTTTCGGAGAATCGGGAGGGATCGGAGAGCACGCCTCTTTATAGAGTGAGGCGCATCCGCGCGAGGAAGAGAACACATAAAACCGTACAATATTGGGTGCCACTTTGGGTAGCTGATGACCTCTTGCAAAGTTATTTCGTCTCTAAACCAGGTACACCAATAACGCTAACACGGTTAACAAATCCTGTATCGGAACGGCCCTCCGTGTACGGTACCGGTAACCGGTTTCAGGGCATAATTCTTTTCTGCCGTTAATAACTGCCGTCCGAAAAGCACGTAATTGTACCAATTTTTATGTCGGCCATTTACCTTTAGAATCATTCGCACCGCGAAAATTTACCCACTGTTAATTCCATAAGCCTAGTTTAAGCACACCTAAAACGAGGAATGAACAGTGCAGAGCGTACAAAAAACAGTAGATTTCGACAGTGTCGCCGACCAGTTATTTGGTCTCGTGATTGATGATCAAAAAACCATGCGCAGTATCGTCCGCCAGATGCTGCACAACATTGGTATCACGGAAATCGAGGACTATTCAGAAGGCGCTGGCGCCTGGAGTTATTTAACTGCTTGCACAAAAGACGTGCCGGATTTCATTATCTGCGACCTTCACATGGAAGGCATGGACGGGCTTGAGTTTGTCAACAAGATCCGCCGATCGAAAATCGAGAACATCCACGACATCCCGGTCCTCATTCTGACCGGAGACCCGGATCAAATGATCCAGGATGTCGCCGCCCAGGTCGGCGCCGCCAAAGTCCTGCAAAAACCGATTTCGGCACCGGATATGCGCAAAGAAATTGCCACCATTCTGGGTCTCCAACCATAGATTTACGGGGCCTTGTCAAAGACCTTCACATGAACATCCTTTCTGCTTTTGGAAAAAAAGCATCTGATACAGGAAACAGACAGTGCAAAGCATACAAAAATCGAAAGAGATAGAAAGTGTCGCCCACGAGATGTTTGGCCTCGTGATTGATGATCACACAGCGATGCGCAGCATTGTGCGTCAGATACTCCAGACAATCGGCATCACGGAAGTTGGCGAATACTCGGAAGGCGCAGCTGCCTGGAAGTATCTAAATGGACCTGCGCCAAGAATACCGGATTTCATTATCTGCGATATCCACATGGAAGGCATGGACGGACTTGACTTCATCAACAGGATCCGTCGATCCAAGGAGCTCGCTATCCACCAGATCCCGGTTATCATTCTGACCGGAGATTCCGATGACATTATCCAGGGTGTGGCATCCCAGGTCGGCGCTGCCAAGGTCATGCAGAAACCGATTTCCGCGCCAGACCTGCGCGAGGAAATTGCCACAATCCTTGGTGTACAGTTCTAGATTTCCGGATCCTTGTTGAAGACTTTTAGATCAAGTTCATTCTCGCTCTTGGCGACAAGAACCGAGACCATGCTGTCGCCTGTAACGTTTACCGCCGTGCGCATCATATCCATGATGCGATCGACAGCGAAGATCATGCCAATTCCCTCAAGTGGCAGCCCGACGGAAGCAAGCACCATTGTGAGCATGACGAGGCCTGCGCCCGGGACTGCGGCGGAACCAATGGAGGCAAGCGTGCAGGTCAGGATGATGGTAACCCCGTCCATGAGGGTCAAATCAATCCCGAAAGCCTGAGCGATGAACAGCGCCGCAACACCTTGATATAGTGCCGTGCCATCCATATTGATTGTCGCGCCAAGCGGCAGGACAAAACTTGAGATGCGCTTTGAAACGCCCAGATTGTCGCGCACACACGACATGGTGACGGGCAGTGTCGCCGCGCTGGAAGCGGTCGAATAGGCCACCAATTGAGCGTCAAACAGACCGGTGAAGAAAGGTTTGAGACGCATCCCGCCAACGTAGCGAACGATGCCGCCATAGACCACAAGAGCGTGGAAGATCAGGGCGCCATAGACCACAAGGACGAGCTTGCCGAGCGGCAGGAGAACCTCAAGACCGTATTTCGCCGAGATGACGGCCATAAGAGCGAACACGCCGTATGGCGTCACCTGGATAACCATATGGGTCAGGGAGTACATCACCTCCGAGATTTCATCCATAAGACTACTGACATTCCTGGCTTTGTTACCTGCGAGATTGATCGCGATCCCGACCAGCAAGGAGAATGTGATTATTTGAAGGACGTTGCCCTCGGCAAAGGCCGCAACGGGATTGAGCGGAATGAGATTGATCAGGAAACCGCCAACGGTGCTGGCTTCATTGGCCTGAATCGCATAGCCAGTGCCAAGTTCCGCGCCCGCGCCGGGTTGAAATACAACGCCGAAACCAAGGCCAATAGCCACGGCAATGGCGGTCGTCATAAGATAGATCACAAAAGTCTTACCGCCGACCCGGCCCATTTCTTTCAGGTCGGTCATGGACGTGATGCCGGACACCAGAGAGAAGAAGATCAAAGGAACGATCAGCATCCGGAAGAGGCGTTTGAAGATTTCACCGACGGGCTCGAGGAACGGGTTGACCACATCGCCGATCGTCACACCAACGACCACGCCGAGCACAAGACCAATCAAAACCTTGATCCAGAGTGTCAGGCCTTGCCAATGTGCCCATAGCCCCTTCGGTGCTGTTGCTTCGCCACTCATATTAATCTCCCCTGAAACCCTCACCACATGAATTATCTGGTGAGGTTAGAGGAAAATCGCCTCTTCGTACACGGGATTGATACACATTCCATAATGCGGCTACCAGAACCCTGCCGACGTTACCGGAATTTCAATATCACGGTGGATGTGGACGCTCATGACAAGTCCGAGACCAAAGAGGATCGTCATCATGGCTGTCCCGCCATAGGAGACAAGCGGCAGAGGGACACCAACCACAGGAACAAGTCCCATGACCATGGCGGTGTTGATGACAATATACAGCAGGAAGGTCGCCATAACGCCCATTGCGACGAGACGTCCAAAATGGTTCCGCGAGGACAGCGCGATCGACGTGCCGCGGGCCAGTACCATAAGATAAAGCACAAGAAGGAAGAGCCCGCCCATCAAACCCAGCTCCTCACTCAGCATGGTAAAAATAAAGTCGGTATGTTTTTCCGGTAAAAAATTCAGCTGGCTTTGTGTGCCTTGCAGGTATCCCTTGCCGAAAACACCGCCCGATCCCATGGCAATCTTGGCTTGCAGAATGTGATAGCCGGTGCCGAGCGGATCACTTTCCGGATCGAGAAAGGTCAGGACCCGTTGTTTCTGATAGTCCTGCAGAAATTGCCAGCCTGTGAGAGCTCCGACAATTCCCAGAACCCCGACCCCACCCAGGATACGCCATGACAGACCTGCCAGAAAAAGGATAATGAAACCACCCGCAAGCAGAAGAAGCGCTGTCCCAAGGTCTGGCTGCCGCAAGACCAGCGCGGCCGGCAAAATGATAATAAGAACCGCCGGAGCAAGACTTTTGACATGTGAAATGTCACCGTCGCCCAGGCCGTGAATATACCGCGCAAGGGCAAGAACCATTGTAATCTTCATAATTTCGGAGGGCTGAAGTGTGATCCCGACAACAGGTAGCTCCACCCAGCGCTGCGCGCCCATCCCCATGACACCATAGAACTCAACTGCCAAAAGAAGAATGAGGGCCACACCATAGGCTGGATAGGCAAGTTTCATCCACAAACGAATGTCAACGAGACCGATCGCCAGCAGAACAACAAGTCCGATGCCAAATCGTATCAATTGGCGCGATGCCCAGGGGTCAAAGCTTCCCCGGGTGGCTGGCTCTCCGGCGGGACCCACCGGCGTTGTTGATGTGGAATACAACATGGCAATACCGATGAGGGAGATTGCCGCTACCGTGAGGATCAAAAGCCAATTGATCTCCCGAAGTTTTTGCAGGAATGGTACTTCTCTGCCGGTTTGTCCATAGACAAAACTCATGTCTCCCTCCATGAACGAGGATCACGGCTCAAAGATGCTTCGAGCGACGGGGAGTAAGCCGGGCGGTTTGAGGGATCGCGAAGCAGCACCTCGCGCATAACGTCGCGCCCGATGGGCGCGGCGGCAGCAGACCCACCTCCTCCGTGTTCAATAAGAACGGAGATGGCGTAGCGTGGCTCTTCTGTCGGACCGAAACCAACGAACCAACCGTGATCCCTTCTCTTCCAGGGAAGATCCTCGTTCTTTGTAACCCCGGCAGCACGCTCTTCCCTGGTAATCCGGCGCACCTGAACTGTACCTGTCTTGCCTGCCATCGAGAGACCCTTGCCCCTCAGTTTTTTGCCAAATGCTGTACCGCCAGGTTCGTTGACGACGGCAAACATCCCTTCACGCACGAGGTCGACCCACTTTTGGGTCAGCCCCAAACTCTCCGGAGCCTCCAGTTCGCTCGTCATCTCGCCGAGACTTTTGACCAGGCGCGGCTTGACTGCAAAACCACCGCTCGCGAGGCGCGCGGTCATCACAGCTTGATGGAGCGGTGTGACCAGCAGAAAACCCTGGCCAATACTTGTGTTGAGAGTGTCGCCCTGGACCCAGGCTTCATCACGGAAGGCTTGTTTCCAGTTCCCAGTAGGCATCAACCCTTCTCTTGCGCCGGGAATACCGATGTCATGCAATTCGCCAATGCCAAACCGCCTGCCCATCTCGGCATAGTCAGAAATACCCAGACGTTTCGCCATTTCGAAAAAATACACGTTACAGGAGTTCTTGATGGCATTGCGCAAGTTCATTGCCCCATGTCCATGGCGCTTCCAACAATGAAACTCGCGATTCCCGAGGCGCATCTTGCCACCGCAATAGACCGTATGGTCGGGATCAATCTGACCTGACTCCAGGCCAGCAAGGGCGGATACAATCTTGAAAGTAGAGCCAGGTGCAAATTGGCCGGCGATTGTCTTGTTCACCAGCGGATCCATTTCATCTGTACGCAGCTTGTCCCATTTGGCCTGCGAAAGGCCCCTTGTGAAATCATTGGGATCATATGCCGGCGTTGCCGCAAGGCCGAGAATGTCTCCATTCTTGACATCCATGACAACAACAGCGGCGCTTTGACCTTCAAGTCGGTCATAGATAAAGTTCTGAAGCCCCATATCGAGGGTCAGAACCAGGTCGCGGCCAGCATCCCCCTCCTTGCGATCGAGCTCGCGAATGACACGGCCATAGGCATTGACCTCGACATGGCTCGTCCCGGTGCTGCCACGCAATTCCAGATCAAGTGACTTTTCAAGGCCGCTCTTGCCTATTCTGAATCCGGGGAGCTGAAGCAGTGGGTCGTCATTTTCCTGCAGATCCCTTTCGGAAGCCCTGGCAACATAACCAAGGACGTGAGCCAGGCGCTCTTCAAAAGGATAGTGTCGGACGTCACCAATATTCGCGACAATACCTGGTAGATCAGGTGCCCGAACATTAATTCGGGCGAACTGCTCCCAGGTCAGGTTTTCGGCAATCATAACCGGGACGAATTTGCGTTTCCGCTTTATCTCCCGCGCAATTTTTCTCCGCCTTGACGCCGACAGGGGCACCACCTCGGCAATATCTTCCAGAGTTTCGTCAATATTATTGGTGTCTTCGGCGATCAGCATCACCTGGAGATTCTGGGTGTTCGATGCAAGCTCAACACCGAATCGGTCGAAAATGCGCCCTCGCAAAGGAGCAACCATCCGCCGATTGACGCGATTGTCATCGGCCATCCGACGATATTGCTCACCTTCAATGACCTGCAAAAAATACATGCGCGAGGCAAGACCCGCGAAAATGCTCGCGGTGCCGAAACCCATAATCGCTGTTCGTCGGGAAAATTGCTCGTAGCGAGCACTGTCACGTATATCAAACTTCATTTCAGGATCCCGCCTCTCCCATTTGCCGCATGAAGAAAGGAAGGATCCTTGCAAAGACAGGGTAGACGGCAAAACTCAAAACAGTCAGTGACAGAATTGGGATGACGGGCATAGGCGTACCATAAAAAACGGAGGCAATGATCCAGGCCAGAACACTGGACCCGATAGCAACGACGCCGAACGTTGCCCAGGTCAACCCGAACCCTCTCCCCGCAAGAAACTGCCGCTGCGAAAGCGTAAAAGCCCAGACGATCAAAAACACTGCACCCCAAAGTCCCACCGGTCCACCCCAGAAGAGGTCTTGCAGAATGCCGAGAAGAAAAACCGCCGTCGGTGGCATCAGGTCCGGGCGCGCAAGAATCCAGATATAAATCGCAACAAGGGAAAAAGACGGGGGCGCGAGGTATCCAGTCGAAAGTCCGAGAGGAACCATTGTCAGCAAAATACAAAAGACAGCGCTCAGGAATGGAAAAAGTGACCACAAACGGCTGCCACTACTTTCTCTGGTGTGGGTAAACATTGTGGTCACCCGTTATCGCCATCACCGTCAGGTGCCGTTGGATCTGATTTTTCCCCTTTCGGGTCAACAACCCGATTTGGAAAGTCATACTGCAACACCCGAACTCGCTCAACTTTGGTCTCATTTGAAAAGGGATGTACCCGAATGTGTTTCCCGTCAATGCTGGATACGAGACCTACCGGGAGATGAGGCGGGAGAAGTCCGCCATGTCCTGATGTAACGACCCTGTCGCCGACTTGCACCTGGGCATCTCTGGATAGAAATTCAATGGTCGGATAAGCCTTGTTTGTTCCACTCAGAACTGCTCGATAGTTTCCAGGCTCTACAATGACGGGTATGTGTGAGTTCAGATCGTTGAGAAGCAATACCCGCGAGGCATTGTTACCTGATCCCAAAATTCGGCCAACCAGACCATCCTCGTCAATGACGGCGGAACCATCAAAAACACCATTGCGCTTACCCAGGTTGACGACCAGTGTGCGAATGAAGGGGCCGGATGCTTCGGTTACAACGCGGCCGGTCACATAGCCGATTTCGGGATCAACCGCGACGTTGAGCAGTGCCTCGTATCGCGCATTTTCTTTTTCCAGCAGCAGCGCTGCTTCTTTCCAGGCACGCAGCTCCGCATTTTCGCGGCGCAGGCGTTCGTTTTCTTCCAGCGTGGAGAAAAGCCTGGGCACTCGCCCGAACCAGGAGCGTATTGCCTTGATCGGAGGCGATACCGCCTCGTAAATCGGTGACGTGAAATCAGTAATGGCCTCGCGTGCGTCATCCAGAACATCAGCTTCGGCACGGTCCAGCATCATGAAGACCAGGGCCAAAGACAGCAAAATGACAAAAGGTAGCCTCCTGCCCTCGGCAAAGACCGAGTCCTGTGATTGTTCACTATCAAACCTGCGGTCAAACATTTCGCTTCACCTGCCTGTATTTCTGCACGTTATTCGAAGCGGGCAACACTTGAATGTATCCGCCAACTAAACTGCGGAAGACAGAATGCCGCCCATCAAGCCTTCGTGTTCAAGTACCTTGCCAGTACCAAGTGCGACACAGGACAGAGCTTCATCCGCGACAAAAACCGGCAAGCCGGTTGCTTCACGCAGAACGACATCGAGATTTGTCAGCAGGGCTCCGCCTCCGGTCATAACAATCCCCTTGTCAACGATATCGGCGGCGAGTTCCGGCGGCGTTGCCTCCAGCGCAATTTTTACGCCTTCGATGATTTGACTCACCGGCTCCATCAAACTCTCTGCAACATCTTTTGTGGAGATTTTGATTTCCTTGGGTACACCGTTCATCAGATCACGGCCCTTGATCGATATCATATCGCCATCAGCGCCATTGGCCGGGGGACAGGCTGCGCCAACGGCCTTTTTAATCCGTTCAGCACTGGCTTCGCCGATAAGCAAATTGTGGTTCCTGCGAATGAAGGAAATAATGGCTTCGTCCATCTTGTCGCCACCCACCCGAACTGATCGAGAGTAAACAATCCCGCCAAGTGACAGAACCGCGACTTCCGTCGTGCCGCCGCCAATATCGACGACCATGGAGCCTGTGGGCTCGGCAACCGGAAGCCCTGCGCCAATGGCGGCTGCCATCGGCTCGGGAATGAGCTTGACGCGCCGTGCTCCGGCGGAAATGGCAGATTCCTGAATGGCACGCCGTTCAACAGCTGTTGCGCCGGACGGAACGCAAATAATGATCTCCGGGCTGGCAAATGCCCGCCGATGGTGAACCTTGCGGATGAAATGCTTGATCATCTCTTCGGCGACCTCAAAGTCCGCGATGACCCCGTCTCTCATGGGGCGGATCGCCTCAATATCGCCGGGTGTTCTCCCGAGCATTTCCTTGGCTTCTTCACCAACGGCCAGGACCTGGGTTTTTCCACCTTTTGACTTGATAGCCACAACAGAAGGTTCATTGAGAACGATCCCCTTCCCCTTGACATAGACGAGTGTATTGGCGGTTCCGAGATCAATCGCCATGTCGTTGGAAAACATTCCGAGCAAACCTGAAAACATTAGTTATCTCCGCCCTCTGTGGGCTTATTGAAGTGAAAATAAAGAGCTGAGGCTGATATTCTCATGGTTAAAGTAAAATAAGGTTAAAGCCGTGCTGACAAAGTCCATGAAAACCTGGCGCAAACCCGCGCCTCCACGGCCCGTCCTGGGAACCGACTCAGTAAATGTATGCGGTATTATGGAGCATTATGGAGTGATTCACCCCAGGATTTGGTAGATGAATCACTCCTGATCACAAGTATTTGTCAAAAAATCAGACCGCGAGCCCTTCAGGCACCCAAATCACCTTCAAGCATATCCATCGCCGGCGGCGCGGTTCGCTCTCGCTTCACCAGGAGGTGATTGAGCGCATTGATGTAGGCCTTGGCAGAGGCCACCAGTGTATCGGTTTCAGCGCCCCGCCCGAGGACGATTTTGCCTTCCTCCTCCATTCGGACACTCACCTCGGCTTGCGCATCGGTTCCCTTGGTCACCGCATGAACCTGGTAGAGCTCAAGTCGCGCCTCAGTCGGGAAAAGGTCCTTGATGGCATTGAAGGTTGCATCAACCGGTCCGTCGCCGCTTGATGTTGTGGTCTTTTCCTCACCATCGATTTCGAGCGTCAGAGTGGCCTCCTGCGGACCCTCGGTGCCGGAGACGACCCGTAGCGACACGAGGCGAATACGCTCGTTTTCGCTGATGATTTCATCATCCACCAATGCAACGATATCTGCATCGAAAACTTCACGTTTCTTGTCGGCGAGATCCTTGAACCGTTTGAAGGCATCATCAAGGGCGTTGGCGCCCAGGTCGTAGCCCATCTCCTCCAGTTTTGCGCGGAAGGCATGTCGACCACTGAGCTTTCCGAGCACAAGGGTGGTCTCACTGACACCGACACTTTCCGGGGTCATGATTTCGTAAGTCTCGTTGTTTTTCAACATGCCGTCCTGGTGAATACCAGACTCATGGGCAAAGGCGTTTTTGCCAACGATCGCCTTGTTATACTGGACAGCAAAGCCTGTGATGCCCGAGACCAGTTTGGACGCTTTCGCGATTTCCGTGGTTTCGATGCCAACATCGAAAGGCATCATGTCATTGCGGGTCTTGATGGCCATGACGACTTCTTCCATGGCCGCATTGCCGGCTCGTTCGCCCAAACCGTTGATGGTGCATTCCACCTGACGGGCTCCGGCGGCGACTCCGGCCAGAGAATTGGCAACTCCGAGACCCAGGTCATTGTGACAATGAACCGACAGGATTGCCTGATCTATATTGGGAACCCGGTTGATCAGCATCTTGATGAGATCGGCATATTCGGTTGGAATACAATAGCCGACCGTATCAGGGATATTGATTGTCGTGGCGCCGCACTTGATGGCGGCTTCGACCGTAGCGCAGAGAAAATCATGATCCGTGCGTGTTGCATCCTCCGGCGACCACTCCACATCGTCAACAAGATTGCGGGCCTGTGTCACTGATCCGATAACGGCCTCCATGACCTGCTCGGATGTCATTTGAAGCTTGTGCTTCATATGGACCGGGCTTGTCGACAGGAATGTGTGGATCCGTTTGCGTTCAGCCCCTTGCAGCGCCTCGGCAGCGCGGAGGATATCCTTTGTCCCGGCGCGTGCGAGGCCGCAAATGATCGGCTCGCGAACGAGTTTGGCAATTTCACGCACGGCTTCAAAGTCACCGTTGGAGGCAATTGGAAAGCCTGCCTCAATGATGTCGACGCCGAGGGTCTCGAGCATCTCGGCAATGCGGAGCTTTTCCGAGAGGTTCATGGACGCGCCGGGAGATTGTTCGCCATCACGCAGCGTCGTGTCAAAAATGTAGACGCGCTCGCGTCTGGCGTCGGCTTCTTTCATGGATTCATTTTTTGAGTCTGTACTCATCTTCCTGGTCCTTATATATGCGATGAGAGGTCGGGATTGTTCAGCTTCTCCCCTAAACGCTGGCTCAGGTCTCTATGACCGAAAACCTCGATGCGATCAGGGGCGCATAAGGAGAAGACGTTCCGCCAGGAGAAGTCGAGTTGTCGGACGCATAAGACCGCCCGCCAGCACGAGTGTGCTCCGGTCAGGTCCCTCAAACTGTGTCACCAATACTGACATTTCTGCTTCCAAAACAACGACTTTGCTTCCAAACCAAGACTGGTACACGTCTGGTTAACGAACAATGAACACGTTGGAACACGTCAAAAGTTCGCTGGTGCCAATTAAGATGAACTTACCCTGGTTTGGCAAGCACAGAATTACAATCGAGAAAAATAGATCAAGGTTCGAGGTCGATCGCTGCGCCTCCCAGGCTCAGTTGCCACACCATTCGCTCGATGTTAGCCTTGCCTCGCGATGGAGAAGCGAAAACCTGGAGAACAGACGATGCCAATAACCAGACAATCTGCTGTCGTTTTTCTGGCCCTCTTTCTCACCGCATGTTTCCCGCTTTCTTCAAAGCATCCCCTTGGCAATCGTGTGTTCGATCAGCAGCTGGTTGGCGTGTGGCAAAATGACGATGTCGAGATGAAATTCACCCGGTCGGGGCGCAACACGCTCACACTAAAATTCTCTACGCTTGATGAGGATACTGCTGGCGAGCCCAAAAGCCTTTATTACTGTGTTCTCCCAAGTCAAATCAAACAGAAGCACTTCCTGAGTGTGACGCAGTTTTTTCCGACAGAGTTTCTTGAAGACTATGCAGCGGTAAACGATATTTCCTACACCGAGGCCCGCAGGAAGTTCCGAAATCGCGACAAGCGCATGAACGGATACTATTTGGGCTATTATGAATTCGGTGAAGAGGAAGGGCTCGAACATCTTGAGATATATTTGATCGATGAGGAGAGCGAGATCGTCAAGGCAGCGCTGGAGTCCGGTATTCTCAAGGGTGGCACTGTCGTTGTATATGATGAGGACAATGAGGAAGGTGAGCTTGTCTATCTGACCTCATCAAGTGGGGTCCTGACGAAGTTTGTCGGCGGCCACGCTCTTGGGGTCAAAGACCTGTTCGGCTTTGAGATTGCGGATGTTGTCAGAACCAAATAAACAGGGTCCGCTCATTCCTGAGCAGACCCCTTTTTCATCTTCATCGCTGCTTCAAATCTAGTTCTTCGCCTTGTCGACCATGCGGCGCTCGGCGATCCATGGCATCATGGCGCGCAGGCGTTCGCCGACTTCCTCGATCGGATGGGCTTCTGCCTTTGCCCGCTTGGCCTTGAAGCTGGTTTGACCGACCTTGTTTTCCAGCATCCAGTCGCGGGTGAAATGTCCGGTTTGAATATCGTCAAGAACCCGCTTCATTTCCGCTTTGGTTTCGCTGGTGATGATACGCGGCCCGGTGACATATTCGCCATACTCTGCCGTGTTGGAAATCGAGTAGTTCATGTTGGCAATGCCGCCTTCATAGATCAGATCGACGATCAGCTTCACTTCGTGGAGACATTCGAAGTAGGCCATTTCCGGGGCATAGCCGCCTTCAACCAGAGTTTCAAATCCGGCGCGGATGAGCTCGACAAGACCGCCGCACAGAACCGCCTGCTCACCAAAGAGGTCGGTTTCGCATTCCTCGCGGAAGGTTGTTTCAATGATCCCGGCACGGCCACCACCAATTGCCGAAGCATAGGAAAGCCCGATCTCGTGGGCATTGCCTGTGGCATCTTGATGAACTGCAATGAGACATGGCACACCCGCGCCGCGTTGATATTCGCCGCGCACGGTGTGACCTGGACCTTTCGGTGCGACCATCAGAACGTCAATGTCCGAGCGTGGTTCAATAAGATTGAAGTGAACAGCGAGACCATGGGCAAACAGCAGTGCCGCGCCTGGCTTCATGTTGTCCTTCAATTCGTCACGGTAGATATCGGCCTGCAATTCATCCGGTGTCAGCATCATCATGACGTCGGACCATTTGGCGGCCTCGGTAACCGACATGACCTTGATGCCTTCTGCTTCAGCCTTGGCTGCTGACGCGGAGCCTTCGCGCAGGGCGACGACAACTTCTTTTGCGCCTGAATCGCGCATATTGAGCGCATGGGCGTGGCCCTGACTTCCATAGCCGATGATGGTAACATTCTTGCCCTTGATCAGATTTACGTCTGCATCGCGGTCATAATAAACACGCATCTTTTTCGTCCCTTGTTACTTTGTCCGAGCGCTGCCAGATGAGGCCCGGGATTTAAATTCCTGATGAGGTCTTACATCGCATCCGGGCCGCGCGCTATAGCGACGACTCCGGTTCTTGAAACATCCACGAGCCCGAGTGGGCGCATGAGGTTGATAAAAGCGTCAATTTTCCCCGGCGCACCGGTCAACTCAAAGACGAATGACGTTTGGGTCGAGTCCACGACATGGGCACGAAACACCTCCGACAGCCGCATGCTCTCGACCCGCTTTTCTCCGGTGCCGACCACTTTAATCATGGCCATTTCGCGTTCCATGCTTTCGTGATCCACAGTGAGATCAACGACCCGGTGGACCGGCACGAGCCGTTCCAGCTGCGCCTTGATCTGGGCGATAATCATCGGGGTCCCTGTGGTCACAACGGTGATCCGGGAGGAATGGCCGGCGTGGTCCACTTCTGCCACCGTGAGACTTTCGATATTGTAGCCACGCCCGGAGAACAAGCCAATCACGCGCGCCAGCACGCCCGCCTCATTGTCCACGAGCACGGCGATACAATGACGTTCCTGAGTTTCATCGCGAAGCGGCGACATAGACCTTTACCCTTTCAAGTAAAATTACTTTCTCTTTCGGTATCAAACGAGAATTTTTCCCTCTTCGGAAACACCGGCATCAAGACCCGCCTTGCCGAAAATCATTTCATTGTGCGCAGCACCGGAGGGGATCATGGGGAAGCAGTTCTCATATTTGTCGACCAGGCAATCAACAACAACCGGGCCATCCCTGCGGATCATCTCCTCGATGGCGCCGTCCACATCAGCCGGGTCTTTGACCTGAATACCGCTCGCGCCGTAGGCTTCCGCCAGCTTCACAAAATCCGGCATGGCAAGACTTTCGGACTCCGAATGGCGGTTTCCGTGCAGTAATTCCTGCCACTGTCTGACCATGCCCATATAGGTATTGTTCAGAATAAAGACTTTAACGGGGGCGCCGTGCTGAACAGCGGTTGAAAGTTCCTGGGTCATCATCTGAATAGAGGCTTCGCCAGCCACATCAATGACCAGAGAATTGGGATGGGCAATCTGAACGCCCACCGCAGCGGGCAGCCCGTATCCCATGGTGCCAAGGCCACCGGAGGTCATCCAGCGATTGGGCTCTTCAATGCGCAAATGCTGCGCCGCCCACATCTGATGTTGACCAACCTCTGTCGTAAAGTAGACATCGCGGTCTTTGGTGAGCTCCTGCAGACGCTGGATCGCGTATTGCGGCTTGATGATCGTGTCTGAATTTTCAAATTTCAAGCTGTCTCGGGCCTGCCAACCTTCAATGGTCTTCCACCAGTCGGCAATCGCGGCACTTTTGGTTGGACGGCCCTGTGCTTTCCAGATCCGCAGGACATCTTCAAGAACATGGGCGACGTCACCAATGATCGGCAAATCGACCAGGACGTTCTTGTTGATGGACGACGGATCGATATCGATGTGGACCTTTTTGGAGCCCGGCGAGAATTTCTCGATGACACCGGTCACCCGGTCATCAAAGCGCGCACCAACACAGATCATAAGATCGCAATCGTGCATCGCGTAGTTGGCTTCCGCCGTCCCGTGCATGCCAAGCATTCCAAGCCATTGTTTGTCAGAGGCTGGAAAAGCACCGAGACCCATCAGCGTTGATGTGATCGGAGCTCCGGTCCCGCGAACCAGTTCACGCAACAGCTGACTGGCAGCCGGACCTGAATTGATAACCCCGCCGCCGGTATAAAACAGCGGACGCTTCGCCTCGCCGATCATCTCGACCAGCCGGGTAATCGAATTAATATCGCCTTTGACCCTGGGGCGGTAGGTCTTGTGCTGGATCCTGTCCGGTCCGCAATAGTCGCCTGGCGCGAACTGAACATCCTTCGGGATATCGACAACAACAGGACCCGGACGACCGTTGGTGGCGATGTAAAAGGCTTCGTGGATTGTGCGCGCCAGATCGTTGGCGTCCTTTACGAGCCAATTGTGCTTGGTGCAGGCGCGGGTGATACCGACAGTATCGGCTTCCTGGAACGCATCGCCGCCAATCAGATGCGAGGCGACCTGCCCGGTCAGACAGACGATTGGAATGGAATCAAGCATGGCGTCAGCAAGACCAGTGACCGCATTGGTGGCGCCCGGTCCAGATGTCACCAAGACGACGCCTGGCTTGCCGGTTGAGCGGGCGTAACCTTCGGCAGCATGCAGCGCGCCTTGCTCATGTCGAACGAGGATATGGCGAATACCACTGTTTTGAAAAAGTGCGTCATAGATTGGCAGCACCGCACCGCCAGGATAGCCGAACATCACCTCAACGCCCTGATCCTTCAGAGCCTTGATGACGATCTCCGCGCCGCTGAGCTGTGTCTCGGTCATAGTCCCTTACCTTTGGTCTTTCGTATCACTCTTCGCACCTGCACAATACCAGGGCGCCCGCGACGGGCGCGGGCGAAATTTTGCGCACGCTACCCTGTCATTTCGGCAAGGTCAACCCAGAATCTAAAATATTCGCAAAGATATCGTTAATTTTTGTTTCCATTTCTTGCGCCTCAACTCGATTCCACGTAATCATCTGATTGCGAAACCACGTCATCTGGCGCTTGGCGAAGCGCCGGGTCTTGGTTTTTATCTCTATGACCGCCTCATCAAGACTGGATTTACCGCACTGCACCCTGATCAGATCCTCAACACCGAGCGCCTTCATCAGAGGAAGATCCGGATCCAGACCTCGTTTGGCCAGAGCCTCGACCTCTTGCATGGCGCCCGATATCATCATCGTATCGAAACGCTGTTCGATCCGGTCATAGACCCATTGCCGCTCAGGGGCCAAAACGATGCGGGCAAACTTGCCCTCAAAGGGTTTTTCCCTCGGCTTTTGTTGCCATGAGGTCAGAGGTTCACCGGTTGCCCGAAAGACCTCAAGGGCTCGCATGAGCCGTTGGGGATCCGTTGGACCGATGCGCTCGGCTGATGCAGCGTCCACCTTGCGGACCAGTTCATACAGCTCGGCGAGGCTCTGTCTTTCAGGGATACCGCGCACCTCGGTCCGAATATCCGCCGGGATTTCAGGCATCGGTGAGATCCCCTCACTGAGAACACTGAGATACATGCCGGTGCCGCCGACGAATATGGGAAGGCGCCCCGCCCGGGTGACTTCGATGGCGGCCTGTGTCGCGGCGGCTGTCCAGTCGCCGACGGAAAAGGCCGTGGAGGCCGGCACGGTCCCATAAAGTCTGTGAGGAACTCGCGCTTCATCTTCGGGGCTCGGCCGCGCTGTCAGGATGCGAAGCCCTTCATAGACCTGCATGGCGTCCGCGTTGATAATGGAGCCCTTCAGCCGCTCGGCAAGCCCCAACGCCACGTCGGACTTGCCGCTCGCGGTCGGTCCTGCAATAAGGACAGCGCTTATTGGTTCCATAGTCGTCGTCACGCTTCTAAAATCACTCCAGATAAATTAATGGCCATTCATGACCGAGACACTCGTCCTCACCGGCAAACCCGGCAGTAAATCCGTTACACCCGCCCTCGTCTCTGGCGCTCGCGCCGCGCTTGCCAGAGCTGGCGCCGATGTGAGCGAAGCCAAAGTGCTGGCCCCGGATGACGCCTTGGAGCTTGGCTTTCGGGGGCTCCAGCCCAAAGACGCCTCAGAGGTCTTAGCCGATATTGCCGCAAATGTACCGGTCGATTTTTCGGTTATTCCCTCGCAGGGCCGCCGCAAGATGCTTTTGATCGCCGATATGGACTCCACCATAATCACGGCCGAATGTATCGACGAACTGGCCGATTTTGCGGGTCTCAAGGATCAGGTCTCAGGCATCACCGAACGCGCCATGCGCGGTGAACTTGAATTTGAAAGCGCCCTTCGTGAACGCGTCGCCCTTCTCAAAGGGCTTCAAACCTCAATCCTGCCAAAGGTCTTCGGGGAACGGATTGAGCTGACCCCCGGGGCAAGAGAACTCGTTGCCACCATGAACGCTGCAGGCGCTTTTACCGCACTGGTCTCGGGCGGATTTTCATTCTTCACCGGACGGGTCGCAAAGCTCGTCGGTTTTCAGTTTGAACAGGCCAATACACTGCTTGAGGAAAATGGGGCTCTGACCGGCAAGGTTGGCGAACCGATCCTCGGACGCGATGCGAAGAAAGCGTCGCTTGGCAAATTTCGCGACGAAAGAAAGCTGGATGGCTCTGCCACCATGGCCGTGGGCGACGGCGCCAATGATCTTGCGATGATCGAGGAGGCCGGGCTCGGCGTCGCCTTCCGCGCCAAGCCCCTGCTGGCTGACGCGGCGGACGCCCATATTCAACATGGAGATCTGACAGCTCTGCTTTACCTGCAGGGTTACACGATTGAAGAATTCCAGACTGTTTCGAACCCGACGTAATCACCTCTCTCGACAACTCAGACCCCCTCACCTAATCTCGGCTCCGAAGGAAATCGCAGAGGGAGGTCTTGCCCCATGGATATATCACTCACGCCTGAAGATGAAGCCTTTCAGCAGGAAGTCCGGGAGTTTATTGCTGACAATCTTGACGCTGTTCCCCTGGAAGAGAGGCTCTACAGCTTTTACACTGAAGAGACCATCGTCAAAGACTGGCAGTCGAAGCTTTTCAAAAAGGGCTGGATCGCACCTGGATGGCCGGCGGAATATGGCGGCGCCGGGTGGACCGAGACGCAAAAACATATATTTGACGAAGAAACCGCGCTCGTGGATGCGCCCCACCTCTCTGCCTTTGGCCTCTCGATGGTTGGCCCGGTTATCTATACTTTTGGAAATGACGAGCAAAAGGCCGAGCACCTGCCGAAGATCCTCAGCGGGGAGATGAACTGGTGCCAGGGATATTCGGAACCTGGATCCGGGTCGGACCTTGCCTCCCTCAAGACAGCAGCAGTGCGCGACGGCGATGATTACATTGTGAATGGCCAGAAGATCTGGACGTCAAATGCACATTTCGCCGACTGGATTTTCTGCCTCGTGCGAACCAATCCCGATGTCAAAAAGCAGCAAGGCATATCTTTCCTGCTCATTGATATGAAATCGCCGGGAATTGACGTGAAGCCGATCCTTACCATCGACAACGATCATCACCTCAATGAAGTCTTCTTCAGCGATGTGCGCGTGCCTGTTGCCAACAGGGTTGGTGAAGAGAATATCGGCTGGACCTATGCGAAGTTCCTGCTTGCCAATGAACGCACCGGCATCGCCGGTGTCGGATCGACCAAACACTGGACCAACAGGTTAAAGGTCATTGCCGGGATGGAACCCCTGGGAGATGGCAAGACGCTTGGTGATGACCCGGCTTTTCAGGCAAAACTTGCAAACGTTGAGGTCAAACTATCTGCTCTTGAGTACACAAACCTGCGCACCCTTGCCGAAGTTGCTGCCGGGCGCGATCCGGGACCCGGGTCCTCGATGTTGAAGATCCTCGGGACGGAGGTCGCCCAGGCCATGCAGCACCTGACTATGGAAGCCGCCTCCTACTTCGGGATCCCGCTGATCAGACATGTCCCGCGCAGTCTATCGAACATCGACCAGCCTATCGGGCCCGGCTATTGGTCCGACGCCTACTCCTCCATGGCCATTGGTCGGGCCTCGAGCATCTATGGCGGAACCAACGAAGTACAACGTAACGTCATCGCAAAAGCGGTGCTCGGTCTTTAGGAGAAAATAAATGGATAAAGTTTTTCGCGGCCTGGCGGGTCTGGTCGGTATATTTTTCGTTCTGTCCGGCCTCAGGTGGATCATTGATCCTGGTGGCGCAGCGACAGGACTTGGTCTGCCACTGCTTGACGGTCTTGCGCGCAGCACCCAGATCGGAGACCTTGGAGCGTTCTTTTTTGCTGGTGGGACATTGGTGCTTCTTGGTGTCTGGAAGCAAAAGGCCGAATGGTATCTCGCGCCCGCTCTCCTCATCGGAACGGCTGCGGTTTTCCGCATCCTGGCGACCCTCGTTCAAGACGCGGAGCTGGCGCTTCCGTTCATTATTATTGAAGCAGTCATGACAGCGATTTTGTTGATGGCGGCACGGGCGGCGAAGTAAGTGTCGCCTAGCCTTCCTGGTTCTGCACTGCAACGAAGGCGCGACTGCCGCCCCGGTTCAACATCAGAAGGATGGGGCGTGACTGGCCGCGACGGGTGACTTCATTGACCAGTGTCTTGACAGACTTTGGTGATGAAACCTGCTTTTGGCTAACGGCCTGAATGACGTCGCCGGGCTGAATTCGACCCGAAGCATTGCTGCCCTGATCAACCGCAACGACAAGCACGCCCTTGATGTCCTTGTTGATCGCAAAGCGTGTGCGTAGTTCAGGGGTCAAGGCAACGAGCTTGAGCCCCATGATCTCGGTCGCGGATTTGAATTCAGGTTCTGTCGATTTTTCTACAGCGGCCACCTGGATCGGCGCCGACTTCATCCTGGCGACGTGAACGACCAACGTCTTGTTCTTTTCGTCGCGGAGGATTTTGACCTTGACGTCAGAACCGATTTTGGAATCTGCCACTGCTCGCGGCAGATCACGCATGGTTTTGATCTCGGAAGTGCCAAACTTCAGGATGATGTCACCTGATTGGAAACCGGCTTTCATGGCGGGCCCGTCTTTGGTTACTTCGGAGACGAGGGCGCCTTCTGATTTATCCAGTCCGAGACTTTGAGCGATATCATCTGTTACCTGCTGGACGCGAACACCCAGCCAACCGCGACGGGTCTCACCGAATTCCAGGAGCTGGCCAACAATTTTTTTGACCTGGTTTGACGGAATGGCAAAACCAATTCCGATTGACCCGCCAGATGTAGAGAAGATGGCGGTGTTCACACCGACAACATGACCATCCATGTCAAACAGTGGACCACCCGAATTTCCCTGATTGATAGAGGCATCGGTTTGTATGTAGTTGGCGTAGGGCCCGCCGCTTTCAAAGTCACGGTTGCGGGCCGATATAATCCCGGCTGTTACAGTGCCGCCAAGACCAAACGGATTGCCAATGGCCATGACCCAGTCACCCACACGGGCGCTCTCGGAGTCGGAAAACGTCAGAAAAGGCAATGGTGTCTTCGACTTCACCTTGAGAACTGCAATATCGGTCTTCTCATCGCGGCCAACGACCTCTGCATCAAAGCTCGTACCATCACTGAGTGACACTTTGATGGAGTCTGCCCCTTCGATGACATGATAATTTGTGACAATCGTGCCGTCTGCATCAATGATAAACCCCGAACCCAGGGCAGCTGCCCGGCGCGGACCACCTGACCCGCTTTCAGGACTGTCAAAGAAATCCTGGAAGAGATCGTCAAACGGAGAGCTCTTTCCCCGAGGCGCCCCCTGATCTTCCGCCTTTTCAATTACCTGCTCGGTTGAGATGTTGACGACGGCCGGAGAAAATACTTCGGCCAGATCTGCAAGATTTTCCGGGGCACCGCGAGCGAATGCGGCCGGAGCGCTCTGCAGCCATACCCAGGCGGTAAGGAAAAATATAATGAACCAGCCAATTGTCCGGCGTGCATCCCCACCAGAAGATCGATCGACTTTTCCGGTCCTCTCACCTTCCGGTGCACCGCATTCGTTTTCCGATATTACCGCCGTCAGTGCGTTCATGACCCTGTCCTGTTCCCGTTATCCATCCCACCGGCTTGCACTGCGCAGACCCACGCTGCAAATCAAGCCATTAACCCTGTACTTGACAATTGTGGGCCAAATTGGGCCCCAAGTTTGTCAGCTTCCCCCCCTTATGAGCAAGATCCTTGCCAGTTTTTACTGTTCATTGCGCGGACACTTCAGGCGCCGATCCGGAGAAAAATTGCTCTGAACAGCAAAGAGGGCGGCTTCACGAGAAACCGCCCTCTTATTATGGAACACTCATCGTGATGAAAGCGCCTATTTCTTGCCCTTGTCGTCGCCGAAATACTTGAAGAAATCACCATCAGGCGAAAGCACCATTGTGGTGTCATCGCTGTTCAACGCGGTGCGATAGGCTTGCATTGAGCGATAAAACTCAAAGAACTCCTGATCCTTTGAAAAGGCTTCAGCGAAGACCTTGTTCCTTTGAGCTTCCCCTTCACCACGCATAATATCGGAGGTCTTTTGGGCCTCGGCGATGATAATGGTGCTGTCACGATCTGCCTTTGAGCGGATTTCCTGCGATGTCTTTTGACCCTGAGCTCTTTGTTCCGCGGCTTCTCTCTGACGTTCTGCAATCATCTGCTGAACCACGCCTTCAGTATTCTGGCGTGGCAGATCGACCCGAACGATCCGAACATCAACCACTTCAATGCCGAGATCGACCGTGCTCCTGGAGCTGTCCGCGGCAATGCGCTGCATGATTATAGCCCGCTCTCCGGATAGTACTTCCTTGACGGAAATCTCACCAAGCTGGCCACGCAAATTTGCTTCCAGAATGGGATCAAGAAGCCTCTGCAGGCCGCGTTCATCTGAAACACGTTGATAAAACTTCAAACCATCTATGATCTTGTAGCGCACAATGGCGTCCACAATCAGACGATTGGTGTCACCCAGAATAACCTGCCGTTCGGGCAGATCATAGCGAAGCAGTCGCTTTTCCCGGTACACAACATCCTGCAGGATCGAACGTTTGAAATAGAGACCGGCTTCGTCGTGAACCGCCTTTATTTCACCAAACTGGAACAACAGGGCCTGCTGGCGTTCGTTGACTGTATAGACCGACGTCACTGCTACAAAGGTCGCAAAACCAAGCACAGCAAGAAGGGGGACTGTCAATTTCTTCATGTCTTTCTCCTTACTTTACGTTCAGTTTCGATTTGGCTTGGAAAGTTCTTTCAACGGAAGATAGGGAACGACCCCCGAACCATCGTTTTCAAGAATCATTTTGGGGGTCCCCGCAAATACATCTTCCATCGTTTCAAGGTAAAGCCTTCGACGCGTTACATCGGGCGCCAAACGATACTCATTGTAGACGGAAGTGAAGCGCTGAGCCTCACCCTCAGCTTCCCGGATGACCTGTTCGCGATAGGCTTCCGCCTCGGCAACAACACGTGCTGCCTGACCTTCAGCCTCCGGAACGATCTTGTTACGATAGGCTTCAGCCTGGTTTTCCATCTTGGTTCTGTCAGCACGGGCGGTTGTCACATCAAGATAAGCATCAACAACAAGAGGATGAGGGTCAACTTTACCGAACTTGACCTGGGCGATCAAAACTCCAGCGCGGTAGGAATCAAGAATTCTTTGCATTTCCACCTTGACCTGCTCCTCGGCTTCCTGACGACCTCGCTCGGAAATGTTAGAGAAGGTGCTGCGGCCTACGACTTCACGGACCACACTCTCGGCTGTTGTCTTGATCACGATTTCGGGAGTGGCAACATTAAAAAGGAATTCGCGCGGATCGGCGACAATCCACTGTACGTTGAATTTCAAATCGAGAATGTTGCTGTCACCGGTCAACATGCGGCTTTCGCGTTCCGTCTCTCCGATTTTGATATCTTGCTGACTCTCGGTCTTAACAACGAAAACTGACTGAACCGGCCAGGGCAGGTGATAGCGCAAACCAGGATCAGTTGTCGTGAGATGCTTTCCGAATTGCAGGACGACACCGCGCTCATCTGTTTCAACCCGATATATACCGGTCAAAAGGTAGACCGCAGCCACGACCAGAAGAACCAGCGCCACGCCCATGCCGCCTCCGGGGACACCGCCCTTGAAGCGTTCTGCGCCCTTGCGCAAAAGTTCGTCAAGATCCGGTGGCTGCTGAGGTCCGCGTCCATTGTTGCGTCTGCCGCCGCCGCCGCCGCCGCCTGGCTGGTTGCCCCACGGGCCACCGCCGCCGCCATTGCCGCGATTACCGCCATTCTGGTCGTTCCATGGCATGGCTGTTCTCTCCTCTTTAAAACTTCAAATGCACCCAACGGTGCCCTGGCTGATCAACGAATCGTTGATATCAGGCTCCGGGGCGTTATATGACAGTCCACCGACCGGCGCAACGAAACCCGCCCAATAAGCCAACTCTGACCTGCCTGTGATCCTGCACAGCACCCGAAGTCCGCATATGGGTATCGCTGCACAAGGATCAACCGCAATTTGTCGAAAAGATACAGAACTCCACTGGAGGAAAATGCAAATGAAATGGCCCTTCGCAAAAAGCGCCGACAGATCCGCAGGCAGCCAATCGCTTGAAGGGGAAATTGATACCATTCTCAGGGAACATGCTCCCGAGGGTGCCCTCGAGTCCCTGTCAGGCGAAGGCGGCCATGTCTTCATTGTCCTGGCCATAGACCCGGCTGTTGCAAATGAAATGGAAGCCAGGGTCCAGGTCTGCGAGCGTCAAATTTCCGCGCTCAACGGCGTTTCGTCAGTAAAAATCATGCTGACCGCTCATTCGGAGACACCGTCGGCGCCCCAGGCGCATACCCCCCCGTCGCGGCCTTCACCACCGCCACCCCCGTCATCCGGGGGCGGCCACAGACCGCTGCCGACAGGGTCGCCTGGCACACCGCCCGGTGAAATACTGGCCGGTGTGAAAAGGGTCATTGCGGTCGCCTCGGGCAAGGGCGGCGTCGGTAAATCAACCGTCGCGGTCAATCTTGCCCTCGCTCTCAAGGCAAAGGGCTTGAGCGTTGGTCTTCTGGACGCTGATATTTACGGGCCCTCACTACCGGTCATGCTCGGTGTTGACCGAAAACCGGATTCCGATGGCGATAAACTGCTGCCGCTGGAAGTCTATGGACTGAAAACCATGTCGATCGGCTATCTCGCCGGCGGCAAGATGGCGATGATCTGGCGTGGCCCCATGGTGATGGGAGCGCTGGGCCAGATGCTCGGTGATGTCGACTGGGGCGAGCTTGACGTAATGATTGTCGATATGCCGCCCGGAACAGGCGATGCCCATTTGACCCTCGTGCAAAAAGTGCCTCTGAGCGGCGCCGTTATTGTGTCAACACCGCAGGAAGTTGCCCTTGCTGACGCGCGGCGCGGCATCGCCATGTTTGAGCGGACAGATGTCCCGATCCTCGGCGTCGTGGAAAACATGAGCTATTTTGAAATGCCGGACGGCGAACGCCTTGATATTTTCGGCCATGGCGGCGCGCGAAAGACTGCAGAAGAAACCGGGGTGCCCTTCCTCGGCGAAATCCCGCTCGACATGAAGATCCGCGAACACGCCGACAGAGGAACGCCTGTCGTCATTGCCGAGCCGGACAGTGCGCAGGCCAAAGTCTTTCTCGACATTGCGGAGAAACTGATCAACTGAAGAAAAAATCGTGGAGCCGACTATTGAGCGATCAGGAAATCGACCGGAATGCCCGGTTCATCCTTTGATGTACGGATCGTCAGCGACGTTTTTACGCTGTCGACATTGGGCGCCGAAGTCAGCTTTTCGGTGAGGAAGGTCTGGAACGTCGCCAGGTCCGGTGCCACTACTTTCAGAATGAAATCAATTTCACCGTTCAGCATGTGACATTCACGAACCATCGGCCAATCATTGACCATGCCCTGGAAAGCAACCAGATCGGCTTCCGCCTGGCTGTGCAGCCCGACCATCGCGAAGACTGTCACCTGGAAACCCAGTGCCTGCGGATCAAGCGCGGCGTGATACCCGTGAATATACCCCGCCTCCTCCAGAGCACGGACTCGGCGCAGGCACGGCGGCGCAGAAATGCCAACCCGCTTCGACAAGGCCACATTGGTAATGCGGCCGTTGTTTTGCAGCTCAGTCAGGATCTTGCGATCTATTTCATCGAGTTTGGTAGATGGCATAGCAGCAACAAATATAGGAGTGGCACCGGCTTTTCAATTCATATATTACCCAAGTCAGTAACTTTCTTACTGGTTTTGATAACAAAAGCGCTGACATGGCCGATACGGGTGTAATTTGCTGGGTCCTTTCCGATGGACGCAAAGGCATGGAGAACCAGTGCCTCGGCCTGGCGGAACGCGTTGCTGATGAATTTGGCAATCTGACCGTCGTCACCAAACGTATCCAGCCGCGCGCACCCTGGAAATGGCTGCCCGAGAGTATCCTGGGCCGACCGTGGCCCTTTCCCTTTGCGGCTCTCGGACAGGACAGCGACACTCTTGTGGAACCATGGCCGGACCTCCTCATCGCCTGTGGCCGCAAAACTGTTGCCTATTCTGCCGAGATAAAGCGCCGCTCCCATGGCCGTACCTTTGTTGTGCAACTCCAGGATCCGCGCCTGAACCCGGGCTATTTCGATCTCGTTGTCCCGCCAAAACATGACCATCTGACCGGAGACAATGTGCTGCCGATTCTGGGGAGCCCCAACCGGATCACCCCGGAGAAACTGGCGGATGGCATCCGGCAGGCAGAAGGCCTTTTCGACGCCTTGCCCCGCCCCCTCGTGGCAGTGTTGATCGGCGGTTCAAGCAGGCATTTTACTCTCGATCTTGCGGTCATGGATGACCTGGTGGCCAAACTGGCTCGCCTCGCAAGTGACGGCTATGGCCTCATGATCACCACATCGAGGCGCACAGGAACGGCGCAAGAGGACCTGCTTCGCTCCAAACTTCAGGGGCCGAATGTGCACATCTGGAACGAGGTCGAACCCAATCCCTATTTCGCCATGCTCGGGCTTGCCGACCACATCATGGTGACCGAAGAGTCGACAAATATGGTCACCGAGGCAGCGGCGACCGGCAAGCCGGTCCACGTCATCGCGCTCAAGGGCCGCTCGCCAAAATTTTATCGCTTCCATGCCGAGATGAAATCAGCCGGCATCACACGCGCCTTCGACGGCACGCTCGACAGCTGGACCTATGAGCCGCTCAACGAAACCGGGCGAGCCGCTACAGTTGTCGCAGACCACTTGAGATCAACTTCCATAATCCAAACTGATTCTTAACCATAACCATGGACAATCGAACCTGAAACCCGGCGCTCTGACCAGCCTCCGGGGACTGCGAAAACAAGAGTTCGAGAGGATCCATGTCCAGAAATTCCATTGAGTTCAGCTACTCAAAAAGCGAGGGTCCAAGGGTAGAACTTGGTGGCAAGACCCTGTTTGTTATGATGTTTCTCTGGTCCACCCTGACCTGGGCCTCGGCCGCCTGGTGTGGTTATAATCTACACAACTGGTTGAATTACTACTGATTTGCGTCCCGGACCGCTTTCCCCTCTTGCACCCGGGGCCGCGCCCTATTACCTGATACCTCGATATCGAGATTGGTAAATGTTCAAAAAGGGCCCGTGACGTGGAAACCCATTCAAAAACCCTCATTCTGGGCTCCGGCCCGGCTGGCTATACAGCCGCCATCTATGCCTCCAGAGCTATGCTGGAACCCGTGCTTGTGTCAGGACTGACGCCGGGCGGACAGCTTACGATTACGACCGACGTTGAGAACTACCCCGGATTTGCAACCGCTGTTCAGGGTCCGGATCTGATGGAGCAGATGCGGCTTCAGGCCGAAAATGTCGGTACAAAATTTGTCAATGATCTCATCGTCAAGGCGGACCTGTCCGGGCGTCCCTTTCGCCTCACCGGAGATGGCGGCGACGTTTATACCTGCGATACGCTGATCATTGCCACAGGCGCGGAAGCCAGGTGGCTTGGCCTCGCATCAGAGGCCAAATTTCAGGGTTACGGCGTTTCGGCCTGTGCGACCTGCGACGGGTTTTTCTATCGCGGCAAGGAAGTGATTGTCGTTGGCGGCGGCAATACCGCTGTTGAGGAGGCTTTGTTCCTGACCAGCTTTGCATCAAAGGTAAAGCTGGTTCATCGCCGCGACGAGCTCAGGTCCGAGAAAATCCTTCAAGAGCGCCTTTTCAAAAATGAGAAAATCGAAGTTCTTTGGGACACAGGCCTGGAAGAAGTGCTCGGCGATGAAGACCCTCTTGGCGTAACCGGTGCGCGGCTCAGGAATGTAAAAACCGGCGAGACATTTGACATCCCGATCGACGGCGTCTTTATCGCCATCGGCCATGCCCCGGCGACCGAGCTCTTCGCGGGACAACTGGAGACCAAACAGGGCGGTTATCTGGTAACCGCAGCGGATTCAACAGCTACCAACATTCCCGGCGTCTTTGCTGCAGGAGATGTCACCGACGACATTTATCGTCAGGCCGTGACGGCAGCCGGGATGGGATGTATGGCCGCGCTTGAAGTAGAAAAATATCTGGCGGAACTTGAAACCCAGGCATAAACGAGGCTTAACCCGTGCCCTCACTTGACTGGGACAAACTAAGAGTATTTCACGCCGTGGCTGAAGCCGGGTCGCTGACCCGTGGCGGCACGACGCTGGGTCTCAGTCAATCCGCCGTCAGCCGCCAGATCAGTGCGTTGGAGGACAATCTTGGGACGTCACTTTTTCATCGCCATGCACGCGGGCTTATCCTTACCGAGCAGGGCGAAGAACTCTTCCGCACAGCCCGCGATATTTACGGCAAGATCGTACGCGCAGAAAGTATTCTCAAAGACAAGAAGGACAGGCCATCCGGTGACCTGCGTGTTACAGCGTCAGTCGGAATCGGGTCGACCTGGCTGACACCACGCCTCAAGGAATTCATCGAGGTTTATCCGGACATCCGTGTGGATCTCATTTTGGAGGATCGCAGCCTCGACCTTGGGATGCGAGAAGCCGATATCGCGCTCCGCCTGCAAAAGGCCACCCAGCCAGACCTGATCCAGCGGCCGCTTTTCGTCGGCGGCTATCATATCTATGCCTCCGTTGGCTACCTCGACAAATTCGGCACGCCGGCGAACATGGAAGCGCTGCGCGAACACAAAATTGTCCTCTACGGCGCCCATACGGACCTGCCTTTCAAGTTCATGAACTATATCGAGCAGGGGGGTGACGCCAAGGCCAGGCCGATCCAGCCGGTCCTGCGGATCAACAGCATCTACGGGATCCTGAAAGCGGTTGAGAGCGGGATCGGCATTGCGGCCCTGCCCGACTATATCGCCTTTGGCAATGAGCGCGTGGTTAGAATCCTGAGAGATGTCGAAGCTCCTGTCATGGAGACATGGTTCGTCTACCCCGAAGAACTCAGAAATTCGAAGCGCGTGGCTGTGTTCCGCGACTTTCTTCTGGAGAAGGTCCGGGAATGGCAATTCTGAAGCCCGAGACAAGGCTTTGGCATGTGCAAAACGCATGGCTGATCTGAGTATTTTGCAATTGCGACTTCGCAGGTGCAGCATTATGTAGTGCTTATAGCGTTCCTCAAGACGCTTTCATCTCGCGGCACAGTCCGAGAGATGTCGCCGGAAAATATATACCTCCCCTGGTTATTTTTCGGCTGTTTGTAACCCTCCCCCGGGGTTATGAACCCTGAGCACCCAAATGCCCGATCCGTTTTCCTCCCTCCCTTTTAACGGATCGGGCGCCCTCGGGCCGGGACCCTCTGATATTCTTTCGCATCTGCAACAATTATACAGTTGAGGAATCGGTCTATGGTTCGCTCAGAGTAGCGACTTATGGGGAGCGAGCTATGCAGAAAGAAGTATTGGCGCAGGCCATTGTCGAGACTGCGCAATTGAAAGGTTCCTTCGAGCTGCGATCCGGGCAGATCTCCGACACCTATTTTGACAAATACTGCTTCGAGGCAGACCCTGCTTTGCTTGCGGAAATCGCCAGTCACTTGGGACCTCTGCTGCCGAAGGGCACCGAGGTGCTTGCAGGGCTCGAGCTTGGCGGCGTTCCTGTCGCAACGGCCCTCTCTCTTGCAACCGGCCTGCCACAAATTTTCGTCCGCAAGGCACGAAAACCCTACGGCACAAAGCGACTGGCAGAAGGGCCGGAATTTTCCGGAAAGCGTATCACCATCATTGAGGACATCATCACCACTGGCGGCGCTGTCATAGATGCGGTTAAGGAGCTGCGAGCGGACGGCGCGGAAGTGTCCGAAGTGGTCTGTGTGATCCTGAGGCAGGAAGAGACGCCCCCGGGCTTGAGAGACCTCGGACTCAATGTGACGCCGCTCTTTCGCTTAAGTGATCTTTCATTGTCTGACTAAAGCACCACGGTTGGTTATCGACGTTTTACAGACAGGCGAGCTTCCTGTCAGAACCTGCCTATCGGCCCATCGCCAGCCGCAACAGCCGTGTAGCTGCAAGAAACCAGACAAAGAGCAAAAGCAACTCCATCACAATTGTGAAGGATTGTAGAAACCCTGTGAGCGATAGATGCAGTCCGTAAAAGACAGACACCAGCCCGCCAAAAGAGCCAAGCAGGTCCATCACGTCTTCACTGAATCCCCTGACACCGATATGGCGCTCGACAATTGCCAGCGCCGCCGCCAGGAACATGGCCAGTGTGAACACTCCCGCAGCAAATAGCCCAGCCTGCCTCATAATTGTCCCCATTTCCCCCGTCACCAGGCAAAGTCTAGTGCCAGCGAGGAAAGAACGCAAATTTGGCAGACAATGCCGGATTACGTCAGCGAGGCACAGAACCTCTGGATCCTGATGCAGGCTTCTTCCAGCGCTTCGGTAGACGTCGCATAGGAAACTCTGAAGAAGGGCGAGAGACCAAAGGCTTCGCCGTGAACGACAGCAACGGCTTCGTCTTCAAGCAAGGCCTCGGCAAAATCTGCATCATTTTCTATTTTCTTGCCGCCCGGCGTTGTCTTGCCAATGCAGCCTTCGCAGCTTGGATAAACATAGAACGCGCCTTCGGGTATCGGGCAGGAAAGGCCTGAGGCCTGGTTGAGCATGGAGACGACGAGATCGCGGCGGCCCTTGAAAACCTCGGCGCGTTCCTTCAGGAAATCCTGCGGACCATTAAGCGCCTCGACAGTGGCCCATTGGCTGATTGAGGTCGGGTTGGACGTGGTTTGCGAGATCACCTTGCCCATAGCCTTGATCAGGACCTCGGGGCCGCCCGCATATCCAATCCGCCAACCAGTCATGGCATAAGCCTTTGAGGCTCCGTTCATGGTCAGTGTACGGTCATAGAGCTTCGGCTCAACCTCGGCCGGGGTTGCAAATTTGAAATCATCGTAGACCAGATGCTCGTACATATCATCGGTGAGGGTCCAGACCTGCTCATGCTTGACGAGGACATCCGTCAAAGACTTGAGCTGCGCATGACTGTAGGCCGCGCCGGTCGGGTTCGACGGTGAGTTGAAGATAAACCACTTGGTCCTGTCGGTAATCGCCGCTTCGAGATCTTCGGGTTGAACCCGGAAGTTCTTCTCAAGGGTCGTATCGACAAATACCGGAACGCCGCCCGCCAGCACCACCATATCGGGATAGGAGACCCAATAGGGCCGCGGGATGATGACTTCGTCGCCCGGGTTCAGGGTCGCAACCATGGCATTGTAAAAAATCGGCTTGCCGCCTGGCGCCACTGTGATCTGGCTGGTCTTGTAATCGAGCCCGTTGTCGCGCTTGAACTTGGCGGCAATGGCTTCCTTCAGCTCGGGGATCCCGTCAACAGCGGTATATTTTGTCTCACCCCGATTGATCGCGTCAATGGCAGCAGCCTTGATATTGTCCGGCGTGTCAAAATCCGGTTCGCCGGCTCCAAGACCAATGACATCAACACCCTTTGCTTTCAGTTCCCGGGCCTTTTGCGTCACGGCAATGGTCGGGGAAGGTTTCACACGGGCGAGGGCATCGGACAGGAAAGCCATGGTCTAACTCCTTATGGCGGCAATCAGGTTTTGGGGGACGCATGCGTCGCCAAGCCAATAACGAGATTTGCCGCGCATGGCAATCAGGAATGCTGAAAATCGCCCTGTTTCGCCGCCCCAACATTGCCCCGATTTGGCCGCAGATATCTTATTGCGGTCACACGATGGGACACTTTGCGGCGTTTAAAGGCTGGCACACGTTTTGTGCCCACCGGATTTCAGAAAGTCAGCCCCATGTTTGTTCTGCGTCAAAGGCCTATTTTCCCGACTGTTATTTTATCCTCTTTCATTCTTTCCCTTCTACTGGCCCTCAGCTTCTGGCCGCCTGTCCCCCTCGCACAGGCGCAAGAGATGGCAGCCGAGCCAGCCTTCGTCAGCGCCAGCCCGCGCACCATGACGCCCGGTGAGGCGACCAGTGGCACCCTTCTGTTTCGTGCTGTCGAGGAAGGCCGCTATATCCAGGCGCCTCTGGAGGCCTCTGACGTCAAGATCGAAGTGACCGGGCTTGCCGCACGGACCAGGGTCACGCAGAGCTTCTACAATCCAACACAGGGCTGGCTCGAAGGCATCTACGTCTTCCCGATGCCCGAAGACGCCGCGGTCGATACGCTCAAGATGCAGATCGGTGACCGGTTCATTGAAGGCAAGATCAAGGAACGGCAGGAAGCCAAGCGGATCTATGAGGCGGCCAAAGCCGAAGGCAAAAAGGCCAGCCTGCTGGAACAGG
>CBFDBJ010000042.1:0-30908 GCA_965603015.1 uncultured Alphaproteobacteria bacterium
GGCTCGTCACCCTCGTTATGGCCGTGGCGGCGATAACAGAAGATGTCGATGACCACATCCTTGTTGAACTTCTGGCGAAACTCGGTCGCAACCTTTGCAACGTAGGTGACCGCTTCGGGGTCGTCGCCGTTGACGTGGAAGATTGGCGTCTGCACCACGAGGGCCATGTCGCTCGGATAGGGCGACGTGCGAGTATGTTTGGGGGCGGTCGTAAAGCCAATCTGGTTGTTGACGATGAGGTGGACCGTGCCGCCGCTTCTGTGGCCGGCGGATCCCGAGAGGCCAAAGCACTCGGCGATGATACCCTGACCGGCAAAGGCCGCGTCGCCGTGCAGTAGAACCGGCATGACCTGCTTGCGATCATGGTCGTCGATCTGCTTCTGCTTGGCGCGGACCTTGCCGAGCACAACAGGGTTTACCGCTTCAAGATGAGACGGATTGGCGGTCAGCGACAGGTGAACATTGTTGCCATCAAATTCGCGGTCGGAGGAGGCGCCAAGGTGATATTTCACATCGCCTGATCCGTCGATATCCTCCGGGTGGGCCGAGCCACCGAGAAATTCATTGAAGATCGCGCGGTAGGGCTTGCCCATTACGGCGGCCAGCACATTAAGACGCCCGCGGTGCGGCATGCCCAGCACAATGTCGGACAGACCGAGATTGCCGCCGCGTTTGATAATCTGTTCCATGGCCGGGACAAGCGCTTCGCCGCCATCAAGGCCAAAGCGTTTGGTGCCGGTGAATTTCACATGCAGGAATTTTTCAAAGCCCTCGGATTCGACGAGCTTGTGGAAAATAGCGCGCTTGCCCATCTCGGTGAAGGTGATTTCCTTGCCCTGACCTTCGATGCGCTCCTGCAGCCAGGCTTTTTCCTCCGGCTCGGTGATGTGCATGAATTCATAGCCGATGGTCGAGCAATAGGTTCTGCGCAGGATCGCCATAATCTCGCGGACCGTCGCATACTCCAGGCCCAGCACATGATCGATGAAAATCGGACGATCCCAGTCTGCCTCGTTGAACCCGTAGTTGGCCGGGTCAAGCTCGGGATGTGGGGCCTGGTCGTCAAGCTGCAACGGATCGAGGTTGGCTCCGAGATGGCCACGGATGCGGTAGGCCCGGATCATCATGATGGCGCGGACCGAGTCGAGGGTCGCGGCCTTGATCTGATCTTCTGTTACGCCCGCAACACCGCTTGCCTGGCCTGCAACTGAAGCCGCAATTGCCTTTTCCTCGTCACCCCAGTTGGTATCAAGGACAGCCGTCGTTTCGCCATTGATGCGCGGCGGCCAGTCGGTACGTTCCCAGGACGGGCGCTCTGAAACCTGAGGCCGGTCGTCCATGGAGGCAAAGAACTCGCGCCAGCTGGGGTCAACGGATGCGGGGTTCTCGGAGAACCGCTCGAACATCTCTTCAATGTAAACAGCGTTGGAGCCATAAAGAAACGAGGTTTCCTCAAGGACCTGATTGGACGCGGCGCTGGACTTTTTCTGATCTGACATTTTCAAAAGGCACGGCGCGAGGGCCGGGCCTCCTTCGGTTGGTTTCGACTCACTTCAGCGCATTCAACCGCAATATGATTAAGAATTGTTATTAATTTCGACTTCGCGCGCCGGTTTCATTGGCTTTTTTGTATGCAGCTCGCTGAGGTCTCTCAAGATACTTACGGGATCGCAAAAGAAAACCGGCCCCTTCGCTTTATCCCTGAAAGGACATTCCCGAAGGGACCGGACTCGTTTTGTTAACCAAGGCCTTAACCTTATGCTTTCAAAAGATCAACCAGAGTTGTTCCAAGCGCAGCAGGAGAATCTGAAACAGCAATCCCGGCGGAATTCATGGCCTCGATTTTCGCCTCTGCCGTGCCCTGACCACCGGAAATGATCGCACCGGCATGACCCATGCGGCGTCCCGGAGGCGCTGTGACACCAGCGATGAAGCCGACGGTTGGTTTCTTGATCTTGCTCGCCTTGAGGAATTCGGCAGCTTCTTCTTCTGCGGTGCCGCCAATCTCGCCGATCATGATGATCGATTTGGTCTCATCATCGCCGAGGAACAGGTCGAGGCAGTCGATAAAGTTGGTGCCATTGACCGGATCGCCGCCGATACCGATGCAGGTCGTCTGACCAAGGCCGGTGGCGGTTGTCTGCCAGACGGCTTCATAGGTCAGCGTGCCGGAGCGCGAGACAATACCAACCGAGCCGCGCTTGTGAATGTGGCCCGGCATGATGCCGATCTTGCATTCATCAGGCGTGATCACGCCGGGGCAGTTGGGGCCGACCAGGCGCGTATTCGAGCCCTGAAGCGCGCGCTTGACGCGGACCATGTCGAGCACGGGAATGCCTTCGGTGATACAAACGGCAAGCTCGATGCCGGCGTCAATGGCTTCGATGATGGCATCAGCTGCGAAGGGCGGCGGGACATAGATGGCCGTTGCCGTGGCGCCGGTGGCTTCAACGGCGTCGTAGACCGTGTCATAGACCGGCAGATCAAGGTGCTGCGAGCCGCCCTTGCCCGGGGACACACCGCCAACCATTTGGGTGCCATAGGCAATGGCTTGTTCGGAATGGAACGTGCCCTGTTTGCCAGTGAACCCCTGGCAGATTACTTTTGTGTCTTTATTTACCAGAACAGCCATGGATCAGGCCTCCTTTACGGCTTTGACGACCTTTTGGGCAGCATCGCCCAGGTCGCTGCCTGAAATAATCGGCAGGCCGGAGTTGGCCATGATTTCCTTACCCATCTCGACGTTGGTGCCTTCGAGGCGCACCACCAGCGGAACGGACAAATTGACTTCCTTGGCCGCGGCGACAACGCCTTCAGCCACAATATCGCAGCGCATGATGCCGCCGAAGATATTGACCAGAATGCCCTTTACGTTGGGATCAGACAGGATGATCTTGAAGGCTTCGGTGACCTTTTCCTTGGTCGCGCCGCCGCCGACATCAAGGAAGTTGGCAGGCTCGGAGCCGTAGAGCTTGATGATGTCCATGGTCGCCATGGCAAGGCCGGCGCCGTTGACCATGCAGCCAATTTCACCGTCGAGCTTGACGTAGTTGAGATCGTGCTTGGAAGCCTCGATTTCGGCAGGATCTTCTTCGGTCAGATCGCGCAGCTCCATGATGTCCTGATGACGGTAGAGCGCATTGGGATCGAACCCGATCTTGGCGTCGAGACAGATGAGGTTACCCTCTTCGGTGACAACCAGCGGATTGATCTCCAGCATGGACATGTCTTTTTCAGTGAAGGCTGTGTAAATCTGGCCGATGAGCTTTGTGCACTGTTTGACGAGATCGCCCTTGAGGCCGAGAGCGAAAGCAATGCGCCGCCCGTGCGAGCCCTGATAGCCGGTCGCCGGATCAATCCCCAGGGTAATTATTTTTTCCGGTGTCTCGGCTGCAACGGCTTCAATGTCCATGCCGCCTTCGGTGGAAGCCATGAATGAAATCTTCGAGGTTGCGCGATCGACGAGGCACGACAGGTAGAGCTCAGTTGCAATCGAGGAGCCTTCCTCGATATAGACGCGGCCAACCTTTTTACCTTCAGGGCCGGTCTGGTGCGTGACCAGAGTCATGCCCAGCATGCGTTCGGCCTCGGCCGAGACTTCGTCCTGAGATTTGACGACCTTGACGCCGCCGCCCTTGCCACGGCCACCGGCGTGAATTTGGGATTTGACCACATAGACAGGTCCGGGCAGCGTTTGCGCGACCTTGACCGCATCATCGGGGGTGAAGGCTATGCCGCCAGCGGGGACCGCGACGCCGTAATCCTTCAGGATGGCTTTCGCCTGATATTCATGGATATTCATGAGATGTTCGTTCCGATAGGGAGGGAAATTGCGGGTTTCGTTATAACACCCGATCCGTTCAGTTCAACATGTTTGGGCGACGGCTTTGTCGCCGACGCGGGCCACTCCAGAAATTCAGTGATCAGCCGAGTGAGGGTTCGATGGCGATACAGGCTTCAATCAGGCCTTTGACCGCACCGACGGAGTTATCAAACATCGCCTGTTCGTCGGCATTGAGCTGGATCTCAACGACCCGTTCAACGCCGTTTGCGCCGAGAATCACCGGCACACCGACATACATGTCATCCTGGCCGTATTGACCGGCGATGTGAGCCGCTGCGGGGACGAGGAGCTTTTTATCTTTCAGATAGGCATCGGCCATCTGGATCGCCGAGGTTGCCGGCGCATAGTAAGCCGAGCCGGTCTTCAGGAGCGCGACCACTTCGGCGCCACCATCACGGGTGCGCTGGACAATGGCGTCGAGTTTTTCCTGTGTCGTCCAACCCATCTTGATGAGGTCTGGCAGCGGGATACCGGCGACGGTAGAATAGCGCGTCAGCGGCACCATGGTGTCGCCATGACCGCCGAGCACGAAAGCGGTGACGTTTTCAACCGAGACGTCGAATTCTTCAGCCAGAAAATGGCGGAAGCGTGAGGCATCAAGGACACCGGCCATGCCGACGATCTTGTTGTGGGGCAGACCGGAGAACTTTTGCAGCGCCCAGACCATGGCGTCGAGCGGGTTGGTGATGCAGATAACAAAGGCATCCGGGGCATATTGCTTGATGCCCTCGCCGACGGCCTTCATGACCTTGAGGTTGATGCCAACCAGATCATCGCGGCTCATGCCCGGCTTGCGCGGCACGCCAGCGGTGACGATGCACACGTCAGCGCCGGCAATATCGGCGTAGGACTGGGTGCCCCTCAGTTTGGCGTCAAAGCCCTCGACCGGGGCGGACTGTGACAGATCGAGCGCCTTGCCCTCGGGCAGACCCTCGGCAATGTCAAACAGGACAATATCGCCCATTTCCTTCAAGCCAGCCAAATGAGCCAGTGTTCCGCCGATCATGCCAGAGCCGATCAATGCAATCTTGTTCCGCGCCATGGAGGTTCTCCTTGTTCTTTGATGCAAGTTTATAGGGCGAGCGTATCTGGCGCTTTCCGGGCACGTATCCGGGGGGGCGGCAAGCAGCAGCAGGGGGAAAGAGTTCAGATGGCGGTCAGGTCTCCTATCCGTATCGCCAGCCGAGCAGGTTCCAGTCGTTCAGCCACCATGCGAGACCGAGCGCTGTAAACATGTGGAGGGACGCGAGGGTCTTGAATGCGCGGCCGGTGTCTTTCACGGTTCTCACACCCGCGACAAGCACCCAGGCGTCCAGAGCGAAGGCCAGGAGCGGCAGCGCGAGAAGAGCGCTGAGGAGCAGCGGCGGACCGAAGAAGAATTCCTGAAGATCAATCAAAACGAAACAGGCTGCAATGCCGGCGACACCGGTAATCTTGAGAGCGGATGAAAGGAATATCTTGCGCGCGGCGGATTGCGACGGCACTTGCCGGATCGCCGGAACGATGGCGCAGACAAGGATCAAAAGCGAGATACCGAGCAAGCCGCCAAGCATGCGGGGCGCCCAGACCGAGTTTGAGAGTGTCGGAATTCGCTCATAGGCCCCACCGCCGATGAAGAGATATTTCGCCGCGCCCTCTCCTTTTGTATCAAAGGCCAGATACCAGGGCTTGCCTTCATGTTGCTGAAAAAGGCCTTCATCGATCTCGACATAGTTCCGGCTGCCCCAGGTAAGGGTGCCAGGCCCGGGACTATCGATGACAAGGTTGTCCATTAAAGTAATCACCTTTTCAAAGGAATGCCGGGCCGCCACAACGTTTCGGTATGACCCGGTATAGGCTGACATGTCTGTCTTGTTTGGCACCGGCGGGACAAGCGAGATCTCCTCGCCCGTCTCGGGAAATCTTTGCTCCAGAAAGAGCGTTGTCAGATCACGCGCCAGCCGGCCGGCTTCATTGACCGCCCCCAGAGCCCCAAAGATCGAGCGGTTCTGCACGATGAAGAACCCGTCTGCGGTCCCCGGCACAATGACCAGCCGCGCAGAAAAACCCATGGCCTGGCCATCCTTGTAATAGACCTCATGGCCCCGAAACCGCATGGAAGCAAAGCCGTAGGCGCGGCCGGTCAGCTTTTCATGATGGGTAAATTGGACAGACTTTTGTAAAGCGAGGCCTTGCGGCGATAATACTTTGACACCCTCATCGGACAGCAGATGAGTGAGCCAGGTTCCCATATCCTGCGCGTTGGTGTAGAGACCGGCGGCCGGAGTGGTCATGATATAGTCGCGCGCATAGGCTTCATGACCGCCATCATGCCAGCGGTAACTTTTGGCGAGGCCACCGCTGAACTCTCTTTCATCGGCAAGCTGATCAAATGTTGATACCGTCATACCAAGCGGCTCGAAGACGCTCTGCTGCACATAGGCGTGGAAGCTTTTGCCGGAGACTTTCTCAATCACGTAGCCTGCCAGCGACGTGCAATAATCATTGTAGGCAATGACGCGGCCGGGCTCCTCAAATCGCGGTGGCAGATGTTCGGTCAGATAGTGCCCGAGGCTCTTGAAGTCCGCAGGTTTCCTCACGTGCTGCCCGAAGAGGCGTTCGTTGAAGCCACAGGTGTGGGTGAGGAGATGGTGCGGGGTCAGAGGCGTTGCAAGAGGCGGCGCTACCGGCAGGTCTTCCAACAGGGGTCGCAAGTCGGTTTCCAGCTCAAGCTCGGAGGTTTCGATGAGATGGAGGAGCGCCGTGGCCGCGACCGGCTTGGAGACGGAGCCGACACGAAAGACGGTTTCAGCTGTGGCAGGTTTGTTCGCTGCAAGGTCGGCACGTCCGAACCCCTTGGCGGTGATGAGCTTGCCGCCGCGCACCAGGGCGAAGCCGGCACCTGGAATTTGTCTTGCTTCAATCTCACGGTCGATCCAGCCCCCCAGTTCTTCTTCAAGTGTGAGTACAGTATCGCCCTCTTGTTCTGCCTGCGCCGTCCCGGCGACGAGAAAAAAACACGCCAGGTATGGCAGCATGAGACCCGGTAAAGACGTTGGCTTCCACATGATCAAACTCCTTCTTACTCGAGTGTGAGAGACCCCAGAGCGGCGCGAACACTTTCGGATACAAGACGCGTATCATCGGGCGAGCCGATCACCTGCACCGATTCAGAAAACAGGATCCGCTCACGGACCATGGTCATAATGATGAAGAGCGCCCAGGACGCTGCCTCCTTCTTGTTGGCGACAGGGATATCATTCTCGAATTTCAAAAATCCCCTGATGAGCGGTCCGGTTGACGCATTCATGTCCTCGGTCCTCGCGGCAAAGCTCGGCTGACGATCCAACCGCGCAGCAAGCACCAGGGCCCTGATAAGGCCGCGTTGCTTGCGGTGAAAGGTAACAAATCCCCGGGCAAGGCCTTCGATGAATTCCCGGAGAGAGCCGGCCTGTGCGCCTTCGGTGGCAAGCTGTGCCATCAGTTTCTTCAAATCTTCGGCATAGGCTTCGTCCAGATGATCAAAGAGCGCCTGCTTGTTTTCAAATCGGGCGTAAAGCGACCCGATGGACGACTTCGCGGCCTGCGCAATTTGAGACATTGAAACGTCCTGCCAGTCGCGCTCCTCGGCCAGCGCCCTCGCCGCTGCCACTAACCGCGCCCGGGTTTCGTGGCTTCTGCCTTGTTGCGGGTTTCTCTTCTTCGATGCAGAGACCATAGTCACAGCCACACTATTAGAATTAGAATTCTAGTTCTAATACGACAAACAATGAAGCGAGTCAACTCATGACAGAACGCGAAGATTCGAGTGGTTTTGGCCTTACGGAAGGATAATTCTGCCTGCGGTCAAGGCGCAGATCTCACGCCAGCATTTATGCCAGTCTTTATGCCAGTCTGGCACCATTGGGCAAAGGATGGTCCGGCTGCAGCAGGACGATTGCGCCGTCCGCAGCCGCAAAGCCCAGCGTCAGCACTTCGGACATGAAGGGGCCGATCTGGCGCGGCGGGAAGTTGACCACGGCCATGACCTGGCGACCAGGCAGCGCGCCGGGCTCATAATGCTCGGTGATCTGCGCCGAGGATTTTTTGATGCCGACACCGGGGCCGAAATCGATGCGCAGTTTGAGTGCGGGCTTGCGCGCCTCGGGAAAGGGCTGCGCCTCAATCACTGTTCCAATGCGAATGTCGAGCTTGAGAAAATCATCAAACCCGATTTCATCCGCAGGGGGACTGGCTGGATCCTGCATCTGATGCATTTTGGATCAGAGCCCCCTGTCAAGTACCAGCGGCGTGACCCCGGCAAAGTAGGGATGCGCGATGACCAGGACGATGAAGATGATTGCGGCAATGGCAAAGAGTTTGATGTCGCCAGCAGGCGGGACGCTCTCAGGTTTTTGCCACGCGCCGTCACGCTTGTTGATGAAGATAATCATGACAATCGCCCACAGACCAAAGCCGCCGAACAGGACAGCCGTACGATCATCGCCATTGGTCATGAGATGGGCTGCGGCCCAGACAATGATGCCTGTAAGCATCGGATGACGTATGTAGCGTTTGATATTGGTTTTGGCGTTGGCCGCGCCGAGAAGAACAACGGCGAGGATCATCAGCGGTGTCATCAACACGGTGCCGATGCCAGGCGGTGCGTAGACCGGCGCCGGGATAGTGCTGCGCCATCCCATGACGATCAGCGCGATGGACAAAATGAGCGAGAGTGCGACGAGGCCCTTCCAGGGGCCCTCCCCGATGACGCCAACCATGTTGCCGCGCAAGCCCGCCGCCCCGGCGGGCAGAAAATGCATCACGCTCCACAATACCACGCCTGCCAAAAGCAATCCCATTTCGCTCTCCCTGTTTTTTCGCACCGCCGAATTGAACCACCGGCCAGATTCATCTACGCGGAGTCTAGGGAGATTTACGGGTCTTGCCCAGAGGTTTGACAGGATGACGTGACGGAGATGTCAGGACATCACGGAATTATGAAAAATGTCATCCTCGCCGCCGCCCTCTATGAAAAATGCAGGCCAGGTATGCGGATCCAGGGCAGCGCTTCGGAGCCCGTATCAAGCCGTTCGCGGGAGACGCCGCTGATGTCTTTGAGCATCTGTGCCATGTTGCCGGAGATCATGGTTTCGGACAGCGCCGGGCCGACAGCGCCGCCTTCGATGATGAAGCTGTTCTTGATGACACCGGAAAAATCACCGTTGGCACCGGGCGAGCCCATGGACAAGCGATTGACGAGGGCGCCTTTTTTGACACTGCCAATGAGGTCCGCCCTTGCACTGTCGCCAGCGTCCACCGACCAGCCGGACCCGACAGGGGTGTGCGCGAGGCCGGTCTTGCGGCTGCCATAATAACTCGGCAGCAGGGCGTTAAGCCTGCCTTCGCTCATCAGCTCAAGAGCCGGGGCCAGAAAGGCATCATTGGTATAGGCGGCATGACCGGGCGCGTCGAAGCGGCTGCGGACCGTCAAGAGCTGTGAGGCAATGATATCGCCGACATTGTCCTTGTAGATTGATCCGTCGGAGATGAGGGCATAGTCACCCAGCTGCCCGAAGAGCCAGCCGAGCAAATCTGTCACGGCAGTTGGCGCAAGGATCACCTCGCCAACAAAATTTCCACCCAATGGCTTTGTATGAATCTGGTTTTCGGTGTCCTTCAACATCTGACCAATGCCGAAGAGCTCAGAGGCGTGGGCCGTAGACAGATCATTGGCGCTACCGCCGGTGTAATTGAAGGAGCTTGACTGGTCGCCCTCCACCGCCGTGCCCATAACCGAGAGGCCGTAGCAGCCGACGGAGCATGACAGCGCACTGCCCTCGCTGGTCAGGACCTGCTCGCGAGCCAGATAGTAAGCCGCCGCCCCCTCGTCGATGTTCATTTTAGGTGCATCAGAAGCCCGGTAGTCCAGCAGCTCCTCAACCTTTATGGCGAGCAGATCGAGGCTGGATTCCTGCGGGCCTTGCACGATATGCCCGGTCTGGCCCGCGGACACGCCGTTAGCCTCATCCTGCGGTGCCATCTTTGCGCGCTCAAACAGGTCCGCCACGCCGTGCTCAATGGCGTGGTCACCCAGATCCGTTAGCGCCGCGCTGGCCTTGCGGCCATCCAGAAGCCCCATGAGAGAAAGGCTATAATCCTCGGTACTGCGCAGCAAGCTGGCCTCATTGTGGGCGATGTTAAGCTCGTCCTGCTCGGAGACCGAGAGACTGACCTGAGCAGTATCAAAGCCGGCAGCTTTCATCTTTTCCAGTGTCGCTGATGCGATATCTTCTATGTTGACTGTCATCTTCCTTAAACTCCTGCATAATCCTGCTATTGACCGCCCATGTGCACTTTGGCACGCAGCGCCGGACCGCCCATGGAGACCACCATGGGCTGCTTCTTGCCGCAATAGCCGTTGCATTCCCAGTACATGTCATCGGAGACCGCATCGACGGTCTTGAGCATATCAATGGCCTTGCCGGATACCGTTGTGTCGGTGATGGCGCTGCCGAGTTTGCCGTTTTTGATCTCGTAGGCCAGCGTAATACCGAACATGAACTCGGTTGTTGAATCGGCCTGGCCGTTGCCGGTCTTCATCAGATAGTAGCCATTTTCCACCCCGGCAATCATGTCCTGCAGCTTGCTTGTGCCGGGCAGAATGCCAGTATTCCGCATACGCACCAGTGGCTCGTCGTTGAACGCATAGGCACGCGCATTACCCGTCGATTTGATGCCGAGCTTTGCGGCGGTTTCCCGGCTGGTCATGAAATCCTTCATGATGCCATTCTCAATGAGAACCGCATCTGATGCCTCGGTGCCTTCATCGTCGGCATAGACCGGGATCATCAGTTCCTCGCCCTTATAGCTGTGGGCAAAGTCGATCATGGTGATGAGCTCGCTGGCGACCGGCTTGCCGACCAGATTGCCGGTGACCGCGCCGCCGAGCACAAGGTCCGCCTCGCACGGATGGCCCATGGCTTCATGGGCGAGCATTCCGGCAAGCTCGGGAGAAAGGACAATAGTCTGCTCGCCGCCTCTGGGTGCAACGGCGACCCGCTTGGCCTGGAGGTGTTGATAGAGCTCTTCCAGTTGCGGCTCCAGCGCCCCAAGGGAAAGGTCAAGGTTTGCCAGATTACCCTTGGCGGACATGGGCTGCATCAGTTCGATGGGCTGGCCGTTCTGATCCTCGGCTGTGAGGATGATATAGAAGGCGGCGCGGTTGATGGAGTTGAGCCCGCGCCCGCCATTCGAAGTCGCGAAGTGTTTGGCATGAGCCTCCTCGGCAAGAATGAAAGACGCCGACTTGAGGCTGGGATATTTTGTGGTGCAGATCCCGTTCAGCTCTTCAAGAAGCTCGATATTCTCCTTTTGCGAGCGCGGCGCGCGGGCATTGTAACCATGCTCGCCGACATGGGCATCCATTGGCAGCTCGAGCTTCGGCCGGTCACCAAACCGGTGCATGGCGGCAGCATTGTCGGCGGCCTTCCTTGCGACCTTGCCAGAGCTGGCCTTGTCCATGGCGGGCACCGAGGCAAAGCCCCAATAGCCCTTGTCAAACACCCGGGCACTGACGCCACCAGCGCTTGACTGGGTGTTTGATGTGAGATTGCCGTCAATCATCGCCATATGCGTCTTGCGCACTTCGTGCTGGCGTGTCTCGGCATAGTCAACGCCCGCAGGCGCTTCCAGGTCACTGTTGCTCATCTGAAATCCTTTCGGCTCACCCCGGCCCGCTCATCCATATGGCGCCGGGTTTCTTGCGAGTGGTTCTAGCACCCGGGCGGGGCGAAGGCACGCAAAATCGATGCGCGACTTTCGGGTCATCGCGCACCAAAAGGCCGGAACACGCGCTACGTGCCCCGGCCCTGATATAATCTTAATGTAAAGGCTATTATCCGTATACGCTCATGGCGGCCATGACGAGACCAATGAAGCTGCCGATGAGAAGCACAGCGGTCGACAGGAAGCCGATTGTAAAGCCTGTGCTGCGCTTGCCGGCCTCGGCGTAATAGCCCTTGGCATAGAGCAGACGCCCGATCGGGTAGATCACGCCGATCAGTCCGGCGAGCAGATCACCCCACAGAAAAGCAAAGAGCCACAAAGCCGGCAGAAACATGATCAGGCCTTCCATGGTATTGCCATGCACCCGCATGACCCGCATCAGCTCGTCGGGGCCCTGCATGGCCGGGGCCGGGGTTTCGTGTTTCATGCGAGACTGGCCGGTCTTGAGACCCATCCAGAGAAAGATGAACAGACAGAGGATTGTAACAAGACCGGTCAGGGGGAATGCGTAGGTCATAGTGCTCTTCGTCCTTTGGAATGATTTCAAATCAGAGGTGCGAGACGAGCCCGGTTCGCGCCCCGGGTCAAGGTCATTCGTCACAACAGGAGGTTATGGCAGGAGCCTGGCGATATTGACCGCGGATTGCGAAATTCTCGCAAATGTGGTTATTCTGGCACCTGCAGTGATGTCCGATTGTCATTTTCGTGGCACGAAAGGGAGCGAGGGGAAGACATGAACAAGCTTGCTTTGGCGGCAATTGCCGTCGTTGGACTTGGTGGCGGCCTTTACTTCTCTGGCGGGTTTGATCGCACGGGGATAGATGGTGATGCGGTGAGCGGAACCACTCACCCTGGTGAAGAGGCCCATATCGCATGGTATGACGGCACCGTGGACGAAGCCTTCGCCCTTGCCAAAGCAGAGGACAAGCCGATCCTGCTTTATTGGGGCGCTGTGTGGTGCCCGCCGTGCAATCAGCTCAAGGCAACGATTTTCAAACGCCCCGATTTTATCGCCAGGACAGATGAGTTTGTAGCAGTTTATCTCGACGGGGATACTGACCGGGCGCAAAAATACGGTGAGAAATTTGGCGCGTCGGGATATCCCACGCTGATCGCCCTTGACCCGCAAGGCGAAGAGGTCACGCGGATCCCCGGCGGCATGAACCTTGAGGCCTATGTCACCGTTCTGGACCTGGCGCTGGCGAGGACCCAGCCCGCAGCCCGGCTGCTTGCTGAAATCCTTGACGAAGGCCGCGAGGCGAGCCCGGATGAACTCATCCTGCTGGCGCATTATTCATGGGGACAGGATCGCGGCAAGGCTCTGGGTGAGCGGGACAAGGCAGATGTCTTCCGCCGTCTGAGCGATATGACCCCGGAGACCATGGTGGAGGAGCAGGCGCGCTTTGATGCCGACTATCTTGCTGCACTCTCCGACCAGGACGGCGACCTTGACGAGACCACGCGGCTTGATGCCATCACCCGGGCAACCCGGATTTTCAAGGATCCGGTGCGGGCACGGGCCGAGCCCTACTTCCCGACCTTTTACGCCGCCGCTCTAATCAAGAAAGTGAGCGCCGAAGAAACGCCCGAGCGCGCGGCCCTCATGGCTGATCTCACAGCCTGTCTTGCCACCATGGGAGCCGATACGAGCTATTCACCGGCCGGGCGCCTGCGTGTCCTTTTCGGGGAGGCCCGTCTTGCCAAACTTGTGAGCGAAGAGGTCCCCGACGCGCTCAAGGCCCGTGTTCGGGAGAGCGTCGACCGGGAACGCGCCGGAGCGGTCACGCAATATGAGCGCTCCGCTGTAACCAATATGGCGGTGGGCGCGCTCTTTGAGACAGATCAGAACGACTATGCGGGCAAGATCATGAAAGAGGAAATCGAAGGCTCGACCAACGCCTATTACTGGATGCTTGATCTGGCCAGCCTGGCCGAGGAAGCCGAACAGACCGAGGAGGCCGTCGCCTGGCTGAAGCAGGCCTTCGACGGCGCGGAAGGCATGGCGACACGCATCCAGTGGGGCGCCTATTATGTTGACGGTTTGACCCGTATGAGCGCCGAAGACGCCGCCGGTATCGAGACGGCAGCGACCACTGTTCTTGGCGAACTTGCCGCTCAGGAAGATCCCGTCTACGGCCGCAACAAGGGCGCCGTCAAACGCATCGCCCGGGCACTCAACAAGTGGGCGGTTGGCGGTGAAGATGAAGACAGCTCCGAGGTGGATCGCACCGGTCGCCCGGAAGTTATGGCCGCCATTACCGACCGGTTCGACGCCATATGCACCACGCATTTTGAACCCGGCGACAAGCTCGACGCCTGTGCCGCACTGTTTCGCCCTGCCGAAGCCTGAGACTTTAGGGTCTGCGGTCAATTTCGTACGGATATTGTCTTTCCTATGGCAAATCTGGTGATAGACTCGCTGAGCGAGGATGATGACCTATGACCATGACAGAAGACCATTCCGAGAGCCTGCACCCTGACCCGCTGCCGCGCGTCCGGCTCATATCGAAGGACGCCCCGTGGGACTGGCTGGCGGCCGGTTGGCGCGATATGTGGCGTTCCTCGTCACTCAGTCTTGCCTACGGCCTTGCCTTTGCAGTGATCTCATCCCTGATGACCCTTGCCATTACCGCGCTTGATCTGTCGTCGCTGATTCTGACCCTTGCCGCAGGCTTCATTCTGCTCGGGCCCATCCTTGCCGTCGGGCTCTATGAGATTTCCCGGCGCCTTGAGGCTGGTGAGCCGATCCGGATGAAGGAAGTTTTCCTCGTGCGCACGAAGGCCCCGGCGCAGCTGATGTTCCTTGGCGTCTGTTTGATGATCGCTTTTTTGATCTGGGTCCGGGTCGCAACGCTGCTGTTCGCGCTGTTCTACGGGATGCAGGGCTTTCCGCCGCTGTCGCAATTTGTCAATGAGCTGTTGTTTACGGCGCGCGGGCTTACGCTCCTCACGATTGGCAGTGTGATCGGCGGCTTTTTGGCGCTTGGCGTCTTTGCAATCTCTGCGGTTTCCGTCCCGCTTTTGATGGTGCGCGATGTGGACGCGGTTTCAGCCATGCTGCTCAGCCTTGAAGCAGTGCGCAAGAACCTCATTCCGATGATCCTGTGGGCCTGGCTCATTGCGCTGATGATCGGCTTTGGTATCGCAACACTTTTCGCAGGCCTCGTGATCACCTTTCCGCTGATCGGTCACGCCACGTGGCATGCCTTCCGGGCGGTGATTGATACCGACAGTGATGGCTAGGGCTTTTTACAAAACACTTACGCGTATCCGGCGCGTATGGAGGCAGGTAGAGGCGTTCGGCGCCAACAGCCTCGAAGCAATGAACGGCGCTACCCCTCCAGTGCCTTAATCATCTCCACCCGTGGCGCATGCCGGCCGCCGTCAAAAGGGGCGGTCAGGAACGCATCCACGATATCGAGCGCCAACCCTTCCCCCACCACGCGCGCGCCAATTGAAAGCATGTTGGCATCGTTGTGCTGGCGAATCATGCTGGCTGAGAATGTGTCGCCGCAGACGCCGCAACGAATGCCCTTTACCTTGTTCGCCGCCATCATGATGCCCTGGCCGGTACCGCACAGGATGATGCCAAACCGGTAATCGCCGGAGGCGACGAGCCGCGCCGCTGCTTCGCCCTGCGCAGGATAGTGTGTGCTCTCCGGCGTCGTTGGTCCGATGTCGTCCACCTCCCAACCAAGCGCCGCGATATGAACGGCGATGGTCTGCCGGAGCTCAATGGCGGTGTGATCGCTGGAGAGGACGATGCGTTTGCTGGCTGTCATGGAGAAGTCGTCCCGTTTCGGTTTTCGAACGATAGCATAGGCCTCGTGGACGTCTAGGGCTTTTCCACGTCATCATCCATGAGAATGCGCTCCGCAGCGCCGTCGAGATCCTCGAACTGTCCTGACCGGACTGCCCACAAAAACCCGGCAAGACCCAGCAGGCCAAGAAAAAGCGCGACGGGGATGAGGATGATGAGGACGTTCATGGTTTTTTCCAGCCCGTCAGGCGCATGGCGTTGAGCGTCACCAATATGGACGACGACGACATGGCAATCGCCGCGATGAGCGGTGTGACAACACCGGCGAACGCGAGCGGAATGGCGATGGAATTGTATAGCGCGGCGAGGGCGAAGTTTTGCAGGACAAGACGGCGGGACTTGCGCGCCACATCAATGGCCTCCAGAACCGGCATCAGGGATCGCCCCTGAAAGATAAAGTCAGCCGCAACCTGCGAGACATCGGCCGCGGTCGACGGCGACATCGAGACACTGGCGGCCCTGAGAGCCGGGGCATCGTTGAGGCCGTCGCCGACCATCAGGGTCTTTGCCCCCTTGTGGTCAAGCGCTTCAAGCGCCGCGATCTTGTCGGCTGGCCTTTGAGCGCCCCGCGCATCCAGGATATGAAGGTCTGCTGCGACACGGGCAACTTCGCCGGCAACATCTCCTGACAGCAGCGTCAAACCAAATCCTCGTTTGGCAAGCGCATCGGTCACGTGCCGAGCATCCGGCCGTGTCTCATCGCGGAACGAAAATCTTTGGGCGCCCGCGCCTTCAATGGAGACCCAAAGCTGCGTCCCTGCCGGGTTCATCGCCTCATCAACAGGGGCACCTACAAAGTCGGCTTTGCCGAGACGCACGCGCTGGCCGCCGACCAGGCCTTCCATACCGGACCCTGCGACCTCTGAAACCTCTTCCGCCTCGGGGAGCACGAGCCCTTTCGCCTCACGCACCAGGGCCATGGCGAGAGGATGGCGACTGCCGCGAGCAAGGGCGGCACCCATTTTGAGAAATTCGGAGGGGACCTCTTCGCCTTCGACGAGATGTGGCTCGCCCAGGGTCAGTGTTCCGGTCTTGTCGAAGACGACATGATCCACATTGGCCAGGCGTTCCAGCCCATCGGCCGATTTCAGCAGCACACCGAGACGCATGAGACGTCCCGAGGCCACCACCTGAACGACCGGCACGGCAAGGCCAAGGGCGCAGGGGCAAGTGACAATCAGAACTGCAATGGCGACCATGAGCGCGCCGTGCCAGCCAGCGCCAAGAAGCATCCAGAGCACGAAGGCGGCAAGGGCGAGAATGTGAACCGCTGGCGCATAGAATTGCGCGATCCGGTCGGCCAGACGCACATAACCGGCGCGGCCCTGTTCGGCGGCTTCCATGAGATGCACAATTTCGGCCAGCAAGGTTTCATGCTCGAGCTTTGTAATCTCTATCTGCAGCGGGCCGGACATATTGAGCGTTCCGGCGAAAACATCTGTTCCGACGTTTGCACTGACCGGCAGGCTTTCACCGGTCACCAGGGACATGTCGATGTCACTGGCGCCTTTTGCCACAATGCCGTCGACAGGCAGCCGCGCTCCCGCAGCGACCGCGACACACATGCCCGGGCGTATGGCTTCGATCGGGATCTGGCTATGGGTTCCGTCGGCCTCGATTTTCGTGACCGCAGTGGCGCGCAGTCCCAGAAGATTTTGCGCAGCAGAACACGCCCGGGCGCGCATGGACAGATCAAGATAACGACCGATGAGAAGGAAAAACAACAGGGTCACGGAGGCGTCGAAGTAAACATCCTCACCGCCGCGCATGGTCTCAAAAAGGCTCATGCCTGTGGCAAGGATCACCGCCAGCGAGATCGGCACATCCATATTCATGGACCGCGCCTTGAGCGCCCTGGCCGCAGATGTAAAGAACGGCGCGCCGGAATAAGCCAGGGTCGGCAAGGCTATCAGGGCGGAGATCCAGTGGAAGAGCTCTTGCGTCGCTGGCTCCATACCGCCTGCACGCCCGGACCAGACCGAGACCGACAGAAGCATGATGTTGGCGGCGGCAAAACCGGCGACCGCCATGGCGCGCAACAACCGTTTGCGGGCCGCGTCATCGACACCTGTTGCGAGGCTCGGGCTGAACGGCACCGCATCAAAACCAATGCGTTCGAGATGGCCAACAATATCGTCTGCAGAAAAGGCCTCGCCCTGCCAGCGGACGGTTACCCGCTTGGTCGAAAGATTGGTCCGCGCCCAGGTGATGCCGGGAACGGCGGCAAGGCCGTTCTCTATTTTCCGCATACATCCGCCGCAGTGCATGCCCGCCACAATGAGACAAAGCTCCCGGGTGTCACCGGTCTGTTTCAGAAAGGGTGCTGGCGGAGTAAGGTCCGTAACCGTGGGCGCTGTGGCTTCGAGGCTCATGAGAGCACCAGAAGGTCATGAACGACCTTGCGCTCTCGTCCGGACGAGTCTGTCACCGTGGCCCGCAGCTGCCACTTTCCCTGCAGAGGCAACTGAGCCGCCCCGGCGTATTGCCCGCCTCCAAGCGAGGCAAAGGCGATCTTTTGATCGACGCCGTCATGAACCGCCCTGACGAGCAGACCTTCAACCTTCATCGCCTCGAGAGGCGCGCCGCCCTTGTCCTTAATGGTCAGGACAAGGAAGACCTCATCCTTCGACAGATTTTCGGCCTTGACGGCGATGATCCATCCAAGCGCCTTTTGCTTCTCGGCCCTGGAAATTTCGGCATTGAAGTCGCGGCCCTTGACGTAGGCGTCTTTGGTTTCGACACCGGAAAACGTGGTGATGGCAAACCATGACATGATGAAATTAGCGCCGAAGACGGTCAGGAAAAACCCAAGGAACCAGACCAGGACCTTGCGGCCAGTCAGCGGTTTAACGGGTCGGGGGGAGGTCATCATTCAGGTCCTCTGAAGGAAGTCTTTTCGGTGATGGTCTGGCCGGTTACCGGGTCTTGTATCACAAAAACGAGCTTGGCGGCACCGCCCTTGAGCGTGCCTGCAAGGGCCGCGCGCGGCAGGGAAACATAGAATTTCTCGGCCCGGGTGGCATCGGGGCCGACAACGATAGTCAGATCATCAGGCGATCCATGGGTGGGGCCCCGGGTCATGCTGGCGCCCTCAAGCCCCGTGATCGAGACCGTGAGCTGCCTTGTTTCATGCAGCTTGTTGATGGCGCGCACCGTAAAGCCATTGCGGACAGAACCATCGGAAAGGCGCACAAAAACCGGGTTGCGGTCGCGTATCAGATTGGCATCAAGGGTCGAGCGGGTGAAGAGAGTAAGGCTCATAAGAGCCGCGACGCCGATAATGAGGGCCGCATAAAGAAGGGTTCTCGGGCGCAGGATGTGGCTTCGGCGCGGCTCACCCCTTGCCAGTCTCTCCAGATTGGCCTCGCTCTCATAGTCGATGAGCCCGCGCGGGCGGCCAACCTTTTCCATGATGGCATCACAGGCATCAATGCACAGCGCGCACTGAATGCACTCAAGCTGGAAGCCGTCGCGAATATCAATCCCCACGGGGCAGGCCGCCACACACTGGCGGCAGGAAATACAGTCACCGCGCCCTTCCCAGTCCGTGCCCGCCTTGTGGGCGCCGCGCGGTTCGCCGCGATAGTCCCGATAGGAGACCGCCAGACTGTCTTCATCGAACATGGCGCCCTGAATGCGCGGCCACGGGCACATATAGGTGCAGACCTGCTCGCGCGCAAAGCCGCCGAGGAGATAGGTCGTGAAGGTGAAGATGCCCATTGAGAAATAAGCCGTAACCGGCGCTTCAAGGATAACCAGTTCTCGCGCCAGAGTCGGTGCATCGGCAAAATAGAAGATCCAGGCCCCGCCTGTTGAAATCGCGATCACCAGCCATATGACATGCTTGGTGAGCCGTTTGACAAACTTCGATCCACTCATCGGGGCCTTGTCAAGACGGATGCGCGCGTTGCGGTCGCCCTCGACAAAGCGCTCGATATAGATGAAGAGATCCGTCCACACGGTTTGTGGGCACATGTAGCCACACCAGATCCGTCCGGCGATGGAGTTGATCAGGAAGAGCCCGAAGGCTGCGAGAATGAGAAGCCCGGTAATATAATAAAATTCCTGTGGCCAGATTTCTATGAAGAAAAAATAGAACCGCTGGGTCTGGAAATCAATCAGCACCGCCTGATCCGGCGCACTACCGGGACGATCCCAGCGCAGCCACGGGGTCAGATAGTAGATCAGCAGGGCCGCGATCATCACCGCCCACTTGATCGACCGAAACCGGCCATTGACTCTTTTGGGATGGACCTTGACCCGTGCCGCATAGCCCGAGCGCTTCGCCTTGGCGTTGACGGCATCAACTTCAATACGGTGCGGCGCGCCCTTTGTGTCGACCGGGACGCCAGAAGGTGGCAGCGGCGGAGGCGCTTCAGGCCCCCCGCCGTTTGCTGCACTGCTATTCATGCTCTCTCCTTGAGCAACTTGCGCGAAATTCTATTCACCGCCGCCAAGGGCGTGAACGTAAAGCGCCAGCTCCTTGACCGTCGCGTCGCCAAGACGCCCCTGCCAGGCGGGCATCACACCGTAACGCGCCTCTGTAACCGTTTGGGTGATCGCAGCTTTATCACCGCCGTAAAGCCACAGGGCGTCATTCAGGTTGGGCGCACCCATTGCGCGGTCGCCTTCCCCGCTCTCGCCGTGGCAGGCGCTGCACTGATCTTCAAAGACCACAGCGCCACGCGCTGCCTGCTCGGCGTTATGCTCACTGGCACTGAGAGACAGGACAAACTGAACCACATCAGAAATTTCAGCAGGTTCGAGGATTTCATCGACACCAAACTTCGGCATTTCCGAGAGTCTGGTGTCATCATCCTCTTCCCAGCGAATACCGTGGGCAATGGTCTGATAAATATCGTCGAGGGAGCCGCCCCAGATCCAGTCATCGTCATTGAGATTGGGGAAACCGGTGAAGCCCTGGGCGCCCGAGCCATGGCACGGCGCGCAATTGTCGCCAAAGGCGGCGGCACCGCCGGCGAGAGAAACGGCGAGAAGGTCTTCATCGTTTCTGATCTCGGCAAGATCGGCGGCGGCTATCCGGCTTTCAAAGATCGCACGCGAAGCCTCGCTTTTGGCAACCTCGCCGCGGACAACGTCGCGCTGGGAATAGCCTGCCATGCCTTTGGTATAATCCCAACCGTCACTGGTGGGGATCGGTACGGCTGGCATGACAATCATATAACCGAAAGCCCAGATGATGCAGGCATAAAGCGTCCACAGCCACCAGCGCGGCAGGGGCGTGTTGAGCTCTTCAATGCCGTCCCAGACGTGACCGGTCGTTTCCATGCCGCCTGAACCGGAGGCCGTGTCCTTGCTCTTGATTTCATCGGTCATTGGATATGGTCCTCGTCTTCTCTGAGAGGTAATTGAGCGGCGTCTTCAAATCGCTCTTTGTTGGACGGCCAAAGCGCCCAGGCGACCGCCGACAAAAAGATGGCGACAAGGAGAACAAGCCCCCAGGTTTCGGAAAAATGTGCAAGGTTTTGATACGTCATATTTCACCTCACCGATTGTTACCGTCTTCGTCGGCCCGGTAGAGGTCGAAGTCGACCAGTGTTCCGAGCATCTGAAGATAGGCAATAAGAGCATCCAGCTCGGTGACGACCTCGGGGTTGCCATCAAAATCTCGCATGATAACACCGGGATAACGCGCTTCCAGACCTTCGGTGTCACCGTCAGGATTGGCCTGGGCGGCAAGATCATCAAGCGCTGCGTCGACCATTTCATCCGAATAGGGAACACCGACAATTTTACTGGCTTTAAGCCGCGCCGTTATCTCCCGAGTGTCCAACACTTTTTTGGCTAGGAAGGGATAGCCAGGCATGATGGACTCCGGCACGACTTCGCGCGGGTTGCCCATGTGGATGGCGTGCCATTCATCGGAATACTTGCCGCCAACACGGGCCAGATCCGGACCAGCGCGGCGCGAGCCCCACTGGAAGGGGTGGTCATACATGCTTTCTGCGGCGAGGGAGTAATGGCCGTAACGCTCGACTTCGGAGCGCAACGAGCGGATCATCTGCGAGTGGCAGACGTAGCAACCCTCACGCACGTAAACCTGACGTCCTTCAAGCTCAAGCGGCGTATAGGGCCGCATGCCGTCGACTTTTTCTATCGTGCTCTTGACCAGAAAGAGCGGCACGATTTCCACAAGACCGCCGATTGCCACAACGAAGAGGATCCCGATGAGGAACAGGAACGGACTTTTTTCAAATCTGGTGTGATCAAATTTTGCCATCGTGATGTCTCCCTTACGCCGTGGCCGTTTGGGCAGAACCTGTTACCGGTTCTGCCAGGGGTTCACCCTCGCGGATGTCGCCGCGGATGGTGCGCCAGACGTTGTAGGCCATGATCAGGGACCCGGCGACGAAGAGGCCGCCACCAAAAGCCCGGATAATATAATAGGGGTTCATGGCCTCGACGGTTTCGACGAAAGAATATTCAAGGAAACCAAGGCTGTCATAGGCACGCCACATCAGGCCCTGCATGATACCGGCAACCCACATCGAGGTGATGTAGAAGACGATCCCGGCGGTCGCGATCCAGAAATGCCAGGACACCAGTTGCAGAGAATAGAGCCGCTTGCGTTCCCAGAGCCATGGCACGAGACAATATATTGCGCCGAAGGAGACGAAGCCAACCCAGCCAAGCGCGCCGGAGTGGACATGACCGATGGTCCAGTCTGTATAATGACTGAGCGAGTTGACGGCCTTGATGGACATCACCGGGCCTTCAAAGGTCGACATGCCGTAGAAGGCAATCGAGACCACAAGCATGCGGATCACCGGGTCGGTCCTGAGTTTATCCCAGGCGCCGGACAGGGTCATGAGTCCGTTGATCATGCCGCCCCACGAGGGCATCCACAGCATGATCGAGAAGGCCATGCCAAGGGTTTGAGCCCAATCGGGCAGCGCCGTGTAATGCAGATGGTGCGGACCGGCCCAGATATAAAGAAAGATGATCGACCAGAAATGCACGATCGAAAGCCGGTAGGAGTAGATCGGACGCTCGGCCTGTTTGGGCACGAAGTAATACATGATGCCCAAAAATCCGGCGGTGAGGAAGAAGCCTACCGCGTTGTGACCGTACCACCACTGGATCATGGCGTCCTGAACGCCGGACCAGACAATGACCGAGTGCGGGCTCGACCACGAAAGCGGAATGGCCGCATTATTGATCAGGTGGAGCATCGCCACTGTAACGATAAAGGCGAGAGTAAACCAGTTCGCGACATAGATATGCGGCTCGGCGCGGCGCCAAAGAGTGCCCAGAAAGACCAGCAAATAGGTCACCCAGACAATGGTGAGCCAGAGATCCACATACCATTCCGGCTCAGCGTATTCCTTGCCCTGGGTGACACCGAGCAGGTAGCCGGTGGCGGCCAGCACGATGAAGAGCTGGTAACCCCAGAAGACGAACCACGGCGCAATATCGCCGGCGAGGCGGGCCCGGCCGGTGCGTTGAACGACATAGAACGATGTCGCAAGCAACACATTACCGCCAAAGGCGAAGATCACCGCCGAGGTATGCAAGGGCCGGATGCGTCCGAAGCTGAGAAACGAGACATCAAAATTAAGCGCGGGAAAGGCCAGCTGCAAGGCGGCCAGAAGCCCGACGGCAAACCCGGCAACGCCCCAGAAGACCGAGGCGATGGTGCCGTATTTGACCACATCCATATTGTAGACGACGCCGGTTCCGGAAAGAACGGTCCCCGCAGGACGCGCCTTGAAGCGCATAAGGCCCCACAAGGCCAAAACCGCAGATAGAGAGAAAACCAGGCCGTGAAATGCCATGACGGACGATGTCGTGGCATTGGCCAGAGCCAGACCATAAAGGACAGCGAGAAGCGCCAGCCCCATTGCTGCAATCTGCAACGGAGGTTTTGCGCCACCGGCACCTGGGTTTTGAGTATTTGTGTTCATCAAGCCGAGCCTCAATGAGATGATCCCTTCGCGAGCCAATGCCAATTTTGAGAAGACCACACGTCCGCTCTGCATTGCCTTCGCAAGAAGGAAGCCTCCAGTTTATATCTTGTCCAATCTGAGCTAACAGATCTGCACTGCCATGCAGATGCGACCAATCAGCACGCCATGACCCGCGGAAACGCTTACTTTTCTATTGATTCGTTTTATAGCACATAGAGCCACATCGGATACAATCCAAACCTGCCACCGGTTAACCATTGGGCGATTTCGCCACGAGGAAGAGATTGTGTAATGCACAGGGGCCACTTATGATGCAATGCAATAACAATAAAGTGCCACACCTCATCGCTGGCCTCGCCGCCAGCTGTAATGACCGAAAAAACGAGGGTGGCCGATAACCTGAAATGCCAGGGAGGCTTTTTACGACCAATGCTGCCAGAACAGGAAAACAAGCTTAAATCGGTTCAAGACATTACCGATAACCTCGGCTCCGTCGGGTATATAAGTACAGATCAGATCTCAACCGCGGTCTACATTGCCCATCACTTGCGCAAGCCGATCCTCATCGAAGGCCCGGCCGGGGTTGGCAAGACGGATCTTGCGGCCTCAACCGCCAAGTTCCTCGACCTGCCGCTCATTCGCCTGCAGTGCTATGAAGGCCTCGATGAAGGCAAGGCGCTCTATGAATGGAAATATGGCAAGCAGCTGCTTTATACCCAGGTGTTGAAGGAAAAACTGCACGACATCATGGAAGGCGCCGACTCCATGGATCAGTCCATGGAAAAGCTGCACGACTTCGATGATCTGTTTTTCTCCGAAGATTTTCTGGAGCCACGCCCGCTCCTGACCGCCCTGCGCCAGGAAAACGGCGCTGTCCTGCTGATCGACGAGATCGACAAGTCGGATGAGGAGTTCGAGGCCTTCCTGCTGGAGATCCTGTCCGACTATCAGGTCACCATTCCGGAAATCGGGACCATATCAAGCCCGGTGCCGCCGATCGTCATGTTGACCTCGAACAACGTGCGGGAAATTGGCGATGCGCTGAAGCGGCGCTGTCTGCATCTTTATATCTCGTTCCCTGAAGCGGACCGCGAACGGGCCATTGTCGAGGCCCGGGTGCCTGGCATTTCCGACGATCTTCTCAAGCAGTTGGTCAGCTTTGTGCAACAATTGCGCGAACAGGACCTGAAGAAACTGCCCTCGATCAGTGAGACCGTTGACTGGGCCAAGGTTTTGTTGCTGATGCATGCAGACCGGATCGATCCGGAGTTTGTCCGCTCGACACTTAATGTGCTGCTCAAGTTCGAGACGGACATTGAGGCGGTTGACAACAAGATCATCGAGATGACCCGCAAGGCGAGTGATCCCTCTCCTCTGAGGCGTTAGGTACTCTGCGATGGAACGCACGCTGACCAATTTCATCAAGGCTCTGCGGGCCGCCGATATTCCGGTTTCAATCGGGGAAAGTATCGACGCGCTCAAGACTGTGTCTGTCACCGGTTATGATGACCGCACCTTCATGAAGGATGCGCTGTCGTGCGTGGTCGCCAAGACACCGGAGGAAAAGGCGATCTACAACGATCTCTTTGATCTCTATTTTTCTCGTGACACATCGAAGGCGGCGATGTCCAATTTCGAGGGCGAGGCCAGTGAGGATAGCGAGGGCGGCGAACCCTCTGAAGGAGACCCCTCGGAAGCCGGCAATACTGTTGACGAGTTGCGCGAAATGATCGAAGGCAGCGATGCCTCGGCGCTCGCCCGGGCCATGGAACGCGCCGCCCAGCAGGTCGGCACGGAGAACATCCGGTTTTCCACCCAACGCGGGATTATGGCGCGGCGGATGCTTGACCAGATGGGCATGCGCGAGCTTGAGGCCCGCATGATCGAGATGCGCTCCAGTGGAGGCGGCGGCGACAAGGAAGAAGCCGAGGCCCTGTCCCAGATCCGCGATGAGTTGATCCAGAAGGCGCGCGAGTACGTCGAGCAGCAATATGCGATCTACGGCGAGGCGGCGACCGAACGCTTCATGGAAGACTATATCCAGCGCGCACGGCTGACCGAGATCGGGCCGCACGATATGGACCGGCTGCAAACCATTATTCGCAAGATCGCCAAGCGCCTCGCGGCAAAGCATTCGCGGCGACGCAAGCGGCGCAATCGCGGCCAACTTAACATTCGCAAGACGATGCGCGAGAACGCCTCGACCGAGGGCATCCCTTTCAAAACAATCTGGAAGCAGAAGAAGCGCGAGCGGGCCAAGGTTGTCGTGATTTGCGATGTCTCCGGCTCGGTCGCGGCCTATGCGCGTTTCCTCCTGATGCTGATTTACGGGCTCAACGAAGTGATCCCCGACATCAAGTCGTTTGCCTTCTCCCACAAGCTGGTCGATATCTCCGATCAACTGGAAGACAACGACGTCAAGGAAGCGGTCAAGGAAGTCATCAAGGAAGTCGGCCAGGGCTCAACCGACTATGGCGCGGCGCTCGGCGCTCTGCAGACGGAGCACTGGAACTGTATTGATCGGCGCACCACCGTGATGATCCTCGGCGACGGCCGCTCCAACTACGGCAACCCGCGCATCGACGTCTTGCGCGAGCTGCAGGCCCAGGCCAAAAAGGTCATCTGGCTGTGCCCGGAGCATCCCTCCATGTGGGGCACCGGTGACAGCGAAATCCCGCGCTACAAGCCTTTCACTGACCTGATGCAGCAATGCCGAACGGTGAAGGATCTGGAGCGGGTGGTCGATATGATTTTGGCGAGCTATACGGGCTAGGTTCACAATTTGGTTAGCTGCCCAAGTGTTCAAAGAATGCAGAAATGTTTCTCCAAACGTGGAACAGAGAAATTGCAAACATACAAAATGCCGAAATTGCAGATGCTACGGATAAAACGACAGCCCACCAATGCTCTATGAAGCCAACTGTAAACTGGGTAATGGCGGCTACCAAGCAGAGGACAACCGTAAAAAACAACAGCTCACTAAAATTCCTAAGTGGGCCATAAAGCTCCAAGGCGTCATTCAGTTTCTTTTGTGATTCAAATTTCTCTCTATACGAATCAGTTCCGTAGACCTCTTCTTTCATTTTGACAATAATGAAAGTCATCAGAGAAAACAGAAAAGCCGACAGGGTAACAAAAGCGGCAAAGAGTGCCTGTTGAAGGCTATTGCCATAGAATGAAACAATTGAGTCTCCAAAGATACACGCGATCCACATTGCAGCCAGCAGAGACAATAAGAATACGCCACCTGCTGTTATGTATGATCTAGCGCTCATTGTTATTCCAATTCGAAGATCTGTTCATTCTTACGACAAACGTTGATCAGCTCTGAAAATCCCCAACAGCCATCTTCGCCTTCAACCGCATCAGGGTCAAATACCAATTTTTCCGCGATCTCATCAAAATCATGTTCTCCGAAATAGTCGGGCTGGTCCATGATCTTGATGATTCTGCGATGGTCGTGCTTATCGTATCCGTAGATTGCACCCTTTGTGGGGTTTTCGCCCTTTACAAAATCAACAATGCCTTTCTTGATAGATGCAAAATTGCCCTTTGAATCAAATACGATCTTTTCACTCCTTTTCTTCACGCCGGAAAGTGGCGTGTACGTAGAACCGGGCGCTTCAAGACTTACGAGATCGTACTCCATCTTGCTAACACGACTCAGTTCTTCGAGGAGAACCTCTAACTGATCTTTCTTCACGATTGTCGAGCAAAATAATCTGCTCGTATGAGCTTTTCTGGCTGCAGATACCAATTTCTTATACTTGCCCTTCGAAAACTTCGACTCCACTATCTTATTAACTTCCGCTGAAACCACAGTGTTTGATTCTTCACGTACAAATTGACCTATGAAGTGTCCAAACTGATTTACACTGAATGACTGATGATAGTGCGAATAGGCCCCTCGTTGCGTCGTTTTGTTTATGACAAAAAAGTTCAAGTCCATCAGTGACGAGTTTTCACTGGCCCTTTTGACCGAAATTTTCGTTTCTCGACCGTCCTTGACAAGCTCAAGATATTTCTTGTGATCCTTTATTGTTAGAACAGCGCCAGCATGATAGTCATCGTCGAAATCTTTGACAAAATAAAGGATTCGTTCCCGGTCAGCGAAGTCGTGCCTTCGACCATGACCGTCCTCGAGCATCGAATACAGCTCTTCAATATCCATGGGGCCGGCCAATTCCAGTGTAAAGCCGAGAATTTTGACCCACATAGTGACTGTAACTCCTTTTCAGCAGGCTTTTTGGTACAACCAATTCGCCACCCGCCTACCGACATCATCAACTTTGGTTTGACCTAGAATTACCCATATCATCTCTGATTGCAACATCTGCGATAGTTGCTGCAGCAATGCCGGACGGTGAAGGATCTGGAGCGCGTGGTCGATGTGATTTTGGCGAGCTATACGGGGTAAGCCTGCTCCAGGGCTCAATGCGCCTGAAACACCTTGTGACGGCCATGGAAAATCGCCAGGATGCGCACTGTTTTACCTGACGAGGACACCATGACCGCATCTCCTGTTTTGAACTGCCTTGATGCCGATTTTGACGGGGCGCTTGGGCGCCTCTTTCGGTTTCTGGAAATCCCCTCGATCTCGACCGACCCGGGCCGTGCGGCTGATTGCGTCCGCGCCGCGGAGTGGCTGGCCGCAGATCTTCAGGGCATCGGGTTTGACGCCAGGGTCTGCCCGACCGAGGGGCATCCCATGGTCATGGGCCACCTGGCGGCAGCAGACCCCGCCGCGCCGCATATTCTGTTTTACGGCCACTATGATGTGCAGCCGCCGGATCCGCTGGAGCTGTGGATCACGCCGCCGTTTGAACCGCGCATCGACAAGACAAGTGCGGATGACGAGGGGCGGATCTATGCGCGCGGCGCGATGGATGACAAGGGCCAGTTGATGACTTTTGTGGAAGCCTGCCGGGCGACCATGGCGGTCCACGGCGCGCTGCCGATCTCGGTCACGGTGCTGTTTGAGGGCGAGGAAGAATCCGGTAGCGCCAGCCTGCAGCCGTTTCTTGAAGCCAATGCAGACACCCTCAAGGCCGACCAGGTGCTGGTGTGCGACACGTTGATGTGGGACAAGGAGACGCCTGCGGTTACTTCCATGTTGCGCGGCATGGCGTCAGGAGAGATTACCATCAAGGCGGCGAGCCGCGATCTTCACTCCGGGCTTTACGGCAATGCGGCGCAAAACCCGAACAACGTTCTGGCGCGCATCCTGGCCAGCCTCAGGGATGAAAACGGCCATGTGAACGTGCCGGGATTCTATGACGGGGTTAAGGATCTTGATCCGGATGTGCTGGACCAATGGAAGGGTCTTGGCTTCAGCGAGGAGACTTTCCTTGGCGATATCGGTCTGAAAAAATCCGCCGGTGAGCCGGGCCGCCACATCCTGGAACACCTGTGGTCGCGCCCGTCGTGCGACGTCAACGGCATGTGGGGCGGCTATATCGACGAGGGTTTCAAGACGGTGATCCCGGCGGAAGCCTCGGCCAAGATCTCTTTTCGCCTCGTGGCGGGGCAGGATCCGCAGCGTGTTTATGACAGCTTCAAGACGTTCGTTGAAGGCCAGATACCGGAGGATTGCTCGGTCACTTTCAAGGATCACGGCTGTAATCCGGCGGTGACCTGCGACACCTCAAGCGACTTTGTCAAAACCGCGCTGGGGGAACTGACCAATGAGTTTGACAGACAGGCGACGTTTGTCGGATGCGGCGGATCGATCCCCATCGTGGAAAATTTTGCCGATACGCTTGGCATGGAAAGTGTGCTTATCGGCTTTGGTCTTGAAGACGACTGCGCGCACAGTCCGAACGAGAAATATGAAATCTCCAGCTTTCGCCACGGCGCACGCTTCTGGGCGCGGCTCCTTCAGGCGCTCGGCCAGAATGACAGATAAGAGCGACCAAATAAAAACAAAAACAAAACGCACCTAATGGGATGGAACATCAATGAACACTCGGCCGGAAATTGACGCGACACTCGCAAAGAAAATTCAGGGGGCCGTCCGTGACGGCATGGCGGATCAGATCGCCTTCACGCAAGAGCTGGTGCGCAAGCCGTCGGTACGCGGCCAGGAACACACGGCGCAGGATTTTCTGTTTCAGGAACTCAAGGCGCGCGGTTACGCCATGGACCGCTGGGCAATAGACCCCGCCGAGATTGAAAATCATCCAGGGTTTTCACCTGTCGCGGTTCCCTATGACAATGCGATCAATGTTGTCGGCACGCACCGACCGCGCGATGAACAAGGCCGCTCGCTTATTCTCAACGGCCATGTGGATGTGGTGCCGGTCGGGCCACTGGACATGTGGGAGCGCGCGCCGTTCGAGCCGCACATTGAGGGCGACTGGCTCTTTGGCCGCGGCAGCGCCGATATGAAAGCCGGGCTTGTTGCCAATATCTTTGCGCTTGATGCTCTGAAAAGGCTCGGCTACCAGCCTGCCGCCACGGTGCACGTGCAGTCCGTAACAGAGGAAGAATGCACCGGCAATGGCGCACTGTCGGCGCTGGCGCGTGGCTACAAGGCCGAGGCCGCTATTATTCCCGAGCCGATGGGCGAAGGCTTTGCGCGGGCCTCGGTCGGCGTCATCTGGTTCCGCGTTCATGTGAAGGGCCATCCGGTTCATGTGGCCGACGCGAGCACCGGAGAAAACGCCATCGATGCCGCCATCTTTTTGATCGGTGAATTGAAAACCTATGAGAAAGAGCGCAATGCACTGAAGGTGGACCATCCGCACTTTGCCGAGCTGGAAAAGCCGATCAATGTCAATGTCGGCAAGATTGAAGGCGGCGACTGGGCGTCCTCGGTACCGGCGTGGTGCAGTTTTGATGTGCGCACCGCGCTTTATCCGGGCGAGGATGCAAAAGAGATGGCACGCGAGATCGAGACGTTCCTGCGCGGGGCGTCTGCGAAACATTCCTTCCTTGGCAACAATCCGCCGGAGATCGAATTCAACGGTTTCATGTCGGAAGGCTTTGAGCTTGAAGCTGGCAGCGATGCGGAAAAAACACTTGCGGCAGCGCATACCACAGCGACGTCACGGGAGCTGGAGGGCTTCACGTCGCTGGCCTATCTCGATGCGCGGGTTTTTGTGCTCTATGATGACACACCCTGCCTTGTCTACGGGCCTGTGTCGAAGGGCATTCACGGATTTAACGAGGCTGTGAGCATAAAATCCACAGAAAATGTCACAAATACGATCGCGCTTTTTATCGCCATGTGGTGCGGTCTTGAGCCGATTTCCGGGTGACGGATCGAATTTTAGGAAATTACCCTTCGAGATTTACCGGCCGGTTTCAGACCTTCTTAGGGCGCTGCTCGATAGTCTTGATCTCATGCAATGGACTCGTGCCGATCCTTTCCTTCAAGGCGGCATGACAAGATAAGGAGACACTGATATGAGCCCTTCAATTTCTCGTTCGGCAACCCTCGTCCTGATCTTTTTCTTCGGCTCAGCTGTGCTGGTGAGCTCTGCAATTGGTTTGTGAGCCTGGGATCTGCGTACCCCCCGCAACCCTTCCCCCTCCCCAGGCCCCAAACCGGGCCATGCTTGCTGATCCT
>CBFDBJ010000043.1:0-30189 GCA_965603015.1 uncultured Alphaproteobacteria bacterium
GGCGTTGCAGCAAGACTGTCGGGCGCAACCCCTGACAATAGTATAAACGCCATGCCAGAAACCGACAAAAAGCGTGCAAGCGGCAGGCTTTGAATAACTCGAGTAAGAAATCTCACATTTAACTCCCAATAATCATGTACAGCCGCGCCCTGTGGGAGCCGCATTGCATAGCATCCAGTTATGAGTAGTGGAACCGGGACCACCTTCAAAATAGCGACCCGAGCCTCCACAAGCCGCGAACCAGACCTCTAAGGGTACAGGTTTCAACAGCCTTTCCCCCTCATACCTTATTGAAAAGGGCATGTCATGTTGCTCTTTATTCATGCTTTCTCTTTTACTCTTCGCAAGGTCGCCCGCCGCTGCCCGGCGATTTTCCGGAAGCGTCAGTTCCGCCACTCAATAGCAAGATCGCCGACCCGGCTAGAAACTTGACGTCGCGGCCATTGCGCCCATCCGCCCGGCAATCTCATGGAACTGGGAAACTGTATCCTCGATGATCGCTTTTGCCGATTTCACGTCGTGGATCAGACCGGCTGACTGTCCGGCAAGGGCAATGGAGGCCTCCATATCGCCGCCAAAGTACAGGTCTGTGATCTTTCCAAAATCTGCAGGGCCGAACTCACCGATGTCAAAGAAATGTGCAGTTCTCTCTGTCTTCAACGTACGATAACACGGGCTCGACTTTTTGTTGAGCATGAGCGTGCCATCGGTCGGCGCATCCAGGATCGCCTGTTTGAAGTTTTGATGCACCGGGCTCTCAGCCGAAGACACAAACCGTGTCCCCATCTGGACAGCTTCTGCTCCGGCTGCAAACGCTGCCGCCATGCCGCGCCCGTCCACAATGCCGCCCGCAGCCACCATGGGAAGATTACACCGCTCGCGGATCGCCTGCAGGAGAACGAGCGTCGAGACTTCTTCCGGCGCCTTGAAGCCGCCGCCCTCCGCGCCCTCAACAACAAGGCCATCAACGCCAGCATCAATGCATTTCATCGCCAGGTCGACAGTTCCGACCGCATGATAGACCACAATACCGGCCTCATGCAGAGGCTTGAGCCACTTCTTCGGGCTGCCCGCCGAAGTCGTCACATACTTGACATTCGATGCGTCGCAGATGAACCGTAGCATGGCGTCATCGGCAAGAAACCTGAGGGCAAGATTGACCCCGAAGGGCTTGTCAGTCAGAGCGCTCATCTTCTCAATCTCCGCGCGGCACGCCGCTGTATCCCCGGATGAGCTTTCTATAATCCCCAGAGCCCCGGCATTCGAGACCGCCGAGGCCAATTGCGAGCGCGCGATCCAGCCCATCGGAGCCTGGACAATGGGATAGCGCACACCGGTCTGTTCCAGAAATCTGTTCATTTGGGTTCCTCTCCTCTTCAAGCGCAGTGGCTTTCACGGGCCAGATCGCTTCAGTGTTTCTCGCTCCCATTTTAGCACACTCGTCGGAGCACCGATGAAGAATAAATTAACGCCTTGCGGGTTAGTTTATTCGAATGACAGATTCAGCCAGATCCCGATCCCGCCAGTGCGGCAATAGCGCAGCACCCGTCTTCATCGTTTCAAGCGGCAACTCAGGTGCACGAGTTCTTGAAGACGCATTCTCGCACTGCCCCGATGTGACGACCCATCACGAATATATGGTCAACATCATTCAGCCCATGGCTGTTCGGTACTGGATGCATCTTACAGACCGCAGCGAAGCACTCAAGGTTTTGGGCGCAACTTATGGCGCCGCCATCAAATACGCCGACAGCCCGATCTGGATCGATGCATCCAGTAAAGCGTCCTGGGTTATTGATCTTCTCACAGATCTGTTTCCAAACGCGCGCTTTATCCATCTTGTTCGCGACGGTCGAGAGGTTGTCTCATCCTGTTTCCACAATTTGGGAGCTGAATGCTATGACGACCGGTCAATGACTGCCCTGGCAAAATACGCCGAAGGCAACAAAACTCATTCCGGACTCACACCGCCCCCGCCGGAAGAAAAATACTGGTGGCCTATCCCGGGCGGTCATCACCCTGATGCCGCGGCCTTCAAATCCTGGGATCACTTCGAACGCATCGCGTTCCACTGGACCGAAATCAACCGCACAATCATCAAATCACTGGAGAACATTCCAGGCAGCAAACACACTCGCGTATATCTGGAGGATCTGGCCTCGCAGCCAGCCAGCCTGCAAAGCCTGTTTGATTTCATGGACCTCGGTCCTGCGGATCAGGCATTTGAAACTCTGCGAGACACCATCAATGCCAATCAACCGCAGAGCGATCTCCTCACCGACCAGGAACTGGTGAAATTTGATGCGATTGCCGGTCCGATGATGACACAATTCGGTTATCAGGAAGAGCGCAAACAGCTGGTAAACTACTGACGGCCTGTTCACTCCGGTGAGACCGCCACCAAATCACCATAGGACAAGCTGTTTAAAACTCTCGGTAGTTTCTTAATTCCCGACAAAGCCTTCTTGTGACACAATGCATGTCCGGTCCTGACAACAGGGCCAAAACGTCGGGATACACATCATGCTACGCACCTTTATCCTCTGCCTGTTTTCGATCACCCTGACCGGATGCCTTGCCGCATCGGCTGTTACGACCACTGTGGGTGTCGCGACCAAGGCAACCGTCGCCACGGTGAAAACCACCGCCAAAGTAGCCACAGGCACAGCCGATCTGCTTATTCCGGATGGTGAAGACGACGATGCCACTGCCGAAGAACCCAAGGAATAGAGCAGGTTTCCATAACTGAAGGCACCGCTGGCTCTGCGCTGACCCGTACGCCGGGTTTGCGGTCGAACGAGTGCCATTCCCGGACTAAAAGCTGCGAGAGTTGAGGCCTTCCTTAACTTTCCAAAGGTATTCTGCGGTCTTGAAAATTGGCAGGACTCCAGGGAAAATGACTCTCCGGCAGAACAATATCGAAACCGACTTCCGGCGAGACGGCACATTTGTCGATCAAGCGCTGGAGGCGGAGTTCCGTGCCCATATCTGGCCCCGCGATTGCCGGCAGCTGCACGCCATGGCAATTCCGATAGCGCTCGCCCTGATCGCGCCTCTGCCGCTTAATGGCATGGCGCTCGGGTGGAACAATCCACTTTTCTACGGTGACATTCTGATCCGAACTGTTGCCGTTGCCTTGTGCATGGCAACATATTTTGTTTTCGGATCTACCCCAAAAAGCCAGCGCACATTAGCCCTCCCGTTTGCCACAACATTAAGTGCAAATGTTGTTGTTCTATTCGCTATTGCCAGCGGCGCAAACGGGGTCGAAATCGTAACATCGGCCGTTATTATGGTCACTTTTTGTAACTGGGCCTTTGTTCCCCTTAAAGTTAGAGATCTGTTGCTCTCTTGCTCAAGTATCTTTTTGGGCTATATCGCAATATTGCTCCTTACGTCCCTGGACAACTTGCAATCCGCTGCCTTTGCCTCAATCTTTCTTATCATGATCAACACGATCGGGTTCTTTCACATCCGCAATCGAAATATTTCAGACCGCAAGGAAGTAATCGTCAATCGAGAACTCCTGGCAACAACAGAAACGTTGCGCCAGGAAATAGCGGTTCGGATCGAGGCAGAAAAAAATGCCGGCGCCAATGAGGAAATCTTCCGCGGAGTGTTCGCATCTTGCCCGGTTCCACTTTGCATGATTGATACCACATCTGGAGAGCTGATCCGCGTCAACAAACGCATGACAGCATTTCTGGAATACACTGAAGAAGAGTGGGACGACCTGCCAATTCGAGAACTCTTTGTTGATGATGATGTCTTCGAGGAGACCGCCTCGATCCTTCGGCGCGATCACTCTGTTCTCCGCGACGAAATCCGCATGCGAGCGAAAGATGGGGAGATCAAATGGGCACTCTTGTCGGCAAGACGGTTCTCCATGCCGGGCGGCGAAACGGTTTTGGCGAGTTTTGTCGATATCACCGATCAGAAACAAAAAGAAATCGAACTGGCAAACGCCAGCGCAGACGCGGAAAAAGCCAACGTCGCCAAATCCCAGTTTCTTGCCAATATGAGCCATGAACTGCGAACGCCGCTCAATGCCATCATCGGATTTTCTGATATCATGGAGAGTGAAGTTTTCGGGCCCATCGGCAACGAGCGCTATCTTGGCTATATGACAGACATTAAGTCGAGTGGAGTCCACCTTCTATCAATTATCAATGAAATTCTCGACCTGTCCAAGATCGAATCCAACAGCAAGGAACTCCATCAGGAAGAAGTGGATCTGAACGAGATTGTCGAAATCGCAACGCGCCTCATCCGCCATCACGCGCAGGAAAAATCCATCCGCCTCGCCCTGGCCCTGACGAATGATGATCCGGTTCTGATGGGGGACGAGCGCGCGATCAAACAGATCATCCTGAATCTGTTGTCAAATGCGGTGAAGTTCACGCCGGATGACGGATCAATAATGGTCCGAACGCATCAAATCGGCAGCCGTATTATTGTTGAGATCTCTGACACCGGGATCGGCATTCCTGATGATCAGCTTGACACGATCGCAGAACCCTTTGTGCAACTGGAAAGCACCCTGGCCAGCAAGAAAACTGGAACAGGCCTTGGCCTCTCGATCGCAACTCGTCTCGCGGAGCTCCACGGCGGACGTCTCGAACTTGAAAGCATCGTCAACCAGGGAACAACAGCGCGCCTCATCCTGCCGCATGTCAGGAACGATAAACTTGCGCTCTGAGCCCGGCGCACCGACCACCTCGGACGACTGACACAATTCCCCGGTTGAATCCTCTCCGAAATCTGCTAGCTCTTGTGAATGACAGTTTTCGCAAACAGGGCCTTGACCCCGCCGTTGCGCGCTCTGGCCGGCCTGGTCCTGAAGACCGCCGGCTGGACCTGCAAAAATGAAAAACCGGATGCGGACAGATATGTCGCGGTCATGGCACCCCACACCAGCAACTGGGATTTTCTCTACTTCCTCGCTGCCGCTCTGGTCTTTCGCCTTGACGTCAGATGGTTGGGTAAAGACACCCTGTTTGCCGGGCCGCTTGGACCCGTCATGAAATGGTTTGGCGGCGTGCCGGTCAATCGCGGCGCGGCCAAAGACATCGTCCCCGACGCCGTCGCCTTTCTCAGGAGTGGACAAAAGGCCGCCCTGGCCATTGCCCCGGAAGGCACAAGGTCCAGTGTCACGCGCTGGAAGACAGGTTTCTACCGCATCGCCGTAGAGGCAGACGTCCCGATCCTTCTGTCATGGCTCGACTATCCATCCAAAACCGCCGGGCTTGGCCCCCTGTTTCAACCAACCGGCGATATGGAAGCAGATATTCAAACCATGCAGGAGTTCTACAAGCCCTGGCGGGGCAAGAACACCTGAAAGCGCTGACAACACTCACAACAGGATCATTCAGCCGACGGCATCGACCATTGACCCGCCCCGTCTTCCATTGTCTAATTACTCTCATTCCAATCAAGGGAGGTATTCGAAAATGGACAAGGCCATCAAACCTGAAATCAGGAATGCCTACGAGCATCATCATTTCAACGCCAGCCGCTGGAACGATTTCGAGGTCCGCCCGAACGATGTGATCATCTCAACATCCTACAAGGCCGGCACCACCTTTATGCAAACCATCGTCGGCAACATCATCTTTCATAAAGATGGTCCACCCGCCGCGATCGGCGACCTGTCGCCCTGGCTCGACATGCGCGTCTTTCCCGAAGAGATGATGAAGGAAGGCCTCAAGGGTCAGACACACCAGCGCTTCATCAAGACCCACTTGCCGCTTGATGGCATCCCCTTTCACAACAACGTCAAATACATCGTCGTCGGCCGCGACCCGCGCGATGTCTTCATGTCTCTGCTCAATCACTACGGCAATCACACGCCGGAATTCTTTGAAGCCATGAACGGCAACCCGGATCTCCCTGGCGATCCGCTGCCTCCGATGAAAGAAGACATCCACCAGGTCTGGCATGACTGGATCACCAAAGGCTGGTTTGACTGGGAGGCCGACGGCTATCCCTATTGGTCGCATTTACATCATTGCAAGACCTGGTGGGAATTTCGTCACTTGCCAAACATTGAGTTCTTCCATTACTCCGACCTGCTTATGGATCTGGAAAAGGAAATGCGCCGCGTCGCAGCTTATATCGGAGTTGATGTGCCGGAAGCCTCATGGCCACGCCTTGTCGAGGCCTGTTCCTTTGCAACGGTTAAGAAGAACCCGAAAGTCGTGACCGGCGATGGCATCGACTTTGCCTTCAAGGGCGGCGCCGAGACCTTCATCAACAAGGGCACCAACGGGCGCTGGAAAGATGTGCTTTCAAAAGCAGAGCTCCAGCTCTATCATGATGCCATGGAACGAACGCTCGACCCTGACTGCGCCGCGTGGCTTGAGAACGGCGGTCCTGTCGAGTGAGATCTGATAAACAAGCTCAGTGGAACCTCAGGAGACCCTATGGACCATCTGCTTCTGGAAAAATCCGACCACATCGCCACCATCACCTTTAACCGGCCGGAGCAGCGCAATGCCTATACGCCGCAAATGGCAATCAAGCTAACCGAATACTTGCGCGACTGTGACAAGGATCCGGATGTTCGTGTGGTCATTATCACTGGAGCCGGAGACGCCTTTTGCGTTGGGCTTGACCTCAACGATGTACGCGAGCGCGGAGAGAATGCAGAGCCCGTGGACACGTCTGGCCATCCGACCCAGCGTGTCCTGCGCACTTATCCTTTCATGATTTCAAAGCCCGTCATCTGCGCTATCAATGGCGCGACCGGTGGTTTCGGTGCGGCCTATCCGCTGACCTGCGATATTCGCATCGCCGCCGATGAAGCCACCATCGCCTTCTCATTTGTAAAGTGGGGTCTTGTCCCCGAGATGGGGGCGACCTGGCTTTTGCCTCGGCTCATCGGGCAGGAAAAATGTGCTGACCTTTTGCTGACCGGTCGCAAGATCACCGGCCGGGAAGCTGCTGACATGGGGCTGGTCCTGAAGGCTGTGCCCAGGACAGATCTCATGGCTGAAGCCAGAAAACTTGCCACTGAAATCGCTGTCGGCTCGTCCCCCTCCGCCGTCAGTGTTGTCAAACGCATGACATGGGGCCGCATGATGGATGAAGGCGAACTCTACCGCGCCATCTATGAAGACGATGACGCCATCGCCTGGGCCATCAAGGGGCCCGATGCCGCCGAGGGCAACGCGTCCTTCTTCGAAAAGCGACCAGCCAACTGGGTCAAGGTTGACCCGGACGCCTTACCCAAATTCGGCAAACGCAACGCCAATCCCTTCGGAACCGGCTGAGGCCGGTCGCTTATTCGGCGTAGGACGGATCGAGTTTATCGAGCTTGCGAAGGAGCGGCGCCCAGGAAAACTTCTCTGCACCCATTTCGGGCCGGGTCATACCGCCTTGTTTGGCCACAAGGTCCTGAACGTCTTGCCCCGGAATAACCAGTTCCGCACCGCCGGCCATCGCCTTGACCTGCATGGTGCAGGACCGCTCAAGGAAGAAGTGACGCAGGAAGGCGTCCGCCGCCGTCGCGCCAACCGTCATCAGCCCGTGATTGCGCAGGATCATGCAGTGTTTGTCACCAAGATCCTCGATCAGTCGTGGCCGCTCCCCGTGATTGAGCGCAACCCCCTCATAATCATGATAGGCCAGATCCGGCACCACCTGCATCGCATGTTGCGTCAGCGGCAACAGACCATCCTTCTGTGAAGCCACCGCCACCCCATCATCCGAGTGTGTGTGAATAACGCAGTTATGTTGCGGCGCCGACATGTGAACGCCGCCGTGAATTGTAAACCCGGCAGCGTTGACACCGTATGGCGACGGCATGACCTTTTCGCCCTCAAGGTCAATCTTCACGAGGCTAGAGGCGGTGATCTCGTCAAACATCAGGCCAAAAGGGTTCATCAAGAAATGATGCTCCGGCCCGGGAATACGAATGGAAATATGCGTAAAAATCAGATCGTCCCAGCCATAATGGGCGACGAGCCGATAAAGCGCCGCGAGATCAACGCGCAGCTTCCACTCTTCCTCGGACACCTGATCCTTGACCGATACATTTTCAAAATCATGCGCAACAGACATTGGTTTTCTCCCTGGCTTTGCACTATAGGCAAATTTTAATACGTCTTGATTGCAAATTAGCACGGTCCTCCCGACGCGTCCATTCGCTTCAATCTGCCTAATCAGAAACCCTGATTGTATCTGGCCCTATTACAAAACCCCGGACAGCAGATTTGCCCGGTCAGATCGGCAAGACTTAAGCCCTGTCTTTGGCCAAAGTTGTGGACGGCTTCCTAACAGGCAAGAGCCGTGCTAGCATTTTTCCATTGGGGGATAAGCCGATGAACTGGAAGCGTACTCTGATTGTTAGTGCAGGTATTTTCTTCATTCTTCTTCCGGGCGTATCAGGCCCGCTTCGGGCCTGGGCCGCGGACGATCCGGCTGTGCCGCCGGACCAGCTTATTGTCATCAGGATCAACACAGCGGAGTTCCTTGGCCGGTACAATTACGAGGCCTCAATCTCGCAGACGTGTGATTTCCTTCTCAAGGAAATCAATCCACGATGCCCCGATCAACGCGGCGAGATTTCATTCAATGTGGCTGATGTCAAAGCAAGCGTCGATGACTATTCCAAAGCACTGTTGGTCAAATCGGCAAACGGAGATCCGGTGATCCGGCAACGCCTTTACTTTCGTGGATCGACCGTGAAAGCGCGAAGGTTTTGCAAGGCACCGGAAGGATCAACCCTGAAAAGCGAAGACGAAGTGCTCACGCAAAAGCTTCTGGTTTACAGCGAGAATGCGCAGCTCCTCGGCGAGCTCGCCGAGAGTGTCAACGGCCTTGGCGATGCCTGCCGCGAAGAAGCAGCAGGTTGACCAATCAGTTGTGCAAAACAGTCATTCAGGTGAGCCAACGTCCCTGAAGGTCAGCTGCGGCGCAATGAGCTTGGCCCAACGCTCCACATGGGCATTGCTTTCCGATGGGTCATCGCCATAGCGATCCTGAATAATAAGCCCGCGCATCAGGCTCCGGGTCATTGTCAGAAGCGCCTTGACGTCTTCATCCGTTCCTTCCACTGCCCTGAACATCACGATGGCTTGCTCGTCCAGGGCCTTGTTCCAGGTATGAAGGTTATCAGAAATACGGTCTTGCAGCTTTTGATCCGTACGCGCTGCAATGAGAATTTCGAGAAGCGCGCGATAGGCCGGCGTATTCGTCATGCGCTTCCACGGCGAAATGAGCGCCGCTTCGACACTCGCTGCTCGCGACATCGGATTTTGTGATCGCTCAAAGGGTCTTGCCAGCAGCGTATCGGCCGTTGCCGCCATCAGATCTTCCTTGGACGGGAAATGGTGCTGCAGCGCTCCCTTGGAAAATCCGGCAAGGCTCGCAACGCGGGCCAGCGTCGTTTCGCCGTAACCTCGCTCAAAGAGACAGTCAATGGTCGCGTCGCAGATGGCCGCTCGCGCCCTGAGGCTTTTTGCCTGCTGTTTGCCAATGTCTTCCGCTGCGGTCATGTGCTCGGTAATTCAGGGTCCCAAAAGAGCCGGATTGACTCCTTTTGAGCATTAGCATAAAAAAAGCCATCCGTAAGGCTTTTTTTATGCTGGAAACTGTGCGAGGGTCGAATCTGGTTGCGAGGTTCGCAGGAAGGGACGAAAGTAAAACCGCAAAGAGGACGGTAAAACCGCCCGATTGTCCCATACAAGAAACGTGGACCAGACGTAGATAAAGCCTCGAAATCCTGACAGGGAGGAAGAAGTGGGCACTAATTCAACAGGCGACACCAATGTCGTCCGCATCGCTAATTGCAGTGGTTTCTACGGCGACCGGCTTTCCGCCGCCAAGGAAATGGTGGACGGTGGCCCGATCGACGTCCTGACCGGCGACTATCTTGCAGAACTCACCATGTCGATCCTCTACTCAAAGAAGGCAAAAGACCCGACCGGCGGCTATGTCGGCACCTTCCTGAAACAGGTCAAGGAAGTCCTCACCGACTGTATTGAAAAAGACATCAAGATTGTCACCAATGCTGGCGGGCTTAACCCCAAGGCCATGGCGGAAGCCATAGAAGGCATCGCAGCCGAACTCGGTGTAGAGGCAAAAGTCGCGTACATCGATGGCGACGACCTCATGCCCCGCCTCGGCGAACTGAAGGACGCAGGCGAAGGCCTCGTCAACATCGATACCGGCGTTGCGCTGGCCGATGGCGGCAAGAACCCTGTCACGGCGAACGCCTATTTCGGTGCCTGGGGCATCAAGGAAGCCCTTGATCAGGGAGCAGACGTTGTTGTCGCGCCTCGCGTGACAGATGCCGCTGTGGTCATTGGCCCGGCGGCCTGGAAGTTCAACTGGAAGCGCGATGATTATGATGCGCTGGCCGGCGCCCTTGCCGCCGGACATATCATCGAATGCGGCACGCAGGCCACCGGCGGCAACTACTCCTTCTTCCAGGAAGTCCCGACCTTCTCGAAGATCGGCTTCCCAATTGCCGAAATCGAAGCGGACGGCTCCTTCACCGTGACCAAACATCCCGGCACCGGCGGCCTTGTCTCGACGGGCACCGTCACCGCGCAGCTGCTCTATGAAATCGGCGCCCCGGCCTATATGAACCCCGATGTCATCGGTCACTTCGACACCATGACAATCGAGGATCAAGGGAATGACCGCGTCCGTGTTTCCGGCACGCGTGGCTCTTCCCCAAGCCCGACCCACAAGGTCTGCATCAATACCTTTGGCGGATTTAAAACCACCAACGACATTCTGCTCACAGGTCTCGACATTGAGGCCAAGGCCAAGGTGCTCTCGGACGCCCTCTTTGAGCTGGTTGGTGGACGCGAAAGCTTCGACAGTGTCACCGAACAACTCATCCGCTCCGATCACATCGACCCGAACACCAATGAGGAAGCGCAAGCAAGCCTGCGCATCACAGTCAAGTCGCAGGATCAGGCCAAGGTCGGCAGACTTTACTCCGCCAAAAACGTCGAGCTCGCTCTTGCCAACATCCCCGGCTACACCGGGCGGCCCGGCGGCGCCAACGGTTCGCCCTTCATGGTGCACTGGCCCGCGCTTGTTGACTCAAAACACATCATCGAAACAGTTCATGTGGGCGGCGAGGCCACCGAGGTCCAGCCAACCAACCAGCTCGGACTGGAAGACATCTATTACCAGAAGGTTCCGGTTGACGTGCCCCCTGCACCCAAAGGCGACACGGTTCGTATCCCCTTTGGCCGCCTCTACGGTACGCGCTCCGGAGACAAGGGCGGTAACGCCAACCTCGGGATCTGGGCAAAAACCGACGAAGCCTACAGCTTCCTCTATGAGTTCCTGACAGTAGAGAAGCTTAAGGAACTGCTCCCGGACACAGCAGAGTTTGAAATTGAGCGCTTCGAAATGGCCAATATCAAGTCTCTCAACTTCTACATTCACGGCCTTCTGGGCGAAGGCGTCGCAGCTTCAACACGCGTCGATGGCCAGGCCAAGTCGCTCGGTGAATATGTGCGCGCCAAATACATCGACGTTCCTGCAACACTGGCCGAAGGCATTAAGGCATAAAAATGAGCGACACAGAAACCCTCTCCCTTGAAGGCCTGAACTTCACCACCGTCGAGCTGGATGAGAAAGACCATGTCTTGACCATCACTCTCAACCGCCCGAAGCGCAAGAATGCCCTCAATGCGGAAATGACGACCGAGCTTGCCTACGCCCTCGACTGGGCAAAACAGGAGCGCCGCATTCGCTGCGTAATCATTGCCGCCAATGGCGACACGTTCTGTGCCGGCGGTGACCTGCGGTCCATGAGCGGCAATCCCGAAGGCGGCGTTGTCTCAAATGTCCCTGTGAGGCCTGAATCAAACGATGTCGCTCACTCCATCCGCCACCTCAACAAGCCCGTCATTTGCAAGATCCAGGGCTCGGTGCTGGCCGGCGCCCTCCTCATGGTGTGCAACGCAACCCACGCCATCGCCGCCGACCACGCAAAGTTCTCGGCGCCGGAGATCCTGCGCGGCATCTGGCCGTTCATGGTCATGGCGGGTCTCTTCCGGGTCATGCCAAAGCGTGAAGGCCTTGATTTCATCATGCGGGGTCAACCGATCTCAGCAGCCGATGCAGCACGCACCGGCCTCATCAACCGCGCCGTTCCGGCCGGTGAGCTTGATGCAGAGGTCGATGCGCTGGCAAAGGAGTTTGCAAGTCTTGCCCCTGGCACCATGCAGATGGGCCTTGCCGGTTATATCGAACAATCCGATCAGGACTTTGATGATGCGCTGGCCTTCCTGCGCACACAAATTGCAGCGGTCCTCAAAAGCCCGGATGCGAAAGAAGGTATCTCGGCCTTCCTCGAAAAACGCGAACCCAAATGGGACTGACAAATAGAATGGGACCAGAAAAATATGTTCAGTAAAGTTCTCATTGCCAATCGTGGCGAAATCGCGGTCCGCGTCATTGCGAGCGTTAAGGCTGCCGGTTATCAGGCCGTCGCCGTCTTCTCCGAGGCTGATGAAAATGCCCTGCATGTCCGGGTTGCCGACGAAGCCGTCTGCATTGGACCGGCTCAGGTGAACCAGTCCTATCTCGTGGTCGAGAATATTCTCGAGGCCGCGAAGAAGACCGGCGCCGATGCCATCCATCCAGGCTATGGCTTCCTTTCGGAAAACGCCGACTTCGCAAAGGCCTGCAAGGACGCAGGTATTGTCTTTATCGGCCCGTCGCCGGAAGCCATTGACCTGATGGGCAACAAGCGCATTGCCAAAACCTCCATGATTGAGGCGGGCGTGCCCTGCATCCCCGGCTATCAGGGCGAGGACCAGTCCGACAAGACACTGCTTGCCGAAGCCAAAAGCATCGGCTACCCGCTAATGGTCAAGGCGGCCGCTGGCGGCGGCGGACGCGGCATGCGCTTTCAGATGTCCGCAGACGGTCTTTCAGACGCCATCCAGTCAGCCCGCACAGAGGCCCTGAGCGCCTTTGGCTCTGACGAACTTATCCTTGAGCGCGCTGTCATCAACGGCCGCCATATTGAAATTCAGGTCGCCGCCGATGCCCATGGCAATGCCGTCTACCTCGGCGAGCGAGACTGCTCCATTCAACGGCGCCACCAGAAAGTCATTGAAGAAGCACCCTCCCCCTTCGTCAGCGAAGATTTGCGCGGGCGTATGGGAGAGGCAGCCGTCAACGCGGCCAAATCCTGCACCTATCAGGGCGTCGGTACGGTCGAGTTTCTGGTCGATGCAGACGGCTCCTTCTACTTCCTTGAAATGAACACCCGTTTACAGGTCGAGCACCCGGTGACCGAACTTGTTACCGGTATCGATCTGGTTGACCTGCAGCTCCAGATCGCCTCCAACGAACCGCTTCCCTTTGAGCAAGACGACATCGAGCTCGAAGGCCATGCCATCGAGGCCCGTCTTTATGCGGAAGACCCGGCTAATGGCTTTATGCCGCAAACCGGCAAGGTTCTCTACTGGAAGGAGTCCGAGGGCGAGGGCTTGCGCAACGACCACTTCATGGCAACGGGCAGTGAAATCAGCCCTCATTATGACAGCATGGTCGCCAAGGTCATCTCCTGGGGTCCGACACGCGAGCACGCCAGACGGCGCCTTCTGCGTTCACTACGCGAGACCCATCTTCTGGGTGTCACCACCAACAAGCCATTCCTCACACAAATCCTTGAGGACGAATGCTTTATCACCGGCGAGGCCACAACCGCCTTTATCGATGACGCCACCCTTGAAAAAGCCTCTCATGCGGCCGTTCCGGAAGACTCAAATCTGGCCCTTGCCGCGGTGCTCTATCTCATCGACGAGGCCGAGGACGACAGCTTTGAAGACGTGGTTGGCTGGAGCTGGTCCAACGCCGCCGGCATGGAAAAACGCGAACGCCTGACGACAGCTCAAACCGATGATGTCATTGGCATCACGTTTGACGGCCTCGACTTCAAGGCCACCTTCAAGGACATCACCCACGAGATTACCATTCACGGTATCGAAGGTGCGCAGGTCACGGCAACCATCGACGGCGTCAGGCGCAGCGCTCAATATGCCATTGACGGCACCACCCTCTGGCTCGATGCCTCGGGCCAAACGCTCGAGATTGAAAACCGGACCTATCAGCCAGCCCTGTCAGATGACGCAGCGGGCAGCGGGCGTATTCTTGCCAACACCGAAGGTCTCGTCATTGCCGTTGTCGCCGAGGTTGGCGCGCGCGTTGCCAAAGGCGACCTGCTCGTGACCATTGAAGCCATGAAGATGGAACACAGACTGCTCGCTGACGGCGACGGTGTCGTTGCAGAAGTCAATGCCCAGACCGGCACACAGGTCAAGAAGGGCCAGGTAATGGCTATGTTGGATCTGGATGAGAGTGAGGAAGACAAGTGAACGCTATTCAAACAAGCATTGATACGAACAGCGAAGAATACGCTGCCAACGTCGAGTTCATGACCGAATACGTCGGCAAGGTTCGACATATAGAAAACCAGATTCGTCTCGGCGAGGAAAAATATCGCGAGCGCGCCATAAAGAAAGGCAAGCTCTTGCCCCGTGAACGTCTCGCCCATTTGCTCGACCCGGGTGCGCCATTCCTCGAACTGAACTCCTTTGCCGGATACATGATGCAAGGCGACACCGACGGGACCACCGCCGGCGGCAGCCTCATTATGGGTATCGGCTTCGTCAAGGGTCGCCGCGTCCTCGTCATGGTCTGGAACTACGCCATCAAGGGCGGCACGATCAATGGCGCGACCAATCGTAAACATGCCAGATTGCAGGAATTGGCCTTCCGCTTGCGTTTGCCAACAATTTCGCTGAGTGAGTCAGGCGGCGGCAATCTTGCTGGCGGCGGTGGGCCACCCGACCCCTGGGGGGCCTACGGCTTCATTGCCGGCGGCCGCATCTATTGTCAGCAGGCCGAGCTTTCCGCTGCAGGTATTCCTCAAATTTGCGTCGCCCACGGCAACGCGACCGCAGGCGGCGCCTATCACGTCGCGCTGTCGGACTACATCGTCCTCGTGCGCGAACAAACCCACCTCTTCCTTGCCGGCCCGCCGCTTTTGAAAGCAGCGACAGGCGAAGACGCAGATCACGAGGAACTTGGTGGCGCCGAAATGCATGCAACACTGGCCGGAACCGGCGAGTATTTGGCTGAGGACGATGCTGATGGCATCCGCGTCGCCCGTGACATTGTGGACCAGCTTCCACCCCCTGCCATTCGCCAGCTGGAACGCGACAAGGCTCCGCGCGAACCGCTTTACGACAAGCAGGAACTCATGGGCATTGTCGCCTCCGACAAGCGCATCCCCTACGACATGAAGGAAGTCATCGCCCGCATCACCGACGGCTCCGAATTCCTCGAGTTCAAACCGGACTTCGGCTCCGACACCGTCTGCGGTCATTGCTACATTGATGGCTGGCGCATGGGCATCATCACAAACAACGGCCCCATCACACCGCAAGGTGCCATCAAGTCGGCGCAATTCCTGATGCTGTGTGATCAGTCCAACACACCGATGCTGTTCCTGCACAACACGACCGGCTTCCTTGTGGGGCTCGAAGCCGAGCAAGGCGGGCAGGTCAAACATGGCTCCAAGATGATCCAGGCGGTCGCCAACTTCCGTCCGCCAAAACTCACCATCGTCGTCGGCAACTCCTACGGCGCAGGGAACTACGCCATGTGCTCCCACTCGCTCAAGCCTGAATTCTGCTTCTCGTGGCCGACCGCCCGGACGGCTGTCATGGGCGGCGCGCAGGCAGCCGGGGTCATGACAATCATCACCGAGGACCGGTACAGGAATATGGGCCAGGAAATGCCCGAGGAAGTGACGCAAGGCCTTGCAGAACAAAGCGAGCGCATCATCGGAGCGATGGAAGTCTCATCCGAGGCGATCTACACCTCCGCCCGCATGCTTGATGACGGCCTCATCGACCCGCGCGATACGCGCCACGTGATTTCTTTCTGCCTGACCTCAGTCAAGGAAACGCCGTATCGCGACACCCAGCCGAACAGCTTTGGCGTGCTGCGCCTGTAACTTTATAATCCTTGTCGTCCCGGGCGAAGACCCGGGACCTCAGGGCACCATGTGGAGAACCACTGAGAACTGAACAATTTGCAAGATCATACCCTGAGATCCCGGGACCAGCCCGGGATGACAACAGAGGAAAAAGAAAATGAGCGAAACCCTCCCCGATATCGAGGCCTTCACCGAAGAGGTCCGCGACTGGGTCACAAAGAACAAGCCGGAAAAACCGGATTTCCTCCTGCCGCAAAGCTTCATGGAAGTCGGTACGGACGAGCAGTTCGAATATCTCAAAGCCTGGCAGAACAAGGTCTATGAGGCGGGCTATCTCGGCATGTCCTGGCCGAAGGAATATGGCGGACGCAGCATGCCGCAGGAATACCAGGACATCGCCTCAAAGGAGCTGGCGCGTCAGAAAACCCCATTCATGGTCAACACCATCGGCCTCAACTGGGCCGGACCGCTCATTCTCCACATGGGGTCCGAGGAGCAGAAGAAAGCCTACATCAAGAAGATCCTCTCCTGCGAGGAAATCTGGTGTCAGGGCTTTTCCGAGCCCGACCACGGCTCAGACCTCGGTAACGCTCAACTGAAAGCGGAGCGCGACGGCAAGGACTTCATCTGCAACGGTTCAAAAATCTGGACCTCGCTCGGCACCTACGCCAAGCACATGATCCTGCTGGCCCGCACCAACCCCGACACCAATTCCAAATACGAAGGCCTGACCTTCTTCCTCAATCCCATGGACATTGAAGGCGTCGACCCGGTTCCGATCAAAAAGATGACCGGCGAATACGGCTTCTGCCAGACTTACTTCGATAATGCTCGCATCTCCGAAGACTGCATCATCGGCAAGGAAGGCGAAGGCTGGCAGGTTGCCATGGCGACACTGATGTTCGAGCGCGGCGCAACCGGCGGCCAGGCTGGCGGTCACTCGATGATGAGTACCACCATTGAAGAGGTCATAGATCTTGCCAAACGCACCGACCGCGATGGCGCGTGCTCGACCGAAGACCCGCTCATCCGCGATGAACTTGTCAAACTCATCATGACCAGCCGGGCCATGGGCCTCAATGGCGCCCGCGCACGTATACCGGCACTGGTGTCCGAGCGCCCCGCCTCGATCCCCATGTCAGGCAAGCTGCTCGGCTCGGAATATGCCAAGCAGCTGGGTGAGGTCGCAACCTCGTTGCAAGGCACCAACGCGTCCTACTATGTCGGCGATGACAATGCCATCGACGGCGGACGCTGGCCGCGCGGTTATCTCAACGCCTTCTCCGCAACCATCGGCGGCGGCACCAGCCAGATTCAGAAGAACATCATTGGCGAGCGAGTTCTTGGCCTGCCCAAACCGCCCCGAACGAACTAGAGCCCGGAGGATATAAACATGAACAAGAAAAGAGATATCGAATTCTCCGAAGAGCAACAACAATTGCTCGAAATCGCAGAGAATTTCTGCCGTGACAAATCCCCTGTTGCAGCAGTCCGCACACAAATCGAAGTCGAGGACGGGTTCCATGAGGCCATCTGGAAAGAGATGACCGACCTGGGCTGGCTCGGTATTGCCATTCCCGAAGAATTTGGCGGCTCCGGCCTTGGCATGGGCGAGGTTGTCACCATCGCCGAACCGCTTGGCCGCAATCTGCTGGCAACGCCCTTTGAGGCCACCACCCTCGCAGCCCAGCTCATCATTGATGCAGGCACCGATGCGCAAAAGAGCGAATATCTGCCGCGCATTGCCGAGGGTTCCATCACCGCGCTTGCGATCGCCGAAGAGCACGGCGACTGGGATTTGAACCATGTGACGTGCGAAGCCGCACAGGATGGCGACACCGTCACCCTCTCCGGCACCAAGGTCCTGGTCACCGACGCAAAGCGCGCCGAAACCATCCTGGCCTCGGTTAAACTCGGCGGCCAAACGGCTCTCGTTCTGATCGACCGCAGCACCATCGCTGATAGCGCCTTGACCCGTGAAACCGTCATCGATGAAACCCGGCGCAGTTTCCGCATCTCGCTGGACGGTGTCAGCGTCCCGGCAGCCAATGTGCTTGATGCGGCGAAGACGCAAGAGGCCCTTGTCCGCCACCACAAGCTTGCCTGCCTGCTCCTGTCGGCCGAAGCCTGCGGCGGCACAGCGGCCTGTCTCAACGAAACGCTGGAATATCTCACCACCCGGCGCCAGTTCGACCGTTTCATTGGCTCCTACCAGTCCCTGAAGCACACGGCGGTCGACATTCTGACCGGCATGGAAGCGGCCCGCTCCTTCCTTTATCACGCCGCAACGGTAATTGAGGAAGACGAAGGCGAGACCGCCGTCCGCATGGCCAAGGCACAATCGAGCGACATCTTTTCCTGGGCCGGCGACCGCGCCATCCAGTTCCACGGCGGCTTCGGCTTCACCTACGAATGCGACGCCCAGCTCTACCGCCGCCGCGCCCTCTGGACCACAAACCAGCACGGCGACGCGGTCTATCACAGAAAGCGGCTTGCGAGCCTGCTACTTGATTAAGGACAAAATTCTTTGTCATCCTCGAGCCATGCGAAGCATGGAATCGGGGATCTTCTCTCCGACAAACTCTGGCCGAGAGAAGGTCCCCCCTCTCAGGTGTGCTTTGCACACCTTGCCGGGCAAGGAGTTCGACCTCCGGTCGCCCGAGGACGACAGTACTATTGTTTCTCAATCCGCCGCTTCCATCGGCGTATACTTCTGAATTTCTCCGCTTGCGACCCGTGCCCAATAACCATCCAGTTCCTTCTTCACAATCGGTGCGAGGAAATAGAGCCCCAGGATATTCGGCACACAGATCAGGAAGACAATCGCATCAGAAATATCGATGATCGCGCCCATATTGAGCATCGCGCCGATCACAATAAAGCAGCAGAACACCAGCATATAGACCTTGTCGAAAACCGGGCTGTGGCCAAAAAGATAGGTCCAGCCTTTAAGCCCGTAATACGACCAGGCGATCATGGTTGAAAATGCAAACAGCAGTGCCGCAATGGCAAGCGGGATCGGGAACCATGATATTTTCTCTTCAAACGCCGCCGAGGTCATGACAATCCCGGTTGCCCCGCCGGCAAAACCCGGATTGGCCGCCGCAGCGGTTCCGATGACAAGCGCTGTCAGGGTGCAAATGATGATCGTATCAATGAAGGGCTCGAGCAACGAGACCATGCCTTCTGTAATCGGCTCGTCGGTGCGCACCGCCGAATGCGCAATGGAGGCCGATCCGATCCCGGCCTCATTGGAGAACACTGCCCGCTGAAATCCGATGATCATGGCCCCAAGCGCGCCGCCCGCAACGCCTTCCCCTGTGAAAGCTTCCTGGAAAACATTGAGGATTGCGGCAGGAATGAAGGCATAATTCATCAAGATGACGATACCCGCAAACAGGCAGTAGAGCACCGCCATAAAGGGCACGATTTTCCCGGTGACGCGGGCGATGGACTTGATCCCGCCGATGATCACCAGGCCAACAACAAAGGCCATGAGGAGACCGAAGAGCCAGCCCTTGTCAGCAAACCAGCTGACCTCGGTCCCGCCTGTCACGGTGACGAATTGTTCAAACGCCTGGTTTGACTGGAACATATTGCCGATGCCAAGCGCGCCGATAAAAATGCCGACGGCGTAAAAGACCCCCATGAAGCGGCCAAAGCGCTTCATGCCGCGATCCGCAAAACCGCGCTCAAGGTAATACATCGGACCACCGGAGACCGAACCATCCGCATTGTCACGGCGATATTTTACACCAAGAGTACATTCAACAAACTTGGTCGACATCCCCAGGAACCCGGCAACAATCAGCCAGAAGGTCGCCCCTGCTCCTCCGACGGTTACGGCAATGGCAACACCGCCGATGTTCCCGATACCGACGGTTCCGGAAACCGCTGTTGCCAGCGCCTGAAAGTGAGACACCTCACCGGGGTGCGCCGGGTCCGCATAGTGACCGCGCGCGATTTCAATGGCGTGTCTGAAACCCTTGAGGTTAATGAAGCGCAAATAAAACGTGAAGAAAACCGCACCAGAGATAAGCCAGAGAACCACCAGCGGAAGATCGGCGCTACCAATTGGCACCGTAAAAAACACGACGGCCTTGATCCCTTCCGCAATCGGCTGGAATGCCCGGTCAACGGTCTCGTCGATCCCGGCCGCCAAAGCCGGAGCGCTCACGATAAAGAGCCCCAGAAGTGTCAGACATAGATGTTTCCCCGTGCGGTGGCGCATAAAATTCCCTCTCGAATATTCCAAATCGGCGTAAGACCGGGCCCGGCACAACGCTAACAGACGATCCGGGTATTACCCAATAGTGAATAGCGCGCAGAAATACGCCGTTCGCCCTATTGATAGAGGTCAAACCAGTCGTGGGCGGGATGAATGTTCGGATGAAGCACATGGGCAAGAAGCTCGAGGCTCTCGACCAGACGAGGACCAGGTCGCGAAAAAAGAGCGTCACCATCAAGAACATAAACCTCTGCACCGATTGAGGCCTTGAGATCATCAAGAGCTTTGCCGGCATCACAATGGATCAGGTCCTCTCGGGCGCGCTCGGCGCTGAACCCGCAACAGGCCACAACGATCACCTCTGGCATTGACCGCCCGATTTCCTCCCAGCTCGTCGTGCGCGACGGCACACCGGCAATATCAATGGCACTGACGCCGCCAGCCAGGGAAATCAGGTCCGTTATCCAGTGGCCGCTGATGAAGGGCGGATCGATCCAGTCGACCAGAACCATACGGCGCGGCCTGGTCACCTGCACCCGTGTACGCTTCTCGACGGCGGCGATGCGCGCCCTTAGATTGGCAATGCGGGTTGTCGCGATTTCAGTGCGCGCCGTCATCTCGCCCACGACCTGCATTGTCTCCAGCACATCCTCAAGACAGAACGGCTCAAGGTTGACCATCTGAGGCACGCTGGTCAGATCACCGAGGACCTTGCCAACCTCTTCCCCCGATACGGCACAAACATCGCAAAGCGCCTGTGTGATCACAAGATCCGGTTTGAGGTGTTCAAGAAGATCCGCATCGAGTGAATAAAGCGAGGCATTGTCAGACAGATGCTCGCGAACCGTCGTATCAATTTGATGGCTGGAGGCATCCTTATCGACCACACTCGCCGTCACCACAGGCAGATCGCGCACCCCGGCCGGATAGTCACAACAATGGGACACACCCACGAGATCATCAAGGAGCCCAAGCTCCGCAACGATCTCTGTTGCACTCGGCAGGAGGGACACGATCCGCATGAGACGATTTTACTCCGTAGCGAGCCTGCCGGTGATCTTGTCCTCAAGAGCAAAATAGCCCCCGAAGAGCAGCGCAGCATAGAGGCTGTCCCCGGCAAGCATGATCCCCAGGAACGGCAGCCCCATAATGTAGCACTGTGCAAGCCCTTCAAGGGTCGGCGGATACATACCAACCCACCAGACGCCGAAATTGGAGACCAGATAGAAGATAACCGCACTCAAGGTTACGCCGCCGGCGACGCGGACCGTTGTAATGGTCTTTGACAAAAGCAGCCTCCCGACAAGGGGACCAGCAAGAAACCCTGCATAGACGAACGCCATAATCCGCCAGTCATAAAGACCGGTGATGAGGTCGCCGATTGCAAGAGCAATGAGCGGCACTGCCCAGGCAATACGGGGCTTCAGATGCGCTCCGGCGAAGAGACCGAACGCGCCGATCGGCGTGAACCCGAAGGGATGCGGCACCAGCCGGGCAAGGACAACAAGGAGTGTTATAACTTTCCACATGAGCCCGTCTCCTAAAAGCTGACCCTGATACCGCCATAGAGCGCGATACCGGGCGTTGCAAAGCCATAGACGTCTTCATAGGTCTCATCGAGGGCATTCTCGATGCGGCCAAAAAGCTGCGCACCGTCCGCGATTGGCACCTGGACAGAGGCACTGACCAGCACATAGGAATCCAGTGTGACAATGTCCGACGGCAATGGCCATGGCGGGAAGAAGATGTCTTCCGCATCTCCGACATAAGCGGCGTTGACATTGATCACAGTTCCGCCCTCTGCGCTATACGTCAGCGCTACCGCACCGGCATGCTCGGGTCGCCGCAGTTCTTTTCTGAAACCACCCGCCCCGTTCGGTTCCTCGGCATCGGTCCATGTATAGGTCGCACTCAGGACAACTTTATCCGAGAGTTGCGCGTCCATGGTGGTCTCAACACCCTGCCGCTTGCTCTCGCCGACTTTGTTGGCAGCCGTATAGGCGAAGTTCACATTATCCCAAACAAACCCGTCGATCTCGTCTTCCAGCTCGGCATTGAAGTATGTCAGGCCAAGCAGGACGCGGCCCTCATGAGCCACGTGCTCGACACCGATCTCCCAGGAGTTTGAGGTCTCCGGCTTGAGATCCGGATTACCAATAAAGGAGCTTGAAAAATAGCCGTAGCGTTCAATGAACGTCGGGGCCTTTTGTCCCAGACCATAGCTGCCCCGCAGCCGCGTGTCGGGAAGCACATCATAGCTCGCCCCCAGACGCCAGGTCGTGACATTATCAAAATCGGAGTTGTCGTCGTAGCGGATGCTGGCGGTAACCGTGAAATCTCCCTCCATTTCGCCAACATAGTCCAACACATAGCCGGTATTGGTCAGAGACTGGTCCTGATTGGGATCGCCCCAGCCGATCGGCCCGGTTTGCATGAAATCAGTATCGCGGTAGTCAATAGCGCCGGTCAGCCGGTGCCCGTCGGAGACCTCAACGGTCGACTGCCATGAGGCTTTCAGGCGTTCCGCCCCAACGGTTCCCTCTCTGACGCCATCGGCAAAACTGGCATTGTTGCTTTCGAGCCAGTTGACCCCAAGCTTGTGGGTCCATCGACCGCTATCAATATTGGCGGCACCGCTGTAAACTGTACGGTCTGCCTCGTTCACACGGTCGCCATCGGCGGGCAATCCGGTGACGAAATAGTCCGTCGGATCAAACTCATTGCGAGCGTCCACATGACGGGCGGTGAAGTCAAAGCTCACAGCCTCGCTCGGATCGAACGACAGGCGCGCCTGAACGGTATCAAGGTCATAGCCATCGTCTTCGTCACCGCTGCGCGAAACATTCGTCCCGTCGCTTTCGCTCTGGCTCTGACCCAGACTGAGCCGCCACTTTTTATTCCCGAAAGCAACGCGTGCCGAACTGCGCAGCGTATCAAAACTGCCAGCCTCAATGGTCATGCCGCCATCGAAACCTTCAACCCCCTTGCGCGTCACGATGTTGATCACGCCGGACACTGCATCACTGCCCCAAAGCGCACTCTGCGGTCCGCGAATGATCTCGATACGCTCAACTTCCATGGCCGAGAGGTGCTCGAACAGAAACTCGTCGCCGCTTGCCGGATCATTGGCTTCGACGCCGTCAATCAGCACAAGGACATGATTGGCCTCGGACCCGCGCATACGGATCTGCGCCTGACTGCCTGCAGAACCGCTGCGCGCGACCGTTAATCCCGGGACATCCCGCAACACGTCAGCAAGCTGAAAGCTTTGCCTCAGGTCGAGCTCTTCACGGTCGATCACGGTGACCGCGGTTGACATATCCCCGGCTGCAATTGGCGTCCTGACACCGGTGATGATGATGTTATCCGGCGTAAAATCCTCTTCTGCGGCCGCCAGATTTGATAGTGAAATTGAGAGTGTCGCTGCAAGTGCAAGGCAGCCAAAGCGTGATGTCGTCACGTGTCATCCTTCCCGTCCATCCCCGGACATTAAATTGAGGGCTCGGACAGAAAGAGGGATGAGGAAAACGGGAGGACCCCGGGCTTTCAATCATCCGACCACCCACCGTGAGCCGTGCTTGATTCGCAGCTGGAGGCCGGTCTCCGGACTTGTGAGCGCAGCGCCCTGAAGGGGCGTTGAGGGCTGCCACCTTCCCATGCCATGAGAGGCACAGTGGCTTGAGGCAGCCCGATCACTCACTTACCGTTGCGGGGGCAGTAACGGAATTGCTTCTCATAAAGAAGCGCACCGTTTTCCCGTTTCATCCCCCTCACACCAAATTCAGCGCGAAAGGAACACCTTCAGCAAGAAGACGCTTCTACGCCCGTCCCGCAAAGCTGGCAAGAACAATTTCGAGAAAAATTGTCCCGAGAGGTTGCAGAAACAACCGACAGACAATGACGCATTGCGGGCGCAGACGCGCTAAGGCTCCGGGAACATTTACAGATTTCAAAATCAACAGGCGTTGATCAGGGGGCAAAATCCATCAGATCCTTGAAGCCTGATGGCTCATGCGGACCAATAATGAGTTGCTCGACAATGCCGCGCCCCTGGCGCTTTGATCCATCCGGCAGAGTAAGCGTTGCCGTGCTGATCGCCTGGACATGCAGGTGATGAAATTCATTTTCATTGAGCGTGGCGATATCATAAGTCTCGTAGCCCACGGCCAGCTCGCCCTTGAAATGGCCATGCCCCCATTCCGGATGGGTATAGCCAAGGCCAGCCATCTGGAAATTGTATTCTATTTGCAGATCGAGATGGCTTTCAGAGCCGGCGGCATCCTTCATCCACACTTCAACCGCTTTGGCATGACGCGTTCCGGGTTTGAAGTGAAGTTTTGATCCGCAAGAAGACATTTTGTGATGCTCGGCAAAGCCATCGCCTGAAAGCGGCGTCAAGACTGCGCTTTCATTCCACGGACTGCCATCGGCGCGGGCATTGATGTGATAGAAGCTGACATGATCCTCATAATTGACCGGGATCCAGATCCAGTAGAACTGTTGCGGGGAGACCGGCGCCATTTGCTGCGCGTCCCCTGCCCCGACCGGGCGCACACCCCAGGACCTGTCGCGTGTTCCCAGATACTCCGGCGTCACCGGGATCTCCTTGCCCTGCACGCTCATGGTGCCTTGCCAGAAACCATTTTGGGTCATCCGCGTGTAATCCATAATGGTGCGCGGACCATTGCGGAACTGGAACCTGGGCTCCTCCAGCGGCGAGCAGCGCCGGGTGAAAAGAAGATCGGCCTTGATGCCGTTTTTCTCATCATCGATCTTGACGCGCAAGACTTCAAGCGGCGTGACAACCTCAATGGAAATCGGTCCGACACTCATATCAAGCCGCTCCATATGAAGGACCTTTGAGGCATGCACAGCATGCTGCACCCCGTCGACAACCACAGTGAACGAAGCATCCATCACATTGAGGTGCGGATAAACCCCGAGCGCCGCTGCAAAAAATATCTGACCGTCCGGTGAATAACCATTGAAGAAATACCGGTCATAAAAATTGCGGTCGGTGCCGGAATAGGCAACCGGTTCCGGCGTCTGGTGAATTGGATAGTCGTCGCCTCTGGTCAGCATGGCTCTGGTTCCTTCCCGTGTTCTTTTGAGCAAGAGTGGCCTACATTTTGGAAGACGTAAAGCACTGAGTATGCCAGGCTAAACCATGACTGATCAGGAAAACGACCCGCTGCTTGACGCCATCAGCAACATCATGCCGCCGCTTCTGCGCGCCATGGACGCGCTGGGCTTTATCGGGCGCCATCTGCATCCTCCTCAAATTGCTCAGGTCCTGGAGGCCGCCGGCCCTGTCGACGAGCCACTGCGAGAGCAGATGAAACAGTTCCAGAGCGCCGCCTGGCCAGACCATCTCACCGAATTCAAGGTCCGCGTCGACACCGCATGCGAAGCGGCCTGCCGCGCCTTCGACGGGCTCACAGACGCCAAAGACGACCCGAACGGCATCATGAAAGCCTACCGGGCGCTGGGTGAACATGCCAAAGCGACCGAGGCCCTTTATCCCCTTGCCGCAATGTTTGGACCGGTCAGCCAGTTCTTTCTCGATCAGACCTCACGCGATGACACAGATCTCTTGAGAAAACTCGGCAGCGCGGATGCCTCGCGCGACACTGTCGGCGTCATGCACGCCAACAACGAAAAATCGGATCGCGGCGGGTTCTCTCTCTATGTGCCGGAATATTATGACCCCGAAACATTGCACCCGGTCATCATGGCACTACACGGCGGCAGTGGTCACGGACGCAGCTTCCTGTGGACATGGATCAGAGAGGCACGGGCCCGCGGCGCGATCCTTGTCAGCCCGTCATCCATCGATACGACCTGGTCGCTTGCCGGACCAGACAAGGACACCGCCAATATCGAACGCATCCTCGGGTTTGTTTCTGAAGAATGGAACGTGGATCAAAGCCGCCTGCTCCTGACCGGCATGAGCGACGGCGGCACGTTTTCCTATGTCAGCGGGCTGCTGGACACATCACCCTTCACCCACCTGGCGCCCGTTTCGGCCAGCTTCCATCCCATGCTACTGGAATTCGTCGAGGCCGAGCGGATCAAGGATCTACCCGTCTATGTCACCCACGGCGCCCTCGACTGGATGTTCCCCCTCGAGATCGCCGACGCGGCGCAGGAGGCGTTGAAAGCCAAAGACGCCAACGTCGTCTATCGTCCCATCGAAGACCTGTCGCACACCTACCCGCGCGAGGAAAACGCCCGGATCATGGACTGGTTTCTGGGGTAGGCTCGCGGGATCTTTGAGTTTGTCGTCCCGGCCCCCGAGCCGGGACCTCAGGGCACGATGAGGGCATTAATCAGCTGCTGCTTGTTGGCAAGATGGTGCCCTGAGGTCCCGCATCAAGTGCGGGATGACATTCATTTTGTTGTCCGGGACCGTACCCCCGCCATCGCAACAACATCTCTCGCACCCACGCTCTCGCCACACTCCGAGCACGTCAACACGGAGTGGAAGGTGTGACCGCAGGACTTGTGGGTATGCAGAACAGGCGGCCCTTCCTTTCCTGCAAAGTACTTGTCGCCCCAATGAACCATCGAGAGAATGACCGGATAGAGATCGAGACCCATTGTGGTCAGACGGTATTCAACCCGCTCCGGATTATCCTGATAGGGAACGCGCTTGAGAACGCCCGCATCGACCAACTTTTGAAGGCGTTCCGTTAAAACACGCCGCGCAATGCCAAGGCTCTTCTGAAAATCCTCAAACCGGCGCACCTTGAGGAAACAATCACGCAAGATGAGCAGCGTCCAACGATCTCCCAGGATCGCAAGACTGCGGGCCATTGAACAATTTTCCTCTGACAACTCATCCCAGCGCATGTGACTTTTGAACCTTCTTTCATTTTGCCCCCGCAAGACAATGAAGGGCAATTGACACCCGCAGCGGAGAGATACTAGATTAAGTCTTAATTTAAGACTTAATGGCCGGAAAGGCAAGCCTCCCATGACCACAAAAGAGATGCGCAACAAGACGGCTCCCAAAACAGCATTGGTCATCGGCGCCGGCGACTACATCGGCTCCGCCATCGCGCGGCGCTTCGCTGCTGAAGGCTATATCGTCCATGCCGGGCGCCGAAACGGAGACAAACTCGCCCCTTTGGTGGAGGAAATTGAGGCGGCGGGTGGCCAATGTCGTGGCAAGACGCTGGATGCGCGCAGCGAAGACGCCATCATCGAGTTTTTCGCTGAGGCCGAAGCCGAAGCCCCCATCGAGGTTTGCATTTTCAATATTGGCGGCAACGTCAACTTTCCCATTCTGGAAACTACAGAGCGCGTCTTCCGCAAGGTCTGGGAGCTGTCGTGTTACGCCGGTTTCCTGGCGGGCCGCGAAGCCGCCCGTTACATGGTGCCACGTGAAGAGGGCTCGATCTTTTTCACCGGCGCAACGGCAAGCCTGCGCGGCGGTATCGGCTACTCGGCTTTCGCTGCCGCCAAACACGGTCTTCGCGGTCACGCCCAGGCCATGGCGCGCGAGCTTGGCCCGAAGAACATTCACGTCGCCCATCTTGTCATTGATGCCGGCGTCGAGACCGCCTGGGTCAAACAGCGCATGCGCGCCGCCATGGGCGATGAAGCTGTCGACAACATGCCGCCGGACCGGCTGATGAAGCCTGACTCCATCGCCGACACATATTGGTACCTTCACACCCAACCCCGGGACGCCTGGACCTTCGAACTAGATGTGCGGCCCTATGCGGAGAAATGGTAAAATGACTTCACCAAACATAACTGCCGAATTTCACTTTGATTTTGGCAGCCCGAACGCCTATCTCAGCCACCTCGTCATCCCCGGAATTGAAGAACGCACCGGCATCAAGATCGACTATATTCCGGTCCTCCTTGGCGGCGTCTTCAAGGCAACGAACAACGTCTCCCCCGCCATCTCCCTCGCCGGGATCGAAAACAAACCGCAATATCAACAGAGGGAAACCGAACGCTTCCTCAAAAAGCACGGCATCACGGAATACACATTCAACCCGCACTTCCCGGTCAACACCCTTCACATCATGCGCGGGGCTATAGCGGCAGAACTTGAAGGTGTCTTCGCAAAATACGTCGATGCCGTTTACCGCGCCATGTGGGTCGACCAAAAGAAAATGGACGACCCAGCGATCATCCTTGAGGTACTGAATGCAGCAGGCTTCGACGGAGAAAAAATCATGGCCCGGACGCAGGAACCCGAGATCAAGACGAAGCTGATTGAGAACACCGAAGCCTCGGTGAAACGCGGCAATTTCGGCTCGCCCACGTTCTTTGTCAAAAATGAAGAGAGCGACGAAATGTTCTTCGGCAAAAACTCGCTGCCGGACTTCGAGGACATGATCGTTGCGATGAAATAATCTGCCCCCTCTGTGATGTATGATCACACTGACACTGAAAGTTGGCCTGCATCCTTGCGCCTGAACGTCAGCGAAGTAGAATGCCAATAACTTTCATTCAAGCCAGACACCAATCAGTCACAAGGAAACCCACCATGATCGGATATGCAACACTCGGCACCAATGACCTTGCAAAGGCGAGCGCCTATTACGACGAATTACTCGGTGAACTCGGCGCTTCTCGCATGATGGCAGACGACCACATCACCGTCTGGGCCGACGCCTCCGGCAAGGGCATGGTCGCCGTTATCACGCCCTTTGACGAAAAACCCGCGACCGTGGGAAATGGTGCCATGCTGGCCCTCGCCGTCGATTCTCTGGCAACCATTGAAAAGCTCCACGCCAAAGCCATCGCCCTTGGCGGCACAGACGATGGCGCGCCAGGCCCGCGCGGCGACAACGGCATGAATTTCGGCTATGTCCGCGACCCTGAAGGCCACAAGCTCGCCTTCTTCTGTATGGGATAAACGATCACAACCGACATGGCCGCACTCTACGGAATGGATGACAACCTCATCATTCCCAAGGAGTATTCAAAAGCACAGTACCAAGTACCACAAGATAGATAACGCATCCCAGGAGGCGGTGGCCTCCTTTTGGGGTAAACACCTCCATCGTGAGTCCGAAGGTAAAAAGAGAAACACCGAAACCACCAACAACGCCCAACGCTGAAAGGTATTTCACCGACAGCCAGCCAATCGCAATGTGCTCTGTCAGCGGCTTCGATTCTCCCAAAAACAACGACCCAACAATGCCAATAACAAAGAACCCGCACGAAATAGCAAATGGTAGAGCGACCCCCTCTCCAATCCATCGTAGACGATCTTGCGTTTTTTCCTCGCTCATACCTGATCCTCGTCAAATCGTCGGCAACACGTGATCCTTGAAAGTCTCGCGCAGCGCCAGCTTGTTGATCTTGCCGGTGCCGCCCAGCGGGATCGCGTCAATGTAAACCACATCATCCGGCAACCACCACTTGGCGACGCGGCTGCCCAGATAATCCAGCATCTCTTCTTTTGAGACCGATGCGCCCTCGCTCAGCTGCAGGATGAGCAGCGGCCGCTCGTCCCATTTGGGATGCGCCATGCCGATCACCGCCGCCATCGCCACGCCCTCGTGCCCCATGGCCGTATTCTCAAGATCAACCGAGGAGATCCATTCGCCGCCCGACTTGATCACATCTTTCGCCCGGTCCGTGATCTGCATGAAACCAAGTTCGTCGATGGTGGCGATGTCGCTGGTATCGAACCAGCCATCCGCATCAAGAACATTATCGTCAAGCCCGTAGTAGGACTGGATTACCCAGGGCCCCCGCACCATAAGCCGCCCCGGCGTCTTGCCGTCATGCGGCAGGGACTGACCCGCATCATTGGCAATCCGGATATCCACACCGAACAGCGGTCGCCCCTGTTTGGTGGCATAGTCAAGCTGCGCCTCATGATCGAGCGCCATAACCTCGGGAACCGCCCGGTTGAGCGTGCCAAGCGGATTGGTCTCGGTCATCCCCCAGGCCTGAAGAACTTTCACATCATATTTTTCATCGAAGATCTTGATCATCGAACGGG
>CBFDBJ010000044.1:0-29423 GCA_965603015.1 uncultured Alphaproteobacteria bacterium
AGTAATCGCATGTGGGGATATTGGGGCAGGATCGGTCGCCCGCAACAGATCATGATGGGCCTGAGTATTGTGCTCGCCGCGTGCCTGTGGGCTTCGATTCAATTTCGCCCCCATACCTTCCCGCCTCAAATGGAAACCGCTCTATCTGCCAGTGGTGAGGTATCGACTGACATTGCCGAGGGGCTCAAGGGCGGGACACCGCCAGGACTGGAGACCTTCGATGCGATAGATGATCGACCGCTCTTCTCACCTTCGCGACGCCCTTCAGAAATTCAGAGCCAGCAAACCGGAGATCGTAAGGAAGAGTTCATAGGAAAGTATCTTTTACAGGGTATTGTTATTGGAGAAGCCCAGCGTCTTGCACTCCTTGTTGATCCAGCAACGAAAACGACGCTGCGGCTTGCAGAGGGCGAAGATGTTGGCGGCTGGGTTGCCAGAGAGATCGGCGAGGACTTTGTTCGCTTTGAAGCGAAGGGCGTGGAAAAAATGATCCGGCTACCAAAATCGGGAAACGAACCGGGCAATTGACGTTGCTAACCGTCAGCGATGGTTATGACAAGTATCGACAGGGGTGTTGAGAATGAATGTGTGGCGTAAATATCTGTATCTGCTGGCGATGTCCGGCGCTTTATCTGCTTGCAGCACGTTTTCCGGCGAGCCCGATATCGTCGCAGCAACCGGAGTGCCGGTTGCCGAGCAAAGCCCTGATCAATCCGCTGCCGCAAAGATAGAACACGCGAAACGTACTCCGCCGGGGAATGGCTGGTCAAAAAACGTTGCCGCCAGTATCGAGATCGGGTCAGGCAACTTTGTTTCGGGGGATGACTTAAAGATCGGCGGAGTGGAAATACCTCAGGGCACAGTCACACTCAACTTTGACAATGCGGACCTGAAGGAAGTCATTGGTGTGGTTCTCGGGGAAACCCTCGGCCTGAGTTACGTGCTGGATCCACGGGTCGGCGGCACAGTCACCTTCCGTACATCTGCGCCGGTTTCTCATCAGATCGCGCTGGAGTCCCTTGAAATTATCTTGCGCATGAACAATGCGGCCCTGGTGCCCAGCGGGGATGTCTTCACGATTGTTCCGGCCAATGAAGCGGCACTCTCCGCACTTCCTCCGCGCCTGCTCCGAAATGGCGGTGATGTGCCGGCTGGTTACTCGATCGCTCTCATCCCGCTGCAGCATGTCGGCGCCGCCAAAATCAAGGAACTTATTGAGCCCTTCCTGCCACAGGGCTCGATCAAGCGCGTTGATCCTGAGCGCAATCTGCTTCTTGTAGCCGGTGCGGGGCCCGACCTTGCCAATATTGTCCAGACCGTGCGGGCGTTCGATGTCGACTGGTTGAAGGCCCGGTCAGTTGGCATTTTTCCCCTGCAACATACCAAACCGGCCGCTATCATCAGAGAACTATCCACCATTCTTGATACAGACGAAAGCGGCAAGGGTCCGCTTCGTCTTATGCCAATCGAACGCCAGAATGCCATCCTTGTTGTCGCCAATAGTCAAAACATCCTGTCACACGTTGAAAGGTGGATTGAAAAACTTGATCTTGGAACCGGCGATGGTGAGAGGCTGTATGTCTACTATGTCCAAAACGCCAAGGCCGCGGATCTCGCCGGCGTGCTTGGAGACTTGTTCGGCGGCAACCGCCAGGACGATCAGCACGACAGGCAGAACGTGGCGCCGGGCCGCATCCCTGTCAAGGTCGACGCATCAGGCGTATCAGAAGTCAGCGGCGCGAATGTTTCGTCAGTCCAGCTGACTGGAGGTAACGAAATTCGGTTCGTCGCCGACGAGACGACCAATGCCCTGATGATTGTTGCAACGCCTGCTGACTACCGCCTTGTTGAAAATGCAATCAGGAAAATTGATATAGAGCCGCTACAGGTCCTTATAGAGGCGACCATCGCCGAAGTGACGCTCGGGGATGAGTTCAAGTTCGGCCTGCAATGGGCCTTTGAGTCGGACGGTCTTGGGCTGAAGGGCGGTTCCGGTCGCGGCGTTCTCAGTTCAGGCAATAGCGGAGCCATAGGGTCCACTTTCCCCGGATTTTCCTTTATTCTTTCGGATGCAACGGGCGCAAGAGCGGTTCTGGACGCCATCGCGACCGAAACGGAGGTCAACGTTATCTCGTCGCCCACCCTCCTCGTCCTTGATAATCACACGGCCAACCTTCAGATAGGGGATGAAGTTCCAACTATCACGCGGAGCAAGCAAGACGACGATTCGGATGCTACCATCAATACCATCGAATTTCGCGATACCGGTGTCATTCTGGATGTCACACCGAATGTAAGTTCCAGCGGTAATGTGATCCTGGAGATAGCACAAGAAGTGAGCAATGTTTCGGAGTCGGTGGATTCCGGTGTTTTGACACCCACTATTTCACAGCGCAAGGTGAGTACTGTTGTTTCAGTCAGGAGCGGCGAGACTATTATTCTGGGTGGCCTGATCAGCAATCTGAAGAGCCGAAGCAAAAGGGGTGTCCCGGTCCTGTCGGATATTCCTGTTCTTGGTGCTCTGTTTGGCGGACGGGAAATCAAGTCGACGCGCAAGGAACTCATACTGCTGCTCACACCGAAGGTCTTGCATTCTCCCGAAGACGCCCGCCGCGCCACCGAGGAATTGAAAGCAACACTGGAAACGTTGAAAGCACTTGAAAGTGGAACCGATGCGAACCTGCTGATCGAAATGCTGGCAAAGTGATTGATATCCGCTTTTAGATTTACGCGACGGAGAGAAGATCGCTATCGCGCCCGGCCACCTGTCAGCTGATGAAGATTGGGCCATAGAGCCAGGTCAGCCAAATCCCCACGGCCAAAAATGGTCCAAAAGGAATTGCATCTGTTCCGCGGATTTGTCGCCCGAAGAGCGTCGCCACACAGACGGCCAGAATGCCCAGGAGCGCCGCCCAAAAGAGCGCTGAAAAAACGCCCGTCATGCCAATCCAAATTCCGCCTGCAACGAGCAATCGTTCATCGGCCTTGCCCAGACCTTGCCTGCCCTTCAGCCGGTGATAGGCTTGTCGAACCAGGAACAGAACTGCAAAACCGGTTACGGCACCAAGAGCATGGTCTGAAAATGAAGATCTGAACCAGATCAAGGACGTGACCAGACCAGCCCCGAAGACAAATCCGGACATGGTATCCGGTATCCTCATTATACGGATGTCTATGAGACTCAGGGTCAGCAATGACCAACCCAACAGGCAACTTGGCAGAATGAAAGGCGCGTCCACAACCACTACCGCCCAGAGTGCAATGACCAGTGCTCCTGCCTCGCTCACCAGGTAGACCCTTGATATATCCGCCTCGCAATAGCGGCACTTGCCCTTCTGGATCAACCAACTCACTACAGGTACAAGATCGCGAACCGCGAGCTGATGTTGACATTCCGGACACTTCGATCGCCCCGAAAAAGCGCTGTCCGAGGTTTCAAAACGCGTAACAATGACCCCCAGAAAACTCCCGATAAAGGGCGCTGCGACGAGGATCCAGGCTATCAGCATTGCAATCTCAGCTTCAATAACGGGTAGGTGCGAAACTCATAATGAAGGGAGTGGCCCGTAAAATCCAGTACGAAGCCTCTCATATGCGACATCGCAGTTTACCCGGATGGTGTTTCAAGTTGGGACTAAAGCACCAATCACATGGCAAATATTCCATTAAGGAGAGATCTCAAAATGTAATAAATGTGCCGCCGAACGATTAATCTCCAACACGTATTCTGCACTCCTGATCTGGGGCGAACCCCCGGGTTAACATGAAGGGGTCAGGTTTGCTTTTGAGAGAGTCCGCGCGCATTATTGTTTTGTTCCGCACCACGTCGCAAATTTTGCTGGCGTGGCTGTTTTTTGGCATCGCTGGCATTGCGGATGTTCACGCCAATAGCATAGCGGGCTCACCGCACGATCTCTCAATGAATGGCGAGGGAATTTGCGTCTATTGCCACACACCGATGTCGGCTTCCCAAGATGAGTCGACGCCTTTGTGGAACAGAAAGACATCCGGCAAGATACTCAGCATGTACAGTAGCGCAACCATGGACATGACAATCGAGGCCACCCCCGGCGATGTTTCACTCATGTGCCTATCGTGCCACGACGGGTCGATGGCTTACGATTCGCTCATCAATAATCCCGGCGTCGCCAATACTGGCACAATGACAGGCCCCTCAGCAATTGGCGCGGACGGGCTGGCGAACGACCACCCGATCTCCATCGAATATGATCCATCAAAAGATCCGGACTTCGCGCCCGTTACAAACGGGAGGGTCGGTGATTTGCCTCTCTTTGTAAAAAGAGGCGGGACTGGCCATGCCACGCAAGTCGAATGCTCGACTTGTCATGATGTCCATGATCCGAGCAATGGAAGCTTTTTGCGAATGTCCAATGCGGGAAGCCGGCTCTGCCTGACCTGCCATGTAAAGTGATCCTGATGTTAAGGCCCACTGGTCCCGATGAAATTCAGGATTCCGTCGGCGATATCAATCCTGATAGAGTCCAATTACCAGTCACGAACCCTGACCTCAGCTTCCGACCAGCGTGGTCAGCCAAGTGTCATGAAGACACTGGCCAGCGAGGCACTCATCAGATTTGAAAGCGTTCCGGCAAGAACCGTCTTGAAACCGAGCTGGGCGATTTCGGACTTACGGCTTGGCACCATTCCGGCAAGCCCCCCCATGAGAATGGCCATCCCGCTCAGGTTGGCAAAACCGCACAACGCGAAAGTGATGACCGCCTGACTGTGCGGACTGAAGGCATCACGCACTTCGGCAAAACTGATGTAGGCCAGGAACTCATTCAGGATCACCTTCTGCCCGAGAAGACCGCCGGCCTGCACCGCCTCTTCCCATGGAATGCCGATGAGAAAGGCAACGGGCGCAAAAAGGTACCCCAACAAAAATTCAAGCGTGATCCCTTCGAAGCCGAGGAGCCCGCCGACACCGCCAAGAAGGCCGTTGATCAGCGCCACGAGGGCGACGAAGGCAATGAGCATGGCACCAATGTTGGCTGAAAGCTTGAGCCCGGCAGAGGCCCCGTCGGCTGCGGCCTCAACAACATTCACCGGCTTGTGCTCGCCATAAAAAGCATTGGCCAATTCCCCGTCACTCGGCTCAAACGGCGTGCCGGTTTCAGGAACCAGAAGCTTGGCCATCAGGAGGCCTCCTGGGGCGGACATGAACGCAGCGGGCAAAAGATACTTCAGTTCGACCCCGAGACTTGCGTAACCGACAAGAACCGCGCCGGCAACGCTGGAAAGACCGACCGACATCACGGCAAAGAGCTGGGAGCGCGTCAGTTTTTCAAGATAGGGCCGGATCGTCATCGGGCTTTCGACCATACCAACGAAAATATTAGCTGCGGCATTGACCGACTCAAGGCGGCTGGTCCCGACAAGAGTGCGCAGCACAAAGCCGATTGCCTGAATAAAGGCTTGCATAATCCGAAGGTGGTAAAGCACCGCGACCAGAGATGAAACAAAGATGATGACCGGCAGAACCCGGAAGGCAACGATAAACATTTTCGTCGGATCCCCAAGATCGCCAAACAGGAAGATGATGCCATCATCTGCGTAGGAAATGATGTTCTGTGCCCCTGTCGTCATAACGGCCAACACTGCCTGGCCTGTCGTTGTTGTCAGGGCGAACCCGGCCACCGCAGCCTGAAGCGCCAGTGTACTGAGAACAATTCTCAGATTAATCGCAGATAACTTTTCCGAGGCAAGCACCGCCACACCAAGGATCGCAACAACTCCCAATACTCCGCTGGTCAGCATGAGCAGTTCCCCCTTTTCAATTTCAATCGCACCCGGTCATACCCCATAAGGCAACCAAACCGTCTTGGTCTGCGTCGCACGGCGCAAAAATGTCTGACCTTCCCCTTGGGTAGAAAGCCAGTCCCGGGCCTTGCCATGGTTCACCCATGTTTGTTTCAGATTCCCCACAGATTCCGCTTCAACCATTTTGCTTCCCGCACCGGAGCCATGGTACCACAGGGCATCAACGCCGTCATGCTGCACAAGCACTTTGGCAAGGCCATCGCGGTCTCCGGTGACAAGGTTCACCGCACCACCAGGCACATCGGATGTCTCCAGGATTTGATAGAAATCTGTCGCCAGTAAAGGATAACGTTCCGACGGAACAATGATGCAGCGGTTTCCCATGGCCAGGACCGGGCCCATCAGCGACACAAACGATAGAAGCGGCATGGTATCGGGGCAAACGATTCCGACGACGCCGAGCGGTTCATGGATGGACCAGGTGACGCCGCGAACCGGGACGCCATGCACAGAGCCGTCAAATTTATCTGCCCAGGCACCCCAGGAAAACAGCCGTGACACTGACTGCTCGACCTGTTTTTTTGCCTGTGGCCGGCTCAACCCCGTCAAAGACTGAAGGCGCGCAGTGAATTCGTTAGCGCGGGTGCTGAGATTTTCCGCAATGAAATAAAGTACCTGAGCCCGGCCGTGACCTGTCGTTCTTGACCAGGCATCCGATTTGACTGCGGCTTCAACTGCATTGCGAATGTCCTTGCGGCTACCCTCACCGACCCGACCGGCAAGGCCACCTTTGGCATCCAACACAATTCTTGTACGCCCATTATCCGGGCGCGCCTGCTTGCCGCCAATATAGAACTTGGCGGTGTGGTCGATAGTGTCATCGGGACCATCGCCGCTTGCCTCGGGCGGTTTAACAATGGCCTCGTCGCCGGTTTTAGAAGCAAGCCAGCCTCTCCGATCTGCGGTGTATTCATACAGGCCGACTTTGCCCCCTTCACGGCCAAAGCCGGACTCGCGATATCCACCAAAGGCTGCCGCCGCATCAAACTGGTTTGTTGAATTGACCCAGACCACACCGGCTTTAACTTTGGATGCCGTATCAAGCGCACGGTTGATATTGTCAGTCCAGATGCTGGCGGCAAGGCCATACCGGGTGTTGTTGGCAAGATCGACCGCTTCTTTCTCCGTCCGAAACGTCATTACAGTCAGGACCGGACCAAAGATTTCGTCCTGAACCACCTTGTGGCTTGGCGTCACATCGAGGAGGAGTGTTGGCGGATAGAAGCATCCTGTTTCAGGAATGGTAATATCCGGCTGCCACTTCACAGCGCCCTCTTTCTCACCCTCGCTCACCAGGGCTGCAATCATCTCGCACTGCGAGCGATCAACAATGGCCCCCATATCGATCGCCTTGTCCAGCGGGTCACCTATCCGGAAGGTTTCGAGGCGACGCTTGACCCTTGCTATAAACTCGTCTGCGACATTCTCTTCCACGAGAAGACGTGATCCGGCACAGCAAACCTCCCCCTGATTAAACCAGATCGCATCAACCAGTCCCTCGACAGCACCATCAAGATCCGCATCGCCGAATACAATGAAAGGAGACTTTCCGCCGAGCTCCAGCGTGAGCTTCTTGCCGGTACCGGCGGTCCGCTGGCGAATCAACCGTCCAACCTGGGTTGATCCGGTAAACGCGATCTTGGCGATGTCATTGTGATTGACAATATGCTCACCGGTCTGCCCCGCCCCGGTGACAATATTCACAACGCCGGGCGGCAACCCCGCCTCCTGACATAATTCGGCAAAGTAGAGCGCCGTAAGGCTGGTAAATTCTGCGGGTTTCAGAACAACACAGTTTCCCGCTGCGAGCGCCGGAGCTACTTTCCAGGCCAACATCAAAAGTGGGAAGTTCCACGGAATGATTTGACCAACCACGCCAAGCGGCTCCTGGTCTGGCAGCTCCGTATCCATAAGCTGCGCCCATCCGGCATGGTGATAGAAGTGGCGCGCGACCAAAGGCACATCGATATCGCGCGTCTCACGGATCGGCTTGCCATTATCGAGGGTTTCAAGAACTGCCAGAAACCGGGAGTTTTTTTGTACCAGCCGCGCCAGAGCGTAGAGATATTTGGCCCGCTCGTGCCCTGGCAGGCGCGACCAGCTCTTAAAGGCCTTTGCCGCGGCCTCCACGGCGCGATTAATGTCTGTTTCATCTGCAGACGGAAACTCGGCAAGGTGTTCACCTGTTGCCGGGTTCGTCGTTGTAATGGTTTCTCGCCCGTGAGGGGCGATCCACTCGCCGCCAACAAAGAGTTTGAAGCCGCCCTGATGGCCCTTCAACCAGTCATGTACAAAACCGGCATCTTCCGGTGCCGGTCCATACGACATGGTTTCATAAATATCAGATACACTCATGCAGAAAACCTAACTCATTGGATGACGATTGGAAGCTGAATAGTGCCCGGTGACGAAGTGTTCGAGTTGCCGCTCAATATCACCCAGCAGACTGGATGCGCCAAAACGGAAACGCTCGGGCGTCAGCCACTCCGTACCGAGTTCTTCCTTGATCAGAATGAGATAGGCCAATGCGGTCTTGGCATCGCTGACACCTCCGGCGGGCTTAAAGCCGACGACATGGCCGGTCCTGTCATGGTAGTCCCGAATGGCGCGAACCATGGTAAGGCTGACAGGCAGGGTCGCATTGACGCCCTCCATCCCGGTTGATGTCTTGATGAAATCAGCACCAGCGTGCATCGCCACCATCGAGGCCTTCGCCACATTGGTCAAGGAGCCAAGCTGGCCGGTCGCGAGAATCGTCTTGAGATGGGCCGGGCCGCAAGCCTCCCGAAACGCGGCAACTTCATCATAGAGCGCCTGCCAGTTTCCGGTCAGGACATGGCGCCGTGAAATCACAATATCAATCTCCTGCGCCCCTGCAGCAACAGACAGCTCGATTTCCCGCAGGCGCGTCTCAAAGGGTGACAGGCCAGCCGGAAAGCCGGTCGAAACAGCCGCGACGGGCACTCCCGATCCTTGAAGGGCGCTCACCGCAGCCTCGACCATATCGTGATAAACACAGACCGCCCCGGTCGTAAGGCCCAGATCCTCAATGCCGAGCGATGCCTGCAAGTCCGAGCGCAGAGGCATACGGGCCTTCGCACAGAGGCGGCGCACCCTGTCCGATGTGTCATCGCCCGAAAGTGTGGTGAGATCAATGCAGGAGATCGCCTTGACGAGCCATGCGGCCTGCCATTCCTTTTTGACGCTGCGGCGGCCGGAAAGCGATGCAATACGGCGCTCAGAGGCGGACAGATTGACGCGAATGTGCTCCAGCGCCTCAAGGTCAAGCGGTGCACCAGGATTGCGCTCGGCACCGGATGCGCAATGTGCGCCTAATTCGATAATATTGTCACTCGGCATCAAATCTCGCCCCTGTCACCCATAACCCAGCTACCCTCAACCCTGGCTCAGCCCCGGCTCTTTCACGCGGTCGCGCAGAAAGGATACTCCGTTTGGCAACGCGGGCAAACCCATATGATCGGCTATACTCTGGCCGATATCAGCGAACGACATCCGCTTGCCCAGGTAGCCCGGGGCGAGAGACGGTCCAAAACAGACCACAGGGATGTGTTCTCTCGTATGATCGCTTCCTGGTGCCGTCGGATCACAGCCATGATCAGCGGTAATCACCAGAATATCGGTTTCCCGCAGTGCGGCGAGGAGTTCAGGCAGCCTTGTATCGAAGGCTTCAATCGCCCCGGCATATCCGGCGACATCGCGACGATGTCCATAAAGCGTATCAAAATCAACAAAGTTGGTAAATAGAAGCGTGTTGTCCTGTGATGTCGAAAGTTCTGAAAGCAGAGCATCAAACAGGGCTTCATTGCCATGCGCTTTTACGGTTTTACTAAACCCCTGATGCGCAAAAACGTCTGATACCTTCCCTATACTGACAACAGACCCACCTGCCGCGATCACATGATCCAGCAACGTCAGATCATGCGGTGGTGTAGCATAGTCGCGGCGATTGCCGGTGCGAACAAACCCTTCTTCGGCAGTTCCGACAAAAGGCCGGGCAATGACGCGTCCAACGTTGTATTTGTCAACCAGATTGCGCGCGACAGCACACACTGCATAGAGCCGCTCAAGACCAAAATGCTCTTCATGAGCGGCAATTTGCATAACTGAGTCAGCCGATGTGTAGACAATCGGAGCACCGCTTGCCAGATGCTCAGCACCCAGCTCTTCAATAATCACCGTGCCCGAGGCATGACAGTTACCAAGAACGCCTGGAAGCGCTGCTTCGCGGACAAGGTCTGAAAGAAGCGCCGCGGGGAACGACTTTTGCTTCTTCTCAAACAATTTCCAATCATAGCAAACAGGCAATCCGGCCATTTCCCAATGGCCGCTGGGCGTATCCTTGCCAAAACTGAGTTCCGCAGCAAAACCCCAGGCGCCAACAATCTCATCGGCGGGTGGAAGGTCAAGAGCCCTGCCGCGCGAAGCCTCGGCCGCCTTTACAAATCCCAGCCTCGCGAGATTGGGGACAACCAACGCACCGGATCTTATTCCCTCAAGGTCAGCCTCCCCGCATCCGGCGGCCTCGACAATATGACCAAAGGTATCGGCATTCTCGTCGCCATAGTTCGCGGCATCATCGGATGCACCGATGCCGAGCGAATCAAGAACAGCAATAATTGCGCGCACCGTGTCTGTCTTTCCTATTTCCGAGTTTTTCCACGCCTCCCGCAGGGTTTTACTGCACCGCAGCACCAGGGGATTGAAATCGCAGGCGAACCAGGATGATATGGTAACATTGCCAGTATGGCAAGCCAGGAACCCTACCAAAACCGCTTAACCCCAGACCAAAGGCACTCCCCTCTCATGCGTGAAATTGATGAAAACCTTGCTGCCATTCGAGCCCTCTACTCGGGGACTTTTCCCAGGGTGGCCCTTGTTCTGGGAAGCGGACTTGGACCCTTTGGCGAGACGATCGATCCGGAAGCTGTGATTTCCTATGCTGACATTCCCCACTTTCCTCAGCCTACGGTAGAAGGTCACGCCGGGAAGTTGATTATTGGATCGGTTGGCGGCACTCCCGTCGCCTGCTTGCAGGGAAGGATGCATCTCTATGAGGGGCACTCCCCCCAGGAACTGGCTATCCCGGTACGAACGTTGCAACGTCTGGGAGTTGAAGTGCTTATTCTGACCAATGCTGCCGGGAGCCTCAAGCCGGATATGCCGCCCGGCTCGCTGATGATCATAGAGGATCACATAAACCTGTCCGGCCAAAATCCTCTGACCGGTCCCAATGATGCTGACTTTGGTCCTCGCTTTCCCGACATGACCGAGGCCTATGATACGGGACTACGCGCGCAGATCAGGTTGGCCGCAGAAGCAACATCAGTGGCAGTGCATGAAGGGGTCTATGTTCAGGTGACCGGCCCCAATTTCGAAACGCCCGCTGAAATTCGCATGTTTCAGGTGATCGGCGCGTCAGCTGTCGGGATGTCAACCGTGCCGGAGGTTATCGTCGCAAGACACTGCGGCATCCGGATTGCCGCCATTTCCCTGATTACCAATTTCGCAGCTGGACTTGGCCATGCAGAGCTCACGCATGAACACACTATCCAGGAGGCCGACAAGGCCTACGAGAACACCAAAGCCCTGCTGACCAATTTCATCGGGAAACTCACGTCCTGACCCGACCGCAAACCGAGCCTCGGATGCCGATTGCACTTGCCGCATGAAGAAGATATGAAGCAATCCTGGTCTTACAAAAGGAGAGCCTCCTGAAAATGGATAAACTCTACATTGATGCGAATAGTCTGCTGGATGATTCTTTTCGCCTTGCCGACAAAATTCTGGAGAGCGGATTTGAACCCAACTATATCGTTGGCATCTGGCGGGGCGGCACGCCCATTGGTATAGCTGTGCAGGAATATATGGACTATGCGGGCATAAACACCGATCACATTGCCATTCGAACATCCTCTTATACCGGAATTGCCCAGCGAAGCTCGCGGGTCCGGGTCCATGGGCTCGGCTACATCATCGATAATATCAATGCAGATGATCGGCTTCTGATTGTTGACGATGTTTTTGATACGGGCCTCAGCGTTGATGCCGTTCTGAGGGAACTTCGTGAAAAATGTCGGCGCAATACGCCGGATATGGTCAAGGTGGCAACGGTCTACTACAAGCCAGCCAAACGGAAAACCGAAACCCCGCCGGACTACTATGTTCATGAAACGGACGAGTGGCTGGTCTTTCCACACGAGCTACACGGTCTTTCCCCGCAGGAAATTGCAGAGCACAAGTCGCCGACTGTTGCCAGGATCGTCGCCAGTCGCTAGGCCTCGGGGAACTACACTATTGATCCACCTGACGAACAACCGCCGAAAAGACAGTCGCTGCGAAAATGTGTTACGATATAGCAACTTTGTTTTGAAACTCATCGAAAAGAACCCCTGTGAAGAAAAACACCATCCCTGACACCATTCGCGCGCTTGACGAAGCATCTGACTTCACGGCCTGTGAAACTCCAGCTGAGGCTCTGGAGCAAATCATCCGGATTTATGAAGAAAGCCTCGCCCATATCGGACAAGACTTTAATCGCTTCGCACTAGGTGACATTCCCGCAAAGAGGTCGGATACCACCTATCCTTACCTTGCTATTGAGACAGGAACCGAACAGTCGCCGCAAATTAGTAATCTTTCTTTCGGGAAAGTTTCATCACCCGGGGTCTACGGGACCACCATCGCCGCTCCAAAACTCTTCCAGTCCTATTTGCTTGAGCAATTGCAGCTGTTAGTCGAGAACAACAAGGCGAGGCTTTTTGTCGGACACAGCACGTCGCCGATCCCTCTGACCTTTGCCCTTGAAAAGGCAACCGCTGCGCTATCCCTGGAGCAACGACGTAATATCCAACATTCATTTCACATGCCGGATCTGATCGAGACCAACAACAATGTCGTTGATGGAACTTTCGTCGCCAAACCAGGCCAGCCGCAGCCCCTGTCACTTTTTACCGCAGAGCGGATCGACTATACACTGCACAGGTTAAAGCACTACACCGCCACCGGTCCGGAATTTTTTCAGCGCTTCGTAATTTTTACGAATTACCAACGCTATGTAGATGAATTTGTTGAGTACGGATTGGATGAAATTGAAAAAGGCACATACGATTGTTTTGTTGAACCAGGCAACCGAATGACACGCACGGGAAAGCCATCTACAACACCCGCGTTGACCAAACTTCCCCAGATGCCCGCCTATCATCTGGTCCGCGATGAGCGCTTTGGGATAACGCTGATTAATATTGGCGTAGGCCCCTCCAATGCCAAGACCATCACGGATCATCTGGCCGTTATGCGGCCGCATGTCTGGCTCATGGTTGGCCATTGCGGCGGCCTGCGCGGCAGCCAGAGACTGGGCGACTATGTCCTTGCCCACGCCTATTTGCGCGACGACCACAGCCTTGACGAGGTTTTACCAACCGAAATCCCAATTCCTACCATTGCCGAGGTGCAGATGGCCCTGACCGCTGCAGTTGGAGAAGTCACCAATCTATCGGGCGTCGAGATGAAGCAGCGTCTGCGCACGGGTACTGTTGTGACCACAGATGATCGAAACTGGGAGCTTCGATTTGACCAGTTGGCCGTGAGATTCAATCAATCCCGCGCGATCGGCATTGATATGGAATCAGCAACAATTGCCGCGAACGGCTATCGCTATCGGGTGCCATATGGAACGCTTCTTTGTGTTTCGGACCGACCTCTTCACGGTGAGATCAAACTCCCGGGAATGGCTGATGCCTTTTACGAGGAAAGTGTCAGCCAGCATTTGCAGATCGGCATTCGAACACTTGCGCTCTTGCGCGACGAAGCCGCTGCAGGAACGCTTCATTCGCGCAAGCTGAGAAGCTTCGACGAGCCAGCTTTTCGCTGATCCAAACTATTCCTGCTCAGCTTCACCCGATTGTGTCAGGTATTTTTCCTGATCCAGGTTTCAACGCGCGTGCGAAGACGTTTTTTGGTTGCTTCGTCGCAGAAAGCTGCATCGATTGAGTTCAAGGTAAACTGCATCATTTCCCGCCTGGAGAACCCGTGTGCAGCCTCAACGGCGGCATATTCCTTGCCAATAGTAGTATGGAAAAATGGTGGGTCGTCTGTACTGAGGGTCACTTTGAGGCCTTGATCAAAGAAAGCTCTTACCGGATGATTTTCATAGGAATCAAAAATACCGATGGCAATATTGGACCCGGGGCAAAGTTCAAGGGTAATGCCGCCATCCTTTACCCTTGGAACGAGGTCCGCATCTTCCAGGAGGCGCACGCCATGCCCTAGACGTTCCGGGTGCAGGGCATCCAGGGTCGCGCGGATGCTTTCGGGTCCGGCGATTTCACCCGCATGGGCTGTTCGCCTCAGACCTGCGTCTGAGGCCATGTCATAGGCCCGAACAAAGTCTTTTGGCTCAAACTGGTTCTCGTCCCCGGCAAGACCAAAACCAACCACCTTTTTATGCGGGTGCAGCTGCGCATTTCTGGCCGTACGTTCTGCCCTCTCGGGCCCACGGTGCCGAATGGCTGTGAGGATGAGCCGTCCGACGAGCCCGGTTTTTGCCTCGACATCATCAAGTGCCGCCGATACACCGTCGAGGAAGGCGTCGAAGGAAAGTCCAACATCTTCGGGATGTTCGGATGAAACGAACATCTCTGAATAGACCAGTCCCTCTGCCGCCGCCCGGGTCAGATAGTCGAACGTTATATCATAGTAGTCTTCAGGCGTGCACACCACGCTTGAGACCGCGTCATAGGTTTTCAGAAACTCCGGAAAAGTCGACCACTGATAATTTCCATCCGAGCCAAAGATATGCGGGATCTTGACCTTGTGACGTTTTGCCAGCTTCCGCGCCATCGCGGGCGCTATGGTGCCTTCAATATGGCAATGCAGTTCGGCAAGAGGCATCATTCCGCTGCCGGAGTTTTTGTTACTATTGCCAAACCATGTTGAGGGCTGAAATATCCGCGCCACAGTGATTTACCTTTCGATCTTTTCAGTCAGAAGACACGACGAGAAAAAGGGCCACGAATTCCTTCGAGGCCCTTTTCCTTTATTTTCGTCTCTCACACAACACCCGAGTGCCGGCAATTGTGCGTTGTAATCTAGTACCTGCCACTGATGGACAGGCCAATGACGCGAGGATCGTTCACGAAACCGGTGTTATTGTTGAAATCAATGGCACCCTTGATATTTTCCTCATCGGTAATGTTACGACCAAAGAAGGCGATCTCCCATGAGCCATCATCCTTTGCAAATCCCGTCTTGAAGCCAAGTTCATATTGGCCATCAACGGAAAACTCACGTGCCTCATAGAGGAATAGGTTTGTGTCACCCTGATAGGAAAGGTCGGCGGTCATGAAGAACTCATGGTCGCCGTATACCGGGCGATTGAAGTCTGCAACGATGTTGAAGATCTGTTCCGGCGCCTGTGGCAACGGATTTCCGTCGACGATAGCACCCAGGATGTCGACCGGATCAGTCACGGTACATTGACCGGTTCCGCAAGTCCCTACACGCAGGCTCTTGTCGGATATCTCCGTGTGATTGTAGCTATACCCCACACTGACAGTAAAGTAATCAGACAACATGAATTCTGCGTCCGCTTCAAATCCGTATCCTTCAACCTTGTCGACATTGACAAGCTGGATCAGGTTAAACGCACCACCAACGGCCGAGACCTGAAGATCATCAACCGCATATCTGTAGAGTGCCATATTCAACCGCGCCCGGTCATTGAACAGTTCAGATTTTGAACCGGCTTCCAGGGAAACATTGGTTTCCCCTTTTGCCGTTGACGGCGAACCGAAAAAGGCAACGTCGCGTCCCTGAATGGAAGGGCCTCGGTAACCCGAGGATGCCCGTGCGTAAAGGTTTGTATTCTCTGTATAGGCCCAATCGACACTGAAGTCCCAACTTACCTGTTCGTCAGAAATGTTCACTGGAGTTTGAGGAATAGGAGAAGCCTGTACAGTCAAACCCTTTTCTTCGTCCGTATAACGAAGTCCACCAGCCAGCGTGAAATCATCACCAACACTAAATGTTGCCTGGCCAAAAAGCGCCCATGCGGTATTGGTGTGAGTCAAGGTCGACGCTGCAACAAAGAACGGATTGGTCGTGATCTGAAATTCAGAGTCGAAATGATAGGCACCGACTTGCCAGTTGATATTATCGTTACTTCCCTGGGCCAGACGGATCTCGTGTGTCGTCTGTTCCAGTTCATCAATGCCATCTTGTGTATCCGACGGAAATGGAATGAAATATGGCGCATAGCTGTCGACCAGATTACCACCATCAATATCGCCGCGGCTGAACCCGTCAGTTTCCTCACGAGCACCGATATAGGTCATTTCGACGCCGCCATCGAACTCATGCTCATACCGAAGCGAATAGCCGAAGCCGTCATAGGCCTGCGGATTGTTAGCGCCCTCGTCAAAGGCAACAACGTCGCGATCAAAATATTTGGTGAGGCCGTTCGGTCCAAGAACATTAGCTCTGAAAATCGCCGCCGTGCCTTCCAGCTCTCGGCTGTGAACGTTGAGCAACACTGACGTCGTTTCCGATGGCTCCCACAAGAGCTGGGCCCGAGCGGCGCTTTCTCTGAAGCCACCCGTTGCTTTTTGTTCACCGGTAAATGAATTGTCAATCCAGTCATCGCGATCTTGCTTGTGCACCGAAATGCGCCCGGAAATCGAACTGGTCAGTGGCACATTCGCTGCCGCCTGTATGGTCGTAGAACCAAAGGTTCCGACTGAAGAATTAACAACAAGCTCGGTTTCCTGACTTGGACGGTTGGTCGCAAATTTGATAATGCCGGCACTTGTGTTGCGTCCAAACAGCGAACCTTGCGGGCCGCGGAGGACTTCAACTTGTTGAATGTCAAAGAGAGGCGTCGATTTCAAAACGACACTCTCCATGACAACTTCGTCGATATACATGGAAACTGGCTGGGAGGCGGCAAGGTCAAAATCTGTATTGCCAAGGCCGCGAATATAGAAGCGCGGGGCCACCCGTCCATTGGACGACTCTGCGTAGAAACTGGGGATCCGGGCCGCAAGGGCAAGAATGTCCTCACCCGCCATAAAGATGTCTTCCAGATCATCGCCATTAAGCGTGCTGATCGAAATCGGCACATCCTGCAGGTTCTGCGCACGCTTCTGCGCCGTTACGATAATTTCCTCGATTGCTGCATTGGCGGGAGCCAAAGCTCCACCCGCGACCAACAACACCGAAGCTGCTCCGCCCAGGAATGCCCGGCGAAGTGATTGTTTTCCAGTCATGATTTTTAAAACCCCGTTTTTTCCACACCAAATAGTATATACACCGCATATCACCTATATTTTAGAGGCGCGTCCGCGGGCAATTAACATTTAGTTAACAATTTTCACGGTTTTTGTACATTCAGGATTCACTGAATCAAAGGCTGACGTGCGCGGCGGCCCTCTATTTGCCCCTGGTGTCACCCTAAGAGCACACGGACCTCATTTCCCGAAAAAACCCAATTGCCAGCACGAACAAGGGATTGCTCGAGCCGGCTCTGCCAACCTTCCTGAATCGGGTTCAAACACCTGTCTTATTCCCAAAGATTGGTCCCGTGCTACACCTTATGAATGGTGAGATTAGCCCAACTATTGTAGATTTTTCTTCTTGAAATCAAATGAGGAGCTTTTCTGTGACACTCGCCTGGTATGACTTCCTTGGCACCCTCGGCGTACTTCTGATCGTGGCAGGATATTTTCTGATTCAGGTGGGACGTGTGCGATCCGACAATCCTGCCTATTCCTGGCTCAATCTGATCGGCGCCCTGATGATCCTGACGTCGCTCCTTTTTACTTTTAACTTCTCATCATTCGTCATCGAAATATTCTGGATTGCCATCAGTGTGATCGGCCTCATACGCGCCTACAGGAAGAAGATGGCTCGCAAGAGACTTCCGTAACCCGCATTACGCGTGTAGCGCAGCGACGATCAGTGCTCACCCAAGATCAATTCCGGACCTTTTGGGACCTGAATTCCTGTTACTCATCAGGATTTACTTCAGTACTTTTCACAGGCATGGATCGCGAAGTGAATTTCGCTCTCAAGGGTTTCAGCTACGTATGAAGTCCCTGTTATGCACCGGTCACAGGGAGCCTCCGGATGCCCAAGTGTGGCGAACTGACACACGACAAAATTGGCGAATCTCGCTACGTTGGCCGCAGGTCGCATTTTCCCGAATCACAGCCGCTCCTTGCGGTCAAGAGGCATATCTACCCCGTGCACACATCCTGGAGTCGTTTCTATTCCCGCCAGGTTCGCGCCCTCTCGAGGGCTCGAACCTGGATGCTAGCGGTTGTTGCACTGATGATGTGGCCAGCGCCAGCAATGGCTCAAGCAAGTGCGCTGGCGTCCTTTGCCAAAACAGTGAGCGCCGGGGATCTGTTTCCCGGTGCCACCGGCTATGGTGGTGAGGAAGGAAGTCCGCCCGCACTTTCAGTCGTTGGCCCGAATGGATCTCAAATTGGATATGTGATCCTCAATACCGATATTGTGCCCTCGATTGGATATTCGGGAAAACCGATCCACATTTTGATCGCTCTGGACAATGCGGGTGTGATTGTCGGCGCAAAGATCGTGGAGCACTCCGAACCTATTGTTCTTGTGGGAATTCCCATCAGGAAGATAGAGAACTTTATAAACGGCTATACCGGGCTCAACGCCGCCGAACTCTCGGAAGCATCCGGTGACGCGGCCCTGCCGGCCGATATTGTGTCCGGGGCGACCGTCACAGTTATTGTCATAGATGACAGTATCAAGCGCTCCGCCATCACGTTCGCCCGCGCCCGCGGCCTCGGTGGTTTGACGGCGCCGGAGGTGGAAACCGGTCCTCTCAGGTCGGTAAATGCAGACGTCAATGCGCGGTCCAGCTGGCCCGCTCTGTTGGAAGAGGGCGCCGTGCGCCGGCTCAACCTGTCGCTTGCAGACGTCAATCAGGCCTTTATCCACGCAGGCAATGTTGAGGCAATCGCACGACCCGAGGAAGGCGAGCCGACGGAGACCTTTATTGACCTCCACGCTGCCCTTGTTTCCCAGCCTTCAATCGGACGAACATTGCTTGGGGAAGACGAGTACAGGAACCTGGACGAGCGTCTTGAGCCTGGTCAACAAGCCATGCTGCTCATGGCCAGTGGTCGGTATTCCTTCCGTGGGTCCGGATTTGTTCGCGGCGGTATTTTCGACCGGTTTCAGGTTGTCCAGGGGGACAAGCGATGGCTTTTTCGCGACAAGTCCTACAAGCGCATGGGGGAAGTTGCCGGTGATAAGGCCCCCGGCTTTTCGGAAGTGGGCCTGTTCACCTTTCCTCCTGGCGGCGAGTTTGATCCGGTCAAGCCGTGGCGCGTTCAGCTTCTGATCCAAAGAGCCATTGGCCCACTGGAAAAGGTTTTCGTAACGCGCGACCTGCCCTACCAGCTGCCGGAACGATTTGTAAAACAAGAGCCTCGGCCTGCCCAGGTCGTCGCACAAGATTGGCAAGACACTATCAATACTGCGCCGGATGTAGCTCTTTGGATGAGGGTATGGCAGAGCCGAAAAGTCGACATCATTATCCTGGCCATGGCGGTCGGCGTTCTAACGGCAGGGTTTTTCTCGCAAGCCTGGGTGCTGAGGAGGCCAAAGCTTCTGGTCCGCGCACGCACTGTGTTTCTCTCCTTCACAGTTATCTGGATCGGCTTCTACGCCAATGCGCAGTTGTCCATCGTTAATGTCTTCACCTTTTCCAGTTCTCTTCTGAGCGGCTTCAGCTGGGAATATTTTCTTATGGATCCGATGCTTTTCATTTTGTGGTCATCCACTGCCGCAGCACTGATCTTTTGGGGAAGAGGCGCTTATTGCGGATGGTTGTGTCCGTTTGGGGCAATGCAGGAACTCAGCAATATGATTGCCAAACGGATCGGGATACCACAGATCGAGGTACCCTGGCATTTGCATGAACTGCTGTGGCCGATAAAATACATGATCTTTTTGGCGCTCTTTGGACTGTCGCTCTATTCGCTACCACTGGCCGAGCGCTTCGCTGAATTCGAACCTTTCAAGACGGCGATTGTTCTCAAATTCGCACGTGAGTGGCCGTACGTTATTTATGCGCTGACCCTTTTAAGCATTGGGCTGTTTATCGAACGCTTTTTCTGCCGCTATCTGTGCCCTCTTGGCGCGGCTCTGGCGATACCAGGACGACTGCGAATCAATGACTGGCTGAAACGCTACCGGGATTGTGGCAGCCCATGCCTCAGGTGCGCCAATGAATGTATGGTTCAGGCAATCCATCCCGAGGGCCACATCAATGTCAACGAATGCCTCTATTGCCTGCATTGCCAGGAACTCTATCACTGTGACGAGAGGTGTCCGGTGGTGATAAAGAAGAAAGTAAGACACGAAAAATTAATGGCCTCTCCAATCAATCTGGAGGGGTTGGCTGAATAGTATCCTTTGGTCTGCGTAGAAGGCCGGGGACAATAATGGTGCCGTCGGGGCATCACACTTAAAAGGAAGGACCAGAAAATGTCTAACGACCAGGACGATCATGACGAAGGGCTAAAAGTCTCCCGTCGCTCACTATTCGGTACGACCGCTGCTGTCGCAGCAGTGGGCGGTATCGCTTCAACCGGCATATTGACAGCCACGCAGGCTGGCGCCGCTGCGAAAAACAAGGCCCATGTCGGCCCCGGAGAGCTTGATGAGTACTATGGCTTCTGGAGTTCGGGCCAGGCCGGAGAAGTTCGTATTGTTGGCGTCCCGTCAATGCGTGAGCTGATGCGTATCCCGGTTTTCAACCGTTGCTCCGCCACAGGCTGGGGTGATACCAACGAGTCCCGCAAAATCATGCGCGACGGGATGACTGAAGAAACCAAAAAGTATCTCGAAGACCGGGGTGAAGTCTGGCTCAATGGCGACCTCCACCATCCTCACATGTCCTTTACCGAAGGCCAATATGATGGCCGCTATATCTTCGTCAATGACAAGGCCAATACGCGGGTTGCCCGGATTCGCTGCGACGTGATGAAGGTCGACAAGATGATCGAGATTCCAAACGCTTCCGACATTCACGGTTTGCGCCCGCAGAGATGGCCACGCACCGGCTATGTATTTGCCAATGGTGAGCACCGTGTTCCAGTACCCAACGATGGCAGCATCCTTGATGATCCATCAAAGTATGTTTCTATTTTCACAGCGGTTGATGGCGACACTATGGAAATTGCCTGGCAGATTATGGTCAGTGGCAACCTTGACAATGTAGATGCGGACTATCAAGGCAACTATGCCTTCTCCTCCTGTTACAACTCCGAAGAAGGCGTCACTCTAACCGAGATGATGTCTTCAGAAATGGACCATTGTGTGGTCTTTGACCTGAAGGCCATTGAAGCTGGCGTTGCCTCCGGTGATTTCAAGGAAATCGCCGGTGTCAAGGTCCTGGATGGGCGCAAGGCTGCGGCATCGAAGTATACGCGCTATATCCCGATCCCGAATAGCCCGCACGGTGTCAATGCAGCACCGGACCGGAAACACATCATGATTGCCGGTAAGCTGTCACCGACGGTTTCGATCATCGATGTTACCAAAGTGCCCGAGGTCTTTGCTGATACAATCAAACCTCGCGATGCGATTGTTGGTGAACCTGAACTGGGCCTGGGACCACTCCACACAGCTTTTGACAAGAAGGGGAACGCCTACACGACGCTCTTCCTCGACAGTCAGGTTGTTAAGTGGAGCATCGACAAGGCGATCCGGAAGTATGCCGGTGAAGATGTCGATCCGATCCTCGACAAGATCGATGTTCACTATCAGCCAGGACACAACCATAGTTCGATGGGTGAAAGTCTTGATGCGGATGGTAAATGGCTTGTTTCTCTGAACAAGTTCTCAAAAGACCGCTACATCAATGTCGGGCCAATGAAGCCGGAAAACGAGCAGCTGATCGATATCTCCGGCGACAAGATGAAAATTGTTCATGACGGGCCGACCTATGCCGAACCGCATGATTGCATCATTGTCCATCGTTCAAAAGTCAATCCAAATCAGGTCTGGGAACGCGGTGACAGTTATTGGGCAGAAACGGAAGCTCAGGCCAAGGCTGACGGTGTTGATCTTGAAGAGGCCGCAGATGTCATCCGCGATGGCAACAAGGTTCGCGTTTACATGCACTCGATTGCCCCGGCATTCAGCCTTGAGAAGTTTGAGGTTAATGAAGGCGACGAGGTGACCATTATCGTCACAAATATGGATGATGTTGATGATCTGGCGCACGGCTTCACTCTTGGTAATCACGGGGTTGCCTTCGAGGTTGGACCACAGGCGACCGCTTCGGCCACATTCATCGCAGGCAGGCCTGGCGTTCACTGGTTCTATTGTCAATGGTTCTGCCACGCACTCCACATGGAAATGCGCGGCCGAATGCTTGTAAAACCGAAGAAGCGCTTTGGACTCTTTTAAGAGATCCGAAAGATCTTTTTCAAAAGAAAGATGAAATGACTTTCATAGTCCGTGCAGTTTCAAGAATACTTCCGATCATTGCCTTTTGGGCAGTGATCGGAGCTGCGCAGGCGGAAGTCTTTTCGGTTGAGCCGGGCGGCGATCATCTGATTGCCGCCCTCGCTCAAGCGGGATCCGGCGATACGCTTCACCTTGAGCGGGGCACCCACCTGGGCCCGATCCTGGTGGACAAGACACTCACGCTGGACGGCGCTGCCGGTGCAATAATCCAGGGCGACGGCAAAGGGCATGTCATTCATGTGACAGCAGAGAACGTTATGATCCGTGGCCTCGAAGTGCGTGGATCAGGTGCGGAACTTGAAACGAAAGACAGCGCCATCTTTCTCGACAAGACGGCGCATCGCGCGCGCATTGAGGGCAACCGCCTGATCGACAATTTGTTCGGTGTTTACGACTGGGGGGCCGAATATTCGATCATCCGCGATAATGAGATCAGAGGGCGCACCGATGTCAGGATCAGTGTGCGTGGCAACGGCGTCCATCTGTGGAACGCAAAAGGCAGCCGCGTTGAATTCAACGATATCAGCCTTGGTCGTGACGGCATCTTCGTGACCACGAGCAAAAAGAATGTTTTTCGCGGCAACCGTATGCGCAATGTCCGGTACGGCGTCCACTACATGTACACAAATGACAGCGAGGTCATCGATAATGTGTCGATCGGCAATCATGCGGGTTATGCTCTCATGTTTTCCCATCGGCTCACCGTGACTGGAAACTACTCGGAGGACGACCGGGACCATGGTCTCATGTTCAATTATGCAAACGGGTCGACGATTGAGGGTAACAAGGTCAAGAGTGGCGGCGAAAAATGCGTCTTCATTTACAATTCCAACAAGAACATCTTCAAACGCAACTGGTTTGAGGGCTGCGAGATCGGCATTCACTTCACCGGTGGCTCAGAACGCAACACGATGAGCCGGAGCGCTTTCATCGGAAACAGAACCCAGGTCAAATACGTCGGCACCAAATGGGTTGAATGGACCGATGAAGGCGTTGGCAACTATTGGAGTGACAATCCTGCTTTCGATATGAATGGCGACGGGTTTTCAGATCTTCCTTATAAGCCGAATGATGCGGTCGATCAGGTGATGTGGCGCTATCCGTTGGCCAAGACCTTGCTCACCAGCCCTGCAGTGAAAGTTCTGCGCTTTGCGCAGGGCCATTTCCCGGCGTTTTATCCCGGCGGTGTAATAGACACAATGCCCATGATGGCACCACCCAAACTGAAGCTTTCGAACTACTGGGAGCTGCGCTGATGCGAGCCAATGCTCTGTCAATCCGCAACGTGTCAAAATCATTTGGCGCGCAAAAGGCCGTCAGCGATGTCAGCCTTGATGTGGAAGATGGTGAGTGCCTCGCACTTGTCGGGCACAATGGTGCCGGCAAGACGACGCTCTTCAAGGTGATCCTTGGTCTCATCCGGGCGACGCAGGGCGAGGTCTTGATTGCCGGTCATGCACCAGGGGATCGACGAAACAACCTGGGCTTTCTTCCCGAAAATGTGGTCTTCCAGAAAAACCTGACCGGCCTTGAAATTCTTTCCTTTTTTGCCCGTCTCAAGGGCGAGCGCCGCGAGGACGTAAACGCACTGCTCACCCGCGTCGGCCTGAGCGATGTGGGAAAGAAGAGAATTGGTGCCTATTCCAAGGGCATGCGCCAGCGTCTCGGTCTGGCGCAGACGCTGATCGGCAAACCGGATCTTCTCATTCTTGATGAGCCAACCAGCGGGCTTGATCCAGGTTCGCGGCGCAGCTTTTATGGCCTCCTTGATGAACTGCGCAGTGATGGCACGACAATTCTGCTTTCTTCCCACGCGCTCTCGGAAGTCGAGAGCTATACCAACCGCGTGGCGATTATGCGTGATGGAGAATTGCTCGCCCATGGCCCGATGAATGATCTCGCGCAGGAAGCCGGTCTGCCGGTTCGGATTGAAGTTCTGACAGATCACGCGGAAAGCGAGAGTGCGCTATTGAGAGGTCTTGAGGGTGTGACCTGTGAAGCACAGCCACACGAGAGCCTCCTCAGGATCAGGTGCACGGCTGCAAACAAGCTCGATGTGGTCAGGCGCATTTCAGCGCAAGCAGGCGGGATCAAGGATTTGCGGATCATGCCCCCTACCCTTGACGATATCTACGAGCACTATCAAAACGGCCTGGCACCAACAGGCGGAGGCACGGTATGAGGCCTCTTCTCATTCTTGCAGCGATGGAAATCCGTATCGGCTTGCGCAACAGATGGGTTGTCGTCACCACGATGCTCCTGACAGCCCTGTCCCTGTCGATTGTTCTTGTGGGCGGGGCGCCGGCCGGCGTTACAGGCATCAGTTCCCTGACAGTGATCACAGTGTCGTTATCCAGCCTGACGATTTTTCTCGTTCCGCTCATCGCACTGCTTTTGTCCTATGACGCACTGGTCGGTGAACTGGAACAAGGAACAATGCCGCTGCTGCTGTCCTATCCGATTTCGCGCGGAGGCGTGTTGCTTGGAAAGTTTCTGGGACACAGCGCAATCCTTGGATTTGCCGTCCTGGTTGGCTTTGGCAGCGCCGCCCTGCTTGCCTTGATCCGGGCAGATGAGGGATTTGAACCGGAGGCATGGTTTGCTTTTGGCCAGCTTGTGGGTTCCTCCATTCTCCTTGGCAGTGTTTTCGTGGCGCTTGGTCTGTTTTGCAGCGGACTGGTCAATCAACGCGGCACCGCTGCGGGCCTTGCAGTCAGTTTCTGGCTCTTCTTTGTGCTGCTGTTTGACATGATCGTGCTCGGCGTGCTCGTGACTTCTGAAGGAGATGGTATTTCACCAGGTCTTTTTAATTCCGTTCTGATGCTCAACCCGGCTGATGTCTACCGCATGCTCAATTCATCAGGAGCCGGCGGCACAGGTCTTGTTTCGGGCATGACAGGTCTCAGTGCGGAGCTCGGCCTGGCGGCACCACGGCTCTGGTCTGCCATGCTTGCCTGGATGCTTGTGCCGCTGGGTCTCGCAGCTGCTCTTTTCCATCGGAGGGAGGTCTGATGCGGTTCTCTATTGCCTTTCTTGCAACGGCTTTGTTGTTGGCGGCGTGTTCAGAAGAAGAAGTCCTCGAGAAGCCGGAACCGCAGTCCCTGACGCGCGAAGCCGTCGGATATTTCTGCGGCATGATTGTCGCAGATCACGAGGGGCCAAAGGGACAGGTTATCTTACAGGGTCGAACAGATGCCCTGTGGTTTTCGTCTGTGCGCGATACGCTTGCCTTTACCAGACTTCCGGAAGAGATTGACCCGGTTGCCGCGATCTATGTCAGCGACATCAGCCACGCCGTGAGTTGGGAGCATCCAGGTGCCGGAGCCTGGGTCGAAATACATGATGCCACTTATGTCGTCGGCAGCACGCGAAAAGGTGGTATGGGCGCGCCGGAGATTGCTCCGTTTTCTGATCGCGGCGATGCAAAACTTTTCGCCGAACGGTTTGGCGGAACAATTATGACCCTGAGTGAAGTTCCCGATAACGCCCTTCTTGGCAGCTGGGAAAATGATGAACCCGCGCACCCGCAGGATGGAGCAACACAATGACCCAACATAACGACGGGATCCAGTTTACACGGCGGCGGGCCCTCAAGATATCCGGCGCGCTTCTGGGCCTGTCCACCTTTCCTGTCCGCGCAGCCGCCACACTGACGCGCGGTGAACTCGTCACATGGCACGGCATTGCCCTGGGAGCGGCAGCCGAAATGCAAATCGCTCATGTTGACCGCTATGAGGCTCGGCGCATCCTGGAGTTGGCTGTCAAGGAACTCGGAAGACTGGAGAATATATTCAGTCTCTACAATGAAACGTCGGACCTTTCACAGTTGAATCGGCAGGGCTTTTTGACTTCACCACCTGCCGAGTTGGTAGAGGTGTTGTCGACATCCCTGTCACTCGCTCGCGTCTCCAGGGGGGCCTTTGATCCAAGTGTACAGGTTCTCTGGAACCAGAGTGCGCAAGACGGCACGGTTCAACAACCGCTTCAAAGCGTTCTTGGCCGCGTGGGATATCAGAATATCACCGTTTCGGCCCGAGAGATTCGCCTTGAACAGGACGCAATGGCCCTGACCTTCAATGGTATTGCACAAGGATACATCACTGATCGCATGGTTGCCTTGCTCAGGGACGCAGGCCTCAGCGATGTCCTGATCGACTGCGGGGAAATCTACGGTGCAGGCAGGCATCCGAGTGGACGTACCTGGCAAGTCGCGCTGGCAGACAATCCTGCCGGGCCAGTGTCCTGTCAGAACCAGGCTGTCGCGACATCATCGGGGGTCACAGTCATACCAGGAGCGCCAGGTCTGAAAGCTCACATCTTCAATCCGGCAAATGGCGCCTCCGCCGAAAGATACAAGAGCCTCTCTGTGATTGCACCATCCGCCATCCTGGCAGATGGTCTGTCAACAGCGCTTTCCGTCCTCGCCGAAGAATCGTGGGGTGATGTGTTGAAAGATCTGGCGGGACAGAGTGTCCGCATCTGCGGTGTGAGAGAAAACGGAACCTTGATACAAGCTGCGACAGGCTGAACAAAACATCAGTGCGCTGGACTCCGCTTTCAAGGGGACAGAGACAGGATCCACTCTACGATTCTATAAACGAAATATTTTGATTCCAGATCATAACGGCCGACAAGACGTTCGTGGCATAAGCTCCAGTGTCAATTCCAATTCTATTACGTCTGATTTCCGGTTTTGTCACATGGCTGTGTCCATGTATGACAATCTTTTCTCGAACATCCTTATTGTTGAGAAATTTACCACGCACGCACATGAGATCATGGGCGGACTGATCAGAAAAGGATCGCGCCGGATCAATTCCAGCGTGAGCGAAGAAGAAATCGCCCGCGCTGTGGCAAAGGATTGTGCTTTCCAGAAATTCCCTGTGGTTTGGAGGAAAGGCGCTACAAAATTGCTCGTGAACCTCTAACCAGTCAATGTCGGCGCCGCGGAGAAGGTTGCCCCCAACTCCGTATGCCGCGAGCGTCTCGCGGCCACCAAAACGAATCCATTCCTCGCCGGCGTCAGGATTACTCAAGAAATTGAGAAGAACCTGTTCATGATTCCCCCTCAGAAAGATGCACTCTCGCCTCGACCGAAGCTCAATGAGATAGTCCAAAACCCCCCTCACCTCAAGACCGCGGTCTACATAGTCGCCCAGAAAAATCATCTGTTCTTGCGACGACTCGTATTGTTGAATATTCTCTTCAAACCGTTCGACCAGGCGTTTCAGGCATTTTAGTTGGCCATGGATATCACCGACCGCGCAAACCAATTGATCGGGCGGGCCCTTTGGCTTCCCGGACTCCACTCTGAGTTTTATGAACCTGGAATGTTTTAACCAATATAGCATAGAAGTATAATTTATCAGCCTGCAAATCGTTTAAATCATCAACCACGTGTTTTGACTCTATTTAGCCCGCGTCTTGTCAGAAACCGTGATAATCATTAAGCACAATCCGGGCATGACTGCAATGGGACGGTAGTCTGGTTGCCTGTGGCAATAGATCCGGAGAGTATCCTGGCTGCTTGCGAGAAGGTTATGATGTCAAGATTCGAATCACAGAGAGTCAACAGGACTTTCGCGGCCATAAGAGGGGCCGATAATCTCCTGTTTGCCGGTCTGTGTTTTTTCGTCATTGCGATCGCTGTTCCTTTCGGTGGAGTGGATTTGTGGGCACGCATGTTATTTGCAGTTGGCATGAGTGCTCTGGTGTTAGCCTGGGCGATTGTACATTTTTTTTCATCTCGCCCCTTCCCCCTCAGCGTATCAAACATCGGTTGGCCGGTATTCCTTTTTCTATGTGTTTGTCTGTGGATCGCAGTTCAGACTACTCCATTTATGCCAATAAATTGGCAGCATCCAATCTGGTTGCAAGCGTCGCAGACACTTGAAAAGGATATCCCGGGCAGCGTTAGCATCAACCCGGAAACAACGTTGCAAGGGCTCATTTCACTTGTTTCAGCAGCGGCAGTTTTTTGGCTGGCTCTTCAACTTGGCAGGAACTCCGAAAGAGCAGGTTTTGGCATCAGGCTTTTCGTAATTTCCAGTGCCTTCTTTGCGCTTTACGGGATTGTAAACTTCCTTGGCGATGGCTCAAATACTCTCTGGATAGAGAAACGATTCTATCCAGAGTCGGTTACAAGTACTTTCATAAATCGAAACTCATATGCGACATATGCCGGATTTGGTTTAATCTGTTCCGTTGCCTTGCTGATCGACCGATCAGCAATACCTTTTCGGTCAGGAAATACTGCGTTTCAGGGTTTCGTGAAAGTGCTGGAAGGGCTTTTTACAAGGAATGCCATCTACCTCATCGCGAGCGTTCTCCTATTCACCGCGCTCTTGTTAACCCAGTCCAGAGCAGGTAACGCGAGCGTCCTTATTGGATTGTGCGCCCTGCTGGCCGGGACAGCGCGCGCGGGCACTATGAGATTGCGTCAAGGCTTTATAGCAATGGTGATGCTCGCCCCCGTTGTTGGCGCTATTGCCTTCATCAGCGGTTCTGGCCTTGGAGCCAGGATGCCGACTGTCCAGAGTTTCGGTTTGGATGGTCGAGGAGCCTTATATGCCGTCACAGTGGATGCAATCAAAGACCGACCGTTTCTTGGATCTGGTTTCGGCACGTACCGAGAAGCCATCTATCCGTACCTGAACGACCAATTGCTGACGGACAGGTCGTGGTTTGATGCTCACAATACCTATTTGGAAAAGACACTGGAACTCGGAGTGCCAATTGCGATTTCTCTCTTTTTAATAATCTTTCTTCTTACCTTGTCTTGTTGGCGAGGGCTCCGGCGTCGTCGCCGCAATCAAGTCTTCCCGGCAATTGCGGTGGGGGTGAGCTGTATGATTGCCAGCCATTCCTTGCTCGATTTTAGTGTCGAAATTCCAGCGGTGGCTGTTTCCTTTATGTTTTTGCTCGGGATAGGCGTTGCTCAATCTTTTCCGGGTTCAAGATCAAAATCCCGGTAACTATCGAGTGCCGCGGCCACTTCTGAAAACGCGCAACCAGTATTGAAAGCTGTGAAGATTGTCCGATTCCCCGGACCC
>CBFDBJ010000045.1:0-29257 GCA_965603015.1 uncultured Alphaproteobacteria bacterium
GGTTGATCCCCCTGACGTCATGACCTTGAAGTGGCGGGCCGTCAGCTCGGGAAGCTCGGTGTCTGCAAGAGTTGCAGCGGGCGCAAAGCCTTCGTCTATGCACCTGATGTCACCGTGAGTTCCGGGGGCAGCACCAACAACAAGGGTCGGCTTACCAACTTCGACGATCTGATCTCGCTCCATTTGCGGCAGGCGAGAGGAAACCGGTTGCGGCGTTGCACCAAGTTTCCAGGTCGCAAAGCAGGCTTCGAGGAATTCGATACCGTTGGGAAGCGCAATGGTGACAAAGTCATCCTGCCTGACGCCAAGATCAGCATAGGCGCGAGCCAGCCGATTGGTAGACGCATCAAATTCGGCGCGGGTTACCGTTCGCCCTTCAAAGGAAACAAGAGCCCTGTCCGGACCCTTATCTTTCCAGTACGCGACAATTCGCGATAGAGATATTTCCGTCATGCCAGTCTCCCCGGTCAATCATTCACCCCTGAGGGAACACTGTTAGTTGGCAAGACCAAGGGTTTCCAGGGCGTAACTTGTAATCGCCTTATAGTCTGCCTTGCCATTGGGAGCCCGGCCCAAAGACTCCTTGTACAGAATTTGCTTTGGAACCTTGTACCCGGCGAGATGCTTTTTGATGATACCGCGCATCTCCTCGAAATCCATTTCGTCGCCCTCGACAACGGCGACAACGGCGTTACCCCATTTCTCGTCCGGCACTCCGACAACAAGCGCATCGCGGATACCATCGATGGCCTTGATGACTTCCTCGACTTCCTCGGGGTAAATCTTTTCACCCGCGGAGTTGATACAGACCGAACCGCGGCCCAGCAGCGTGATGGTCCCATCTTCCTCAACCGTGCACCAGTCGCCGGGAATCGCATAGCGCTCGCCATTGACAGTTTTGAACGTGGCGTCGGACTTTTCCTTGTCCTTGAAATAGCCCAGTGGAATATTGCCGCCACGAGCGATGAACCCGGGCTCGCCGCTGCCGGGAACCACTTCGCGGCCATCCTCGGCAAAGACCTTGCAATTGTCACCAATCTCGAATTTTGCGGTTTGGGTTTCCAGGCCGTTAGCCATAACGGACATGCCAAACCCGACTGCCTCCGAGGCGCCGAACGAATCAATCAACATGACGTTGGGCATATGCTCCAGAAGCCCGAGCTTGACATCGCGGCTCCACATCACGCCGGACGATGTGACGGAGACCATATGGTCGAGATTGTATCTGCCGGGGTTTTCCCGAAGGGCTTTCAGCATCGGCTTGGCAAAGGCATCGCCGACGATCGCCATGGCATTGACACCGTTTTTGACCACGGTGTCCCAAAGTGCCTCGGCATCAAAGCCCTTGCCCGCATCCATGGTCACAACCGCGCCACCGGAGAATAGCGAGCCCAGCGATGTGAAAAGACCGGTGCCATGCATCAGGGGGCAGACAGGCATGTGCCGTGTCACAGACGGGTCTTTCCTGATTTCGGCAAGCGTGCTTTCGACGGTGGAATAATCCTTCTCCAGTGCGAGTGCCTGGGCTGCGCCGATTTGGCGAAAGGTTTCATGGGGCCACATGACGGCCTTGGGCATGCCGGTCGTGCCGCCTGTATAGAGAAAGAAGAGGTCATCGCCGGAGCGTTCGATCCCGAGCGGTGCCCCATCGCCGGATGTGGCAAGCGCCTCATGGGACAGCGCGCCTTCAAAGACCGGCGCGGCGCCTTCGGGTGTTACCTCAATGTAGAGTTTCACCTTGGAGAGCTGCGGGCGCAGTTCTTCCATTTGCGGGGCAAATTCGGTTGAGAAGAAAACCACCGTCGCGTCGGAATTGTCAAAGATGTAGATCAGCTCTTCGGGGGTATAACGGAAATTGACATTGAGATGCACCGTGCGGCTTTTGAAAGCGGCTGAAATGGCCTCGCAGTATTCCGGGCAATTGCGCATATAGACGGCGTTCTTGTCGCCTGTCTTGATGCCTCGCGCCAGAATTTCGCGCGCAAGATTATTGCTGCGCTTGTCGAACTCGCCCCAGGTGACGGTGCGGTCATTGTGGATAAGAGCCGGGGCCGCGGGGTCCACGGCCGTCGCAATACCATCCAATACATCTCCAAGGCTGTAGCCCATATCTTCCTCCCTTTGTGCGCTTTTTGCTCAGCGCTTTTTTCTTAACTTAGGAAACTGCGTGGCAGCTGTCCACGGGCTTGTATAAACTGCGGATTAGATGGCCTTCCCCTGCGGTGTCACCTGGAAGCAACCCGGGCCGCAAACACAACTCACTTCGCCCTGTCGACCTTGTTTCATACCTGGAGATATGTCACCGTTTTGGTGCAACGACGGGAGGAAGCCATGAAATACAGCATTTCACCGGCACTGGGGTTCCTGATGGCACTGGGTTCAGGGTCTGCCGCGCTGGCGGACGATGTGGTCTGGGGGGGCTGGTATGTCGAAGGCGGCTATCACCATGCGCTTCTGGACTCCGAAGGTGGTGACAACCTGACCCTCGGGCTGATTGGGGCTAATTTGGGTTATGAGCTTGCCAATGGCTGGGCAGTTGAGGCCGTTCTGGCGCAGGGTGTCCTGGAGGACGACGTGTTCAAAGCCGGGACCTGGTACGGCCTGGCGGGCAAATATTCCTGGCTGGTCGGTGACAGGGGAACCCTCTATGGGAAACTGCGGGCTACATCGGTGGCACTTGAAGCGGAGGCCCCTGGTGTGACCGTCTCGGAAAGTGAGTGGAAAGTCGGGTGGTCCATCGGCGGCGGTTATGACCTGACCGACTCTGTTTATGCTATTGGCGAATTTAATCACTTCATGGAAAGCAATACCGGTGTCTTCGTCGGGCTCGGATTCAGGTTCTAGCGTTTGCCTGTGTTGTAGAGCGCCTGGAGTTTTCGACTCGCCGGAGCCTTCCCCGTTTTGATTGCTGCATTGCTACCGCAGAGGCGCTATAGTTTCCTGAACTACGGAGACTCACTCAAAGGTGGGCGAAAGGGAAAAACCATGAGCAGCACTGACGTCATTATCAAAATTCTGCAGCACGAAGGCGTCGAGTTCATCGCCGGGTTCCCGCAAAACCGGCTTTTCAACTCGGCGGCAAGCCACCAGGTACGCCCGATCATCGCCCGGACCGAGCGGGTCGCGATCAATATGGCGGACGCCTATACACGCATGAACAATGGCCGGAAATTCGGCGTGGTGGCCGTGCAGGATGGGCCTGGCATTGAAGCCAGTTTTGCGGCCGTGGCCCAGGCTTACGGCGACAATACGCCGATCCTGGTGCTTCCTGGCGCGCACTCGCGGGCGATGCAGAATTATGACCCGCAGTTCATGGCGTCGCGCTCCTTCCGCGATATCACCAAGAAGGCCGGGCTTATCAATGATCCGCTCACGATCGCAAGAAATCTGGAAGTCGCCTTTGCGGCGCTCAAGAATGGCAAGGGCGGACCGGTTCTGCTTGAAACAGCCGCCGAGATTATGTGGGGCAAATATCCCGGCGATGAACCGGACTACCAATCCCCGAAGCGCCACCGCTCAATGGCCGATGAGGCCGACGTTGCCGAGACGCTGGATGCGCTGCTGGCGGCAAAGCGTCCCGTCATTGTGGCTGGTCACGGCGTGCTTTATGCGGAAGCCTGGGATGAGCTGCTGGCCTTTGCCGAGCTTTTGCAGATCCCGGTCATGACAACGCTGCTTGGCAAGAGTGCATTCCCGGAAACTCACGAACTGGCGCTTGGCACCGGCGGGCGAACCATCACAAAGGCTGCGGGGCACTTCGCCAATGAGGCCGATTTTATTCTCGGGATCGGAACCAGCTTTACGATCAATGATTTTTCGGCGCGCATGCCTGAGGGCAAGACACTCGGCCAGATCACCAATGAGCCTGCTGACGTCGGCAAATGCCGCCCGATCTCCTGCGGCGCCATCGGCGACGCCAAGCTGGTTCTCGGCCAGTTGATCGCTCTGGCAAAGGAAAGGCTCGGCGAGGTCGGGCGCGAGACAGCGACCGACACCATCAAAGAGATCGCAAAGCTCAAGGCCGAATTCCTTGAAGAATGGGGCGAGCGGCTTAACTGCGACGATGACGGACCAATTTCGCCCTACCGCATCATCAACGAGATGAACACGCTGTTCGACAAGTCAAAGTCTGTCGTCACCCATGATGCGGGCAACCCGCGCGACCAGATCATCCCCTTCTATGAAGCGACCAACCCGCGCGGCTATCTCGCCTGGGGCAAGTCCACCCATCTGGGCTCGAGCCTCGGCATGGCGCTGGGTGCAAAACTGGCACGGCCGGACTGGCTCAGCGTCAATTTTGTCGGCGATGCGGGCTTTGGTATGTCGGGGATGGATTTTGAAACGGCAACCCGGGCGAACCTGCCGATCATGACGGTTCTACTCAACAACGGTGTGATGGGCGGTTATGGCGCCTATATGCCGGATGCGGTTGAGAACTTCGACTCCAACAAGCTCGGTGGTCAGTATGCGGATATCGCCGCAGCACTCGGTGGGTATACGGAGAAAATTGAAAAGGCTTCCGATATTCGCGCTGCGCTTGCGCGCGGTATCGAGCAAACCGAAAAAGGCCGCCCCGTGCTGCTTGAATTTATCACGCGGGAAGAACCGGTGTTGGCCATGAGCAACAAATGGGGAATGTAATGAGTTCTTTAAATCTCGAAGCGACAAAGAAGATCCTTGCCAACGCGGGCAAGCTTGCGGAAGACGAAGGCTATGCACCTATGGCCTTCGTGGTTATTGATGCCGGCGGCAACATGATTGCAGCGCATCGCCAGGACGGCGCGACCCACTGGCGGATCGGTATTGCCGATGGCAAGGCGCAATGTGCGCTGGGCATGGGGACATCCTCGCGCAAGATTGCAGAGGTCGCCGAGGCACGCCCCGCTTTTGTCCAGTCGCTGATGGCGATGACCGGCGGCAAGGTCGTCACATCGCCCGGCGGTGTCCGCATCCTTGATGATGGCGGGGTGACCCTGGGGGCCATTGGCGTCTCCGGTGACTTGCCGGACCGCGACGAAGCCTGCGCCTTTGCGGGCATAAAGGCTGCCGGCCTTCAGGCGGGAGAATAAGATGAGTGTTACTGTTGGCGGCCTTGAGGTTACGGGCGAGCTGAAGCCTGGCTACACAGACGTGCTCAATCATGACGCGCTGCATTTCGTCGGCAGGCTGGTGAGGTCGTTTGCCTCACAGCTCGACACGCTGCAGGCCATGCGGCGGGAGAAGCAGGCCCGATGGGACGCGGGCGAGATGCCTGATTTTCTGCCGGAGACCAAGCGCGTCCGCGACGGAGACTGGACGATCAAGGGCATCCCCGAAGATCTGCTTGACCGGCGTGTCGAGATTACCGGGCCGGTTGATCGCAAAATGATCATCAATGCGCTCAATGCGGATGTGAAAGTCTTCATGGCCGACTTTGAAGATGCGACCACGCCGACGTGGGACAATCTCATTGAAGGTCAGATCAATTTGCGCGACGCAGTGCGCGGCAAACTTTCCTTCAAGGATGAAGTGCGCGATAAAACCTATGAAGTCGGCGATGCCCCTTCAATCCTCATCGCCCGCGTACGCGGCCTGCATCTGCCGGAAAAACATGTGTTGATGGACGGCAAGCCGATCCCTGGCTGCCTGCTCGACTTCGGGCTTTATTTTCATCACAACGCGCAGGCACTTTTACATAAAGGCTCCGGGCCGTATTTTTATATACCGAAGATCCAGAGCCATCTTGAGGCGCGCTGGTGGAACGATGTTTTCACAGCCGCCGAGGAAGACGCCGGTCTTCCGCTCGGAACCATCAAGGCGACGGTCCTGATCGAGACGCTGCCAGCGGCCTTTGAGATGGAAGAAATTCTCTTTGAGCTCAAGGACCATATTGTGGCGCTGAATTGTGGGCGCTGGGATTATATCTTCAGCTATATCAAAACGTTGAAAACCCATGCGGACCGCATCCTGCCGGACCGCCAGGCCGTCACCATGGATCAGCCATTCCTCGACGCCTATTCACGCCTGTTGATCAAGACCTGTCACAAGCGCGGCGCCATGGCCATGGGCGGCATGTCGGCGTTTATTCCGTCAAAGGACGAGGAACAGAACGATGTCGTGCGCCAGAAGGTCACCGACGACAAGACCCGCGAGGCCGCCAACGGTCACGACGGGACATGGATTGCTCATCCAGGCCTCGCCGAGATTGTCAATCCGATCTTCAAAAAGGCGCTCGGCAAAAGACCCAACCAGCTTGACGTCATGCGCGAGGGTGACGCGGAGGTCACCGCTGCCAACCTGCTTGAGCCCTCGACAGGAGACCGCACGGAAACCGGCATGCGGCACAACATCCGGGTGGCGCTGCAATATATCGAAGCGTGGATTTCCGGCAACGGCTGCGTGCCGATCTACGGTCTCATGGAAGACGCCGCAACGGCCGAGATTTCCCGCGCCTCCATCTGGCAATGGATCCGCCACGGGGTATCGCTGTCGAATGGCCGGGTCGTGACGCAAGAGCTCTTCGAGATGTTTCTGGTCGAGGAGATTGAAGCGGTGAAAGAGGAAGTGGGCGCGGAGGTTTTTGAAGCGGGTCGATTCACCGAGGCCGCGAAACTCTTCTCCGATATGACAACCTCGGATGAGTTTGGAGATTTTCTGACGCTTCCGGCTTATGAGATGATTTAGCCCCCTCAATGCATAATGCTTGTCGCCCCGGCCTTCGAGCCGGGGTCTCAGGGCACCATCTTGCAAACCGTCGGATTTGAGTGAGCGGCACGTCCTCTGCCACGAGGTCCCGGGTCAAGCCCGGGACGACACCAAATGGGATTTGAATTACCCTGTCTCGTTAAACAATTCCCGACCGATCAGCATACGCCTTATCTCTGACGTGCCGGCGCCGATCTCGTAGAGTTTGGCGTCGCGCAGCAGGCGGCCTGTCGGGTAGTCGTTGATATAGCCGTTGCCGCCCAGGGCCTGAATGGCTTCGAGGGCCATCCATGTTGCCTTTTCGGCTGAGTAGAGAATGCAACCAGCCGCGTCCTTGCGGGTGGTCTCGCCGCGATCGCATGAGGCGGCGACGGCGTAGACATAGGCGCGGCAAGCGCCCCAGGTGGAGTACATGTCGGCAAGCTTGCCCTGCATCAGCTGAAACATGCCGATGGGGGTGCCAAACTGTTCGCGTTCATGGACGTAAGGCACGACTACATCCATACAGGCAGACATGATGCCGAGCGGACCGCCGGAGAGGACGACGCGTTCATAGTCGAGACCGGACATCAGGATGCGCACGCTCTGGCCCTCTTCGCCAACAACATTTTCGGCGGGCACCTCGCAATCCTCAAAGACGAGCTCGCAGGTGTTGGAGCCGCGCATGCCAAGCTTGTCGAGCTTCTGGGCCGTCGAAAAACCCTTCATGCCCTTCTCGATCAGGAATGCCGTGATGCCCCTGGGTCCGGCATCCGGGTCGGTCTTGGCGTAGACGAGGAGCACATCGGCATCGGGGCCATTGGTGATCCACATCTTGTTGCCGTTGAGGATATAATGGTCGCCGTTTTTCTCGGCCTTGAGTTTCATGGAAACAACATCGGAGCCCGCGCCCGGTTCGCTCATGGCCAGCGCGCCGACGAAATCACCGGAGATCAGTTTGGGCAGGAAGCGTTCTTTTTGGGCCTGGCTGGCATTGCGCGTGATCTGGTTGATGCAGAGGTTTGAGTGTGCGCCATAAGACAAGCCCACCGAGGCGGAGCCGCGCGAGATTTCTTCCATGGCGATGACGTGGGCAAGATAGCCAAGGCCTGCGCCGCCAAATTCTTCCGGCGCGGTGACGCCCAGCACACCGAGATCGCCGAGCTTCTTCCAGACATCCGCCGGGAATTCATTAGAGGCGTCGATCTCGCCAGCGCGCGGCGTCAGCTCATCTGCAGTAAAGCGCGCAAGGGTTTCGCGCAGCATGTCGATGTCTTCGCCGTGATTGAAGTTGAGGGATGGGATGGTCGCAGTTGCCATTGGGAGTGCCTCACATATTTCGTGTGATGATGATCTTCTGGATATCGGATGTGCCTTCATAGATCTGACAGACCCGCACGTCGCGGTAAATGCGTTCGACGGGGAAGTCTTTCAGATAGCCGTAACCGCCCAGGGTCTGAATGGCGGCGGAACAGATTTCCTCGGCCGCCTCGGAGGCAAACAGCTTGGCCATGCAGGCTTCCTTGAGGCAGGGTTGGCCTGCATCCTTCAGGGCGGCGGCGTGGAGCACCATCTGGCGGCTGGCTTCCAGTTTTGTCGCCATATCGGCAAGACGAAAGCCCACGGCCTGATGCGAAAAAATCTCCTGACCAAAGCTGCGGCGTTCCTTTGCGTAAGTGACGGCGCAGTCAAGCGCTGCCTCGGCCATGCCGACGGACTGGGCGGCGATCCCGATCCTGCCGGTCTCAAGGCCCGAGAGCGCCAGCTTGTAGCCCTCGCCTTCCTTGCCGAGCAGGTTGGCAGCGGGAATGACCATATCCTCGAAGGTGATGGCACAGGTGTCGGACGCCTTCTGGCCGAGTTTTTCTTCCTTGCCGGTGACGGTGTAGCCTTTGGTGTCCGTTTCGATCACAAAGGCGGAAATGCCACGCGCGCCTGCGTCCGGATCGGTGACGGCAAAGACAATCATCAGCCCGGCGATCTCGCCCGATGTAATAAATTGTTTGGTGCCGCTGAGTACATATGTATCACCCTCCTTGCGCGCCTTCACTTTAAGGCTCGAGGCGTCCGATCCGGCGTGAGGCTCGGTCAGCGCGAAGCCGCCGATCCATGTGCCATCGGCCAGCTTCGGCAGAAAGCGTTTTTTCTGATCCCCGGTGCCGTTACCCGCAATGATCAGCGCCGTCATGGAATTGTGGACACTGAGCACCGTCGAGAGGCCGCCGTCGCCTTTGGCTATTTCAATGAGGGCGAGCGCGTAGGCGACAAAGTCTGTCTTCGAGCCACCCCACTCCGCCTCCAGGGTCATGCCCATAAAGCCGAGCTTTGCCATCTCGTCGAAGATCTCGCGCGGATAGCCTTTGGCATCTTCCCAGGCGGCGGCATTGGGCGCGAGGCGCTCAGACGAGAACCGCGCCGCCATATCGCGGATCATTTCCTGTTCTTCGGTGAGGATCATTTGGACGCTCCTTTAGACCCCGTCCTAGCACACGCGGACAGGGCGCGAAACGTTCGTTTTCGGCCTGGTACCGGACTCCAATTGACACTCGGGCGCTGTCGCCGCAAGATGCGGAAAAATACAATCCAAACAGGGAGTGAACACATGAAAGCCGCAGTTTTCCACGGTCCAGGCAAACCTTTGAGCATCGAAGAGGTCGATATTGACGCGCCCGGCCCGCGCGAGGTTCTGATCAAGACCAAGGCCGTTGGCCTGTGCCACTCGGATCTGCATTTCATCGAAGGCAATTTTCCGCATCCCACGCCAACGATTCTGGGTCACGAGGCTTCCGGGGTGGTCGAGGCCGTCGGGTCTTCGGTCAGCTACGTCAAGCCGGGTGACCACGTCATCACCTGCCTGTCGCCCTTCTGCGGCGAATGCGAATTTTGTCTGACCGGGCGCATGTCGCTTTGCCAGGCTCCGGACCTCAAACGCGGGAAAGACGAGGCGCCGCGGCTTTCGCAAAACGGCGAGCTCGTTCACCAGGCGCTGAACCTTTCTTCTTTTGCCGAGAAAATGCTGGTTCATGAACATGCTCTTGTGAAAGTTCGCGACGACATGCCGTTCCCGCAAGCAGCACTCCTCGGCTGCGGCGTGACGACCGGCGTTGGCTGTGTTCACAATACGGCGAAGATCGAAGTCGGCTCCACGGTTGCCGTCATTGGCTGCGGCGGGGTTGGCCTTTCGGTGGTCAATGGTGCGGCGATTGCCGGCGCGAGCCGTATTATTGCCGTCGATATGCAAGGTTCCAAGCTCAACCTGGCAAAACAGTTTGGCGCAACGGATGTGGTCAATGCCAGCGAGGGCGACCCGGTTGCCCAGGTGCTCGAGATGACCGTCGGCGGTGTTGAATATTCCTTCGAAGCCGTGGGCATCAAACAGACCGTCGAACAAAGCTTTGCCATGCTGAAGCGCGGCGGAACAGCGACCGCCATCGGCATGATCCAGGTCGGTGTTCAAGTAGAGTTCCCGGGCTTCCAGTTCTTCCTGCAGGAAAAGAAGATGCAAGGCTCCTTTATGGGTTCAAACCGCTTCCGCGTCGATATGCCGAACTATGTTGAGTTTTACATGCAAGGCAAACTCAAGCTCGATGACATGATTTCGCAAACCATCAAGCTGGAGCAAATCAATGAAGCGTTCGAGGAATTGAAGACCGGCGAAACGGCCCGTAGTGTCATTGTTTTTGACTAACGGGGTGTTTGACTAGACCTTTACATCGGAAGACTTCACCATGCCTGGAAACGCAAACGGTAATCGGCAAATACTCCTTGTCGAGCGTCCTGACGGGGCGCTTCTGACATCACACTTTCAGGCTCGCGATGGTCAGGTGCCGGAGCCACAAATTGGTGAAGTGCTGGTCAGGTCGATCCTGCTGTCGCTCGATGCGGCCAACCGGGCGTGGATGCAAGGGGCGACCTACCGCGATGCGGTCAATGCCGGCGAAGTTATGGCCGGCGGTGCTATCGCGGAAGTCGTGGAGTCAAGGGCCGACGGCTTCAAACCCGGCGACCTCGTCATGGCCGAAACCGGCTGGCAGGAATTTGCGTCAGTTCCGGCGGCAAAGGTACACCGCCTGCCGGATTATCGCCCGCTCTCCAACCTGCTTTCAATTCTGGGCGTTGCCGGCAAGACGGCCTATCACGGGCTTATTGAAGTCGGACAACCAAAGGCTGGCGAAACGGTCGTTGTGTCAGCGGCGGCAGGCAGCGTTGGCTCCTATGTCGGCCCGATTGCCAGGGCGCTGGGGTGCCGCGCTGTCGGGATCGCAGGCGGGGCCGAGAAATGTGAGTGGCTGGTTGACGAACTCGGATTTGATGCGGCGGTGGATTACAAGTCGCCAGATTTTTTCAGAGAACTCAAAGCCGCCTGCCCCGATGGTATCGACATCTATTTCGACAACACCGGCGGACCAATCCTTGAAGCCAATCTCTTTCAGATGAATATGAAAGGACGCATCGTTTGTTGCGGCGCTGTTTCGCAATATAACACCAGTGATCTTTCCTCGCCGCGCGGGCTTCCCGGTCTTGTGGTGGTCAAGCGCCTGCGCATGGAAGGCTTTATTGTCTCGGACTTTGCCGCAAAGGATGCAGAAGCCGAAAAGCAAATGCTGGCCTGGGCGGCAACAGGCAAGATCAAGGTGATCGAGGATATTCTCGATGGTCTTGAGAGTGCGCCTCAAGGGCTTGTCGGACTTCTCGCCGGTGAAAACCGGGGCAAGCGGATGGTTCGCGTCGCGCCGGACCCGGCTTGAAGATGGTCCCGCTGGAAACGAAAACGATTTTTGTCAGTGTTCTCATCGCACTGCTTGCGCTGGCGATTGGCTTGTTTGCGTTCGGATGACTTCCTTTATGTCGCCCCGGCCGCAACGCAGTGGAGAGCCGGGGTCTCAGGGCACCAAACGACGATCCGCCAGATCTCAATAATTAACGCGGCCCTTGCCATGAGGTCCCGGGTCGCGCTTCGCTTGCCCGGGACGACACATGCTATGTGGGGTCCATCGCCTGATCAATGAGTTCGATCATGTGAAGCACCGGGACATCCATGGCGGAGCCGAGCCCCGTGATGCAGCCAATATTTCCCGATGCCACAACATCAGCGCCGAGCACCTCGAGGGTGTTTGTCTTGCGGGTTCTGAGTTCGTTTGACCGCTCCGGCTGCAGAATGGAATAAGTCCCGGCAAATCCACAGCACAGGTGAGGGCCCTTCGGCTCGACGACCTTATAACCGAAATGCCGCAGGAGCGCCTTGGGAACCTCATGCACTCTTTGACCATGATTGAGCGTGCACGAGGCCTGATAAGCGACACGGACCCCACGGTCCGGATGCGGCTTTCCAAGCTCAAGTCTTTCGAGGAGTTCGGAGACATCAAGGGTCAGCGCGGCGATCTTTTCGGCATCCGCTTTCACATCCTCGTCGGCGCGAAACAGATGGCCATAATCCTTGAGGGCAATACCGCAGCCCGAGGCGTTGGAAACAATGGCATCGAAGTCGTCCCCGGGAGCCTCAAGGATCGCTTTGATATTGCGCCGGGCTTCCACTTGCGCCCGGTCCTTTTCCCCCAGATGATCGGCCAGCGCTCCGCAGCAACCAAAATCCTTTAGTGTTACCACCTCGCAGCCCAGTCTCGTGAGCACACGAATCGTGGCTTCATTGATCCCGGGCTTGAGGTTTTTTTGAACACATCCCAAATGAAGGATGACGCGTATTTTCTGCGGCCCCTGCGCCTCGTTGATCGCCGGGACTTTCGCGGGGCGGGAGCGCGTCTCGGGCAAAAGCTGCGTCATGGTTTTAAGCCGCCTGGGAAGATTGCCATGAAGCCGCCTCGTCCAACGCCCGAGCGTCAGGCCTGCGCGAAACATCCACTGCCGAGTCAGGAGCGCCAGGAGAACCTTTCTCCCCCATCTGGCATGCAGTGCCCTGACACCTGCATCAGCAAGGCGCGTGCGCCCCAGATCGGCCAGATGCAGATAATCAACCCCCGAGGGACAGGTGGTCTCGCACGACCCGCAGGTCAGGCAGCGGTCGAGATGGGTCTGGACATCCTTTGCGCCCGCCCCTGATTCAAAATATTCCTTCATCAGGTAAATGCGGCCGCGCGGGCTGTCGCGCTCATCGCCGCCAACAACGTAAGTCGGACAGGTCGCGAGACAAAAGCCGCAGTGAACGCATTTACGCAGGATAGATTCGGCGAGGCGAATATCGGGGTCCTGGCGCTGCTCGTCTGTGAAAGTCGTTTGCATGGTTCAACGCTCCCCCATGCGGCCAGGGTTGAGTATCCGCTGCGGATCAAACGCGTCGCGGACGCGGGCGGCCAGAGTGGCAAGAGCACACGGTTCAGGATGAAAGACCGGTATCCCGGATTTCAGATCAGCCGGCGCCTTGAACAGCATGGCCTTGCCGCCTGCGGCCTCGGCGATCTTTCTGATTGCCGCGTGGTTTGCCGCACCCGCGCCTTTCAAAGCGAGCCAGAGCCGCGCTCCAGCCCAGTCGAAGAACATGTCGCCGCCCACTTCGGCATCAACGCGCTTTGCGACCTCGGCAGCCCTCGCGCGTAGCAGATTGATCCGCCAGATCATGTCCATGGCAGACCAGGCCGGCAGATCGCGCACGCCGTGCCAAAGGTCCCCCGACGCCTTACTGCCGATGGCCGCGCCCTCGACGCTCAAATGCGCCTGCATAGTGTTCAGCCGCACATCGATCTCATCTGCGCGCCCTTCAATACGCAAGAAACATCCTGAAGAACCGGCCGCCCTTTCATCAACAAGTGCCGCACCTGTCACGCTGAAAGGCGAAGCGGCGGCGCGGCGCAAGAGAGCGAGGCCCGCCTCTCTTGCCAGACCGCTTACCTGAAGCGTTCGTATAGCCTCGGGGCGTGGCAGGGCCTTCACTGTCACCCGCGTCATCGCGGCAAGGGTCCCGAAGGACCCGGTGAGGAGTTTTGACAGATCATAACCGGTCACATTCTTGACGACACGCCCGCCGATCTTGAAGGTCTCGCCGCGCCCGGTCACCCCGGTCAGGCCCAGCACGTGGTCGCGCGCGCCTCCCGCGATGAGGCGCCGTGGACCCGAAAAGCCCGCTGCGATGGCGCCGCCTAAGGTACCGCCATAGGTGCCACCCTCCGTGCCACCGTCTTGTGTGCCAAGAACCTGCGAGTAATCCGGTGGTTCAAAGGCCAGATGTTGCCCTTCTGCGGCAAGGGCGGCATTGATCTCGTCCATCGGCGTTCCGGCCCATGCGGAAAGGACGAGTTCGCCGGGCTCATAGGCGATGATGCCAGTGAGGCGGCCCATGTGCAGGCTTGCACCGGTCTCACCCAGATGTCCGATGGCCCGCTTCGTTCCGCTCCCGAGAATTTCGAGCGGCGATTTCGTGGCGAGTGCCCATTTGACGACCTCCTCAACCTCTTCCTCCGATGTCGGATGAAAATTTTCCATCTGCTAATACCTCGGAAGATTAGGGAAGCGCGCGCCGTCAGCACTGTGGATATGGACACGGCCAAGTTCGGCGCAGCGATGCAGCGTCGGAAACACCTTGCCGGGGTTGAGCAGCCCATCGGGATCAAAGGCGCATTTGACGCGTTGCTGTACACCCAGATCCGTCTCGGTGAACATCTCCGGCATGAGATCGCGCTTCTCGATACCGACGCCGTGCTCGCCGGTCAGGACGCCGCCGACGCGAACACAAAGCTTGAGGATTTCCTCGCCGAACGTTTCGGCTTTTTCAAGCTGGCCCGGTTCATTGGCATCATAAAGAATGAGCGGATGGAGATTGCCATCGCCGGCATGAAAGACATTGGCAACTTCAAGCCCGAAGTCGCGCGACATCTGCGTCATGGCGGTGAGGACCTCCGGCAGCTTGCCGCGCGGGATTGTCCCGTCCATGCAATAATAGTCGGGCGCAAGGCGTCCAACTGCCGGGAAGGCAGACATGCGCCCCTGCCACATGGCAAGACGCTCCTCCTCGCTCCTGCTCACGACAATCGAGGACGCATCAAAGCTTGAGGCGACCTCTCTGACAAGATCCGTCGCACTTTCGATCTCTTCGCGCGTGCCATCCAGTTCGATGATGAGCACCGCTTCAGCTTCGAGCGGATAGCCTGACGCAACAAAAGCCTCGGTCGCCTTGACCGCGAGCCTGTCCATCATTTCCATGGCACCTGGAATGAGGCCTCGCCGCATGATCCCGGCGACGGTCTCGCCTGCCGCCTCCACAGAAGGGAAGCCGACCAGCATCGTGATCGCTTCAGGTGGCACGGGCAGGATGCGCACCGTGACCGATGTGACAACGCCGAGCATGCCTTCGGACCCGGTGACAAGACCCATAAGATCCAGCCCGCCTTCGGTAAAATCATCTCCGCCGAGATGTATAACCTCACCGGTGAGGAGCACCATCTCAAGGCCAAGAATGTTGTTGGTCGTCAAACCGTATTTGAGGCAATGCATGCCGCCGGAATTTTCCGCCACATTGCCGCCGATGGTACAGGCGATGCGGCTCGAAGGATCCGGCGCATAGTAGAAGCCGTGGTCCTTCACCGCCTCGGTGATGGAAAGATTGGTGACGCCGGGCCCGGCGGTGACACAAAGGTTGTCATAGTCGATCGTGTGGATCTCGTTGAACCTGGCCATGGACATCAGGATCCCGTCGGCCAGTGGCAGCGCCCCGCCCGAGAGCGATGTCCCCGCTCCGCGCGGCACGACTTTCACGTTTTGGTCTTGCGCGTAAATGAGGATCCTGGCGACTTCCTCAACAGTGTCGGGCAACACGACCATGAGCGGGAGTTGCCTGTAGGCCGTGAGCGCATCCGTCTCATAGGGCCGCATGGCGGCATCCGAGGTAATCAGCCGATTTTCGCCCACAATTTCCTGCATGGCCGAAGCGATGGAGGCGCGGCGGTCAACGATGGACTGGTCGAGAGGCATGGTTTTCATGGATTCACAAAGCCATGCCAACGGTTGCCGGTCAACCCCACGCCGTTGCAAGATGGCCCTTGTTGACGCGACAGGCTTGCCTTCATATCCTGTTTGATCTGTGAAAATCATCGCCCTTATCGAGTCGAGGAATGACCATATGACTGAAAAGCCCCAACCCGTCCCATCGGGGAAAGTTGTCGCCTATCCCCTTCCTGGCGCTGAGGTCGATGTGGAGGCTTGCATAAGGCCCTGTGCACCCCAGCGCGACTGGATGGAAAACAGCCCTTTAAAGTTTGCCAAACGCTGCATTCCCTTGCTGGCGGCCAATACGATGGGATGGGAAATTATCAATCCTGTCAGAGCCAACATAAGATGGAATGGCGGCGCCACGAATGCGGACCTGGAAATATCTGCACCTCAGCATCCCTTTGTGCCGCAATCGCACTTTGGTCTGGGTATTGCCACATGGATTCTGCCGTTTGTCTTTCGAACACCGAAGGACATTGGTCTCGTCGTGACCGGGCCCGCCAATAGCGACCAGCCGCGCGCGAAACCGCTGGATGCATTTGTTCGCACCGATTGGTTGCCGTTTCCGTTCACAATGAGCTGGCAGATGATGGAGAAGGATCGGAGAATCAGGTTTGAGGCGGGTACCGCGATCTGCCGGGTGTTTCCGTTTCCACTGGCCCTGCTCAATGAAATGGCGCTGGAAGTACGGGATATGAATGAAGATCCGGGCTTCGTCGCCGAATTCAACGAATGGCATGCTCGCCGGCAGACCAATGTTGCGCAAGCGTCCGAAGCGACTCAGAAATGGGTTGAGGGCGGTGAGAAACCAACCGGTGAAGGCGCGTGGAATTCTGCCTATGTGCGTCAAACTGTTGACAGTGATGACGATTCGGAACGCGCCCAAACCATTTTCAAAGTTGCTCCACCCGTCGACAAGCGCGGCCTCTAGCTTCGGCAGGTGTCTTGCCATTGAGAGCCCTTCTTGACGGAATGGCCCTCACCCCCTATCTGTTGCCCTTCAAGAGCGTCTGGCAAACGCCCCTTATTGGAGACATGAATGACCGATCACAGAAGCTAGAACCGCGTAACCCTTTTCGCAGTCCCTTTCTTTTGTGAGTCCTACCATGCCGCAATCCCCTCCTGGCGCCTCGGCGCATATTGTCACGCACATCTCGTCATGGCCGGTCTTTCCGGATCTTGAAGACGAGGTGACTCTCAGTTTTGCTTCCGAAGTCACGGCACTGACCGGCCGAAATGGTACAGGCAAGACACGGTTCGTGCGCCTTCTGGTTGGCGCAGAAGACTGGCCCGGGGCAGAAGTCACGCGCCTCTCACGCATCGGCTATTTGCCGCAAACATCAGTGCCGCCTGGCGGGTTTTCGATTGCCGAGCATCTCGGTGTGGCGAGGACACTGCGCGCACTGGAGAAGCTGGAGCAAGGTGTCGGCAGCGAGGACGATTTGGCGCGGCTTGATGATCGCTGGACACTCCGGCAGGACATCGAAGCAGCGCTGGGACTTGTCGGGCTCGAGGGACTTGATCTCATGCGCCCGGTCTCCAGTCTCAGTGGCGGTGAATTCACCCGCGTCGAACTGGCGCGACTCCAACTTTCCGGCGCTGACTTCCTCATCCTTGATGAACCGACCAATCATCTTGATACGGAGGCTCGCGCTTTTGTGGTTGATTTTATCAAGGCGTGGCCAGCACAGTCGGGCAGCGGCATGCTTGTCGTGAGCCATGACCGGCAGGTGCTGCGCGCGGCGACCCGTGTGCTGGAACTGTCCTCGCTTGGGCTGAGGAGTCACCGCGGCAGTTACAATGATTTTCTCGCGCACAAGGCGATGGAGCAAGAGGCGGCGAAGCGCGATCTGGAAGAGGCCGCAAAAAGGGTCAAACACATCAGAAGAGAAGCGCAAATCTCACAGGAAAAAGCCGCGCGGCGCGCGCAAACCGGCAAAAAGCAACGGCGCGATGGCAGCCACGGCAAGTCACTGCTCGACGGGAAACTGGAAAACTCGGAGGTTTCAGCAGGAAAGAGACAGCGCAAAACGGCTGAGGTTCTCGGCGCAGCTGCACAGGAGCTGAAGGATGCGGCAGGCAGGCTTGAGCGCCATCACACTCTTGTCCTCGACCTGCCCTCCTCCGGGGTCAAACCGGGGCAAGGCCTGCTGCGCCTTGAAGATTTTTCGTTTGGCTATGGCAGGCAAGGCGACATGCTCTTCAATGAGCTTTCGTTGACCCTCAGGGGCGGTGAGAAAATCGCCCTGACGGGGCCAAACGGGTCAGGTAAATCCACACTCCTTAAATTGATCGGCGGCAAGATCGATCCGTCTGATCACAGATCCGGTGGCAAGGTCATCGTTACCGCTTCGCGCACGGCTTATCTCGATCAAAAGACCGAGCTGCTTGAAAGTGCTGAAACAATCTTCGATGCCTTCAGGCTTATCAACCCTGAAGCCAAACCGGGCGAGACCCACGCAGCTCTGGCGCGGTTCCTCTTCCGGGCAGACGATGCCTTCAAACGCATTGAACACCTGAGCGGCGGCGAGCGCATGCGGGCCACGCTGGCCGCGTTGCTTTATTCGCCTGAACCGCCGCAGCTTCTTCTGCTTGATGAACCTGATAACCATCTCGATCTCGACAGTCAGATCGCCGTTGCCCAGGCGCTCGCGGCCTTTGACGGGGGAGTAGTGATTGTCAGTCACGACGAGGCGTTCCTGGAGGAACTCGGGGTGACGAGACGCGTTGAGTTGTAGATGTATCTGGCGCACTAGCGAGGATGACAATCTATTTGTTTGGGAATAAGCTCATACTCAAACAACATAAAACGGAGGATGTGCCATGAAACTCGACGCCGGTGTGGGCCAGGATCTGGGGTCTGTTGCGAGCCAGGCAAAATGGCTTGAGGAGGTTGGCTATGACGGGGTTTTGACGTTTGAGACCTCGCATGATCCGTTCCTGCCACTGGTCCTGGCGGCGGAGCATACCTCCCGGGTCAATATCATGACCTCGATCGCGGTTGCCTTTGCGCGCAATCCGATGATCCTTGCCAATCTTGGCCATGATCTTAATTCGTTCTCCAAAGGGCGCTTCAAGATGGGGCTCGGGTCCCAGATCAAGCCACATATTACCAAGCGCTATTCCATGGACTGGTCGAGCCCGGCGACGCGGATGAAGGAAATGATCGAGGCGCTGCACGCGATCTGGGATTGCTGGTACGATGGCAAGGAGCTTCAGTTTCGCGGTGAGTTTTACAAACACACGTTGATGACACCGATGTTCACGCCGCTTGATACAAACTACGGGCGACCGGATGTCATTCTTGCGGCGGTCGGCCCGAAGATGACCGAGACCGCAGCGGCGGTTGCCGACGGACTGCTGATCCACTCGTTCACGACAGAGCGCTATATTCGCGAAGTGACGGTGCCGACGATTGAAGCAACGCTGACAAAATTTGGCCGCAAGCGTGCGGACTTTGAACTGGTCTATCCGATCTTTGCAATTACTGCGGACACGGAAGAAAAGTTTAACGAGATCAAGATAGCAACCAAGAAGCAAATCGCGTTTTATGGCTCGACGCCGTCCTACAAGGGCGTTCTTGATCTGCACGGCTGGGGTGACTTGCAAGGCGAATTGAACCTGATGTCCAAGCAGGGCCGCTGGGACGAGATGGGCGCGCTTATCGAGGATGATATCCTGGAGGCTTTCGCTGTGGTTGGCGAACCCGAAGCGGTCGCGAAAGACATCAAGGCCCGCTATAGCGGCCTGATCGACCGCGCCAGTGTGCAGTTTCAGGGTGTTGCGAAGGAGCGGGTGCCAGAGTTGATGAAAATTGTGCGAGGCTGAGCCTCTACTCCGCCTCTGCGACCATCTTCACGCCTTCAACGCCTTTGAGGAAGCCGTTTGAGAACGGGCTTTGGGTCCACAGGTCTTCGAGACGTTCCATGGCTTCATCCGGTGTCACGCTGTGTGTCAGAACGGCGCGGAAGACCTGCGCGACCTCGACCATATCGATGGCTTGCGGGTGGAGACGGAAGGCGGTCACGCCAAGGTCCCGAAGCGTTGTCAGATCGGAGACCAGATTGAGGCAGGTGTAGCTTTGGGTCTGGGTACCGTTGACGGTGAGGAAAGGCTTGCCGTCGAGGGTTTCCACGACCATGCCGTTGGCATCCTCGCCGCAGACAAATTCGCAGCCCGACTTATGCAGGTCCCGAGAGCGGGCATGGTAGCAGCGGGCGGAAATGGCCAGCGGCGTGCGTCCGAAGGCCTGGACTTCAACATCAATGGTGGCTTTTGAGGCAATCGCAGCGACGGCGTCCATCGGCAGTTCGGCGGGCAGGCAAACGCGTGTTGCGCCGACGTCCGTGAGCCACTGAAGCGTGCCTTCGTTGTAACAATTGACGAAGGGACCGACGGCGAAGGGGCGGCCTTTCAGATCGGCGACCTCGGCTATGTCGTTGGCCTCGACATAAAAGCCTTCTTCTGCGGTGAGAGATTTGGCAAGGGCAAGGTCTTGCTGGCTCATGAGCAGGGTGAGCGCTGAATGGATTACTTTCTTGCCGCCGCGTTCCAGGCGCTCGACCACATCGGCAATATGCGGCACAAAAAATGGCGCGCGTTTCTGGCAGACCACCTCGCCGATGCAGACATTATCGACATCGGCCTCATCGGCAATCTCAAAATAGAAATCGCGCCAGCGTTCCGGCGACCAGTTGTAGAGGACGGGCCCCAAGGTAAGCTCGGTCTTGCTGATCATGCCCATGCCTTTTTATAGGCCCCCGATGTCGAGCGCCCCCCTTCTGCAAGGCGCTCAAGGTCCGACGTATCAAAGGGGGTATCGGTGTCCATCGCGTCCACAGCCTGTCTGAAATTACGCACCACCTCTTCGACATAGGCCTTGCCGCGCTGGCGCCCCTCGATCTTGAGCGCGGTGACCCCGGCGGCGGCGAGCTCGGGCAGCATCATGCCGATGTTGAGGCTGGTTGGCTCTTCGAAGAGATAGGAGGCTTCGCCACCGGTGGAGAAACGTCCCTTGCACAGGGTCGGGTATCCGGCAGGCTCGTTCTGGCCCCAGGAGTTGATGGTGAAATCGCCGAGCTTCGAGACGAGCTGCGTGCCCTTTTCCTCGTATCGTACATGGGAGGCCGGCGAACACACGCCGCGCATATTGGGCGACTGGCCGGTGACATAGGACGACAGCGTGCAGCGGCCCTCGGTCATCACGCACAGACCACCAAACACGAAAACCTCGGTCTCGACATCGATCTGACTATTGAGAACCGCGATCTCCGGCACGTTCAGAACCCGCGGCAGAACCACCCGCTTGAAACCAAATTCATTGACATAGAAATTGATCGCCTCGGCACTGGACGCGGCCGCCTGGACCGAAAGATGGCGGCGCAGATCGGGATGTTTTTCAGCGGCATAGGCTGCAACGCCGATATCGGCGATGATCACTGCATCAACCCCGATCCGGGCGGCATCATCGACAGCCTTGTGCCAGGGTTCAGGCTCGCCGGCTTTGGGGAAGGTATTGATGGCCAACAACACTTTTGCACCGCGCGCATGGGCATAGTCCACGCCCTCGGAAAGCTCCTGGCGATCAAAATTAAGACCGGGAAAATTGCGGGCATTGGTGGCGTCCCGCAGGCCCAGATAGACCGTGTCCGCACCAGCGCCAACGGCTGCCCTGAGGGCTGCCGGAGTTCCGGCCGGACAAACAAGTTCCAGCTTACCCATTAGACACCTCGACCTTTTTCTTGCCGGCAGCAGCCTTTGATCGCGCCGCCTGCTTCTTCACCTGCTTTTCCAAAGTTGAAAGCCGCGTTTCAAATTCATCAGAAACCGCTTCCTGCGAGGAAATCCGTCTTGTCAGTGGGCTGAGGATTGCCTGCTGGATAATGTTCGCATCTTCCGACAACCGCTGAAAGAGGGATGCCGAGCGCGTCGCCATACGCAGGGCCGGGCGCGCCAGTGGTCCGAAACCTTCAGCAAACTCTTCAAGCAGATCAAGATCGGCGTCGTCCATCGCATTACGCAGCGCCACAACGGCTTCGGTGTCACCTTCAATGGAAAGATCCCGGTTGAAAAACAAGGCGTCACCATCCACACGTCCGGCAGCCAGATCCAGCAAGGCACGCAACGAACCGCGAATGCTCGCCGTCACTTGCTCAGGCTCCTCGCCCGCTGATAGTGTGGACACCTCAGGCCCTTCGCCAGCCAGTTCGAGAACAAAGGCCAGCGGCAAGTCGACAGGATCGATCAGGAAACGTGCGCCTTCAAAATCTGACAGGCGATCAAAATTGCGTCTGTGACGGGACCACAGACCGGAAGCAAAGGACCGGGCGAGACGCCCAACCACAGGATGTGCGATCTGCGGCAATGCCATTCCTGCCAGAAGGACCGGTGAAAATGGCGGCGCCGATGTCAAACGAGAATTCACGGTATTTATCCGATTCCGAAGTTTGCCCCCTCTGGACAGAAAGGTCAGAGCTTGTGATCATACTGGAAAGTGCTTTTCTCGACTTCGCAATCTCATGCCCGTTGTTGCGGCCTGGTGTCGCAGTAGCCGGTTCGGCCCTAATGCCCTGATATGGTTCCAATGAAGGCCTCTTCATTGACGATGTTTCCATAAATGACAGGCCGTTGTGATGAAAATCGGCAAAATCGCTGCAATGTGCACAAACTTTACGATTGATATGATTCTGATGCTTGCAGGGGGCGTCAGAATTGTTTTAATGGCGCAGAGAGAGTTGTGCGGAAAATGCCAGTCAAGAGAGAGTAACGGAAATGTCTGAAGAGAATTCGGGGAGCGGGTCCGGGTCGGACCGCCTTGAGTCAGTTGTGGTCAGGTTTGCCGGGGATTCGGGCGACGGAATGCAGCTGACGGGATCGCAGTTTGCGGTTTCGACTGCACTTGCCGGGGCCGGGTTATCTACCTTTCCTGACTTTCCCGCTGAAATTCGCGCACCGATCGGAACGACTTTCGGGGTTTCGGCCTATCAGATCAACTTTGGATCCAATGATGTCATGACCGCCGGCGATGCGCCGGACGTTCTGGTTGCCATGAACCCGGCTGCGCTCAAGGTTGACCTGCCGCTGCTACGGTCGGGCGGCCTTGTGGTGCTGGATACCGGCTCATTCACTGACAGAAATTTGAAGAAAGCCGGCTTTGAGGCCAACCCGCTCGAAGATGACACGCTGGCCAAATATCAGGTTCTCAAAATCGACGTCACCAAATTCACTCTCGAAGCGGTGAGCGAATTTGGCCTCGGTAACAAAGATGCCCTGCGTTCGAAGAACATGTGGATGCTGGGGCTGATGCTGTGGATGTTTGGCCGCAAGCGCAAGCCGATCACCGACTGGCTGTCGGAAAAGTTCGCCAAAAACGAGCTGGTGCGCGATGCCAACATCGGCGCCCTGAATGCCGGTCATGCCTACGGCGAAACGGCAGAACTTTCGATTGGCATGAAGCGCTATGAGATTGCCGCGCAGGAGCATGAGCCTGGCACCTATCGCACCGTCACGGGCGCACAGGCTATTTCATGGGGCATTGCCGCCGCCGGTCAGCAGGCAAAAACACAAATCATGCTGGGCTCCTATCCGATCACGCCTGCCTCCCTTGTGCTGCATGAACTGGCCAAGATGAAAGATTTTGATATCATCACCTTCCAGGCTGAGGACGAGATTGCCGCGATTTGCTCTGCCATCGGCGCCTCCTTTGCCGGGTCGCTGGGGGTAACGTCAAGCTCGGGTCCTGGTATCGCACTCAAGACCGAAGCCATTGGTCTTGCCATTGTCACCGAACTGCCGCTGATCATCATCAACGCCCAGCGCGGCGGACCTTCGACGGGCCTGCCGACCAAGACCGAGCAATCTGATCTCTATCAGGCGCTTTATGGCCGCAACGCCGATGCGCCGCTGCCTGTCATTTCCGTGCGCAGTCCGAGCGACTGTTTCTATGCCGCGATTGAGGCGGTTCGCATTGCGCTTAAATATATGACGCCGGTGATGCTTCTGACTGACGGCTATATTCAGAATGCCGCTGAACCCTGGCTGATCCCTGACATGGACACATTCGCCCCTATTGATGTTGCCTATGCCAAAGCGCCCGACGACGGATCGGATTTCAGTCCCGTCACGAGAGATGCAGAAACCCTTGCGCGCCACTGGCCCAAGCCTGGTACAAAAGGCACCGAGCACCGCATTGGCGGTATCGAAAAGGATTATGACACCGGTCACATCTCCTACGCCGCTGACAATCATCAGAGGATGGGTGACCTCAGGCGCGACAAGGTCGCCGGGATTGCCAATGACATTCCGGCTCAGGATGTTGATCAGGGTGCGGACAAGGGCGCTATGGTTGTTGTCGGATGGGGCTCGACCTACGGACCGATTTCACAAGCCGTGCGCCGCGCGCGCAAGGCAGGTCTTGATGTTTCCCACATCCATATCCGGCACCTGAGCCCGTTCCCGGCCAACCTTGGCGACCTTCTTGCCGGCTTTGACAAGGTGCTGGTCCCGGAAATGAACATGGGGCAGCTGGTGACGGCGCTGCGGGACAAGTATCTCACACCGACGATCGCCCTTAACAAGGTTTCGGGACAACCATTCAAGATCGAAGAGATCCTGGAAGCCATTCAGAATGAACTTCCTGCCCAGGCAGCAGAATAAAGAGAAATTTGAGGCGCAAGGCGCACTCGGGAGTAACGATGATGAACGAAGTTGTAAAACTGACGGCGAAGGATTTTACCTCGGACCAGGAAGTCCGATGGTGTCCTGGCTGCGGCGACTATGCGATCCTGAAATGTATTCAGCGCACCATGCCCGAGATTGGCGCCACACCGGAAAACACGGTTTTCATTTCCGGCATCGGCTGTTCGTCGCGCTTTCCCTATTACATGTCGACCTACGGCTTTCATACGATCCATGGCCGCGCCCCGGCGATTGCGACGGGGGTCAAGCTGGCCAATCCGGAGCTTGATGTGTGGATGATTACGGGCGACGGTGACGGCCTTTCCATTGGCGGCAATCACATGCTGCACATCCTGCGGCGCAATGTGAATGTCAATATCCTGCTCTTTAATAACGAGATCTATGGTCTCACCAAGGGCCAGTATTCGCCGACGTCAAAGGAAGGCACGCGGGCACCCTCGACGCCTTATGGCTCCATCGACCGACCGCTCAATCCCTGCTCCTTCGCACTGGGTTCGGGCGCACGGTTTGTTGCGCGGACCATTGATACGGCACAAAAGCATATGCCCGGTGTTTTCAAGGCAGCGCATGCAAATACCGGCGCGTCTTTTGTCGAAATCTTTCAAAATTGCATCGTCTATAATGAAGATGTCTTTGCCGACTTCACCAACAAAAAGGTCGCCGCTGATCACCAGCTGTTGCTGGAAGATGGCAAGCCGATGATCTTTGGCAAGGAGAGCAACAGGGGCCTTCGTTTAAAGCCTGGAACCATTGCCCTGGAAGTCGTGACCATTGGCGAGGACGGGGTCACAGAAAGTGACATCCTTGTGCATGACCAAACCAACAAGGTCATGGCGCAGTTGCTTGTCGAACTTGACCGGGTTGACTTCCCGGTTGCCCTGGGTGTGATCTATTCAGATCCGGCACCGGCCTTTGAAGATGCGGTTCACGCGCAGGCCAATGAGGTCAAGGCAAAGAGCGGCCCGGGCGACCTCAATGCACTCATTCGCCAGGGACGGACCTGGGAAGTGACCTGAACCTGCTAACGTGCTGGCAGGCAGGTGGTGCTACTCGCCCTACCGCTCCTCGATGAACTTTCTCAAATCCTTGCCGAGCTTCATGAGGCTTGGCTCGCGCAGATACATCATGTGACCCGCATCGTAGTATTCCGTTACGACGCGATCCGCCACAATGCCGTTCTTCTGCATCGCCATTTCAGCACCAAAGAAGGGCGTTGCAAGGTCATACCAGCCTGAACCGAGAAAGACCCGCATCTCCCTGTTTTGCCGCATTCCCTTGCCCAGCCATGGCGCGACATTCACATAGGCGGGCCAGCCGCCCTGGTCTTCCATTGTCCAGTTCCAGCGCTTGCCCTTCAGAACCTCGTAGTCCCTGACAATGTCAATCCCCAGGTCCCGCGTGAAGTAATCGTTGACCGCCGCTGTGTAAGCAGCATCCATGCCGTAGCCTGACGGGTCGCCCTCAAATATGGTGCCGGTGTCATTCGAGTCTTTGCCTGTGTAGCGCCCGTCAAAGCGCCCGACAACCAGCCCCTCCGAGCGAAGCAATTCCTTCATAAATCGCATATTGTTTATGCGGAGACGAGCGCGCTTCACATAGTCTTCAGTCAGCCCTGTAAAAGCGCTGATCCGGGCTGCGATCCGATCATATTCATCCTGCGGCAAAGCCGTCCCCATCAACAAGGATGGAGCGAGTTCGCGGACAGCAAAACTCCGCGCCTCAGTGATGAACCTGTCAAAGTCATTGGCCCATGCGGACCGATCCACTTTGGCGTGATACCAGCCTACCGCTGCCATGGATGGAAAGAAGGCAACGTGCGGTGTGTCATTTCCCGGTGCAAACCGCGCGGTCTGGAAATCCAGAATGGCGGAGATGAGAATGACCCCGTTGAACGCCACATCGGTATAACCGCTGGTCAATTCACGAACGAGAGCCGCGGCGCGCGTCGTACCGTAGCTTTCGCCGGCGAGATACTTCGGTGAGTTCCAGCGCTTGTTCTCGGTCAACCAAAGCCGAATGAACCGTCCGACAGACTTTGCATCCTCTTCGACGCCGTAATAATTTTTCGGGTCCTCTTCACCAAAGACACGGCTGTATCCGGTACCAATCGGATCAATGAACACAAGGTCGGTGACATCAAGCAACGAGGCGGGATTATCAACAATTGCGAAAGGCGGTGCGCCGTCATCCTCCGGACGATCTTCCCGGTCAGCGGCATCCGAGCTCACATCAACTCGCTTGGGCCCGATTGCCCCCATGTGCAGCCAAAGCGATGCCGACCCCGGACCGCCATTGAAGACAAATGCCACGGGCCTTTTGGTCGGGTCTTTTTCGCCAGACTTTGTATAGGTGACAGAAAACATTGAGGCGACAGCGGCATCGGTTTTATCCCGCAGGTAGGTCTCTGCGGCACGCACCTGATATTTGATCTTTTTGCCGCGCAGGGTGATCGCACCAGCTGACTCAAAAACCCGTGGCTCGCTGGCTTCCGGACCATTTGCCTCCGGGGCCTTGTGCTCCCCCTTTTTGTCCTGGCCAAATGCAGCCGCCGACATCAGGCAGATAAATGCGGTAGCGACCGCCAGTTTCCCAAGGATAGAATGACCCACTATTTGCTCCCCGATAAATGTAGCGGGCGATCCAGGCCCGCTGCTCCCGGCGAACACTAAACGGGATTCGCACATTTGTCCTGATTTCCGGCTTTCCGGCGCTGCTTCGCCTGCAAGATTGTGCTACGACATTCTTCTCGCGCAATCTGCGCTGAATTGTGGAGTCTGTATGCCCCGGAGCCTGCCAGCCTGGACCTATACCAATGAGGAATTCTTCGCCCTTGAACGCGAGGCACTGTTCAAGCGGTCGTGGCAGCTCGTGTGCCATGTCAGCAATATTCCCGAGCGCGGCGACTATTTCACGTTCGAATTTCTCGATGAACTAATCGTTGCCGTGCGCGGCCAGGACAATGAGGTTCGCGCCTTTCACAATGTGTGCCGACACCGGGGCGCACGGATCCTTGATGGCCCGCAGGGCAATTGCGGCGGACGAATTACTTGCCCCTATCACGCATGGACCTACAAGCTTGATGGTTCTCTTATCGGTGTCCCTGGGGCCGAGGATTTCGAAGGTCTTGATTTCGACACTCATGGCCTCGTGCCGGTCGGTATGGAAATGTTCTACGGTTTTGTCTTTGTTCGCATCGAAGGCTCCGGGCCCGGCGTTGAGGAAATGTTTGCGCCCTACACCGAAGAAATCGCCATGCACCGCTTTGATGACCTCAAGCCACTTGGCCGCGTGACATTGCGTCACCGGCCGGTCAACTGGAAGAATATCGCCGACAATTATTCGGACGCCATGCATATTGCTCCGGCCCACCCAGGATTGACGAGCCTTGTTGCAGACACCTATGGCCTTGAGGTGAAAGGTGACATTCACAAGATGTGGGGCAATATCAAGCCGGCCCCGGGTGCGGGCCCGTCTGTCAGGGCCTATGATGCCTTCCTGCCGAAGGCCCCGCACCTTCCGGAACATGCACAAAGGCGCTGGGTTTACTACCGTATGTGGCCCAACCTTGCCTTTGATATCTATCCTGATCAGGTCGACTTCATGCAATTTATCCCTATCTCGGCAACCGAAACACTGATCCGGGAAATTCCCTATGCCCTGCCCGATGACCGCCGGGAGATGAAGGCAGCACGTTATCTCAACTGGCGGATTAACCGTCAGGTCAATCGTGAAGATACCGACCTTGTGGCCCGGGTCCAGGAGGGTATGGGCTCATCAGGCTTTTCATCGGGGCCAATCAGCAATTCCGAAACCGCCCTCCTTCATGCTATCACAACTATCATAGATGCCATTCCGATCGCGCAGATGGAAGATGAACCGTCGCCCGGGCGCATGCACGAGGAAAACGAAAGGCTGAAATAGATGACCGCAAAGACAGAAACTTTCGACGCCGTTATAATCGGCGGCGGACACAATGGTCTTACAACGGCCGGTTACCTTTCGCGCGCCGGCCTCTCGGTCAAGGTCATTGAAAAGCGCGAGGTTGTTGGCGGGGCGGCTGTGACCGAGGAATTTCACCCCGGTTATCGCAACTCGGCGGCGGCCTATACCGTGAGCCTGCTCAATCCGAAAGTTATCAATGACCTTGAGCTGCATGCCTTTGGTCTGGAAGTGGTTGAACGAAAAGTCTCCAATTTCTGGCCGATGGAGGGCGGGCGCTATCTCGAATTCAACCCGGATTTTGAGAAAACGAAAGCCGAGCTCGCAAAGTTTTCGACACGCGATGCTGATGCTCTGCCGCGCTATTATGCTGATCTTGAACGCATAGCCGATGTGCTGCGTGGTCTTGTTCTCCAGACGCCGCCCAATGTAGGCAGTGGCTGGACTGAACTGATCAAGGCGGCGCGCATCGGTAACGACATGCGCGCCCTTACGCTTGAAGAGCAGCGGTTGTTACTCGATCTTTTCACCATGAGTGCTGCTGACTTTCTCGATGGCTACTTTGAAAGCGACGCGGTCAAAGCTGCGTTTTCCTTTGACGGGATTGTCGGGTTTTATGGCAGCCCGTATACGCCGGGATCAGCCTACGTTCTGCTTCACCATGCGTTCGGAGAGGTCAATGGCAAAAAGGGCGTCTGGGGTCATGCGATCGGCGGGATGGGAGCGATCACACAGGCCATGGCGAAATCTGCAGAGGCTCACGGCGCCTCGATTGCAACCGGGGTCGGGGTCCGCGAGGTTATCATGGAAGGCGGTCGGGCGTGCGGCGTCCTCCTTGAGGATGGCTCGGCGGTTCGCGCAAAGGCGGTAGTTGCCAATGTCGGTCCAAAGCTGCTCTTCTTGAACATGATCGCGGTGGAGCACTTGCCTGAAGACTTTTACCGCCGGATGGAGAATTTCAAATGCGGCTCCGGTACCTTCCGGATGAATGTGGCGCTGTCCGAATTACCGCAGTTTACCT
>CBFDBJ010000046.1:0-29182 GCA_965603015.1 uncultured Alphaproteobacteria bacterium
AACGACCGCTCTCATTGGACACCTTCTGTCGCGCACCGGGATCGAAGCCCAGGTTGGCGGCAATATCGGGGTCCCGGTGCTTGACCTGGAGCCACCCGAAGATGGAACTGTTTATGTGCTTGAGGTTTCTTCGTATCAGGCCGATCTGGTAGAGAGTCTGAGGCTCGACATTGTCGTTTTTCTCAATCTGACACGCGATCATCTGGATCGCCATGGTGACATGGCGGGATACATGAAAGCCAAGATGCGTCTTGTTGATCGATTGACAAGCAGCGGCAAGGTTATCGTCGGCGCAAGCTCGAGACCGACACAGGAGCTGTGCACCCAGTTTACGCTCTCCAGAAAAGAAGCGCTGGTCGCCGTCAGCGCCGAACAGGTGCTCGGTGAAGGCGTTTTCGTCGTTGGCGGGTATCTCTATGACGGGACGTTGCCAAACGCTGAGAAGGTTGCGGACCTGGGTGCAATCACATCCCTTGCCGGTCGTCACAATTGGGAAAATGCAGCTGCTGCATATGCAGTGGCGCATGAACTGGGAACGGAGCGAAGTCGTTTTCAGTCGGCTTTTGAAAGTTTTGAGGGCCTTCCGCACCGCAGCCAGGCCGTTGCCAAAGTCGGCAAGGTGCTTTTTGTCAACGATTCCAAGGCAACCAATCTTGAGGCAGCTTTAAAGGCCATCAGCGCTTTCAACGATGTCTACTGGATTGCCGGCGGACAGGGAAAAGACGAAGACTTCGGCGGGTTGAAACCCCTGTTCCCCAAAATTCGCCGCGCCTATCTCATTGGAGAAGCCGCAGGTGAAATCGCCGCAGCGCTTGCTGGCGAGGTCGACTGCGTTGAGGCGGAAACCCTGGAGCGGGCGATTGCGCTGGCCGCCAAAGAGGCGAAAGTCTCGAAGGCAGAGCGGCCGGTGGTCCTCTTGTCCCCGGCCTGCGCCTCCTTCGATCAATACAGAAACTTTGAAGAGCGCGGCGACGCCTTTTCCCGGCTTGCGCAGGATCTTGTCGAGACGCAGTCGAATGTTATTGAATTGCCAATCAACACCGATGACGGAGGCGAAGTCGCACAATGAAGCTTGCACGAACTGACCGCAGCGCCTGGACTGAACTCATGTTCACTGTCGACAAGGGTATATTGGTCTGTGTTTTTCTGCTCATGGCGGCCGGTCTTCTTGTCGGTCTCGTTGCCAGTCCCGCGGTCGCCGAACGTCTGCAACTCGAGCCGCTGCATTTCTTCATTCGGCAATTCACTTTCATGCTCGTCGCCATTCCGCTTATCCTCGGCATAGCGCTGCTTGATGCCACTGCAATTCGCCGTCTTGGATTTATCATTTTTGCGGTATCCTTTGTCGGACTTCTCATCCTTCCCTTTGTGGGGATGGAGATCAAGGGAGCCACTCGCTGGATATCCCTCGGCAGTTTTTCCCTGCAGCCGTCCGAGTTCCTGAAGCCCGGGTTTATTATTGTGCTGGCTGCGATCTTCGCATCAGTTACCGAGCAAAATCGCAAGCAGATCAGCCTGATAGCTGCTGCTATCACGGGGCTTGTCGTATTGATTCTGGTGCGGCAACCGGACTTTGGACAGACGAGCCTCATTGCAGCCTCCTTTGTCATTATGCTTCTTTTATCCGGAGCGCCGCGGCGCTGGATTATCACGCTGATGGCCATCGGTGCCGGGCTCTCGGTTGCCGCCTACATAACTGTCGATCACGTGCGCACAAGGGTCGAGACATGGCTCCATCCAGGCAGCGGCGACACCTATCAAATTGATCTGTCGCTTAATGCTATTGCCAGGGGCGGTGTAACAGGGCAGGGGCTTGGCGAGGGACGTATCAAGCACGTCCTGCCTGATGCACATACGGATTTCATCTTTGCAGCAACGGCGGAAGAGTTCGGTCTTTTCGCGTGCCTCGCGCTGATGATCCTGTTTAGTACAATTATCTGGCGCGGCCTTGTTCGATCGCTTGAAACCATCGACCCCTTTACCCAACTGGCAACGGCGGGTCTTGTTTCACTCTTCGGCCTTCAGGCCATTGTCAACATTGGCGTTAATATGAAAGTTTTGCCGACCAAAGGGATGACGCTGCCACTGGTATCATACGGCGGGTCCTCCTTGCTTGCACTGGCCATCACCACCGGCATGATCCTCGCGCTGACGCGCAAGCGGGCCGCTTCACGAGCCGTGTCCCATGGTGGTCTCGTCAGAGGCGGCGGCTAATGAGTAAAGCGGGACGGATCGTCATTGCTGCAGGCGGAACGGGCGGACATCTCTTCCCTGCCCAGGCTCTTGCCAACGAACTGATCGCCCGCGGTCACGAGATTACGCTCATCACCGACGAGCGAGGCATGCGCTGGAAAGACAGTTTTGAGGGCACCGACATGGTGACATCCAGTTCGGCAACCATCGCGCGGCGAGGGTTGGTCGGCAAAATTCAGGCCCTCATGACAATCATGTCTGCCGTTTGGTCAAATTATCGGCTCCTGGGGCGGATGAAGCCTGCAGCAGTTGTCGGTTTTGGCGGATATCCCTCAATCCCCCCGATGATCGCCGCAGTGCTCAGGCGGTTGCCACGAGTCATTCACGAGCAAAATGGCGTCATGGGACGTGCCAATCGGGCGCTCGCGCCCCGAATGACAGCCGTTGGTGTTACGGTCCCCAACCCGGTCGGCATTCCTGCGAAAGCCCGCACGCGCCAGACCCTGGTTGGTAACCCGGTGCGAGCGGAAGTCGTCAAACAGGCTGGCCGCAAATATGTCGCTCCTGGCGCCGAAGGCGATATCAACCTCCTGATTTTCGGGGGCTCTCAGGGTGCTGCAATCCTTTCGACCGTAGTGCCCGAAGCCATTGGCCTGTTGAGTGAACCTTTGAGGCAGCGGCTCAGGGTGTGTCAGCAGGCCAGGGCCGAAGATCTGGAGAAGGTGCGGGCGCTCTACAAAGACATTGGCGTCATGGCTCTGGTTGAAACCTTTTACAGCGATATGCCACAACGCATGCGCGACGCACACCTGGTTATATCTCGCTCCGGCGCATCTACGGTTTGTGAGCTGATGGTCATCGGGCGTCCGTCTATTCTTGTCCCGCTGCCGCAGGCGCTGGACGGGGATCAGGCAGCAAATGCCAAATACCTGGTAGAGGCGGGTGGCGCCTGGCTCATGCCACAAAAAGAGATGAGCGTTGAGGCCGTTCGAAAGCTTCTGACGGATCTCCTTGAGGATTCGTCCGCGCTTCAGGGCGCAGCTGATGCTGCAAAGGAAATGGGCAGACCCCGCGCCGCACAGGAGCTGGCCGATCTGGTTGAAAGTATTGCCAAAGGGGGTAATAGCAGGCAGGCATCGGGTGGAAACGGGGGGCAGTCCGCCGTAGAGGTAGCGTCGGCGGCCAAGGGAGAAGGTAAATGAAGGCATCACCGTTTCAGACGGGCAAGCTTCACTTTGTCGGCATTGGCGGCATTGGCATGAGCGGTATCGCTGAGTTGATGCACAATCTGAATTACGAGGTACAGGGCTCTGATGCGTCAGAGAGCCCCAATGTTGCGCGGCTCAGGCAACTTGGTATCGATATTAAAGTTGGCCAGCACGAGGACAATCTCGAAAGCGCCCGTGTCGTGGTAATATCGAGCGCCATCAAATCGGACAATCCGGAGCTCATTGCGGCGCGCGAGCGCCACCTGCCCATCGTGCGCCGGGCTGAAATGCTGGCAGAACTGATGCGCCTGAAATGGTGTGTTTCCATTGGCGGGACCCACGGCAAGACCACGACCACATCCATTATCGCAACGCTTCTTGAAAGTGGCGGGTTTGACCCCACCGTGATCAATGGCGGTATCATCAATGCCTATGGCACCAACGCGCGCCTTGGCGAAGGTGACTGGATGGTCGTGGAAGCGGACGAATCTGATGGCACTTTCGTCAAACTACCCTCGACCATTGCCGTGGTCACCAATATGGATCCCGAACACCTGGATCACTACGGTGATTTCGAGGCCCTGCGACAAGCCTTTCGGACATTTGTTGAAAATGTTCCTTTCTACGGGTTTGCGGTGCTGTGTATCGATCATCCCGAAGTTCAGGCCATGATCGGCCAGATCGAGGACCGCCGGATCATCACCTATGGTGAAAGTCCGCAAGCGGACGTCCGGGTGGTTGATATGAAATTTGCCGAAAGTGGCGCGACCTTTTCTGTCGTCTTCAAGAAAGATGAGGGGGAGGAGGTCCTGAAAGACGTGCGGCTTCCCATGCCCGGCAACCACAACGTCCTCAATGCACTTGCAGGCATAACAGTTGCCCGGGAAATGGGCATGGCGCCCAAAGACATCCGCAAGGCGCTGGCGTCCTTTGAGGGTGTCAATCGCCGTTTTACCAGAACCGGGACTGTGGGCGGCGTTACTGTCGTTGACGACTATGGTCACCATCCGGTGGAAATTGCCGCCGCCCTTAAGGCTGCTCGGGGTGCCTTTACCGGCAAGGTTGTTGCTGTTGTCCAGCCGCACAGATATTCAAGATTGAAAGAACTCTTCGATGAGTTCTGCACCTGTTTCAATGATGCAGATACGGTAATCGTCTCTGACGTTTACGCTGCAGGCGAAGCGCCTGTTGAAGGGGCCAGCCAGCTCGCGCTCATTGACGGCCTCAGGGCCCACGGTCACAAGCATGTCTTGCCGCTTGAAGATCCTTCATCCCTGGCCCCCCTTATTGCGCAGGTGACAGAGCCCGGCGACGTGGTGGTTTGCCTTGGCGCCGGAACCATCACAAATTGGGCGAACACTCTTCCCGGTGAGCTTAAGGCCTTGAAGGCAGGGAGCTGACGTGGCCAGCCTGATTGAAAAACTTCCTGATGTGCGCGGTAAATATATTGAGGGCGCGCGACTTGATGCCTTGACCTGGTTTCGCGTCGGGGGGGCAGCGGATATCCTGTTTTCGCCCGAAGACTTCGATGACCTCACCACTTTTCTCCGAGGTTGTCCTGATGATATCCCGGTTCGGGTTATCGGTGTCGGTTCCAATCTCCTGGTGCGGGACGGTGGTCTGGAAGGTGTTACGATCCGCCTTGCCAGGGGCTTTGGCGGGATTGAGATCGAAGGCGATGTCGTCGAGGCAGGGGCCGCAGCGCTTGATGTCACCGTTGCGCGTCGCGCCCAAAAGGCCGGACTTGCCGGGCTTGAATTTTACCGCGGCATTCCCGGAGCCATTGGTGGCGCATTGCGCATGAATGCCGGTTCTTATGGAACTGAAACAAAAGACGTTTTGATCGAATGCACCGCCGTCGATCGAACAGGACGCAGCCGAACCTTGAAGGTTGAGGATATGGGCTACTCCTACCGTCATTCCGACGTTCCTGAAGACCTCATATTTACGTCGGCTCGCTTTCAGGCACGTCGGGATGACCCCGAAGCCATTCAGGCACGCATGGATGCGATCACTCAATCCAGAGAGAGCACCCAGCCAATCAAGAGCCGGACCGGTGGCAGTACCTTTAAAAATCCCGATCTCACACTATCAGGCGGGCTCAAGGCGTGGCAGCTCATTGATGCCGCCGGTTGCCGGGGGTTGCAGATCGGCGGGGCTCAGGTCTCCGAACAGCATTGTAATTTCCTGATCAATCTGGGTGAGGCGACGGCTGCCGACCTTGAGAATCTGGGCGAAGAAGTGCGCCGCCGGGTCAAGGAGACGTGCAGTGTTGAACTCGAGTGGGAAATAAGGCGAACAGGCCGGGAACAGGGTGAAAAAAATTAGCTTTACGTTAAGGATCTTTAAGATCCGTTAACCAAGATGAACGAAGATCTGAAAAGGTATGGCTCCGATCGGGGTCGCGGGTCCTGGGTATGAGTATAGAATGAGTCAGACGAAGAAACATGTGGCCCTTCTGTGCGGCGGCTGGTCGGCCGAGCGCGAGGTTTCGCTTGTCTCCGGCCGGGACTGTGCGGCCGGTTTGCGCGAGAACGGCTACCGCGTCACCGAGATAGATGTTGATCATGATGTTGCCATGCGGCTGCAGGACGTCAAACCCGATGTCGCTTTCAATGCGCTTCACGGTCAATGGGGCGAAGATGGCTGCGTCCAGGGGCTCCTCGAGGTTCTGGAAATTCCTTACACACATTCCGGCGTGCTGGCCTCGGCCATTGCTATGGACAAGGAGCGCGCCAAAGCTCTCTTTGCGCCGGTTGGTATCAAATGTGCTGAAGGGCTCGTCGCGGCGCGCAAGGATGCCATGAAGTCTCACCTTATGGAGCCGCCTTACGTCATCAAGCCGGTCAATCAGGGCTCGTCAGTCGGGGTCTTTTTGATCCGCGAGGGCGACAATCGTCCACCGGCAGAGCTTGCCAGTCCTGATTCCGGCCTTGGCGACGAAGTCATGCTTGAGCGCTTCATCGCTGGCCGTGAACTGACCGTGGCTGTGATGGATGGAACGGCACTTGGCGTTACAGAAATTGATCCCAAAGCAAGTTTTTATGACTACGATTCGAAATATGCCGAGGGTGGATCAGCGCATATTTTGCCCGCCGAAGTGCCGGAAGAAATTTTCGTACAGGCCTGTCTCCAGTCTGAAAGGGCCTTTGAAGCCCTTGGCTGCCGCGGTGTCGCTCGCGCCGACTTCAGATACGACGATACGACAAAGAGCCCGGGCGATCTGGTTATGCTGGAGATCAACACTCAGCCCGGCATGACACCGACGTCTCTGGTTCCTGAACAAGCCGCATTCAAGGGAATTTCCTTTCCTGATCTTGTGAGCTGGATGGTGGAGGACGCATCATGCCAGCGATAAGCCAAAGGACACATGCTGCCAGGAAACCGGCTGCTCCCAAATCCCGTTCAAAATCCAGAGCAAAATCCAAACCCCGCAAAGGGACGCGCCGCAAGAAATTGAGCTGGCTTGGGAGGCAAAAACAGAAGGTGTCGGATCTGAGGGATCGGATCCTGGGGTATCGCCTTCATGCCCTGATCGGCTCATTCGTCGTTGTGGCAGTTTCGCTCTATGTGGCTTTGGCCGCCGGGCTTGGCGAATGGGCCGCTGATGAAGTAGGTGATGCAACACGTCATGTGCTTGTTGCCTCGGGCCTGTCTGTCGAGCAAATCCGGGTTGAGGGGCGCAATCGTGCCGATCTTGACGATGTTCGCGAGGCTATTGGCATTGTCCAGGGCGGGTCCATCTTGCATTATAATGTCGCGGCCGCCCGGGCCCGTCTTGAAGAAATTGAGTGGGTCGAGGATGCCAAGGTCATCCGGCTTCTCCCGCGTACAATCCATGTCGTGATCACGGAGCGCCGTCCTGTCGCCATCTGGCAGATGGATGGCAACCTGCACCTGGTGGATAACAACGGGTTTGTCCTGGATGAGTTCAGGGATGAATGGGCCATGAACCTGCCACTCGTCGTTGGACCGGGAGCGCCGGGGGAGACCGCCGCACTGCTAACGGCTCTGGCCACATTTCCCGACATTCGGGAAAACTTCGCTTCCGCCATCCGTGTTGCAGACCGCAGGTGGAACTTGAGACTGAAAAACGGGATTGAAATCCGTCTGCCTGCTGAAAATATTCATTTTGCACTGTCGCGAATTGTGAAATACAATAATGAGTATGATTTGTTCAAGCAGGAGATCAAATCTGTCGACCTCAGGCTGCCTGACAGGGTCTACTTGAAATTGACCGATGAGGAAGCCGATCGTTTGTGGTCGCCAGGGTCGAGGACGTAGATGCGAAATTTGAGTGAATTGGACCGGGGATGCTAACTCGGTTTTGACGACGACAACAAGATCAGGGAGATGAAGGCGCGCATGAACTTTCTTTCATCCGCCAGAGTAAGAAGAGACCGGACTGAAGCTGCGCGACCGGCAGCTCGCGGGGCTCTAAGGCAGCGCACGTTCGCAGCGCTTGATGTTGGTTCAACCAAAATTTCCTGCTTTATCGGTATTAAGGAGACCGGCAAGTCCGGCGCCCCGTTGCCTGTCCGTGTCATCGGGATTGGCCATCATATCTGCCATGGTCTGAAGAACGGCTCTGTCGTTGACATGGAGCTGGCCGAGCAATCGATCCGGGCTGCGGTCGAGGCTGCTGAACGCATGGCGGACGTTACGGTTCGCGATGTGGTCGTCAATCTCTCAACGTCCGGTATCAGCAGTCATACGTCTTCGAGCGTCATCAACATCGATGGTCGTGAAGTTGAGGAGGCAGATGTCAGCCGGGTCCTGAGGCAAGGGCTTGCTGCGCTTGATGGCGGCGAGCATCAGATTGTGCATGCGGTCCCGACCGGCTATCGAATTGATGCCAATAGAAACATTGCCCACCCTGAAGGCATGTACGGCAAGGAACTGGGCGTGGACGTCAATCTGGTGACCGCAGCTCCCGGGCCTTTGCGCAATTTACGGGTTTGTGTAGAGCGTTGCCATCTCGACGTAACCCGTTTTGTTGCCTCACCTTTTGCATCAGGCCTCGCCTGTCTCGTTGAGGATGAACTGGATCTGGGTGTGACTGTGGTCGATATGGGCGGCGGCACGACATCCGTTGCGGTTTTTGCCAGAGGAATGTTGCAATATACAGGCGTTGTTCCCTTTGGCGGCAACGCTGTCACCAATGACATCGCGCTCGGCCTGTCGACATCGATGGACAATGCCGAGCGAATGAAAGCGCTTTATGGCAGCGCCTTTGGCGGACCAAATGATGACCGAGACATGATCCGCGTTCCACAAGTTGGTGAAGATGACGACGCGGAGGGCGTTTCAGTCCCGCGCTCAACACTGACACAGATCATTCGCCCGCGCCTGGAAGAGACGTTTGAGCATGTGCGCGATTTGATTGCCGCCAACCCAAAGGCCCAAATTGCAGGTCGGCGCGCTGTCCTGACCGGCGGTGCGAGTCAGATGAACGGGGTCAAGGAACTTGGTGCCCGTATCCTGGACAAACAGGTGCGTCTCGGCCGACCGACGAAATTGACCGGTCTGGCAGATGCAACTCGCGGCCCGGCTTTTTCCACCGCCGCAGGTCTCTTGACCTTCGCGACAGATCCTCCGGTCGATGTCGCGTTCAGGCCGCAGGAAGTCTCATACGTGCCTTTCGAATCAAAGATCGGGAGGTTGCGTGCGTGGCTTTGGTAGATTGTGCTGAAGAAACAGGTACGGATGCGAAACAATTCCCCAATTCGTTAACGAATATTAACTAATTGGGCGGAATACTTGATAGATTATGAACAGGCGAATCGTCCTCAGGTGGATTATTCGGTGCGTGAATTAGCGAAAGTGGAGAGCAGAACATGAGCATCAATCTGCGAATGCCAGAGACAGTCGAGCTGAAACCCAGAATTACAGTCTTTGGTGTCGGCGGTGCAGGCGGAAATGCCGTAAACAATATGATCGAGTCCAATCTGCAAGGGGTCGAGTTTGTGGCAGCAAATGCAGACGCCCAGGCGCTGCACAACTCCCGTGCCGAGCGGCGTATTCAGATCGGAACAGCTATTACAGAAGGTCTGGGTGCCGGGTCGCGGCCAGAGGTTGGCCGCGCGGCTGCCGAAGAGAGCCTGGCGGAGATCCTCGACAATCTCGTTAACACGAATATGGTCTTTATTACCGCCGGCATGGGTGGCGGCACCGGTACCGGCGCAGCGCCAGTCATTGCACAGGCGGCGCGCGAGCAGGGTATTTTGACCGTAGGTGTTGTTACCAAGCCCTTCCAGTTTGAAGGGGCGCGCCGGATGCGTATCGCTGAAGCCGGGCTCAGGGAGCTTCAACAATATGTTGATACGCTCATTATTATCCCCAACCAGAATCTCTTCCGCGTCGCAAACGAAAAGACCACCTTCGCTGATGCTTTCGCCATGGCAGACGAAGTTCTTCACTCCGGCGTGCGCGGCATTACCGACCTGATGGTTATGCCTGGGCTTATTAATCTCGACTTTGCCGATGTGCGGACTGTCATGGACGAAATGGGCAAGGCCATGATGGGAACTGGCGAGGCGACAGGCGAAAAACGGGCTCTTGAAGCTGCTGAAGCAGCGATCTCCAATCCGCTGCTGGACGAGGTTTCCATGAAGGGCGCGCGCGGCGTGCTTATCAATATTACCGGCGGCATGGACCTGACTCTCTTTGAAGTCGATGAAGCGGCAAATCGCATCCGCTCCGAAGTCGATCCGGAAGCCAACATCATTGTCGGCTCGACTTTTGATGAAAATATGGAAGGACCGATGCGGGTTTCCGTCGTTGCAACAGGCATTAATGCCGACGAACTCGAACTTGATCCGACCGAGCCTGTGTCCAATGTCGCTGTCTTGAAGCGCCCCGAGCGCCCGGCATGGAGAACTGCTTCAGGGCGTCCGGCGGCGTCTCCGCAGGGTGGCACAAGAGCAGTAGGTTCTGCCGCTGTTTCTTCAGATCCTGCAGCCGATACCGAAGTCGACAAGATGGAAGCGCATGTGGCACAAGTCGCCGATGTGACTGAAGTAATGGGTTCGGTCGATGCAGAGGCCGTCGCTCCTGTACCGGCTGAAGCCTCGATCCCGCAGGAAGCTGGATCAACGGCCCAGGATCTCATTCAGCGGGCCTCCGAGTTCGCCACCAGAAATGAGAAGCCGGCAGCCCCGACAATAACCCCTGAAACCACCCGGGGCACCGAGGTGCGTTCTGCTGCTCAAGCTGAGGAGGAGGCTGCGCCTGTTGTTTCCAGGGAAAGAATGCTGCCCGGATTTGAAGCGCCTGAGCCACACGAACCACGTGTTCGTCGCAAGCGTGGTGGGCTCCTGAGCCGGGTTTCCGGAGGGCGTCAGCGGCTTTTCTCCCAGCCCGAAGAAACCTCGGATCAGCGTGTTGAGCCAGCCGCGCCGAGTATCAGCCCGCCAAAACCGTCCGAGGGTATGGTTGATGCTCCCAAGGTCACCCTCGACCCTGGTAGTCAACTCAATGATCCTTCAATTCCTGAAGACAAACTTGATATTCCTGCCTTTTTGAGGCGCCCTTCCAATTGAGTGGTCAGTTGAGAGGAGAGGTTTTGAATTCGTACAAAAACCCCGGGCAGAAATGTCCGGGGTTTTTCTTGCCGTGCAGCAGGAGTGGATTGTTGTATGTGAACCCGCTATAGTTTGGCGCTATAAACTGCTCGAGTGAAATATAAGGATTGGGATCCAGGGGTGTTAAAACAAACAACAATCTTGAAATCGGTTGAATACACCGGCATTGCTCTTCACTCCGGTGCAGAAGTCAAAATGACCCTGAAGCCAGCCTTGCCTGACACGGGTGTCCTCTTTCGACGGGTCGATATCGCAGATGCGGACAATGAAGTTGCAGCCAGGTTCGACAACGTTGGTGAGACAATGCTGGGTACGACAATCATCAACAAGGCGGGCACCAGCGTCGCAACTATCGAACATTTTATGGCCGCGTTCGCCAGTCTCGGCCTCGACAACATCGAAGTGGATATTGATGGCCCGGAGATCCCGATTGCGGATGGCTGCAGCGAAGTCTTCATGGACCTGCTTGTAGATGCCGGGTGCCAGGAGCTGGACAAACCCAGACGCGTCCTGAAAATACTTAAATCAGTCTGCATTGAAGAAGGGTTGAAGAGAGCCGAACTTCATCCGGGCGAGGGCGGCTTCCAGGTCCGCTTTGACATAGATTTTGATAATCCGGCCATTGGCCAGCAAAGCTATGGACTGGATGTTACGGCCCAGACTTTCAGGAAGAACATCGCCCGGGCGAGAACCTTCGGCTTTTTTCACGAGCTGGAACAATTGCAGGCGCTGGGCCTCGCCAAAGGCGCATCCCTTGATAATACGATCGCGATTGATGGCGAAAGCATCATGAACGAAGGCGGTCTGCGCTTTGAAGATGAATTTGTCCGGCACAAGGTCCTCGACGCTATCGGTGACCTTTCACTCGCCGGAGCGCCAATCATAGGTGAATTCACCGGAGTGCGTTCCGGGCATGCCCTCAACAACACACTCCTGCGGGCGCTTTTTAAACAGCCCGAGGCCTATCAATACATCGAAGCCGATGCCCTGGCTTGAATCACCAGTGCACCGGCCTGAATGAAATCTGAAAATCTGAACTAGGAGTGATCGTCTGAGGTGTCTTCCTGATCCTCACCATCGCCGGACTTCAGCGTGCGAACCAGATTTGAAACCGCCGCTCGAACGGTAGGGTCATCAATTTCCGAGAAGTTTTTCGCCAATTCAATCGTTGGACGATTGCGCCCGCCGTGAGGCATTTCCACCGCACCAGTGGTCTCCAGACCCTCGAAAAAATAACCAACATCTACCGAGAGCTCCTGGGAGATCTGAAAAAGCCGTCCGGCACTGACGCGATTCGCGCCGGTCTCGTACTTCTGGACCTGCTGATAGGATATGTTCAGTGTCGAGGCCAGTTGCTCCTGGGTAAGACCAAGCAATGTCCGCCTTTTTCGAATGCACCCGCCGACATGACTATCGACCCGTTTGGCCAGTCTCGGCTCGTTTTCGTTGACCATTTCTGTTTTCCATCCTTCTGTTGACCCCTAAAAATCCTGAAACCCCCAAATTGCGGATTTCAGGCGTCGCATCTAGTAAGATAGGTCGCATTGAGGTAGAAGAAAGTCTTCGCCACGCTGGTATTGCCTTTTTTGGTAAAAAAAGTTGTGAAGTGAATGTGGTGGATACTCCAGGGTCCGAAATCCGGGCTTTTGCGTGAAAGGACGAGGAATGTTTGCAGGGCGTATCAAGGGCCAGCATTGGCTGGCTGTCGTGATGACTATGAGCTTTTTAGCCGGTTGCGCGGGCGGAAGAGACGATGAACCCGTACATCTGGTCTATGTTGAGCGCCCCGTTGAGTCGATTTACAATCAGGCACTGGACGCATTGACCGCCGGAAGACATCAACGGGCAGCTCTGCTGTTTGACGAAGTTGAGCGGCAGCATCCTTATTCTACGTGGGCGCGCAGGGCGATGCTGTTCTCCGCCTACGGCTACTATGAAGCCAACAAATACGAAGAAGCGATTAACGCGACCGATCGATTTATCAAGCTGCACCCCGGCAACGAGCACGTCGCCTATGCCTATTATCTTCAGGCCGTTTGCTACTATGAGCAGATCACCGATGTTGGACGGGATCAGGATACGACGAGAAAGGCCTCCGAGGCGCTTCGCGAAGTGATGCGCCGCTTTCCGAGCAGCGAATATGCCCGCGATGCCAAGCTGAAGTTTGACATGACCCGGGACCATCTGGCAGGCAAGGAAATGGCCGTCGGACGCTTTTACCAAAGTAACCAGAAGTATGTTGCAGCCATCAACCGGTTCAACAATGTTCTTGAAGACTATCAGACCACATCACATACGCCCGAAGCCCTTTATCGATTGACTGAAACTTACCTGGCCATGGGGGTCGATGATGAGGCGCAGACATCCGCCGCGGTTCTGGGATACAATTATCCAGGCAGCAAGTGGTACAAACGCAGTTACAGGTTGTTGGCAGAAAAGGACCTGAAGCCCAAGGCCGAAGAGAAAACGTGGCTTTCGCGCACCATTGGCAAGGTTCTTTAGGGTTGAAGGACGCAGGAGGTCAATTCACGGTCCATGCTTGCTGAACTCAAAATCCACAATATCGTCTTGATTGACGAATTGCATCTCGAACTCGGTCCCGGCCTCAACGTCCTGACCGGCGAGACCGGCGCCGGTAAATCCATTCTGCTGGATAGTCTGGGCCTTGCAACAGGCGCTCGCGCCGACAAGGGTCTCATCCGCCATGGACAGATCCGGGGAACTGTCTCCGCTCTTTTTGAGGTGGCGACGGATCACCTGGTTGTTGCGCTTTTGAAAGAGCATGACATTTCCCTTGAAGAAGGCCGCAGGGCCTCGATCATCCTGCGCCGGGTGCAAAGTAATGACGGTCGCTCGCGTGCCTATATCAATGACGAACCGGTGAGCGTCGGTCTTTTGCGCCTCGTCGGGGACCTTCTTCTCGAAGTCCACGGTCAGCACGATGAACGCGGTCTTCTCAGTGCGTCCAACCACCAAAAAATGCTCGATGTTTTTGGCGGTCTCACCCGGGACGTCAGTGAGGTCGAGAGGCTTTTTACCCGGGTTGAAAAGTGTCGCAGCGATCTTGATGAAGCCATTGCCGAGGTCGCGGACGCGCGCGCGCAGGTCGATTACTTCCAACATGTTCTGGCAGAGCTTGAAGAACTGGCACCGCAAGGCGATGAGGAAGAGGATCTCGCCGCCCGCCGCAGTCTGATGATGCACGCGGAGAAAATTTCCGAGGAGATCGAAGCCGCGCTTCGTCCCTTCGCGGGAAGTCAGGGCATCGACGGCAGGCTTTCGTCTGCCCTGCGCAAGATGGAAGGCGTTTCGCAAAAGGCTGGCGGCAAGCTTGATCCGGCCATTGATGCGCTCGGGCGCGCTTTGAATGAGGTCGATGAAGCCCGCTCGGCTCTTGCCGAGGCGCAAAGGGAAATCTCTTTTGATCCGAACGAACTGGAGCGCGTTGAAGAGCGGCTCTTTGGTCTTCGCGCCGGTGCGCGCAAGCACAATGTCAGGGTCGAGGATCTGCCGGGTCTCATCATTCAGTTTCGCCAAAAGCTCGACGATGCAGCTTCAGGCGAGGAAAAACTCGATGAACTGGAAAAGGCTCTGGAGCAGGCCAGAGCTGATTATAGAACAGCCGCCACGACGTTGAGCGTAGCCCGGGCAAAGGCCGCAGGCGAACTCGACAAGGCCGTCGCCAAAGAACTGCCACCGCTCAAGCTCGAAAAGGCAAGTTTCAGAACCGCCATCGAGACCAGCGAAACCTTCCGCCCGCACGGATTTGACCGGGTTCACTTTGAAATTTCGACCAACCCGGGTACGCCCTTTGGTCCCCTGATCGCCATCGCCTCCGGCGGCGAACTGGCGCGCATTGTCCTGGCGTTGAAAGTGTCATTGGCGGCGAAAGGCAGCGCCGGATCCCTGATCTTCGACGAGGTTGACCAGGGCATCGGCGGCGCGGTTGCTGATGCGGTCGGCGAGCGCCTGGCCAGGCTTGCAACGGATGCGCAAGTCCTCGTTGTGACTCACTCGCCCCAGGTCGCCGCCCGGGCAAGCCATCACTGGCGCATCCAAAAAGGCGACGGAAAAAATAGCACGAAAAAGGGCAAAGGGGCTGGCGACGAAGTGACAACACAGATATCTAGTCTGGCAGAACCCGAGCGCCTCGAGGAAATTGCCCGCATGCTGTCTGGTGCTGAAATCACTGATGAAGCCCGCGCCGCTGCTAACCGTTTGATTGCATCAGGTGCCGGGAAATAAGGCAAATAGTGAACCGCGACATGGCAACCAAAGACGTTGAGGCACTCAGCGAAGCAGAGGCGAGCGAGGAACTCGCATTTCTGGCCGAGACCATTGCCGCCCACGACGAACACTACCATACCAAAGACACGCCGCTCATATCCGACGCAGAGTATGACGCCATGCGTCAGCGCAACAGCGCCATCGAGAAGCGCTTTCCCAAACTGATTCGCGGTGACAGCCCGAGTTTCAAGGTCGGAGCCCGCGTCGCCGAGGGATTTCAGAAGGTCACGCATGCGCGCGCCATGCTGTCTCTCGGCAATGCCTTCAGCGATGAAGATGTGAGCGATTTTGTCGATCGCATCAGGCGCTTCCTCTCCATGGAAGAAAGCGACGAACTTGTTCTGACAGCAGAGCCCAAGATTGATGGCCTGTCCGCTTCACTGCGCTATGAAAAAGGCCGCTTTGTGCAAGGCGCGACGCGCGGTGATGGCGAGGTGGGCGAGGATGTGACGCGCAATCTTCTCACCATCGACGACATTCCTCGCACGCTGAAGGGTGAGGGCTGGCCCGATGTTGTTGAGGTGCGCGGTGAGGTGTTTATGGAACACGCCGCGTTTGCTGCACTCAATGAAAGGCAGGAAGCTGCGGGCAAACCCCCTTTCGCCAATCCGCGCAACGCCGCTGCCGGATCGCTGCGCCAACTCGATAGCCGCATCACCTCGGAGCGCTCTTTGAAGTTCTTTGCCTACGCCTGGGGCGATATGAGCGACGTTCCCTTTGCCAGCCAGACCGAAGCCTTTGCGACTTTCGAAGCCTGGGGCTTTAAGCCCAATCCCCGGACCTTGGCCACGGCAAGCATTAAGGACATCCTCGACCACTACCGTGAAATAGAAGAACTTCGTTCCAGTCTTGGCTATGACATCGACGGCGTGGTCTACAAGGTTGACCGGCTTGATCTGCAGGAACGTCTCGGCTTCGTCTCCCGCGCGCCGCGCTGGGCCATCGCCCACAAGTTCCCGCCGGAACAGGCGACAACGGTTCTTGAAGACATCGAAATACAGGTTGGGCGGACCGGAGCCCTCACTCCCGTTGCCAAGCTCAAGCCTGTTACTGTCGGCGGTGTCGTAGTTTCCAATGCGACCTTGCACAATGAAGATGAAATCAAACGCAAGGGCGTTCTCATTGGGGACACGGTTGTCATTCAGCGGGCAGGGGACGTTATTCCCCAGGTTGTTGAGGCAGTGGAAGCAAAACGCACCGGCAGAGAAAAACCCTTCGAGTTTCCAACCCATTGCCCCGTCTGCGGCAGCGAGGCCAATCGCGACGTCAATGAATAGACCGGCAAACAAGATGTGGTGGTGCGCTGTTCCGGCGGGTTGTCCTGTTCCGCACAGGCCGTGGAGCGCCTGAAGCATTTTGTCTCGCGCGATGCATACGACATCGAAGGTCTTGGATCAAAACAGATCGAAGCGTTCTATGAAGACGGTCTGGTCAAAAGCCCTGCGGACATATTCACGCTGGCGACAAAGGATGCAGCCTCCGACAATCCTCTCGCCAAAAAAGAGGGTTGGGGTGAAACCTCCGTCAAAAACCTCTTCGCCGCCATTGAAGAGCGCCGCACCATTGACTTCGACCGCTTCCTCTTTGCCCTCGGCATTCGCCATATCGGTCAGACCACGGCGCGCCTCATGGCTCGCAACTTTGATAGCCCCGAAGCTCTCATTGAAGCAGTGACCGAGGCAAACGACAAAGACAGCCAGGCCTACGCCGATCTCATCGCCATCGACGGCTTCGGCGATACCGCCATTGAAGCCCTCGTCCAGTTCTTCCACGAACCGCATAACAGGGACGCCGTCGCCGCACTCCTCAATCAGGTCACAGTCGTCCCCCTTGAAGCCCAGGATCTCTCCAGCCCCGTCGCCGGCAAGACTGTCGTCTTTACCGGCAAGCTGGAACAGATGAGCCGCTCCGAAGCCAAGGTCCGCGCCGAAAGCCTGGGAGCAAAAGTCTCGGGCTCCGTTTCCGCAAAGACAGACATCCTGGTCGCGGGGCCGGGCGCAGGCTCAAAACTCAAGAAAGCCACAGAGCTCGGCGTTGAAACGCTGACAGAAGAAGAGTGGCTGAAACTGGTTGAGGGGTATTAGAGACATCATTTTTACTGTCATTACCGGGCTTGACCCGGTAATCCAGTGAGGGGAAATCAAAGTGTGCAGCTCTGGATACCCCCCTTTCAGGTGTGCGTTGCACACCCTGTCGGGCAATGGGAGTCAAGCCCGGGTATGACAATGAATATAGTGATGAGTGAGCGCTATATCGCCCGCGTCGCCTTTTCCAGCCAGGCCTTCGTCTCACCTTCGACAAGCGGTCCAATAACCTTGCGAACTTCGCCGTGATAGTCATTGAGCCACGCGATCTCACTATCTGACATGATAGATTTCTCCACCAGATTAAGATCAATCGGTGCAAGGGTGAGGTTTTCAAAACCGTGCATCGGCAGCTCACCGCCGTCGATGGCCTCGGGCGCTGTCACCAGAATGAGATTTTCGATGCGGATGCCGTAGTGGCCTTCTCTGTAGTAGCCCGGCTCATTGGAGACAATCATGCCTTCAGCCAGCGGTGCATCCATCGCCTTTTTATGGGCGGCAATGGAGTGGGGGCCTTCGTGAACGCCGAGATAGGAACCGACGCCGTGGCCGGTGCCATGATTGAAGTTAAGCCCAGCTTGCCACAGCGCGTGGCGCGCCAGGATATCAAGCTGCCCGCCAGCGGTGCCTTCCGGGAAGCGGCACGACGAAATGCCGATGTGCCCCTTGAGGACGCGGGTAAAGCGATCCTTCATTTCATCCGTCGGCGCGCCAATGACAACGGTGCGGGTGATGTCAGTGGTGCCATCGGGGTACTGCCCGCCGGAATCGACAAGATAAATACCGTTCATTTCCAGTTTGCGATTGGAATTGGTATCAACCGAATAATGCGGGAAGGCGGCATTGGGGCCAACGGCGGATATGGTCGTGAAGGAAATATCTCTCAGGAGAGCATCTTCGCAGCGGAACGCCTCGAGCTGCTTGGCAACAGAGATTTCATCGTGTTCGCCGGTCGGTCCGGCTGTTTCCAGCCAACAAAGGAACTTGCTCACCGCCACGCCATCACGGATGTGCGCCTGGCGGGCGCCTTCGCGCTCCACCATGTTCTTTTTCGCGCGCGGCAGGACACAAGGGTCGGCAAAGCGCTTCACTGTTGCGCCAGCTTCCGTCAGCCGCTCAAAAACCCAGGCAGGAGCCGTGCCGGCGTCGGCTTCGACGGTCTTGCCGGCCTTGCCAAGCTCGGCCAGGGCAGCCGCCAGATTGTCTTCGTCGCGGATCGTGATTGAATTTCCCAGATGTGCCTTGAGGGCAGGCGTTACCTTGCGTTCATCAACAAAAAGGCCCGCGGTACCGTCGCTGTTGAGGACAACACGGCTGAGCGGCAGCGGTGAGTGGGAAACGTCGCCGCCACGGATGTTGAGGAGCCACGCAATAGAGGCTGGCTGGGCAAGGACAATGGCATCGCCGCCTCGCTTGCCGAGCGCTTCGCCGATCGCGAGGCGTTTTTCCTCGGATGATTGCCCGGCATATTGCGTTCCGTGCGGATTGATTTTCGCCAGCGGCTTGTCGGGGCGATCATCCCAGCTCTCGTCAATGGGATTAGCCGGCAGGGAGACAAGCTCAACGCCGGCGCGTTTTGCCGCCGCCTTGAACTGGTTCACGGCCTCGATACCGTGCAGCCAGGGGTCGTAGCCCAGTCGCGCGCCAGACGGCACGTTCTTTTCAATCCAGTCGGACGGCGGGGCCGTGACAAGGTCTTCAAATTCAAACAAGGCGTCGTCGACCTGGGCGCGAACCTGAATGGTATAGCGACCATCAACAAAGATCGCCGCCCGGTCCATCAGGATCACCGCCGCACCGGCGGACCCGGTAAAGCCGGAGATCCATTTCAGTCGCTCGCCGCAGTCGGGCAGATATTCGTTCTGGTATTCGTCGGCGTGCGGCACAATAAACCCGTCAAGTCCAAGCGCATTCAGCCGCTCGCGAAGGATCGGCACATGTTTGGTGCCGTAGCTCTTGTCACTCTTGATTTCGTAGCTTTGAAACATGGTTTACCTTCCGCCGTTTAATCAGAGTTCTAGCACCAGCGTGGACCACTCATCAAGGTGGATACGGCGCCGAATATGAAAGCCCTGGGTGAGATAGGCGCTCAGCACCCGGCGTTCTTGTTCAATGAGAAGCCCGGACAGGATCACGCTCCCGCCTGGCATAAGGTTCGCGCGTATCTCCGGCGCCAGAGAGATCAGCGGTCGGGCCAGAATATTGGCGATAATGAGATCAAACGGGGCGGATGACGCGATTTCCGGCGCCCGGAACCCGGGGCCAACGGCAAAGCGCAACCGATTTTGCACACCGTTGTCCCGTGCGACCTCTTTGGCAACCGCAACCGCGATCGGGTCGATGTCTGTCGCCAGGACGGTTGAGGGCACAAGCTTCGCCAACCCTGCCGCCAGCACAGCTGTGCCGCAGCCAAGGTCGAGGGCGTACTGCGGCGTGCGTTCCTTGACAAGATCAGTCAGCGCAATCAGGCAGCCGCGGGTGGTTCCGTGATGACCGGTACCAAAGGCCTGGCCCGCATCAATGCGCAGCGGGATTTGTCCGGCGCGCGGCCGGGCATCGACATGGCTGCCATGAATCAGGAAGCGTCCGGCCTCCACAGCAGGCAGGTCCGCCAAAGACTTCTCAACCCAGTCGATGTCGGGCAGAAGTGCCACACTTGCCGCCACGCCAAAGGTCGTATGGGCAAGTTCTGCACCGGCCTTGGCCTCCCCTTCAGTTTCAAACTGAACTTCGGCATACCAGTCGCCGGTCTCGGCGTTTTCATAGCCTGAGGCCGAAAGCGCGTCTTCAAAGAGGTCCATGACCGCTTCGGTTTGTTCAGGCGGCGAGGGGAAGATGATGTGGTAGGGGGTCATTGTGTGGATCAGGCCCGTTCAACGAAGGAAGAAATAACGCGCTTCTCTCCGGCTTTTTCAAAATCAACAGTCAGCTTGTTGCCGTTCACCGAGGCGATTGCTCCGTAACCAAATTTCTGGTGAAAAACGCGTTCGCCTTTCACAAAAGTGGCTGCCGTGGGATCACTGGTCGCAACAAGGTCACCGGCCTCTTCAATGATATGGTTGCCGCCATAGCCCTGACTTGTGCTCTTCTGCTGCGCTCGCCGCCAGCCCGGGCTTGAGTAGCTGGAATTGTCAAAAGCTGTCTGCTCCATCGGGGAAAGCTGGCCTGTGTCGCCATAGAGCCCTTCGGCAGCATCACTATCCACGAATTCCTGCGGCAGCTCATCGATGAAGCGCGAGGGAATGGAGCTCTGCCAGCGCCCGTGGATCTGGCGGGTCGAGGCATGGGAAATCATCGAGCGCTCCTTGGCACGGGTAATCCCGACATAGGCCAGGCGGCGTTCTTCCTCGAGGGCGCGCAGGCCGTCGTCAAGCGAGCGCTGATGCGGAAACAGGCCCTCTTCCCAGCCGGGCAGGAAGACACTGCGGAACTCAAGCCCCTTGGCGGCATGCAGGGTCATGAGATTAAGCTTGTCGATCTCGTCGGACTGTTCCAGCTGCATGACGAGGGAAACGTGTTCGAGATATTCCGGCAGCGACTCAAACTCTGCCATGGCATTCACAAGCTCTTTCAGATTATCGAGCTTGCCCGGCGCATTGGGCGATTTGTCGTTTTGCCACATCTCGGTGTAGCCCGATTCATCGAGGATCAGCCCGGCAAGATCCGGATGCGGCATATCGTTGATATGTGCTGTCCAGCGCTCAACATTCTCCACGAACTGGCGCAAGGATCCGCGTGCCTTTGGCTTCAGTTCATCAGTCTCAATCACCAGCCTGGCCGCCTGGTAGAGTGACAGGTCAGACCGACGAAGGCCGTGCAGCACCTGCATCGTTGCCTTGGCAAGGCCGCGTTTGGGCGTATTGATGATGCGCTCGAAAGCCAGATCGTCCTTGTGATTATAGATCAGGCGCAAATAGGCATGGGCATCGCGAATTTCAGCGCGCTCATAGAACCGCGGGCCGCCGATAACGCGGTAGGACAGACCAAGCGTTATGAACCGGTCTTCAAACTCGCGCATCTGGAATGAGGCACGCACCAGAATAGCCATATCATTAAGGTGATGCCCGCCACGTTGCAGGGTCTCGATTTCATCGCAAATCAGCCGGGCTTCCTCATGTCCGTCCCAGACGCCGCGCACCTTGACCTTTTCGCCGCCGTTGGCTTCGGTCCAGAGCGTCTTGCCGAGCCGGTCCTCATTGGCTGTGATGAGCCCGGCAGCGGCGCCGAGAATCTGCGGGGTCGAGCGATAATTTTGTTCGAGACGAATGACCTTTGCGCCGGGGAAATCCTTTTCAAAGCGCAGAATATTGTCAACTTCTGCGCCGCGCCAGCCGTAGATCGACTGGTCATCGTCGCCCACGCAGCAAATGTTCTTGTGCTTGCCGGCAAGCAGACGCAGCCAGAGATATTGCGCGACATTGGTATCCTGGTATTCGTCGACCAGAATATATTTGAACCGGTTCTGATATTCGGCGGCAAGATCCGGGTTCTCTTTGAAGAGGCGAATGCATTCCAGCAGAAGGTCACCAAAGTCAGCAGCATTGAGAGACTTGAGGCGCGCTTGATAGAGCCGGTAGAGATCGGCGCCGCGCCCCTCTGCAAATTCCATGGCGTCTGATTTCGAGATCTGATCCGGTGTCAGCGCCCGGTTTTTCCAGCGGTCGAGACACCAGGCGAACTCGCGCGCCGGCCAGCGCTTGGCATCAATATTTTCAGATTCGAGAATCTGCTTGATGAGCCGGATTTGATCATCAGTGTCAAGGATCGTGAAATCACGTGAAAGCCCGACGAGCTCGGCGTGGCGACGCAGGATATTTGCAGAAACTGAATGGAACGTACCGAGCCATTGCATGCCTTCGACGACACCGCCAATCAGCCTCTCGACCCGGTTTTTCATTTCCTTCGCGGCCTTGTTGGTAAAGGTCACGGCAAGGATTTGGCCCGGCCAGGCTCGCTGGGTAAAAACCAGATGCCCGAGCCGTGTTGTCAGCGCACGGGTTTTGCCCGTTCCGGCACCGGCAAGAATGAGAAGCGGTCCATCGGTAGTTTCGACCGCGGCGCGTTGTTCGGGATTGAGCCCCTGCAAATAGGGTGGCTCGCGCACAGGTGCATGATCGGCAGCGGCGGTCGCCCGCGCCGTTTCCTCCTCTGGCAAGCCGCCGAGGTCAAAGGGATCATTTGCACCTGTCATGATTCTCATTCTAACACGGGCTTGGGGTGCCGCATCAACGATGTTCTTCGATATTGGCTTCAATCAAGGCCTTGTTGAAAACCTGCAGGGCGCGCTTGTGATAGACGTAACCGACAGGCTGTTTGGGGTCATCCCACTCAACCACGAGAATAGTTTCTTCGTCGGTCCGTTCAAAAAGCTCAAAAACCCGGCCAATTGTGTCGGAGGGATTGAGTGTAAATTTCTCCTCTGAAACGTCCCGCCCGAGCCCGGACGTATCGGCTGTCATGACCTCCTCGACGCGGATCGTCTCAAGCAGCAGGCGCTGCGGTCCGTCGGCGATGTGATAGCCGCTTCGCTCAACAAGGAGGTGGAAATAGGAGCCGCCAATTGCTGCCTGGGTCAGAACTGTGGCCGTGGACGTTGCGACCATAAGCGCAATCATGACGCCGTAATCGCCGGTAAGCTCGAAAATGATCAGCGTCGTCGAGATCGGCGCACCCAGAATGGCGGCCGATACCGCGCCCATTCCGACAATGGCGTAAAGGCTGACCTCCGAAGACAGACCGGGGATAAGTCCGCCGACAAGAATTCCGAAAGCCGCGCCGAGCACGGCGCCAAGAAAGAGCGAGGGTGAGAAGACCCCGCCGCCAAGACGAAAGCCCGTCGAGGCGCTGGTCGCCAGCGTCTTCGCAATCAGGAGCGCGATCAGGAACCAGAACCCGTAGGTTCCCTTGAGTGCCGCATCGGTCGGTCCATAGCCAACGCCGAGGACTTCAGGGAATTGCAGCGCAATAACACCGACAAGGAAACCGCCAATGCCAGGCTTGATCCAGATCGGTATGTTGATTTTATCTGACAAAGTGGCCGCCGCCATGCTTGTGCGCATGAAGGCAACAGCAAAGAACGCGGAGATCACACCGAGAAGGGCAAAGGCCGGGAGCTCGAATATGCTCTTGATGGTGAATTCCGGCAGCGCAAAGGCAGGCATATCGCCGATGTGTAAACGAACAATGAGAGCCCCGGCAACACTTGCGATCACAATCGGCGCGAAAGCGCGGGCCGTGTAAAAGCCAAGCACAACTTCCAGCGCAAACACCACTCCGGCGATGGGTGCGTTAAACGAAGCAGCCACGGCGCTGGCTGCTCCTGCACCCAGCAGGATGCGGGCGATGCGCGGGGGATAGTCGAGCTGTTTGGCGACAAAGGCCGCAAGGGTTCCGCCCAGATGGGCCGCCGGGCCTTCGCGGCCGGTAGAGGCACCTGTTCCCAGCGAAACGGCGGCGATGACCGCCGAAACAAAGCCGTCCTTCAGCTTGATCTGCCCGGACCTGAGCGCTCGCGCCTCGATGAGATCCGGAATGCCATCAGCCGTCCGGTCATTCAGAAAGTGCTTCATCAAAAGCCCGACCGCCAGGCCGCCCAGCGTCGGCACCAGGAGAATTTGGATGGCCGAAAGATCGCGAGCACGCTCAAACAGGGTGGCTTCTGTCCCGCCAAAGGTGAGCGTGCTGATTGATTCTATGAGCACTCTGAAAGTGATCACCACGTAGCCCACAAAGGTGCCGATCACAGCGGCCACAAACCAGACCGCGGGCTGGCGCCGCCAATTGAGGTGGCGCCAATGCATCTTTCGCAGGAATTCTTCTTCTGGTAACGGGGCCATAAACGCTCGGGAGGCCTTTGGAGGCAGTACGGAAAAAGAGACAGGCCCTGAGGTTTACTCGAAAACCCATGGGATTCAAGGCTTTAAGTGCATTATTGAACGCAGATTGAAATTGCGATTTCAATTGGTAAAAAAGCAACGCCTCCATTATACCGGCCCCGGTGGGCCGGACTGTGCATTGGCTCTTGTCAGCACCTTTGCTAGACTGGATTTTGGGGCTGTTGGCGGGGCCGCCGGCATCGTGGCAGAGTTGCGCTAATTGTTTGAAACCGATGGGGAATTTCTGGCTTGGGACGATTTCTTACACTCAGTGCGTTCGTCCTTCTGGCGGTCGGGGTCATTGTCGCGACCATTCCCAGCTTTATTGACTGGCAATCCTGGCGCGAGCCCATTGAACAGGCAGCAAGTGATGCCGTGGGCCGGGAGGTCAAAATTAGCGGTAGCGTGGGCTTTACCATCCTGCCGTATCCTTCCGTCGATCTCGGCGGTGTCACCGTTGCCAATCACACGGATGGAATTTCCACCAATTTGCTGACCCTTGAAATGCTTTCCGCAAAACTGGCTCTGGCGCCGTTGCTGCGCGGGGCCCTGCAAATAGAAACCTTTGAAATAGCCGGGGCAGATCTGAGGCTGGAGCGCGGCGGCGAAGGGGTCAATTGGGCGTTTTCGCGAAACTCTGAAAACGGCGGAGTGACGGGTGGCCGCATAGAATCGCTTCTGATCAAGGCCATCAGGGATATCTCGATCAAGGATTTCTCGGCCAGGGATATCAAGGTCTCCTACACCGATACTGTCAGCAGTCAGACCTTTAGCTGGAATATACAGCACGGGCAGGCCAGCCTCGCCGCAATGAATGGCCCTTTTGAAGCGGAAGGCCGGGTTCTACTTGGTGAGGAAGCCTTCTACGTCACCGGCAAGATTGGAACCATGCGGCCAGACCGCCCGCGCCCGGTTTTCATTGATGCCCTGACCGCCGATGGTCTGGCGTTCAAATTTGATGGATCAGCGGATCGCTCCACCGGGGCACTTGTTGTTCACGGGCGCACCGAGATCATCGCGCCGAAGGCCCATCAACTCGTCATACCCTTTGCGGCGATCACGGGCACGGGCGCACATACCTGGGCGGGGACCAGCACCCTGGAGCTTCCGGCAAAACTGGTGGGCCAGATGGCCCTGAGCGCGGGGGCGGTGAAGGGCGCAGAACTGGACATCGAGATTGGTACAGCCAAAGGCCTTGGCGAGATTGATCTGAAAGTAGCGCAGGCGGTAACAGGCACAGTCCGGATTGAAAGCAAGACGCTCAATCTTGACGAGTTGGCGCGCGCTCTGTCCCATGGGGCAGCGGGCGCAGCCAATAGCGACACCGGCCCCGATATTGATGTTGAAATCGTGGTCGCAGCAGCCTCGGCGATGCTGCGCGACACGCGGATCGATGATGTGGACTTAGCCATCAGGTTGCTCGGGTCGGGCCCGGCGCTGGGGTCGTTCGAGGCGATGCTGCCGGGTCAGACACACACGATCTATGCGCTCAGGGACGCGTCCCGGAAACGTGGCTCTCTCACACTTGAAACCAGTGACGCGCGCAGGTTCCTGACCTGGATGGGCGCAGACCTTGAAGGGTCTCGCAGTCGTTCATTTCGGACGCTCAACCTGACCGGCGATGTCATCACCGGCGATAAAGACATAAAGCTGACCGGCATCAAGGCGGCGCTGGACGGGGTCAAGATCGAGGGAGCCCTGGTGCGGACCCGGGCAGAAAGACCCTCTCTGGGCGCCAACCTTGAAGTGCTGGGGCTTGACCTTGAGCGTTTCGGCACAGGGACCAATGTCAAAACATGGCTCGACTATATGAGCGCTTTTGACATCAATGCCATTTTGAAGTTGCGGCAGTTCACCGGCTTTGATCTGGACCGCCGCAGTGTCGATGTGAAAGCGCAGATGGTGCGCGGCGCGCTGACCCTTGAAGATCTACAGGTCTATGGCACGCCCGATCTGCGATTGCGCGGCAAGCTTTCAAAAGATGCAGGCGGTCTTCTCTCCGGCAAGATGCGTCTCGACGCCAAAAGTCTGGCGCTGTGCTCTCTTGTTGAAAAACGCTCCGGCGTGACAGTGCCGGGCTGCGCTGGAAACCCGATGTTCAAGGCGACGGCGAAATTCGGCGTTGCAGGCGGCAAGGCGTCCGGCGCAGTCGTCGCAACCGCGAAAGGTCTTGCCTATGAGGGAGCTCTTGGCGGCGCACAGACACTCTTCGCCGATACCTTCAACCTGACCTTTGATGGCAAGGGTGAGCTTGGCAAGGTTACCTATAAGGTTGCGGGTGATGCCAGTGATGGTTCAGGCAAAGCCCAGGTTACCGCGAAACTGGAAGCAGAGGCGCCGGGGCTGAGCGCGCTCCTGACGACATTCGGCGCAGCCTCGCCGTGGTCGCAAACACTCACCGAGCTAATTGAGAACAAGGGCGCCGTGACGCTTGGCGCGGATTTGAACGTGCAGCCGAAGGTCACAGCATTTGAAAATATGGCGCTCCGGATTGGTTCTGCATCCCTGGCTGGCAGTGGCAGCGTTGCGCAAAAGGATAGCGGTCAGGTCTTCGATCTCAAGCTGTCAGGCGAAAATCTAGCACTGCTCGCGCCCCATGGCAGTGATGGATGGTCAACGAAGACCCTCGACTTCGCTCTGCCGAAGAAAACCTCGGGCGCTTTGGCTTTGTCGCTGAAGGACACAGTGCTGGGCGGCATTGCGGTGCCGACTGCGAGCCTCAAGGCGCAAGTGAAATCAGGCGGATTAAGCCTCGATATTGGTGATGCTCAGGCTTTCGGCGGAACCTGGAAAGGCGTCGTCAAACTTCGCGAGGGTAAAACCGGCCTGATCGCATCGGCAGAAGGCAAGGCCCGCGGCATCAAACTCCAGGAGTTCCTCGCAGTCTCGCTGGGCACCAGTGGACTAACCGGCGAGGGCGACCTGTCGTTTTCGGTTTCGGCTGATGGCAAATCCTGGAAATCTCTGGTGGAGAACTCAGCGGGATGCTGGGCCTCAAAGCGTCGAACGGCACGGCGCACGGCTTTGATTTGCCGGGCTTCTCTGCAGGTCTCAAAGACGCATCCGGCGAACTGGGCGCGAGGCTTGTTGTTGAAGGGGCTCTGTCAAGCGGGGCTACCAAATACACCAACCTCGAGGCGGAGATGACCCTGGCCGATGGCAAGCTCAGGGCTATTTCGCTGGTCGGTGCATTGGAGGGTGGCAGCCTGACCGGGGAAGGCGAGATCGATTTGGCCAGTCTTTCCATGAAGGGCCGTACGGTGATCGATCTGACAGATTACGAAGGTCTTCCAAAATTCCGCAGCGCACTTTCGGGGCCCTTGAAGAAGCCGCAGACGGTTTGGGATGCAGAGGAGCTGGTTCTCAAGTTCACCGAAGCCTGGTTGCTCTCCAATCAGACCAAACAGATGCCCGATCTGCCCGGCTCTGATGGCGTATCAGTGACGGCGGAAGAACTGGATGATCTGGCGGCACCGGACGGGCCGTGAAATCCCCATGTGTCATCCCGGATGCGACGCAGTATGTAATGCTGCTTCGCTGGTCCGGGATCCAAATGGTTCAGCCTCAAGAGGTGTAGGCCCCGTACCAGCACAGCATCACTTCGTGCAGCAGCGCATACGGGGTGACAATGATTTTCAATCTATCCCTTGCGAAACCATTCCAGAACATAAATCCGGATGGCGCTTGAAAGCCCCGCGCCGCTGAGCCCGCCCGAGGCAAGGCGCTGGCCATCTATTTCTGAAATCAGTTCGTTAACGGACAAACCGCGCTGGTCGGCAATTTCCTTCAGCGCGTCCCAGAAGGCGGCTTCAAGGGTCACGCTGGTTCGATGACCTGAAAGCGTGACGGAGCGTTTTGCCGGGCGATCCATTGCCAATCCCTGATTTGCGTTCTACTTCGGCCCGATCATGTCTTCGGGGCGGACCACCGCATCAAATTCTTCTTCGGTGACAAAGCCAAGGCCGACGGCCTCCTCTTTGAGGGTGGTGCCGTTTTTGTGGGCGGTCTTGGCGACTTTGGTCGCGTTGTCGTAGCCGATCTTCGGCGCCAGAGCAGTGACCAGCATGAGCGAGCGCGCCATCAGATCCGCAATCGTCTTCTCGTTGGCCTCGATGCCCACGACGCAATTGTCGGTAAAGCTGACCGACGCATCAGCGATAAGCCGCATCGATTGCAACAGGTTATAGATCATGACCGGCTTGAAGACATTGAGCTCCATGTGTCCCTGACTACCGGCAATGGTCACCGTCATGTGGTTGCCCATCACCTGCGTGCAGACCATGGTCATGGCCTCGCACTGGGTCGGGTTGACCTTGCCGGGCATGATGGACGAGCCCGGCTCGTTTTCCGGTAGGCTTAGTTCACCAAGGCCGGAGCGCGGTCCGGATCCAAGCAGGCGAATGTCATTGGCGATCTTGAATAGACCTGTCGCGATTGTGTTCATCACGCCGGACATTTCGACAATCGCGTCATGGGCCGCAAGCGCCTCGAACTTGTTGAGCGCGGTGACGAAAGGAACGCCGGTCGTTTTCGCGGCTTCCTCGGCGAACTTTTCGGCAAAGCCTGGCTTGGCATTCAGCCCGGTGCCCACGGCCGTGCCGCCCTGGGCAAGCTGATACATGCGCGGCAGGGATCCTTCGACCCGGTCAATGGCATAGGCGATTTGCGCGGCGTATCCGGAGAACTCCTGGCCCAGGGTAAGCGGTGTAGCATCCTGCAAATGCGTCCGGCCAATCTTGATGATACCCGACCAGGCCTCGGACTTTGTCTTGAGCGCGCCGTGCAGATGTTTCAGCGCCGGTATCAAGGTCCGATGCGCCTCTTCGGCAGCCGCGATATGCATGGCGGTCGGGAAGGTATCGTTTGATGATTGCGACCTGTTGCAATGATCATTGGGGTGGACCGGGTCTTTCGACCCCATTTCGCCGCCGAGAATTTCGATAGCGCGGTTC
>CBFDBJ010000047.1:0-29133 GCA_965603015.1 uncultured Alphaproteobacteria bacterium
CAAGCCATTCAGTGTGCCTGAACTCATCGCCCGAGTGAAAGCCTTGTTACGGCGTGTGGATGCTCTTTCAAAGAAGCATGCGGCGCCGAGCCCTGCGCCGATAATTGAAGCAAACGGCCTCACTATTAATTCTGAAAACCGTCAGGTCATGTTGGAGGGCGCGGAAATCAATCTTACTGCACGGGAATTTGATCTTCTGCACCACTTGGCCAGCCATCCTGGCCGTGTCTACAGTCGCATTCAGTTACTTGATGAGGTCTGGGGCTATAGCTATGAAGGCTACGAGCATACGGTCAATACTCATATCAACCGCTTGCGCGCCAAAATCGAAAAAGACCCGACAAAACCGACCCGGGTCCAGACGGTTTGGAGTGTCGGCTACAAGTTCGTTGAATAGGGGAGGATAAGTGATGCTTCGCACTCTCTATGCAAAACTTGCTTTTGGCCTGCTGGTTCTATTGATCGCGATTGGCGCTATCTACACTACGATCACCCTGACCATTATCGACAGTTACACGCGCCAACTTAATCAAGAGGTCAATCGTCATCTGGCCCGCAACATCGTTGCCGATCGCAATTTGGTGGAGGAGGGCCGCCTCAATGAGGCGGCCTTGAAAGAGACATTCATGCTCTATATGTCCATCAATCCAAGTATCGAGATTTATTTGCTGGATAACGCCGGGCAAATTCTTTCTTACTCGGCTGAGCCTGGAAAAATAAAGCGCAAGTCCGTTTCTCTGGAGCCGATACAGGCTTTCTTGCGTATGGAAGATCCTTACCCCTTGCTTGGCGACGACCCGCGTAGCCATGATCGCCAGAAAGCCTTTTCTGTCACCGAAATCCCGGGCAAGACAACCCCTGAAGGTTACCTCTACGTGGTCCTTCGCGGTGAGCAATATGATTCCGCCGCAACTGTCGCCCGCACCAGTTATCTGTTGCGCATGAGCGGCTGGGCGATGGTTGTCAGCCTCGGGCTCGGCCTGCTCGTTGGCTTGATTGCTTTTCATTTGCTAACCGGACGCCTGCGCCGTTTGACCGAGCGAATGGAGGAATTTGCCAATCAGGCGAACGAGGAAGCTGATCCGCTTCCTTCACCTCCAAGCGGTGACGAGGTCGAGACGCTGTCGGTTACATTTGATCGTATGGCTGACCGGATCAACCGGCAAATAGAAATGCTGCAGGAGCAGGACGCCTTGCGACGACGTCTTGTCGCCCAGGTTTCACACGATCTGCGCACACCGCTGGCATCGATGCAGGGCTACCTGGAATCCCTCCAGATCAAGAAAGATAGCCTCACTGAGGATGAGCGCGAAGAATTTCTGAGCATTGCCCTTCGTCAAGGCCACCGTTTAGGGCGAATGCTGGAGGAGTTGTTTGAGCTGGCAAGCCTGGAGGCGCGTGAAAGTGCTCCGCAACCCGAACCCTTTGCCTTGCCGGAGCTTATTCACGACGCGGTAGAGAAACATCGTATGAAAGCGGAAAGCGAGGGCGTGTCGCTTAGCCTATCCATATCGCCGAACACGCCTTTTGCCTATGGTGATATCGGTATGACCGAACGGGTGTTGGACAACCTGCTGGACAACGCCATTCAGCACACCCCGGTATCAGGAACGATTGCCGTCACGGCATCGACCGAAGACGATAGAGTAACGGTTTCGATACGTGACAACGGCCCCGGCATAACGGCCAATAATTTGAAGCAGATTTTCGATCCCTTTAATCGCGGTGACAGTGCCGTCAAATCGGACCACCATGTGGGGCTTGGATTGGCCATCGCCAAACGCATCATGGACATGCAAAACGGCACCATCACAGCTGTCAACGCAACTTCGGGGCACGGCTCAATCTTCAGCTTCCAGCTGCCTTTACATCATCTCTGACAGAGAGGTTGCCGTGGAACCAGATCCGGCGGCTATTGGTCAGGATCCGGCCATTGGACACGCCTATTTCAGGGCGTTGCGGCCCTTGGTGATGGCATCGTCGCCGAATTTTGCGCGCAGTTTGTCCATGGCGCGTTCGGCTTCGGTGCGGCGGGTGCCCTGGATGTCGATGAGATCGGGCGGATCGGCGAAGTCTGCGTCACACAGATTGGCGAGACCGACGCCGAGCAGGCGGTAGGGTGTGCCATTACACTCCTTCCTGAGCACATCGGCGCTGTGTTCAAATATTCTGTTTGCCATATGTGTTGGCGAGCCAAGCGTGCGGCTGCGAGAAATGGTTTTGAAACTTGCTGTTTTGAGCTTGAGCGTGATGGTCTCACCGGCCAGGTGTGAGGCTTTGGCCCGTTTGGAAACCTTTTCGCACATCTGCCACAGAAGTTTTTCAAGTGCTTCATATGAAGAGATGTCGTCACGAAAGGTGAGCTCGTTAGATATGCTCTTCATAGGCGCGCGCGGGTTAACGAGGCGGGTGTCATCGCCGTGAGCAAGGCGGGACAGGCGCAGACCCATGACGCCGTATTTCTTGGCCAACGCAGTTTCATCCATCTTCTGGATTTGCCCGATGGTGGTAATGCCGCTCTGGGCCAGGGTCTTTTGAAAGGCCTTGCCGACGCCGTAGATGATTGAAACAGATTGTTTTGCCAGGAAGTCTGTGGCTTCGGCCTTGCCAATGACCGAGAACCCGCGCGGTTTGTCGAGGTCGGAAGCGATCTTTGCCAGAAACTTGCAATAGCTCAAGCCGACCGAGACCGTCAGTCCGAGGTCGCGTTCGATCTCGGCGACAAAGGCCGCCATGGTCTCAGCCGCGGTGCGGCCGTGAAGTCGCTCCGTGCCGGAAAGGTCAAGGAAGGCCTCATCAATGGACAGGGGTTCGACCATGGGGGTGAGCGCACGCATTCTTTCCCGGATTTCCTTTCCGACGGCGCTGTATTTGCTCATGGTGGGCCGAACGACGACGGCATCGGGGCAATTTTGCAAGGCCTTGAACATCGGCTGGGCAGAATGGACGCCGTAGGTTCGCGCGATATAGCAGGCGGTGGAGACGACGCCGCGTTTCCCGGAGCCGCCGACAATCACGGGCTTGTCGGCCAGCTCGGGATTGTCGCGCTTTTCAACCGAGGCATAAAAAGCGTCACAGTCGACGTGGGCCATTGTGAGGGTGCGGAGCTCTGCGTGGGCGATGAGGCGGGGGCTGCCGCAGGAGGTGCACCGCCTGGTGTCGCTCAAAGGCTCCAGAGTGAGGCACTGACGACAAAGTACTCCGCCTGGATCTGTTGCAGGTCTGCCTGATACCACCGTCGCTTTCCACCTTTTTCGAGAATTCGGCAGATCCGGGCCGCCGAAAAGATGGCAATGCTGCCTCAGGGAAAGTTTCCGGTCAACAAATGCGACACTTGATGAGCCAGGCTCCCGGTCAATCCCCGGATCAACCTCCCGCCGCACGCGGGCGGCGCATTGCCAATAAAACCCCGCAGCAAAGGCCGAGCGCTATGAGGATTAGAACTGTCAGCCTGAAAGGCCAGGGCGAACCATCATTCATCACAGGAAAAATCCGCAGGCCTTCGCCCCAGGCGTTGAAGGACTGGTGCAGGAGGTGCGAAATCAAAATGCTGCCCCGCGTCGCATTGAAAATAAATCCGGCAATGAGCGTGATGGACAGAACCATCACAAAAAATACCAATATGGAGTATCCCGCCGGATGCCCTCCTTGCATGAAAAACAGCGGGCTGTGAAAGACGCCCCATATAACCCCCAGGGTCAGATTGGCGCGCAGCGGTGACATGCGGCCTTGAAGGTATGGCAAGGCGTATCCGCGCCAGGCGATCTCTTCGGTGTTGAGGAACAGGTACATAAGGAAGGTTTGGCCGGTAACTGCCATCATCGAAGAGGTGATCACGAAGAGTGGCAACGAAGTATCGGCCTCTCTGGCAAGGACTGATGCACTCAAAGTCACGACCAATGGGCCGGTCAGGGCAAGAAAGTACCAGATCCCGCGGATGCGAAATCGAAACAATGCCCCGAATAAATCCTTTAGACCGCTGCTGCCATAATTCACAAAGGTGACAAGGACAGTGGCAATCATTGGTCCGAAAAACATCAGGATTTGCAGGGGGGCCAAAGTCCGGGCGAGGGCAAGCAACCTGGCATTTTCGCCTCCCCAACTGGCAAGTACCATGGGCGCAGCGCCAATCCAGGAAATGCAAAAAATCAAGGCAAGAAACCCGGGCAGGCCGATTGAAATTCGTCGTTTCGGGGCGTCCAGAACAACAGCGCCATCAGCAATTTGGTACATGATAAACCCTCTCTGTCAGAAATATTGTCGACAAAGGTAGTCTGGCTGTGTGCCGCTGGCGTCCGACTTCACGTATCCGAACGTGAAAACGGGAAAACTTAGCAGGCTTGGTGACCTGATGGGTTCTTTCTGAATTCAGACGGTGTCATTCCGGTCTCTTTCCTGAAGGCGGCATAGAAACTGGACTTCGAGGAAAACCCGCAGGACAGGATAATGTCAGTGATTGGCGTCAAGGCATTGCCGAGGAGCATCGCTTTGGCACGTCCAATCCGGTGCCCATTGATGAAATCGAAGAAGTTTCGAGCAAAGTGTCGATTGAGCGTCTGGGACAACTCTCTCTCGGTCATCGGCAGATCATTGGCGAATTGGGCGAGAGTAAGGGAAGGCTCGAGAATACAGTCACTTACCGCAATCTTTTGTTCAATGGATTGAGCGAATTCCTCCAATTGTGACTGCGTCAAACGTTCGCCGCCATATTTGTCTTCGGATACGGTCCTGCCGGACAGAATGTCTTCCGGGACGTACTGCGGCCGGGTCCGCGCCTGCCTCAATCCGTTGGCCAGTAAGTAGACGCCCAGGCCGAAGGCCGACAGGGCCATGCTCTTGAGGAACAGCTGGTCCAGCCAACGTAGCGGCCAGACCGAGACACTGATCTGATGCACCAGACTCAGACTCCAAAGCAGAAAGACGGCATAAATTGAAATGGTCAACCACCTCAGATCACCGATGCCAGCAGTAGTAAAATACTCGCGCCGCCTTGACCGATATTTCGCCACGGTAACGATGGTGGCAATTAAATATGCAATTACCACGCTATAAATACCCACTGCCAGCAAGGGAGAGTTGACGACGTTTGGAATGTCCCCGTTGTGTAGAACATCCAGTCGGGCCTCCGCCGATAACATTGTGAATCCGTGAATAACCACCAGAACGAAAAAGGCGATCGGCGCAAGGTGAAGCGCTTTCCTCGCATTGAGGCGAAATTTCTGGTCCGTTAAGGATCGGGCGTAGAGATAGAGGAGAGGCGCTGCTGACAGGCCGGCCGTGTTGCCCAGATAGGCGAGCCATGAAATCGTCAAAACCAGATCGCTGACCATCACAAGGAAATTGAACAGGCCGAGGTCGATGGAAAGGAAAAAGGCTGCGAGAAGAAGGTTGCTCCGCCGGCTTCCCTCCTTCGAAACAAGAATGGAGCCTGAGACGACCACCAGCGAGAAGATCGCCAGAAGCAGACACAATGTGATGAGCGAGACCTGCATCTATTGAGACCCGCCCCCTTCAAGCGGCCAAAGCCAGGCCGCGCCGCGCACGCCGCTTGAATCGCCGTGGATATTTTGCCTCAGACGAATGATCGGATCCTCGCTCATTACGTGAGGGATCATCTTGTCCGGTACGTTGTCATAGAGGCGAGCGATATTCGACATGCCGCCACCAAGGACGATGACATCCGGGTCGAAAATATTGACCACAACAGCCAGCGCGCGGGCCATGCGGTCTTCATAGGCAGCCAGCGCTTGCAGAGCTGCCTGATCGCCATCTTCAGCCGCGATGCAAATTTCCTCTGCCGTCAGAGTGTTTCGCGTGCGCCCGGCAAAGTCTCTGGCGAACCCGGGGCCTGAAAGCCATGTTTCGATACAGCCGACCTTGCCGCAATAACACTGCGGGCCGGGGTATTCCTCGTGGGTTGGCGCGGGCAGGGGATTGTGGCCCCACTCCCCGGCGATCCGGTTTGCGCCCTGCAGGGGGCGTCCGTGAGCCACCAGTCCGCCGCCACATCCGGTTCCGACAATGACACCGAAGATCGTGTCAAAGCCTTGTCCCGCGCCGTCGACAGCTTCCGAAAGGGCGAAGCAATTGGCATCATTCTGCAGCCTGACCGGGCGTCCCAGAAGGCGTTCGAGATCCTTGTCCATGGGGCGGCCATTGAGCCAGACAGAATTGGCGTTTTTGATCAGGCCGGTTCGAGCGTCAATGGCGCCCGGCATGCCGACGCCGACGGTGCCGCTCCGCCCGATTTTTTCTTCCAGATCGTGGATCAAGGCCTGAATTGTCTCAAGGGTCGCGTCATAGTCATGTTGCGGAGTGGCTCGGCGCGTTCGGCCAAGTTCGAGGCCTTCATCGCCCAGAGCAATGGCCTCGATCTTTGTACCGCCAACATCAACGCCCAGTCTCATGGTCCAGCTCTATCCTCGTGCTCCGGCTATGGTTTCTTCAATGACCCTTTGGGCTTCCACCCAGTCGTCGATCCGGTGATCACAATCAGGGGCGGGCCCAAGCAATTTTGCAAGGCGGATGTCGCCGATAAAGTGAATGATCGTGGCGTGTGGAACGCCGCGGCGGACGGACGAAATATTGGGCGGCAGGTCATCCAGAAAAAACACAGGATTGCCGGTTCGTTCTGACAGCGCTGCTGCGGCCGCGCCCTTGGCACCGTCGTTGGCGACGACGGGATAGGACATGTTGTGACGTTCCAGCGCTGCCAGGCGGTCTTCGCGGTGCGCTTCGGGCATGTTGGTGAGAATAACGATCTGGGCGCGGGCGGCAAGGGCTGCCAGAGCCTCGGCGGCCCCGGGCACGGGGGTCATGTCACGGGTCGAGGTGGCAAAGAAATCGGCCAGCAAGTCCTTCATTCCCTCTGCGGGGAAGGGAACGTGGGTTTTGCTGTGTTTGATGTTGCCCGTAATGGCAAAGCTTTGAAGGTCAAGATAGTGATCCCGGGTGTCCAGATAGAGCTCAAGAGAGCGGACAAATTCAAACAGCACCTCGTCGGCGTCGCAGATAACCAGCGGGCGGCCGGGATTGAGCTCTATTCCATCAATTTGGCTGCGAACCGAATCAGTCAGGATGCCGGGCATTTTGCTTTCCCTGTTACCAGATGCCTGAGGTCGCCCCGGGCAATGCAATGCGAGCCCGCATGGGCAATTCCGGTTCGAGCTGGCAGGCCTCGCAGAACGCCATGGTCCGCTGGTCGTTGTCCAGAATGAAGTCGAGGAGGGCGCCCAGCACCTGTGGATCGCCCGCCCCCTGGCGCAAATCCTCAGGGCCCATGCCGGTTTGCGCCTGAAGCGCAGAAAATATCGCCTCGTCGGCCACGATGAATCCGAGCGCATCCAGGGCTATGGTTTCTGCCTGTTGGAGCTGCAATCCGATGATCCTTTTCGGTCTGGTTGATGCTTTTTGCGGCCATATCGCGTGGTCAGGGCCGTCTGAAGCAAGCTTTAAACAAAAGATTAACGATATTCTGCAAGTATTGGACAAACAAAGTGCCTGATTCAGGCATACCGGAATCCGGAGAAGTTTATCCTATGACGAAAACCGTCCTCATTGTCGAAGATAATGAACTGAATATGAAGCTTTTCCACGACTTGTTGGATGCGCACGGTATCGGGACACTCCAGACCAGCGACGGCATGGAGGCCCTGGAAATTGCTCGTAAGCATCATCCTGATTTGATTCTGATGGATATCCAGCTGCCCGAGGTTTCGGGTCTGGAAGTCACGAAATGGATCAAGGAGGATGAGACCCTGTCGTCGATTCCGATCGTGGCAGTTACGGCGTTCGCAATGAAGGGGGACGAGGAAAAAATCCGGGAAGGCGGCTGTGAGGCCTATATCGCAAAGCCCATTTCGGTAGTCGAATTCATGGATACTGTAAGAAAGTTCCTGAACTAGGCCGATCTCGTTGACAAGGTAAGGTTTTAGATGTCTGCACGTGTACTGGTTGTCGATGACATTTTAGCTAATGTGAAGCTTCTGGAAGCGAAGCTGACCTCGGAATATTTCGAGGTCATCACCGCTCTCGACGGACCGTCCGCGCTCGAAGTGATCGAAGCAGAAATGCAGGATATTATCCTTCTTGATGTCATGATGCCGGGCATGGATGGCTTTGAGGTTTGCCGGCGGATCAAGGCAAATCCCGTTACCGAACATATCCCTGTTGTTATGGTCACCGCCCTTGATCAGGCGTCGGACCGCGTCTCCGGCATTGAGGCTGGCGCCGATGACTTTCTGACAAAACCTGTGAATGACATTGCGCTCATGGCGCGGGTCAAGGGGCTTGTCCGTCTCAAGGTTATGATGGATGAACTTCGGATGCGCGAAGCAACCGGGGAGACCATCGGGATTGATCTTGCCGGCGACGGCAACCCCGATGAGCTGGCCGAAAAGGGCGAGCTTCTTCTTGTTGAAGAGCGGCGCATTGGTGCCCAGAAGATCACCGAGACGCTTTCGGACCTGTACAACATTACCATCCAGACGACCCTTGAGGGATGCAACAAGGCGATGGATGAAAAGGACTATGACCTCGTGCTGGTCAATCTTTCGATCCAGGGCTTTGACGGGCTGAGGCTGTGTTCGCATATCCGATCCAGGGAAATCAGTCGCAATGTACCCATTCTGGTGATTGTCGATGACGGCGATACACCGCGCCTTGTGAAGGCCCTTGAAATCGGGGTCAACGATTATGTTCAGCGCCCGATTGATCGTAACGAACTGTTTGCGCGCGGAAAGACCCAGTTGCGCCGCAAGCGTTTTGCCGATCGCCTGCGCAATAATTTTCACAAGAGCATTGAAATGGCGATCAGTGACCCGCTTACGGGTCTTTACAATCGTCGCTACATGTTGAGCCATCTTGAGACGATCATGCGTGAAAATGCCACCACACGCAAAACCGTCTCTTACATTATCGTCGATATTGACTACTTCAAGGCAGTTAATGACGAGCATGGCCATGATGTGGGTGATGAGGTTCTCAAGCAGTTCGGGGTGCGCATTCAGAATAATATTCGCGGTGCGGATCTAGCGTGTCGCTATGGCGGTGAGGAATTCGTTATCGTTATGCCGGATACGGATCTTTCATTCGCCCTGATGGTCGCCGAGCGGCTGCGTCTCTATGTGGCGGACAAGCCCTTTGAGCTCGAGACGTGTCACAAGAAACTGAATCTGACTATCAGCATCGGCGTTGCCTGCAGCGAAGAGTTAAATGAAACGCCTGCCGAATTGATGCGCCGGGCCGACCAGGCCCTCTACCGCGCCAAACGCGATGGCCGCAACCGCGTCGTGACAGACGCCGCCTGAGACGATCTTCCAAATCTCAACAAAAAACGCCGCCTCAATCGAGACGGCGTTTTTGTATTGTCATGTGAAGGTGATCCTTATTTGATCTTGCCTTCCTTGAATTCCACATGCTTGCGGACAACCGGATCATATTTGCGAGCGGTCATCTTCTCGGTCATGGTCCGTGAATTCTTCTTTGTCACATAGTAGAAGCCGGTTCCGGCCGTGCTATTGAGACGGATTTTGACTGTGGTCGCTTTGGCCATCTGGTTCCAACTCCGCTGTAAGCGCGGTATTCCGCGCTGTTTCTATCGTGTTTCGCTTGTTCTGAGGCGCGGAACATACGGTTTTCGGCGGCAAAGTCAAGCGCGCCTGATCGCGCCAGGCAAAATTCAACAAAAGCGGGTTTTGAGGACCTGGTTTCGGTAGGTGGCGAGGAGGATCTCGCCTTGTGGCTCGTCAAGAAATCCGAGGCCACCGGCTGAGAGCTCACTCACTCTGGCGAGCATGCATTCTGTCACATCAATTATTGGCAGTTTCAGGGCCTCGTCGAGGCTGTGCCAGCCAAGATCCGCCAGTTCATGCGATTCCGCCAGTTTTCCCCTCGTCCCGGAGGCCGGAGCGGCGAGAAACCGGGCGTGAAACCGGTACGGGCTGTTGGTCGGCGTGATCGCGCGGCCGATCATTCTGAGGGCGCCGTGGTCGGGCCTGAGCCCGCGTGCGGTAAAGCCCGCCCAGGGGCCTTCGCCCCGTGAGCCTTTATTGTCGGCGGGCGCGGCGTCCTCGGCCAGCATGAGCCCCACTTCTTCCCAGGTCTCCCGGATGGCGGCATTGGCCAGGGCCAGGGCCTTGGCCTCGGAACACTTCAATGTGGCGCGCAATGCGACCGAAACGGCCGGATCCAGCTGGCGCGAAGGCGTGACCGACCAGTCGTCGGGCTCAATCTTGCCGCCGGGAAAGACATAGATATCGGGCATGAAGGGCGACTTTGTGTGCCTCTGGCCCATCAGGACCTCAATGGTCCCACCTGAGTCCCGCAGCAGCATCAGGCTGGCTGCATCTCTCGGCACGACGGGCGGGCCGGGCAGCGATGCTGGCTTGTTCATGGGCGTTCCTCGAAGTTTCTTGTTCTTTGTTGGGTGCAAGGGTGGCCGGGCGACGCGCCAAGGTCAAGGGTGTTGGCATGACGGGGGCGGGAGCGGGCGATGGCATTCAAGGTATCGAGTTAATCATGCGTGAGTTGTCATGGATCGGATATACTTTTGATTGTTTGACGTTGGCAATGATTTGAATCATACTTGTTTGTTAGTACCAGGCTATTTTGCCAGTACCAAACTATCTTTCAAGTGCCAAACCGGGCACCCTGAACTTTCGCGCACCCTCAATCATCGGAGCACAGATTTATGTCGTCGCCTTTCGCCGGACTTCGTTCACTGTTTAAGGACCGTAACCCGGAGCAACCTGCAGACCTCGCTCCGGACTTCAAGGTTGACGTTCCTGAGGTTGACAAGGGAGGCGAGGCTGACACCTCATCGCCCTATATCAACGCCGATATGGCGGGCGAGGTCTACGGAATAGAATACACGAACCCGCAAGGTGCCTTGACCCGGCGCTGGGTCTCTGTTGAGGGCTTCAAACGATCGATGGATGGAGACTGGTCCCTGTACGCCTATTGCTTCGTTCGCAAAAGAGTGCGGTGCTTTTCACTCGACAATATTCAGGCCTTGTTTGATGGCCAGGGTGAGCCTGTCGCCCTTGCAGACATCTTCCCGGCAGGTCACGGCGACGCGCCTGTGTCCGGTATCCTGGACGACACCTCGGGCAGAGCCATCATCGCCGCCAGCCGCGATGGCCTGCGCGCCCTGACCGCCTTGGCCAAGATCGACGGTCATCTGCATCAAAAGGAACTGGAATCGGTTGTGGCCTATGCCGCGGCTGGGGCCAAAAAAGCGAACATTGCGATGTCACCGGACGATAAGAAAGCCATCGAGCGCTATATCGGCAATCTCCAACCGACTGGCGACGTCGCCGCCGACAGCCTCGACCGGATCGCCAAAACCGATCTTGCCACTCAGAAAGAATTCTTCTGGTACGCCCGCGACGTCATGGACGCCGACGGCCTGCAGGACGAAGCCGAAATCAAAATGTTCCTCGAAATTTCCGAAACGCTCAGTCACGAAATCTAGCGTTTTGATCGAGCCCGGCGTGGAGAATGTTTATCCCCGTGAGGTCGAGGCAATACCGCGGAACCACACGGGCAAGATCTTGCGAGCGCCGCTGGGGGAGTTGGCGATGGAGCCGGAGTAGCTATTGTTGGGGCGCGGGGACGGAACGAGCATGGGTGCATGTTAGCGCTGCCGCTGTGTCTGAGACGAAAGTGTATGCGACAAATCCACACTTAGCGGAAGATATCGAAAGCTCCCGTGGGTTCACCTTCCAGAGCAATTCGCCAGACAGAACCCCCATATAGAATTGTCCCAAGCACCCAAATGATCATCATTTTTCTCCAACTCAAATAATGATCCAGATCCGGGTTTACTCTTCTAGCTTGCTCTATTCTTTTGGGAAAGTATCGAGATTCGTAGCCAAAATAGGCTACAGGAACAAAGGTGACAATGTGGACTATCATCAGAGGAACTGATGGCAATTCATAAAACAAATACGCAATCAAAGAAAATATAAGCACCGAAAGGGCGTGAAGGAGTCGGTATTTCAACATCGTAATAGTCTACTATGGTGGCTCTCGAAATACCAGCAATCGATGATGCGCGTTCTCGCTCCGTCCCCCACATATATAATGCGCTGATTGTTGAGCCGACACTTGAGAAAAGCCGATAACTAACAATTGTCGTCCCGGGCTTGACCCGGGATCTCAGGGCATGATGCGGGGACTAGCTCGGTATTGAGTGAGAACCGGGATCGTGCCCTGAGATCCCGGATCGCGCTTTGCTTGTCCGGGACGACAATAGATCGTGTGGGGGTGAGGTTCATACTCGATTTTGATTTGGGGTTCGCAAGACAAATTATTCCTCATCCTGAGGAAGATGCGCAGCATCTGTCTCGAAGGATGGAAGGCCACGGAGTTTGCCAAGCCTCCTTCGAGGCTCGCTCTGCTCGCAGCTCAGGATGAGGGCAGAGTTTGTTGGTGAGGCAGATGTCGTCCTAAATCCGATCCTGCATCGCCTTGCCATGTTTGAAATGCACAAACGGGCCTTCGTCTTCCGGCCCATGCCCTTCCTTCAAACGGCGTTCCACTTCCAGCAGGACCATCCGCGTGATGTTGGGCAATTCAAGATCCTGCGCGTCCTTGAGGGTTACCCAGTGGATGCCGAGCAATTCGCCGGAGCCTTCGGGGGCTTCGTGGACGTCGCCCTGGATGAGGTCGGCGTCGCCCATGAAGAAGCGGGCGTCGAACCGTCTGTTGCGATAGGGCGGGGTGATGGCGCGGGCGATCAGGTGCAGCGTGTCGAGGCGCGGGTTGACGTCGTATTGCAGGAACTCGCGCCAGTGCGGTGATTTTGTTTTCAATGTCGGCGTATGGGGCTCGCCGAGCACAAGGCCGGTTTCTTCAAAGGTTTCGCGAATGGCGGCCAGCGCGAGGGCGCGCGCCTTTGTCTCTGTACAGCCTTTTGTCAGGCGCGCCATGACAGCGGGGTGAAGATCGTGCGGCGGTATGATGCGCCCGTCGCCGACATCGACCTTGCCGCCGGGGAAGACGAACTTGCCGGGCATGAACTTGTGGCCCTCCGAGCGTTTGCCCATGAGGATCTTCGGCGTCTTCTGGTCGCGCCGGACGATGATCAGCGTGGCGGCATCCTTGGGACGCACCGCGCGGCCCTTGGAGCGGATTTCACTGCCCTTGATGTATTTGGGATCAAATGTGGTTTTCTCGCTCATGGGCGTGTTCCCTTTATTCCAGATTGGCCTTTACGGTCCTTATTGCGGCGGTGAACATCTGAGGCGTTAACCGGCCGGTATTGGTGTTGTAGCGGGAGCAGTGGTAGCTGTCGACCAGAGTGACGCCCGGCAGGCCCTCTGCCGCGATGGAATGAACCGCATTGTGACCAAAGGGGTGGGCGGCGAGCCTGAGACCGTAGGTTCGCAGCAGCGTATCATGGGCGATCCGGCCAAGGGCGAGAATAACCTGCAGATTGGGCAGGGCGTTGAGCCGCGCCTTCAGGAAGCCGCGACAATTGTTGATCTCGGCGCCGACGGGCTTGTTTTGCGGTGGCACGCAGCGCACCGAATTTGAGATCATGCAGTCAACCAGCTCAAGGCCGTCGTCGGCGCGGGCGTCATAGGTGCCGGAGGTAAAGCCTTCTTCAGCCAGGGTGGCATAGAGGAGGTCGCCGGCATAGTCGCCGGTGAACGGCCGGCCGGTCTTGTTGGCGCCCTGAAGTCCCGGCGCGAGACCAAGCACGAGAAAGCGGGCGCTATCGGGACCGAAGGAGGGCACCGGTCCGTTGAACCAGTCGGGATGGGCCGCGCGGTTTTCATCCAGAAAATCAACAAGTCTCGGACACAGGTCGCATTCATAAGGCGGCTCGGGCGGAAAGGGTGTTGCGGTGTTCATTGGCGGCCTAAACCCTCGACAAGATCGGCCAGGTCAATGAAGTGATCGGCCTGGCGACGCAGTTCATCGGCGATCATCGGCGGCCTGGATTTGATCGTTGAGACCACACTGACGCGCACGCCCTTGTATTGAACGGCTTCGACAAGTCGGCGAAAGTCGCCATCGCCGGAGAACAGAACCATTTGATCCACATGGGCCGCCATCTCCATCATATCGACGGCGATTTCCACGTCCATATTGCCCTTGATCTTGCGGTGCCCGCTTGCATCGGTGCTTTCCTTGGCCGGTTTGGTCACCATGGTGTAGCCATTGTAGACGAGCCAGTCGACAAGAGGGCGAAGGGGCGAATTTTCTTGATCCTCGACCAGCGCCGTATAGTAGTAGGCCCGCAGCAAGGACCCCTGCTTCTGGAAATGCTGAAGCAGCTTCTTGTAGTCGATGTCGACCTCAAGGGCTTTTACAGCGGCATGCAAATTGGCGCCATCGATGAAAAGGGCAATCGTGTTCGGGCTTTTGTCCGGGGTTTGCACTGGCATGGGCGACTTTCACAAAAGGGTTGGACGCAAAAAGATTGGACGGGGAATCAGGGCGGCCTTATACAGCAGATGTAACATCAGATTTTCCGATCAGAGAGGTTTTTTAAAATGATTTTGATCGGATTGGGAGCAAACCTCGGGTTTGAAAACAGGTCGCCGGTTCAGAATATGGAGCGTGTCCTCGAGCTCCTAGATAGCAACTCTTCGGTCAGCGTCCAGCAGATTTCCTCGTGGTATTGTACCGCCCCGGTCGGCAAAGTGGATCAGCCGGATTATTTTAACGGTGTCGCCGCACTGACGACCCGCCTTGATCCGCTCGGGTTGATGCGCCTGCTGCTGGAAACGGAGCGGGGTTTTGGCCGGATCCGGGGCGAGCGATGGGGACCGCGGACCATGGATCTTGATCTGCTCGATTTTGACGGCAAGGTTCTCGATCTGGACGAGGACGGGGTGACGCTGCATCTACCCCACCCCAGATTGCATGAGCGGGCCTTTGTTCTTTATCCTCTGATGGATATCGCCCCGGATTGGCGCCATCCGGTGATCGGGCAGGGCGCCGGGGCCTTGCTGGCCGATATCGGGCCGGATCAGGCGGTCCGAAAGGTTGCAAAACCGGGACAAAACAGGGGTTGAACCGGTGCGGCGCGCGTTGCGGGGTTTGAGGATCCCGAATTGGCGGCTCTGGCAGCGGAAAGCCTTGCTTTTGTGCGCTGCAACGATTACACAATCCAATCCCGTTTCCGGCCAATATTGGCCGGGCGAGACGGGTCCTGTTTGAAAGCATATGGAGCTGACATAAATGGCACGGGTTACCGTTGAGGATTGCGTCGAAAAAGTACCGAATCGGTTTGAACTGGTTTTGCTGGCCGCCCAAAGATCTCGGGCGATTTCCGCAGGCGAGCCTGTGACGATCGAGCGGGACAACGACAAAAACCCTGTTGTTGCGCTGCGCGAAATTGCCGACGAAACCGTCGACCAGGATGAGCTGCGCGAAAATCTGATTGCCGGTATGCAAAAACACATTGAAGTCGATGAGCCCGAAGAGGACAATATGGCGTCTCTGATGGGTGAAACTTCGGCTGACAGGCCTGAAGAGTCTTCGATGATGTCAGAAGCAGATCTGCTGCAGGCCTTGCGGACAGAAGGTCCGGTGACGGCACCTGAGCCGGCGCCGACGGCGGAAGATATTTTTGGAACGCCCTCGGAAGAATAAGCTGGCGTGAGGTCCAGGCTCCGGCTGTTGGATACGCGTGGCCAGGCAGATAGCCCTTGTTCCGGCCTGGTTTCCTAAACGGGAGCGACCCTGACCGATGGCCGCGCTTTTTGAAGTGGTAGCGGCCGATGATCCGGCAATATGAACTGGTAGACATGGTGAGGGCCTACGATCCCAATGTGGATGAGGGCCTGCTCAACCGTGCCTATGTGTTTTCCATGAAAGCCCACGGATCGCAGATGCGCCACTCGGGCGATTCTTACTTTTCCCACCCTCTGGAAGTCGCCGGTATTTTGACCGGTCTCAAGCTCGATTCCGCGACCATCGCGACAGGTCTGTTGCATGATACGGTCGAGGATACGACGGCCAGTCTTGAGGAAATTGAAAAAACCTTTGGCAGTGAAGTCTCCGCCATGGTTGACGGTGTTACCAAGCTTAGTCAGCTGGAGCTTTCGTCGGAAGAAACCAAGCAGGCCGAGAATTTCCGCAAGTTCATGATCGCCATGTCACGTGATATTCGCGTGCTTCTGGTCAAGCTGGCGGACCGGCTGCACAATATGCGGACCTTGCATCACCATCCGAAGGAAGCCAGTCGTCGCCGGATCGCGCAGGAGACCATGGACCTTTACGCGCCTCTTGCCGGACGCATCGGGATGCAGGACGTGCGCGATGAGCTTGAAGACCTGTCCTTTGAGACGCTCCATCCTGAAGCGCGCGAGTCCATTTTGGCGCGCCTCAGTCTTGTCGCCGGCGAGAGCGACCAGCTCATTGATGAAATTCGGGGGGGCCTCACCCGTGTCCTGCAAAGAGGCGGGCTGTCGGTAACGGTTTCTGGCCGACAAAAGCGGCCCTATTCGACCTGGCGTAAACTGCAGACGAAGGAAATCTCCTTCGAACAGCTTTCTGACATCGTAGGGTTTCGAGTTATCGTAAATCAAGTTGAGGACTGCTACCAGGCGCTTGGCATTCTGCACCGCAAATGGAAAACCGTGCCCGGCCGATTTAAGGACTATGTCTCAATTCCGAAGGCAAACGGCTATCAGTCTATCCACACGACGATCATCGGGCCGCAGCAACAACGGGTCGAGCTGCAAATTCGCACAAGGGAGATGCATGAGATCGCCGAATCCGGCATTGCGGCTCATTGGCTGTATAAGGAACGTCAAAAGGAACTCGGGCTGGACGTAGACACGACCAGGCCGAAATCCAATCCCTACGAATCGCTCAGCCAGTTTGTGGAAATGCTGGAGCATGGTGACAATCCGGAAGAGTTTCTGGAGCACTCCAAACTCGAGATGTTTTCCGACCAGGTGTTCTGTTTTACACCGAACGGGGATCTGATCAATTTGCCGGTCGGCGCCACGCCAATTGATTTTGCCTATGCTGTGCACACCGATGTTGGTGACAGTTGCGTCGGCGCCAAGGTGAACGGCGTCAATGTTTCTCTTCATGCGGAGCTTCACAACGGCGATACGGTGGAAGTCCTTCGCTCTGACGCGCAAACTCCGGATCCTGTCTGGGAAGGTGTCGTGGCGACCGGAAAGGCGCGTTCGGCCATTCGTCGTTCGGTGCGCGACGCTGAAAGAAGCGAATTTGTCCGCCTCGGCAGGGACATGGCGCTTCAAACCTTCGGCCGCGAAGGGCAGGAGTTTACCGACAAGGGGCTGGAAATTGCAGCACAGAGCCTCAAACTTGAAGATCCTGAAGAGGTTCTTGCACAGGTCGGTAGCGGGGTTTTGACCGGATATGACGTTCTGACAGCAGTTTTCCCGGGCCATTCGGTCAAGGCCAGGCGAGCGCGGCGGTCCTTTCGTCTTCTCAATCGCTCAGCAGACGTCAGCCCCCGCGTGCCGATCAAAGGTTTGCGTCCGGGCCTGGCGGTCCATCTGTCAAAGTGTTGCTATCCCATACCCGGTGACCGGATTGTCGGCATTCGTGAGGCGGGTAAGGGGGTCAATGTGCATACAATCGATTGCGAGATCCTGAAACATCATCAGGATACCCAGGACGACTGGATTGATTTGTCGTGGGACAAGGATGCCTCGGAGCATATGCGCATGATCGGGCGGATCCGCGCCTTTATGCAGCACGAAGCCGGGTCACTTGGTGTTTTGTGTACGCGAATAGCTGATTTTGATGGCAATATTACAAACATCAAAATACAGGAACGCAAAAGCGATGTGCATGAAGTCATCGTGGATATTGAAGTTGATAACCTTGAGCACCTGACCCACATTATCGCAGCTTTGCGGGCCAATCCGCGGGTTCGTTCCGTGCGCCGGGTTCGCGGTGGCCAGGCGGCTGGTCTGATTTGAGATTAAGGAGAATATGACGTGGATCACGAAAGTGTCTTGAACGAGTTCCGGGCGGCTGATGCCCTTCTGGAGGGACATTTTGTTCTGTCATCGGGCAAACATTCCGACCGATATTTGCAATGCGCCCGGGTGATGATGGATGCGGAGCGGGCAGCGCGTTTGCTCGGTGCGTTGGCAAGCAAAGTCCGGGAGGAAATCGAGGGTCCAATCGATCTTGTCGTATCTCCGGCGATGGGCGGCGTCATTGTTGGTTATGAACTGGCGCGGCAACTGGGCGTTCCGGCAATCTTTATGGAGCGTGTCGAAGGCGAGTTTGCCTTGCGGCGCGGGTTTGAGATTGAAGACGGCGCAATAATATTGATGGTTGAGGACATTGTGACCACCGGACTGTCCTCACGCGAGTGCATCGGCGCCATTCAGGACCATGGCGGCAACGTCGTGGGCGGCGCCTGTCTGATTGATCGTTCGAACGGCAAGGCAGACATCGGGGTGCCGCTGGTTCCTTTGATCCGGCTTGAAGTTCCAGCCTATGATCCGGATGATTTGCCGGAAAGTCTCAAGAACATTCCGGCGGTAAAACCGGGCAGCCGGGGTTTGAAGAGTTGAACCTATGACAAAATCCGTTTCCTTTGCCGGTCCCTTGCGCCTCGGCGTGAACATTGACCATGTGGCGACCATTCGCAATGCGCGGGGCGGCGGTCATCCTGATCCGATCCTTGCAGCGCAAATTGCGGCCACGGCGGGCGCAGATGGCATTACGGCGCATTTGCGCGAGGATCGCAGGCATATTGCTGATGGTGATATTGACCGGCTGATGAGCGATGAGATCCACCTGCCGCTTAATCTGGAGATGGCGGCGACGGAAGAGATGCTTCAGATTGCGCTGCGCCACAAACCCCATGCGGTTTGTATTGTCCCGGAAAACAGGGAAGAAGTGACAACCGAGGGAGGTCTCGATGCGGCGGCGCATCACAACAAGCTGGCATACTATGCTGACAAGATTGCAGCAGCCAATATTCGGCTGTCTCTCTTTATTGAACCATCCAGTGTCCAGTTTGCCGTTGCCAAATCCATGGGTGCGCAAGTCGTTGAGCTTCACACCGGGGCCTATTGCGAGGCGGTGATTGAGGGTGACGAAAAAAAGGTAGCGGACCATTTGAAGCGTTTGCAAGACGGTGCGGCGGAAGCCCATGCCATGGGGCTGGAGGTTCATGCCGGTCATGGATTGACCTACAACTGCGTCAAACCGATCGCGGCGATCCCGGAAGTGATGGAGCTCAATATCGGTCACTTCCTGATCGGTGAAGCGATTTTCATCGGTCTCGATGAGGCAATCAGGAAGATGCGTATCCTGATGGATGAGGCCCGAAAGAGTGAGTCTGGCAAATGATAATTGGTTTGGGCAATGACATCATTGATATACGGCGCATTGACAAGACCCTGGAACGGTTTGGCGACCGATTTGTTCAGCGTATTTTTACGGACCTTGAACAAAAGAAGTCTGACAGGCGGCGCAATCGATCCGAATCCTACGCCAAGCGTTTCGCCGCCAAAGAGGCGATGTCAAAAGCCCTGGGAACAGGTTTTCGCAAGAGCGTTTACTGGCGTGATCTTGGGGTGGTCAATCTGCCATCCGGCAAACCAACCATGAAACTGACCGGCGGGGCGTTGGAGCGGCTTCAACAAATCACTCCTCCTGCGATGAAGCCGCAGATTTCTCTAACGATCACCGATGATTACCCAATGGCACAGGCGATTGTTATCATAATGGCTGTTCCGGAAGACATGGAGCTGCCCGAATGATCCATAGGGCAAGAGGCGGCATTTGGGACACCCAAAAGGGGATAGTTTGTGTGGAATGAGTTGAAGGTTTGGTTTCAGAGCCGTATTGGCCGGGGTTTTCCTGTTCAGCTTGAAGCGGCAAGCGGTTTGCTGACAACCTCATTGAAAGGTTCAGAGGCTATCCGGCGCGATCTCAACATGGCTCTGGATCTTATCAATGCTTTGCGCAAGGCCGATGATGGAGAGAAAGAGGCCGTTGTCGAGAAGTACGGCCAGGTTCTTACATCAATTGATCGCAATGCGGCAGCTGCGGAGGCTGGCGGAAGATCCCTCATTGACGGATCAGATTACCAATGGATCTTGTCGGAGGGGACAGGCGCTAACTGGCAGCGTAAGCTCGAGCATATTCCCCTGGTGGCTGGAAAATCCGGTCTCGATTTGCCAATGGTTTCAGACCTTGATAACCGCGACGCGAGTTGTGACGAGGCACAGCGCCGTGTTGCCGGAGCGATCAAGGCCGTGAACAAGGCTTCGACCGGGTTTTCCTCGCACCAGAAAGCCGTCGCCAAACGGCTGGAGAAAATTGCCGAAGATAGCAAGCGAGAGGCTGCGGCCTTTCCTGAGGAAGCGCGTGAGAGCCTGAGTGAGATTGCCCAGATTGTTGTCGTTGCCCTGTTGATAGCTTTGGTCTTCAGATCTTTCTTCTTTCAACCGTTTAACATTCCCTCTGGCAGTATGAAGTCTACCCTTCTGAAGGGGGATTATCTCTTCGTTTCAAAATATGCTTATGGTTTCAGCCACAACAGTTTTCCTTTCAGCGTCAATTTCTTTGACGGAAGAATATTCAATCACGCGCCAAAGCGCGGTGATGTGATTGTTTTCAAGATGACCCGGGATGGGCGGACGGACTATATCAAGCGTCTCGTTGGCTTGCCGGGTGACAAGCTGCAAATGAAAAACGGGGTTCTCTATATTAATGACACTCCGGTTCGCAAGGAGCCCGATGGGGACTATTGGTATAAGGATGATATCAGCGGGGACGAGTTCGCGGTGCCCAGGTATCGAGAGACGCTTCCCAACGGAGTTGTCCATACAACTCTTGATATGACTGTGCTGGGCCGCAATGACAATACCAGTATCTACCGGGTCCCCGACGGGCATTATTTTTTCATGGGTGATAATCGGGACAACTCACAGGATAGCCGCGTTATTGGCGGAGGGGTTGGTTTTGTGCCGGAGGAAAACCTTGTCGGCCGGGCCGAGGTCATTTTCTTCTCGGTCGACGGGTCCGCCAGGATCTGGCAAGTATGGCGCTGGCCGACCGCCATACGCTACTCACGGATATTTAAGAGAATTGAATGACTGAGCGCACTTCAAAGAACCAGCGGGATATGTTCCAGGGCCGCATTGACTACCGGTTTAAAGACATCCATCTACTGGAGGAGGCTTTGACCCATTCGAGCGCCACGCCTTCGGGTCGCCTGCACAACGAACGTCTTGAGTTTTTGGGCGATCGGGTGCTTGGTCTGGTGATTGCCGATGAGCTCTTGAGGCGGCAGCCGGAGGCGGAAGAAGGAAACCTTGCACGCGCCCTCAATGCCCTTGTTCGCAAAGAAGCCTGTGTGGTCGTTGCTCTGGAGATGGACCTTGGCGCTATGCTTGTGATGGATACAGCAGAAGATCGTGCTGGCGGACGGAAGAAAAAGAGCCTGTTGGGTGACGCGTGCGAGGCGTTGATTGCGGGAATATATCTGGATGGCGGGTTCGAGGCCGCTCGGACTTTTGTTCTGGATAAGTGGTCAAGCCAGATTGAGAGCGTCGGTGACGTGCGCCCCGATGCGAAGACCGCGCTTCAGGAATGGGCGCATGCGGCGTTGGCGGTGACACCTGACTATGAGACCACGGCTCGGGATGGTCCGGATCACGCGCCGACGTTTACGGTTGTGGTCAAGGCGGGGGCGCTAGCCCCGGCTACGGGCGTTGGCCCGTCAAAAAGAGATGCAGAGCAAAATGCGGCGGAAGCGATGCTGCGCCGGGAAGGTATTTGGCCATGATGGAAGGTGAGAAGATTTTGACACGTTGCGGATTTGTTGCCGTTATTGGCGCGCCGAATGCAGGTAAGTCGACGCTTGTGAATGCGATTGTCGGTGCGAAAGTTGCCATTGTGACCCACAAGGTGCAAACCACGAGAACGCGGCTCAGGGGCATCGCTCTTGAGGGGGCGGCGCAAATTATTCTGGTTGATACGCCGGGTATTTTTGAACCCAAACGCAAGCTCGACCGGGCTATGGTTGATGCCGCGTGGAGCGGGGCTCAGGATGCAGATCTGGTTGCCCTTGTCGTGGATGTCGAGGCGTGGCGAGACCGGGACAAGGGCGGTCCCGCCAGGCGCGCGGCGGAAGACACCGACCGGATTTTGCAAGGTTTGCAGCGCTCCGGGCGCAAGGCGGTCCTCGTCCTCAACAAGATTGATATCCTGCGTCATGAAGAGCTGCTTGCGATTTCATCCTCGCTCAATGAAATCTTGTCCTTTGAGGAAACGTTCCTGATTTCAGCGGAAAAGGGAAAGGGCGTCAAGGATCTGACTCTATGGTTGGCGGAGCACTTGCCTGAAAGCCCCTGGCTGTATCCGGAGGACCAGATAGCCGATGCACCGCTTCGCACGCTGGCTGCAGAAATTACACGGGAAAAACTCATTCTGCGCCTGCATCAGGAATTGCCCTATGCGATCACAGTGGAAACAGAGACCTGGGAGGAAAAATCCGATGGGTCCGCCCGGGTGGAGCAGGTGATCTTCGTTGAGAGAGATGGCCAAAAGGCGATTGTGCTTGGTCATCAGGGCAGTACCATCAAGGATATTGGTGCGAAAGCTCGCAAGGAGATGGCCGAGAGCTTTGGCTTCCCGGTGCATCTGTTTCTGTTTGTCAAAGTACGCGAAAAATGGGCCGAGGATCCGGAGCGCTATCGTGAGCTTGGTCTTGATTACCCCAAGTCATGACTGCACGGCATACCAATAACGAGAGCTAGCCAATGGACTGGACTGATGACGCCATTGTTCTCTCGCTTCGTCGACACGGCGAAAGCGCCGCTATTGCAGAGCTTCTGACGCGAGAGCATGGCAGACACATGGGGCTGGTACGCGGGAGTTCCCGGCGTCATGGTGCAACGCTGCAGCCCGGTTCAACGGTTCGGGCGACCTGGCGGGCGCGGCTGGAAGATCATTTGGGGACCTGGACAATCGAACCGGCGAAGTCCCGCGCGGGTATTCTGCTTGGTGAGGCCGCGGCGTTGGCTGGTTTAACCTCAGCGTGTGCGGTAACAAGCCTGTCTTTGCCTGAGCGAGAAAACCATCGCCCGCTTTATGATGCCCTTGAGGTTCTGGCCGATGCCTTCGAGGCCGTGGATGTCTGGCCGGCACTTTATGTCAGGTGGGAGCTTGGTTTGTTGGCCGAGCTTGGTTTTGGCCTTGAGCTGGAAGTGTGTGCGGTGACGGGAGTGAGCGAAGATCTTACCCATGTGAGCCCGCGAACCGGCCGCGCCGTGTGTCAGGCCGAGGCGGCCCCTTACAAGGGCAGGCTCCTTGCCTTGCCCGGCTTTCTCAGGGGGCAGGCGGCCCGGGGACCGGCCGATGAGCGCGCGGGAGACATGAACCCTTGTGATGTTCTGGACGGGTTGGCCCTGACCGGCCATTTCCTTGAAACGCGTGTATGGCAGCCGCACGGCAAGGTGGAGCCTGAAGCGCGGCAGAGACTGGCCAGGCGGCTTGAAAAGCTCGCGCAGACGGGAAGAATCATTGAATAGAGTGACCTGCTGGCCCATAAGTCCGGGTATTAGATGCGGCTGGTTTGTAAACAGGAAGTGAGTTGAGATTGCCATGAGTGCACCCGATAAAATTGACGGGATTCAGCCGGAGCCGTTGGGGCGTGCGCTGGGCGAGCGGTACCTGGCCTATGCACTGGCGACGATCATGAACCGGGCGTTGCCTGATGTGCGTGATGGTCTGAAGCCTGTGCACCGACGGCTGCTGTATGCGATGCAACAGCTGAAACTTGATCCGGGTTCCGGGTTCAAAAAATCGGCTCGTGTGGTTGGTGATGTGATTGGCCGGTTTCATCCCCACGGTGATCAATCGATCTACGACGCCCTTGTGCGTCTGGCGCAGGACTTCACCCAGCGCTACCCCCTGATCGACGGGCAGGGGAACTTCGGTAATATTGACGGTGATAATGCTGCCGCCATGCGGTATACCGAAAGCCGGCTTACCGATGTTGGCATGGCGCTGCTTGCCGGGATTGATGAAGACACGGTCGACTTTCGGTTGACCTATGACGATGTGGACGAAGAGCCCGTTGTGCTGCCAGGCGGCTTTCCAAATCTGCTTGCCAATGGCGCATCGGGGATCGCGGTTGGCATGGCGACCAGTATTCCGCCGCACAATGCAGGTGAGCTCTGCGACGCTCTACTACATCTCATCAAGACGCCGGGCGCGGGCATTGAAAAGCTCATGAGCTTTATTCCCGGACCTGATTTTCCCACCGGCGGCATTATCGTTGATTACTACGAAACTATTCTGGAAGCTTATAAGACGGGACGCGGTGGTTTTCGTGTTCGTTCGAAATGGCACAAGGAAGATGGCAAGCGTGGCACTTATGTCATTGTCGTGACCGAGATTCCGTATCAAATCCAAAAGTCCAGATTGATCGAGAAAATTGCGGAGCTTGTGCAAAACAAGAGATTGCCTCTGTTGACGGATGTGCGTGACGAATCCGCCGAAGACATTCGCCTTGTTCTTGAACCAAAGAGCGGCAAGGTTGATCCGGATGTTCTGATGGAAAGCCTCTTCAAGCTTTCTGATCTCGAGACGCGTGTTCCGCTTAACATGAATGTGCTCGATGCCGATCAGACGCCCCGGGTTATGAACCTCGCGGAAGTTTTACTGTCATTTTTGACGCACCGGCGCGATGTTCTGCTCAGGCGTACAAGATTTCGGCTCGACAAGATTGAAAAGCGGCTTGAAATTCTTGGCGGCTATCTGATTGCCTATCTCAACCTCGATGAGGTAATCCGGATCATCCGCTTTGAAGATCACCCGAAGCAGAAGTTGATCGCGACTTTTGAGCTCAGCGAGGTTCAGGCTGAAGCTATCCTCAATATGCGTCTACGGTCCTTACGCAAGCTTGAGGAAATGGAGATCAAGACCGAGGACAAGGCTCTGCGCAAGGAGCGTACTGAACTCAGGAAACTCTTGAAGGACGAAGGCGCGCAGAACATGATCTTGACGTCCGAGATCAAGGATATCAGGGCACGCTTTGGCCAAAAGACGAAACTTGGCGCGCGCCGAACAGACTTCGCCGAGGCGCCGGAGTTCGATGTTGATGTTCTTGAATCGATGATCGAGAAAGAGCCGATCACCATCCTTTGTTCGGAAAAGGGCTGGATCCGTACGATGAAGGGGCATGCGGATGGCGGAGCGGAGATCAAGTACAAGGACGGGGACCGGGAGAAGTTTGTTATTCACGCGGAAACGACCGATAAACTGGTGCTCTTTGGAACCAACGGGAAATTCTATACCGTGGCCGCTGACAAGCTGCCCGGCGGCCGGGGACATGGTGAGCCGGTGAGGCTGGTGGTTGATCTTGGAAACGATCAGGATGTCGTGAACCTGTTGGTGCATGATCCGGAGCGCAGGCTTCTGGTTGCCGCTTCATCCGGGCACGGCTTCATCGTCAACGAGGCTGACGTTGTCGCATCGACGCGTGGTGGAAGGCAGGTTTTGAATGTCTCCGGAGCCGCTGAGGCGCAAGCTTGTGTTGCTGTGACCGGTGATACGGTTGCGGTGATTGGCGAAAATCGCAAGCTCTTGCTGTTTCCGCTTGATCAATTACCGACGATGGCGCGTGGGCGCGGTGTGAAGCTACAACGCTATAAGGATGGTGGTCTGGCTGATGTCACGACGTTCAAGTATAAGGATGGCCTTGGCGTGCCTGAGGGATCCGGCCGCATACGGACCTTTATGGATCTTAAGGATTGGCGCGGCGAGAGAGCACAGGCTGGCCGTCTGCCACCCAAGGGGTTCCCGCGGCGCAACAAACTGAACTGACCAAAATGGTTGGAGATGACGCCCGGTTGAGCCTGTTGTTGATCAGGATGCCAGAGTACCGAGGTCTTGCTCCGCATCCTTTTGGTTTTCCTGTAGGACCCGCGCAAGCTCGGCTTTGAGGTCAACAAGAGAATAGGGCTTGGTAATATATCCGTTCAGTTCAATCTCATGATACTTGTTCTGTTGCAGGTTCATGGCATCAGCGGTGAGGGCGATGATCGGTATATCGTTCGGTCGCTTTGACTGTGAGCGGATTTGACAGGTCGCTTCGGCTCCGTCCATCACCGGCATCTGCATATCCATAAGAATCACATCATAGTGAGTATCGGAAGGTGAATTCATGTATGCCTCGAGAGCCTCCTTGCCGTTATCGGCGAAATCGTAAGTGTGTCCGAGACGCTCGAGGAACTTGGATGCAAGCAATTGATTGACCTTGTTGTCTTCAGCCACAAGAATGTGAAGGGGGGCCGTTTCACTGTCCGAGCCGACTGCGTGAAGCGTGATATCTTTGGCAGGCTCTGCAATCTCACACGTGATTCGGATGCGGAACGTACTGCCCTCTCCGTAGACGCTGGTTGCGTCGATAACACCGTTCATCAGCGTTGTCAGTTCTCTGCATATTGACAATCCCAATCCGGTCCCCTGATGTTTCCGGGTTGAAGAAGTGTCATCCTGTTCAAACCGTTCGAACAGTCGCGACAGGTCCTTCTCGCGGATCCCGATGCCTGTATCCCTGACGGATATCTCAAGATCGAGTCGATTGTCCATCGGTTGCCCGACATTTACCTGGAGCGAGACTTCGCCCTCGTCGGTGAACTTTGCAGCATTGCCAACGAGATTGATCAAAATCTGGCGCAGTCTTTGGATGTCGGTTTTGATCCAGACCGGATCTTCGCCGGGAAAGTCGGTGGTAAAGGCTATTCCCTTTTGCTCCACGCTGCCGCGCAAGAGATCCTGAATGTCTTCCACAAATTCCCGCAGATCGAAGGAGGAAGATTCCAGTTTGGTGCGACCGGCCTCGAGGCGAGCCAGATCAAGAATGTCGTTGATGATTGTGAGAACGGAATCCGAGGCATTGCGAGCCACTTGAATGTATCGTTTTTCGTCTTCGTTGACATGTGAAATGTCTACAAGCTCAAGCATGCCCTTGATTGCTGTCAACGGGGTGCGAACCTCGTGGCTCATGTTTGCAAGAAATTCGGATTTGGATCGATTGGCCGTTTCTGCCTGTTCTTTTGCTTCGGAAAGATCGGCTTCTCTTTGCAATTGTTCCGTGAGATCCTGAAGCGCAACGGCGAAGTACATTTCCTCGTCAATGACAAGCTTTGACACCGAAGCGGCTGCGGGAAAGATCGAGCCATCTTTCCTGCGGCCGGAAACGGGCGCTCTGGAGTCCATTTTGAGGGTCGATTGGTCTGCTTTGGAAAAGTCCACCAAACGTTGGTCGTGGTTAGGGCGGTGCTGCTCGGGTATCAGAATATCCACGGACTTCCCGATGACCTCGTCCTGGGCATAACCAAAGACCCTGGTTGCCGCCTCGTTAAACTCGGCAATAGTCCCGTCTGCCTTCGTCGTCATCAGGGCGCTGGGTGAAATGCGCAGGATTTCAGTTACCCTGTGCTCTGATGCCCGTAATGCTGTTCTTGCCTGCAGATTTCGCATCGCTTGCGCCCTGGCCTGGCGAGTGGCAACGAAGATGCCAATCAGGCCAAACAGCCATCCCAGAGAATGGGTTGTCGCAAGGAATCTGAAGGTCTCGGTATTTTCAGCCAGGAGGGGTGCTGTCGGAAGAGAAAGCACGATGCCGCCGCGAAAATCTCCCGTCTGGAACCCCAGGATCCCGTGACATTTGTCGCAACCTTCATCCATATAAAGAGGTTTCATTATTCGGATATAGGGCTCGCCATCGATGCTGGCCTGGTCAACCACGACTTCCTGACCTGATTTCAGTTTAAGAAGCGCCTCACGCTCCCATGCATCCGGGGCATTGGCCGGGTTGAGTAACTCGATCCCGGTGACCTTGCCTTTGATGCCATACAGCTTTTCGTGTTCGGCCATGATCTGCCGCGCCATATAGGCAGGGTTCATCAGTGTCAGTTGTTTACCCGATGGTGTCGTAATATCTCGCTCCGGTATGTGAGCAAGGTATGGATTGGGCGGAGTGTTTTCCGAGACAGGAACATAGGTGCCGCCATGCCTTGTATTCCAATTGCGAAATGCCTGATCAATATTAAAATTGGCTTCCGCCTCGTTGTGAAGAGTCTCAGTGTGGTGAGCAACCAGAAACCTGTAGCTTATGGTGAACGAAGCGATCGCCAGAGCCGTCCACACGAAGGCCGCAGCCACTGCGTAGCGCCAGACCAGCGTCAGGGTATTGGTCCTGTCGTTGTTGAAAGTCATGTGACCCGGAGCTCGCTTTATGGCCATTTCGCCCGTATGGCATTGGCAGACAGCTCATATTAGGAGTGAATCGTAAAATGAAGATGAAGGAAGGAGGCTTTTTGCTCTTAAAAAGGGTGTCAGGTTGACTGAAACCCTAATATTGCTGGTGCACTCGGCTTACTCTCCAAAGATGGTTTCCGGCAACCAGGTGGCAAGTTCAGGGTATAATGCAATCAGTCCCAGTGCCAAAATCTGGATTATGACAAAAGGGATGGCGCCGCGATAGATTTCGCCGGTCCTGACCTCCGGCGGGGCAACACCGCGAAGATAGAAAAGAGCGAAGCCGAAGGGCGGCGTGAGAAAACTGGTCTGCAAGTTAATCGCCATCATCACGCCCAGCCAGACCGGGTCCATGCCCATCATGAGAAGTGTCGGTGCGACGATCGGCACGACGACAAACGTGATCTCGATAAAGTCGAGAAAGAAACCAAGAACAAACATAATCGCCATGACGGCGAGCATGGCACCAAACATGCCACCGGGTATCGTATTCAGAAGCTCGTGAACTGTTTCATCGCCGCCAAGGCCTCTGAACACCAGGGAAAAGAGCGCTGCACCAATGAGAATGACAAACACCATGGAGGTGATTTGCGCTGTTGAGCGGACCACCTCATTTAATACTTTACCGCGCCAGGTTCGCGCCAGGGCGATGAGGATGCCTGCTCCGACAAGGCCGCAGAGCCCCATGGCAATCAAGATCCCGACGTGTTCGATAAATGTATTCGATACCCGGCCGAGGCGCAGATCGATTGTAGCGGTCAGGATCATCAGGACAATGAAGGCCAAGGGCGACATCATGATGAAGAATTGAGAGATCCGATCTTGGCCTAGCTCTATGGCGCGGGAACCGGCAAGCAGTGTCGCGCCAATGGCACCAATGGCGGC
>CBFDBJ010000048.1:0-28723 GCA_965603015.1 uncultured Alphaproteobacteria bacterium
ACGAGGACACAGGTAAACAATCCGTTAACAGAATATTAACGGTGATCGACCTGATCTTGGTCCAAACTCTCTAAGATTGACTTAAAACAAGCCAAAGAGGCCCGCCTCAAAGGGACGCCAGCACATCAAGGAATCCGTCAATTTCCGGGCTTTTGGTCTGAAATGACGTGACGAGCCGCACGAGTTGTCGGCCATTTTCAGGAGGAATGGGCCACTTGTGAAACCGCGCGCCCTTGTTCGTGAGCGCTTCAATGACATCAAACGGCAGGGCAACAAAAATTTCATTGGCGTCCACCGGCCACGATGGATCACCAAATCCCGCAGTTTTCAAACCATCCGCGAGACGCTTTGCCTGTTCATTAGCATGAGAGGCAAGCTTCAGCCACAGCCCGTCCTTAAGATAGGCCTCGAACTGGGCAGCCGGAAAACGACCTTTTGAGAAGACATGCCCGGCCCTTTTTTGTCGAAATTGAAAGTCTCCTGCCATTTCGGGGTCAAAGAAAACTACCGCTTCAGAGCCCATGCCGCCATTTTTGGTGGCACCAAACGAAAGCACATCGACCCCGAGCTTCCAGCTTGCCTCGGCTGGCGTCAAGCCGGATCCGACAATCGCGTTCGCAAATCGTGCCCCGTCCATGTGAACAGGCATACCGCCTGCTTTGGCAAGAGCGATGAGTTCTTTCAACTCTTTCGGCGTATAAACGGTGCCGAACTCGCTCGCCTGCGTAACTGACAACGCGCCAGGTTGAGGCCGATGGATAACACCGCGAGGGAATTTCCTGATCGCCAGCTCCAGTGCGCCGACATCAATCTTGCCCCCCTCACCGGGCAGAGGAATGATCTTGGCCCCGCCGGAAAAGAATTCCGGCGCCGCACATTCATCCACATGGATATGGGCCTCTTCATGGGCGAAAATTGTTCCGTAAGGTGGCACAAGAGCTGCCAGAGCCAGGCCATTGGCGGCGCTTCCACTTGCAACAAAAAACGTTGCAACTTCACGTTCAAACAGATCGCTCATGGCCGCGCGGGCACGCGCGCTGACCTCATCATCGCCATAGGCTGCAGCCGAACCGTGATTGACATCGGCGAAGGCCGCCAGGATTTCGGGCGCGACACCGCTGGCATTGTCACTGGTAAAATCCATCCGCTTCGGTCCTTCATTTCATCACAGGATCGGTACGTTAGAATAAGCTTGCCGCTTGACGCAAGTACCGACTGACTGCCAATGTTGCGCTCGCTCAAACTGGGAGATGAGACAAAATGAAATATCTTCATACCATGGTACGGGTCACCGATCTTGATGCTTCGCTGGACTTTTATTGTGACAAGCTTGGCCTCAGGGAACTCGGTCGCTACGACGACGAGGCAGGCCGCTACACCAATGTATTTCTGGCAGCACCCGGGGACGAAAAGGCGCAAGTGGAACTGACCCACAACTGGGACGAAAAGACCGTTGGCGGGGGCCGCAATTTCGGGCATTTGGCCTACGGTGTCGAGGATATCTACACCCTCTGTCAAAACCTCATGGACGCCGGCATCCTCATTTCGCGCCCTCCGCGCGACGGGCGGATGGCATTCGTTCGTTCACCGGATGGCGTCTCGATAGAGATCCTGCAAATGGGCGGGGCTCTGGAACCCAAAGAACCCTGGGTCTCCATGCAAAACACCGGCGAGTGGTAGGAGGCAGAAAAAATGACAGGTGGCTTTCAGCGTCTCATGGCGCAATCGTTCAAGTATCTTCCCGGCGGAGTTCGCAGCAAGCTGGCGGGCACCCCCGTCATCATGGATGGACGCACCCTTGACACGACATTTCAGATTTTCTGGAATCAGGGGCAGGCGCAGGCCCTTGCCGCAGGGGGCGAGGCACCTTCCGTAGAAATGATGCGCGCAGGAATTCAAATGGGAACTGTCCTTCTGGCCAATAGCCCCAGGTCCATGGCGAAAACAGAAGATCGCACCATTGAGCAGGATGGACTTGAGATTCCCATACGGATCTTTACCCCCAAAGGTATCGGATCAAACGCACCAGTCCTCTTGTGGTTCCATCAGGGTGGTTTCGTCATTGGTGGCATCGATTGTACCGATGGAGCCGCAACGCTCATGGCAGAGGATGCCAGATGCGTTGTTATCTCTGCCGGTTACCGTCTCGCACCGGAACACAAATTTCCCGCAGCGCTCGACGATGCTGACGCTGCCTTCAAGTGGCTCGCAATCAATGGCGCGAAAATTGGAGTTGACCCGGACAAGATCATGGTTGGCGGTGAAAGCGCCGGCGGATTTCTCGCCGCCCACGTGAGCCAGAGTGCCAATAAAGACAAGTCAGGCACAGGCAAAAAACCGATTTGCCAGCTGCTTGTCTATCCCTGGCTGATCGCCAACGGTGAAACAAAATCCTATGAGACTTTTGCCGATGCCTACCCGCTTGGCAGCGGTCTCATGGCATGGTTCGGGGCGCTCTGTTTTGAAGATGAAACCACCAGCCAATCACCGGAAGCCAATCCCGGTAAGGCAGAAAACCTCGCAGGACTACCCAGAGCCTTCATACATCCGGCAGGATTTGACCCTCTGACTGATGAAGCCGAGGACTACGCAAAGAAACTTGAAGCGGCTGGTGTCAAAGTAACATTCAAGCGGTTTGATAACCTTGCCCACTCCTTCATGGGTATGGCAGGAGCGTTGCCGGCAGCAAGAGCTGCGGTCGACGAAATCAGCGCTGAACTGAGGCAGTTTCTGGCGGAACTCTAGAGCGCACCTGAAAAAGGTGGCCGGAACCTGGAAGCGCTTGCCATAAGCCTTCCAAATGGGAGAAAGATCCCAATTCTGCAAAGAAAAATTGACGCGACCTCCCTTTTCCGTAAAATGGAAATTCAATTTTGGGGAGAGTGCCCGGTCGCATACGCGCGGGGATGCGGCGTGAGGAGTTCTGACTTCGGCCTATGAAACACTATTCTGACTTCCTCTTCCGGTATGGACGAGCGATTGCCACCTGCCTGATCTCGGTTGGCCTTTTTGCCTGCCTTGGTCTCATCAATCTCACCATAACATCTGACACACGCGTATTTTTCGCACAGGACAATCCCCACCTGATCCAGCTGGAAGCCTTTGAACGAACCTATTCTCAGAACAACAATGTTCTGTTCGTTATTGCTGCCAGAACCGGGACAATGATGACACCGCAAAACCTTGTGGCGCTATCCAGGGCGACACAATCTGCATGGCGTCTGCCACATTCGATCCGCGTTGATTCACTGACGAATTTTCCGCACATGGAAACCGTGGATGACGAGTTCCTCATGGGAGACCTTGTCTCCGATGCCGGGCAACTCACCGACGAGGATCTTCTCACAATCAAATCCGTAGCGCTGGAGGACCCGCTGCTTGTCAATCGGCTGATATCGCGAGACCTTGCGACCACTGGCATCAATGTCAATTTTCAATTGCCTGCCGGAGGCTCGGACGCAATCAATGAGATCAACAGTGCGGCTCTTGCTCTTGCAAGAACCATTGAAGCCGAGAACCCGAACCTGGAAGTCCATGTCACCGGCAATGTCGTTCTCATGAAGGCTTTCTCGCTAGCGGCACTACGAGACATTCGGTATTTATTGCCACTGAGCCTTGTCGTGATCCTGATCGTCCTGATTCTCACACTCCGGTCCCTAAAGGAGACGATGGCCCTTGCTGGCCTTCTCGCCTTCACCGCTGCCATTGCCACTGCGACAACCGGATGGCTCGGCCATCCACTCAACACAGCGACCGTCGTAGCACCCGTGATCATCATGACGCTCGCTATGGCAAGTTGCATTCATGTCATCACCGGGGTCCATCGGCACATGCGTGGCGGGACCGATCAAACTGCGGCCATCAAAGCGGCTCTGCAGGAAAATATCAAACCGATTGCGATGACGTCACTCACAACCTTTATCGGATTTTTGAGCCTCAATCTCGCAGACGCCCCGCCCTTTCACGATCTCGGCAATCTTGTCATCGCAGGCATCGCCATCAATTTTGTTTTTACCTTCACCCTGCTGCCGCTGGTTTTGCAGCGCCTGACAATCAAAATACGACCTGGAGCCAACCTCATCAATCGAGCAAGTCTTGCACGGATAATTCGATTCAATACCTGGCCAATCCTGATCGTCGGCCCCATTCTTATTGTTATCACGACGCTTGGAATTTCGCGCCTCACACTCGATGATGATTTTATTCGGTATTTTGACGAAAGCTTTTCCTATCGGACTGCCTCTGACTTCACCGAGGCCCGGCTCACAGGGCTCAATGTCATCGAGTTTGACCTCAGCAGTGGTACGGAGGATGGCATTTTTGACCCTGGCTATCAGGCCGACGTTGACAGCTTTACCAGATGGCTCCGCGCCCGTGAAAAAGTTGCGAGCGTGACGTCAATTACCGACTACACAACACGGCTTCATAAACACCTTTCCGAAGGCGGTGAAGCTGTCATCCCGAATGACCGGACATTGATCGCGCAGTACTATCTTTTGATGGACATGGGTTTGCCCGAAGGCCGCTCCCTGAGTGAAGTTATCAACACAGACCAATCCGCGAGCCGCGTCACAGCCATTCTCAGAAACGTCACGTCCGGCGACATTCGCCATGTGAATGAGGCAGCCAGTCAGTGGCTGCGAACCAACGCACCTCAGCTGGAAACATCCGGCATCAGCATCAATGTCCTGTTCTCTTTCCTGTCGATCAACAACATCCACAGCATGATCAATGGGACAATTCTGTCTTTCGTCGCAATTTCTCTTGTCATAATGATCCTCTTGCGGAGCCCGGCACTTGGGGCTCTCAGCCTCGTGGCAAACTCAATGCCTGCCCTGGTCGGGTTCGGCCTTTGGGGGCTCTTTGTCGGGACCATCAATCTGGGTGCCAGCGTCCTGGTAGCCATGACCCTTGGCATCGTTGTCGACGATACTATTCACTACCTTGTTGCCTGGCGCGAACACCGCAAAACCGGCACGCACGCGGATGAGGCATCCGCAGCAGCCCTGCAAACCGTTGGCCCCGCCATGGTCATTACGACCATTACCCTGATTGCCGGCTTCTGCGTCCTGTCGCTCTCAGGCTTCGATGTCAATCGTACTCTCGGGACCTTCACGGCCATCATTATTGCCGTCGCCCTCGCTGTTGACCTTTTTATGCTGCCCGCAATTCTCAATCTCGCCAGCGGGCGCCGAAAATAAATCCAGTCGTTGCAGATCGACTTCTTCTTGAGTTGAAAAGAAAAGATGCAGGACAGGACAGTTGTCGGCACCTGCAAGTACAGTAACACTGCAATTCTGCCAAGTATTATAGTTAATAGATTATGGAAATTTCCATCCCCCGCCAAGTATAGAATAGTTTTTACTGGACTTTCCTCTTTACTTTAATACTCTATTAACCTCTGTGTTGGGTCGTGTTCCGTAGCGTCAAAATGGTTGGGTCAGAGTATGAAAACCTATGAGGAATTGAGTGGTGCCGCCGGGCGTCGAATTTACTATCGACCGGAGCGGTTCTCCGTGAAAAGCCTGTTTCAGGGCCCCTTGCCGGCAACTGATATCGGCGATATCCCGCACAAGCTGTCAGATATCTCCCTGAGCGGCCTTGCGGCAACGAATCCTCGCACAGATCCCGCCTTCGATAACGGGGACGTCGTATCTGTACGGCTCAGGCTGCATAACACAACGATCCACGAGGGCCGCGGAAAAATTACGCGCATGGAGCCGACCTTTGAAGGCACCAAAATCGCCCTGACGTTTGTCGATGGATACCTCGATATTCCGGTGTTATTGTCGCGCTACAAGGAACAATCTCTCCACCATGAGCTCAATCGGCATCTTTATACGGACCAACATTTGATTCCGCAGAGCTATAAACTGCACTGCACTGACTTTCTTCATACTTTACGTAAGTATCGCCGCGTACTGGCACGCTGGACGCAGGAGAATGCCGGGAAGGTCAACCCGCAAAGCACTGAAGTTCTCAACATGTGCGACGAGCATTTCAAGTCAGCCTGGCACCAGTTTCAGCGTGAAACCAATGACGAGATCGAAGCCATGATGGGCGACCCTGCCGCCATCGCGGCGATGAAAGCCTGGACTGAAACCCTGATCACGCCTGATCTCATGCAGGGCCCCATCTGGCGGCAGTCCTATGAAAAACCACTTGGCTACCCGGGCGATCATCTGGTCATGAACTATGTTTACACCGGCGAGGATGAAGGTGATACGCCTTTTGCCAAATTCGCTCATCGCCTTGGCGTGGACGCACTTGAGTGCGTTGCCACTCGCATGAGCATGATGCAGGGGATAATTGCTCGTGAAACGCTAAAGCACCCGGGACAACAGACGACTATAACCAATCTTGCCTGCGGCACCGCTCAGGAAATTGTCAACACCCTGCAGCAACGTGATTTACCCGGAGCGATGAAAATTTCTCTTATCGACCAGGATGAAAAGGCGCTGACCCACGCCTATAATGCAACCTACCCGGACGTCGTAAGGCACAAGGATCAGGTCAGCGTACAGGGTTTTCATTCTTCCTTCATTGAACTTATGAAGGGCGGCGCACTGCGCACTGTGCTCCCGGAACAGGATCTGGTCTACTCCGTCGGACTGTTTGATTACCTCAAACACAAGCGCTCGAAAACATTGCTTGAAAGCCTTTATGATAAGGTCAAGCCGGGCGGCCTTGTTGTTATCGGCAACCTCAAACGGTCTCGTAACAGCGGGTTGTGGGCCGCAGAAATGGCTTGCGACTGGACGATGCATTATCGGACTGAAAGCGACATGCGCGCTTTGGCAAAAGACATCCCGTATGAAGATCTTGAAATCAGGACAGACCCGACGGACCGCATCTTCATGATGAGTATCAGGAAGCCGAAGAACTAGAGACTGCCGCTGATAGCAGCTCGTCTTCGATCCAGCGGGCTTTGGGGAGAGACACGGACACTGTTGTGCCGATACCAAGCTCACTGACAATTTTGAGCTTGCCATCATGCATCTCAACGATCTTCTTGACCAACGGAAGACCGAGGCCGACGCCGCCGTTTTCGCGGACCATGGCGCTTTCAACCTGCATGAACGGTTCAACCACAAGGTCTATCTTGTTCTCGGCAATACCAACCCCGGTATCCTTGACGTCAATTCGCACGCCGCCTTGAGATCTGCGCTCAATGCTGACATCAACGAGACCACCGCGGCTGGTAAATTTTATCGCATTTGTAATGAGGTTTATGAGAACTTGTCGCATCAGCCCTTCATCCGCCCAGACAAGCATATCGATCTCGGGCTTGACGAAACCCAGACGAACGCCCTTTTTGGCAGCATCATTTCGTGACAATTTTAACGCCCGATCAATAACCTCAACAAGATCAATATCGTCTTCTTTCATTTCCAGCGTGCCAGCCTCCGCGCGCGACAAATCAAGAATCCCGTTGATGATCCCGAGCAGGTGGCGCCCGCTATCTGCGATATCTGAAGCATATTCGTTATATTTTTCATCTCCCATGGGGCCAAACATCTGCTGTTCCATAATTTCCGAAAAGCCGATGATGGCATTCAGCGGCGTGCGCAGTTCGTGGGACATGACTGCCAGAAATTCACTCTTGGCCTGATTGCCGGCCTCGGCAACACGGCTCAACTTTACTGCGCGCTTGGCTTCCTGGCGCAACAGGTATCGCTGGGCAAAGGCGCGGCGCACAAACGTCTCCTGCCAATAGGACGTCCAGCTGGTCCACAGCACTGTAACGGTGATGAAGAACATATTGCTGATGGCAAAATCTTGCGGGATTGGATTGACCAGGATTGTGGTCGCCATATAGACCGCAAGAAGACCAACCGACAGCCCGACCGAATACATGTAACGCAGGATCAGGAGGTTCGACGAATAAATGATGATCAGAATGAGCCCTGCATAGTAGAGGTAGCTGAAGGGTTCCGACAACACTGCTGTCATCACGACAATGCCGCTGCCTGAAACGACAACACAACCAACAAGAATGACTTGCAGGTCCCGATAGCTGCGCCTCCAGTAGGTCATGGCGATGAGCGACACCAGCAAGGCAGAAATTGCAAGACGAATCCACAAAACAGTTCGCAGTTCATCAGTCAGAACCAGAAAATCCAGAACCGAATAGGTCAGATAGGCCAGCAGACCGACCAGCATGTAGCTGCGATTCAAGGTTGCTGACTGCGCCACATACGACTGGTGAAATTGGCGTTCGACCAAAGGGTCACGAAACTTCAAGCTCAACCAGCTGAAAGATGTATCGCGCGGTCGACCATAGAGGCGACTAATGGAACCGTTGTTCATACACATAAAACCTGGCGACCCCGGGCGTAATAAGACCCGCCAAATCTACCGCCATAATGCCTAACTTCCCATTAAGCATGACGGGAGATTCATTCAAAAAGCGCCACAGACACGCGACATATCAGCCATTCAGCCAATCTGAAGCGTTGATTTTCCATAGTTCGGAAATTCTCCGGCCCTGTGTAAATGAGTTTGCAGAGTTTACTCGCAGTGGACCACATATTACGGTTACAGGAAAACCAGCGCCTTTGGCTCAAAAGCTGAAAGCCATCGAAGAAGGACTGCGCCACATGTTGAGTACGCTGAAAGCTCCGGGGCTTCTTGCAGCCGTGATCGCCTTGAGCCTTGGCCTTGGCCTCCCTGGTCCTGTCGGCTCGGCGCTGGCGGCTGAGAAGACTACAATATCCCGTGATGTTGCCGGATTTGACACCATTCGCCTCTCCGGTCAGTTCAATGGAACCGTGGTCGTTGGTGAAACCGAAGGGCTTACGCTCACCGGTGAAGGCGATCTTGAAAAACGCTTCGTTGCGGAAGTTCGAGGTGATGAGCTGCGTATTAAACTCACTCATAAAAGGCAGCGCGGTGACACAATCACAATTGCGGTACGAGCCAGGCAGCTTAATGAATTTATCATTGAGGGTGTCGGAAAATTCGCCATCAAGGGGATTGATTCTGAGGAATTCGATCTCAAGCTTCCAGGGGCCGCAAGCGTCACCATGGAAGGCAAATGCGGTGAGCTGAATATTGCTATCGCCGGAGCCGCGACAGTTACAGCAGATAAACTGATTTGCCAGCACGGCAATGTCAAAATATCCGGAACCGGAACAATTTCACTCTTTGCCTCGAAGTCCATCGACGCACGCGTTTCCGGTCTCGGCAAGATCGAAGTCTACGGTCATCCCGAAGAAATCGATCAACACATCTCCGGCCTTGGCCGCATCAAACTAAAATAGGTCCGAAACGCCGGATCAGGATTGACTTACCCCAGGGCCGGCTGAAGCCGTTCCAATGCCTGTTCAAATCGGGCAGGCGATCCTGCCAGACAAAGTCGCAGACATCCCTCACCTCCCGGACCAAACGCACCGCCAGGCGCCAGCCCGACGTTGGTTTCATCGATCAACCGCAGCGCCAGAGAACGAGAGTCCTTCTCTCCCTCGACGGCAAAAAAGAGGTAGAAAGCCCCTTGTGGCGGGGCCGACGTCACCCGCGACCAGGTAACCATTTCACCGCAAACAAGATCGCGAACACAGCGCACTTCAGCCACCTGCTTCGCGAGAAACTCCTCCCCCTCCTCAAGCGCAACAACAGCGGCGCGCTGCGAAAACACCGGGACGCCGGAGGTATTGTATTGCACCAGGTTTTCCATCACATCACCAAGGGATTGCGGGGCCACAATCCAGCCAATACGCCAGCCCGTCATCGCCCAGTTCTTGGAAAACGTATTGACCACCAGAAGCTTTTCTTCCGGCTCCATGATTTCCAGCAAAGACGGCGCTACATTTTGATCAAAACAAAACCGGCCATAGACCTCATCTGCGATGATCCACAAGTCATGCTGGCGTGCGAAGTCGCGAATTGCGACAAGCTGATCCCTCGAGAGGGTTACGCCCGTCGGATTGCCTGGCGAATTAATGAACAAGGCGCGAGTTCTGGCAGTTCGCCTGGCAAACAGCGCATCAAGATCAACGCCCCACCCGCCTGCACCAAGTTGCAGAGGAACAGAAACCGTCCTCGCACCGGCAATCTGCACCGCGCCGAATATATTTGGCCAGGCCGGCGTCAGGGCGAGGACCTCATCGCCAGCCCCGACGACACATTGAACGGCCGACATGATGGCCTGCATCCCTGAGCCTGTAACGTAAAAGTTTTCCTCATTTCGGCCAGCCCCGTAGAGCCGCTCATGGTATGCCGCCAGTGCAATGCGCAGCTCGGGGATCCCGCGCTGCCAGGTATAAAAGGTTTCGCCGTCGTCAAGCGACTGCCTGGCCGCAGCCGAGATAAAGTCCGGTGTCGGCTTGTCCCCTTCACCCGCCCAAAGAGGGATAAGACCCTCTTTGCCCCGACCATAATTCACCACTTCCACAATGCCGCTTTCCGGCAATGTCGCAATATCCTGTCGGATCACATCAAGCATATCACTCATTCAGCTGGCCACCCCTCTCGTCATCACGATGGAACTGTGCGATGCCCTGCATCGCACAGTTCGGAGCCAGTTGCCAGATTCAATCCGCGTGAGATTCAGATCAGGGACACCGTCATTTCGCTACTCGCCAGCCACGACCGCGGCCTCTTCTGCCCACGAGCGCTTATACCACGACCACAGAGCTTGCCGACCGACAGTAATATCATGACCAATGCCAATCAGCGCTGGCACCAACAGCAAGGTCACCGCAGTAGCAAACAACACGCCGAAGGCCAGAGAGACTACCATATCTGTCAGGAACGCTGCCTGAAGGCCGGTCAGACTCATCATCGGGAAGAGACCGATGAATGTCGTCGCCGACGTCAACACAATGGGCCTGAACCGTGAAACCGCACCTTCTCGAATAGACTCAAAATCATCCTTGCCCTCGAGACGCAGCCGATTGACAAAGTCCACAAGGACCAGGTTATCATTGACCACAACTCCGGCCGCTGCCACGAACCCGAGATAGGACATAATCGAGAAGTTCATGTCCCAGATCAAGTGGCCAAAGACAGCGCCCATGAACCCGAAAGGTACGGCGGTTAGAATAATAAGGGGCTGAGCATAGGACCGGAAAGCGATCGCCATCAAGATATAGATGGCAATGATTGTCATGAAGCCCATGCGAGCGAAGGCTTCCATGAATTCAGCTTGTTCCTCCTGAAAGCCGCCGGTTCCCACATTGAGGCCCGGAAATTCAGCTTCCCACTTTTTGAAATAGTTCGCCTTGAGGTCTTTCGTGATTTCATCGGCTGTCATGCCATCCTCTGTCAAAGAGGCCCAGACATAGTTCGTCCGTTCACGGTGTTCCCTCCTGATATATGCGTACCCAACTCCATACTCAGCTTCGGCAACGGAATCAAACGGCACTTCCTGTCCGGCAGGCGTACGGATATACATGTCCGTCAAATTATCAATCGAGCGGCGCTCTTCCAACGGATAACGGACCATTACACGCACATTATCGCGGCCTCTGGGAATGCGCTGCACTTCCTCGCCATAGAACCCCTGACGGACTTGTCTTGCCACATCAGCCAAAGTTACCGACATGGCCTCAGCATTAGGCTTCATCTTCAGTGTCAGCTCAGGCCGCCCGCCACGCTTGAGGTCACTGATGTCATAGGCCCCGGCATAAGTTGCAAGCTGTGCCCTCGCCGCTTCGACACCCGCATCCAGAGCATCAGGGTCTGAGGAAGAAAGGAAGATAAGGACATCCTGGTCCCCATTGTTGGCCGAAAATCTTGAATTGAGCTCCAGGACATCGGGCAAGTCTCCGGCATGGGCACGCCAGCGGTCGGACAGTTTAGCGATATCAAGCCCGGCATTATCCAGGTTCTGAAACGCAATCGCCAGATTGATCCGGTTTCCGCCTGCAAAACTGATAACATTCGTAAGGACTTCGCCGTCGAACTCCGGATGTTCCTCATTGAGCTCTGCTTTCAAAGCAAAGGCCGCGTCCTCCAACTTTACCAACAGCGCTTCAGTTTGCTCAAACGCCAGACCTTCGGGCACCAGAATTTCGACCTGCAGGAAGTCCAGATTAAAGCTGGGTTGGAATTCGCTGCGAACGCGGCCTGTCGACATCAGCGTAAAGGAAACGACCAGTAACATTGCGAAGGCAGCCGTCGCTGCATAGCGATGCTTGAGGCAAACTTCCATGAACGGCTTGTACCAGGTGCGAGCGACCCAGGTCAGGTTCAACGCAAACCATTGTTGAAAGTTCCTGATGGCACGACCAACCTTGTTCCGAGGCTCTTCCAAAGGCTTCATGCCGGACAGGTGGTGAGGCAAAATGAAAAGGCATTCGAACAAGGAGAACAATAGAGTCAGTGTCACGACAATTGGAATCGCCATTGTCATCTTCGCCGACTCGCCAGGAAAGAACAGCATCGGCAAGAAGGCAATGATGGTTGTCGCTCCAGCAAAGATGATGGGTTTGGAGACGCGCTGCGCACCAATGATCGCCGCCTCACGGCCCCGCAGGCCCTGTTCCTGAGCCAGATGAACGCTTTCTCCGATAATAATGGCATCATCAACAACAATGCCAAGAACCAACAGGAAAGCGAACGTCGATATCATGTTGATGGAAAGGCCGGTGAAGGGGAACATCCACATGGTGCCCATGAACGACACAGCAATCCCGACGGTTACCCAAAAGGCGATGACCGGTCTGAGGAAAAGAAACAGCACGAGGAAGACAAGGACCAGGCCGCCAAGTGCATTATAGGCCAGCGTCGACATGCGCTCACCGAAGGCTATTGAAAAATCCATCCAGATCGTCAGCTCGACGCCTTCAGGCAATTCCGCATTCTTTTTCTCCACATACTCATGAACCACTCTGGAGATGTCGATAATGTCGGCGCCCTCGCCTTCCTGGACATCGACCAAAACGGTCGTAATGCCGTTAAAGCGCGCCACGAAGTTGGCCTCCTGAAACCCGTCGACTACATTGGCAACGTCTTTGATGTAAACTTTGGTTCCATCGTCGCCGCGCAGCAGAACAATCTCTTCGAAGTCAGTCCCGACATAAGCTTGCCCGCGGGTCTTGAGTTCGACATCGCCGCCCGCGGCCTTGACGACGCCGCTGGGCAAATTTATCGACGAGCGTTTCACGGCAGAAACGACATCGTCAAAACTGAGACCATATTTGCGCAAGGCAAATTCCGAGACTTCGATGGCAAGTTCCGGCTCGCGCGCGCCTTGCATGCGGGTCATGGGGACGCCTGGAAGCCTCGAGATTTCATCCTCGACTTCCTGCGCAATTTTCAGCGCAACGGCTTCCTCCATCTGCCCTGTGATAGCAACCGAGAGAGCCTGCTCGCGGAATTGAATTTCGCGAACCTGGGGGTTTTCCGCCTCTCGCGGGAAGGTATTAATAGCATCGACCCGCAGTTTGATCTCATTGATGACCCGCTGCTTGTCGGCATCATCCAGGTCAATTTCGGTGTAAATATCAATCCAGCCGAGCCCTTCTCTGGCACGGGAGATAACGCGGTCCACACCTTCAATATCATGGACGGCTTCCTCAACGGGAACAAGGATCCGATCTTCGATTTCCTGCGGACCACCGCCCGGATAGGGGATGTTGATCTGGTAGAGGCCGGGATTAATTATAGGGAAGAGAAGCCGGTTAATACCAGGAATTGAGATCATCCCGCCGATCAAGATGGTTATCATCATCAGGTTCGCGGCAACATGGTTTTCGGCAAACCACCGGATAAGCTTGCTCATTCGATTGATCCCTTGTCTGACGTCTGATCGGCCAAAGTTGCCCCGGCCAGGTTCGTTCCTGCCTGGACGTCATCGTCAACGACGGTCACTTCCATGTTTTCTGTCGGCGTATCGATCGGCGACACACAAATGCGCTCCCCGTCACCAATTTCAAGACGAACGTATGACGTATCTCGTGTGGCTTGCAGCACTTCAACGTCGCGGAAATGTATACGATTATCTTCGCCAACGACCAGGACGGTTCCATCTTGCCGCACAGATTCTCTTGGAATACTCACGACATTGTCAAAGAAGCGGCCTTCAATCCTGGCTTCAACGAATAGACCCACAGTCAGAGGAAAGGGGTTGGCGCCGTCCTGCGCCGACTGGTCTTCAACGCTCGCAACGGCATAGATAACGCGGCTCACCTTGTCGACAACGCCCTCAGTGCGAACAATCCGGGCCGTCCATTCACGGTCTGTCCCGCCAAACGTTGCGTGAAGAGTAACAACTGGCAGGTGGCCGGATTGACTGCTCCTGGAAAACGGTAAGTCAAGCAAGGCGATCTGGCGGTCCGTCAAGGGGAGACGCACCTCGAGACGGTCCGTTGCGTAGATCTCGGCAGCATTCAATCCGGCTGAGACAACCTGGCCAATATCAACATTCTTCCGTGTTACGCGCCCGTTGAAGGGCGCCTTCAGAGCCGTTCTCTCGAGGCGCAAACCGGCTTCTGCCAGGTCAGCCTTCGCCGATTTCAGACGGGCCTCGGCTTCCATCAATTGTGGTTCGCGAAGGACCAGCGGGCTGGCCTTGCCAGTTCCCAATTGTGCCCATTCCTTGCGGGCTTGCTCAGCTTCGGCTTCTTCACGAATTTGTCTCTGCAAGGCTTCTGCAACACGTGCTTCAGCGCGAACAACGGCAAGCTCATAGTCGCGCGGATCAATCTGGAAAAGCACATCGCCCGCCTCAAAAAACCCGCCTGACACAAAACTGTCGGAGACATCAACAATGCGGCCGGACACTTCTGCCTGCAAGGCAATCGCAACCCGGGGTTCAACCGATCCCTGCGAAACCACCACAATTTGCCGCGACGACGGCACAGCATCGACAACCCGCACGATGCGTGGCTGAGCCTCTTTGACGTCTTCGTCCACTTCTTCCTTGGTCAGGTTGAGAATGAGGATGACAGCGCCGCCAAGAAAAAGCACCACCAGGAGCGGCATCATTCGTTTCAATATTCGTTCGAAAGAGGGAATTTGGAGGGTCATCATCCGTATCCTAATTAACTGGAGAAACAAGGGTATCGAGAGCCACTTCAGCGTGCTGAGCAGGGGCTGGCTCCTGAACATTCGGAATTCCGCCACCAAGGGCGAGGTATAGGGTAACGCGGTTGGACAGCTGTTGACGTCTGACGTCGAGATATGAACTGCGTGCATTGAGGCTGCGCCTTTGGGCTTCAAGCAATTCGAAAATACCGGTGAGACCACGGCTATAAAGATCAGAGGCGAGCTTTTCGGCTTCGACCGCCTCATGGGCCGCTTCGCCCATACTCGTTACCCTGACCGCAAGGGTCTCTTCTGCAAAAAGCGTCGTCTCAACTTCCTGGAAGGCCGTCAGCAATGATTGTGCATAGCTGGCCAGGGCCTGATCCCCTCGAGCATCCGCAGCGTTGGCCTGCGCCCTGAGCGCCCCACCCTGGAAGAGCGGCTGAATGATACCGCCAGCCAGCGACCATATGAGGTTGGAAGGGTTTTCCAGGTCTTTCAGCTCACCATCCTGATAACCGCCCGATGCACTGACCCTAAGCGACGGAAGAAGATCTCTCAGCGCGGCGCTGTGACGAAGTTCTGCCGCCACGGCCTGCGCTTCCGCCGCCGCCAGGTCCGGCCGTCGGGCCAGCAGTTCCGTCGGCAGCGCATCAGTCATCCTGGGTGTCAGAACCGGCAGTTTGCCGTCACCCGAAAGAGATCCTTCAGGATAACGACCGAGCAAAACTTCAAGCGCCGTACTGGCCCGGCGAACCTGTTCCGCGCGTGCCGCAGAAAGCGCTTTGGCCGAAGCAGCATTACTGGCGGCAAGACGGACATCAAGGCCTCTGCGCAGCCCCTGCTCATAGCGACTGCGCACCATCCGGGACGCACGAGTAAAACTTTCTTCGGTTTCCTTTGCCAGCTTGAGCTGATTGTCTGCTTCAACAAGCGCAAACCACGCCTGAGCCACGGCGCCCGTCAGTGATAATTGGGCGTAGTGAAAGTTGGACGATTGGGCTTCGAAATCGAGAACAGAAGCGCGCCGCTCATTGTTCTGCTTACCCCACACGTCAAGCTCCCAGGACAGCGAGAGATCTGTGCTGAACGCATTGCCCAGAGACTTGTTTTTGCCGCCGCCTACATCAGGAACATTGACCCTCGATCGCGCCGCCGATCCTCCGACAGAAAGAGTTGGAAACATGGCTCCTGCCTGTAGTCGGGCGATGGCCCTGAACTCTTCGACCCGAGCTGCGGCTACCTGAAGATTGCGATTATTCTGCAGGGCTTCTGCAACAAGACCTTCCAGCTCCGTAGATCCGAAATCAGATAACCAGTCATCAAGCCTGGCGATTTCGCGTTCCGAGCCGCCCTCAACAGAGGCCCAGGTTTCAGGCATATCGATGCCGTGACCCTGACTTGTTTCAGAAGCGTTAACACAGGCTGCAAGGCCAAGGGCAGCCCCGGCCACAACAATCAGTCGCAGGCGCGCAAGTCCGGCACCAGCTCGCCCCTCAATTTCTGTCTCACGGGTCTTCACTTCAACACTCCCGAGCCAAGGTAATGGGCAGACAATCCGCCTTTGTCACCCACCATATAAGGCAACTGTCGCAGTCTTTATGTAAACGGGTTATCATTAAGTCGTATATTTCTCAAAGGCGCAGATTTCCGCGCTAAACAATCGTATGGCGGGTATTTTGAATTCAACGCGAACAATCATTATTAATTAAGAAACCCCCGCTAGGATCAGCCAGGAAGAGACGAATTTCCCTTCGAAACAGAAAAGTTTGAGCTCGCCTATGTCTGCCGCTGAGTCCCAGAACCAATCGCAAGGCCAGGCCCTTGATGCAAATACGCACTTTGTATTTGAAAACAAGGTGTTCCAGGTCGAAGGCTGTTATTTTTCACTGACGGAAGGAGCCCGCGAGGTCATCCTGAATATCCCGATGGGTGACATTACCGGTTCGATAAAATTGACCTCCCTCTGCGCAGAATTCGGGATTGAGAAGGGATCCAGCGACGACACCCTTCTGAACCTCGTCAAACGCGGTATCCCCTATGTCCGCCAGATCAGACCCAATGATGTCATCCCGTCGGAAGTTCTGGATGGCAGCGCCTCCTGGCAAATCGATAATCGACATGCGACCCTGGCGATGAGCCGACTTTCCATGCGCCTTGTGAACTGGCTTACAGGGTCGGACATGGACACCATGGACGTTGCAGCCGTTCTGGCCATCTCCGAAGACAAGGAGATGGCAGACAGGGTCAATCAGGGGCTTGAGAAAGCCGCAGGCATCATCAAGAAAAGAAAAGAAGAAGTCATCGTCCGCTTTGAGAACCTCGCCAAGGAGCTGGCCTATATCGAAGCGCTGAGAGATTACTACGCAGGCATCTATAAACTTTTCGGACGCCTCAAGCTGTATCAGCGCGCCTATAGCGACGATGCCAATCTTGTTCAGGAAATTGAACGCATGCGGCAGCTCATGAAGCCACCGATTGCCAAGATCAGAGATACATTCGAAAATATCGACCTTCAGACGATGGAAGTTCTACCGCTCATAAAATCCTATGAAGCCAAAATTTCCCTTATCCGGACAACACGCGACGACTTGCATCTTGAAACCACCGTCTGGCAGGATTTGATGAATGTCTGGGAAGGTGTCCCGGAATACCGCTCTGATGAGGCGAAAATCGCCCTCCAGAGCACCTACAAGTTCCTCGCCAAGAATTTTACCGTCAGCCACAGCTGGTAGCCTGCGACCCTGCGCCTCAGCAAAACCGTGATAATTCGGGAAATTGTGCCTTCGCGATTCCATCGCGCGGGTCTATACTCCACACAACAAAATGAACAATCGGTCGATCAAGTGGATTCCGCACGATCACACGCCGGTAAAGGGACGGTTTTTCGCGCGGCCGCTACAGCCGGAAGTTTTCGGCAGTCAACTCCTCTTGAACGGTCGATTTTGAAATTTGCGCATTCCTGCGCAGGATTTCCAATCGTACCGAAGGAGGTTTTGTTATGTCTTTCAAAGGACCCGCCCAACGTGTCATTGCTTTAGTTGGCCCCCAATCGGCCGGTAAAACAACACTGCTTGAAGCCATACTGCAACAAACGAAAAAACTGGATGCAAATCAAAAAGGGTCATCTCGCCCTTTTGGCGATACGTCAGCTGAATCAAAATCCCGCGACATGGGAGTGGAGCTGAATCTCGCAAACACTGAATTCATGGGAGACGCCTTTACCTTCATTGACTGCCCCGGTGCCACAGATCTGGTGCAGGACACCATTTCCGCCCTTGTCGGCGTCGATGCTGCTGTCGTGGTCACAGAAGCCGATCCCACAAAAATCACCGGTCTCTCCCCGCTTCTTAAACATCTTGAACATCGAGGCATCCCTCATTTCATATTCGTCAACAAGATCGACCGATCCGTCCTGTCTATTTCCGAGCTTGCAGACGCCCTCAATGCAGTAACCGGCGAGCAGGTCCTCCTGCGACAAATACCAATTTCCGAAGGCGAAAAAATCACTGGCTACGTCGATTTGGCGAGCGAACAAGCCTATATCTACAGGGATAATTCACCATCCGAAGTCATTGAAATTCCCGGATCTGCGCAGGATGCATTCAGCAAAGCGCGATATTCGATGCTTGAATCCATGGCAGATTTTGACGAACACCTCATGGAGGAGCTTCTGGAAGATATTACTCCGCCAAAGGAGGAAATATTTCAGGACCTCACATCTGATCTCAGACAAGACCTCATCATCCCTGTTTTCCTGGGCTCCGCATTGAAGCAAAATGGTATCTTCCGTCTTTTGAAGGCGATCCGTCACGAAGCGCCGGATATTACCGCCCTGTCCGAACGACTAAAACTGGATATGTCGCAAGCATCTCCTGTGGCTCCCGTATTAAAAACCATTCACTCACCGCACGGCGGCAAGGTATCATTTGTCCGCATACTGCGCGGTGAAATTCGCGAAGGTGACACTCTGAACGAGGAGCGAGTTGCCGGAATTCAGCGCGTGCATGGCGACAGTGTTGAAAAAGTCTCCGCAGCAAGAGCGGGTGATTTTGTTGGTCTTGCCAAACTGGAAACGGTAACCACGGGCGCAATCCTTACGGATGCCAAAACGACCGTCGATCTTGAGCATGAACAACCTTTGAGCCCCGTCTACTCTCTGGCTCTCCAGATCGACAATCGCAACAATGAGGTCAAGCTCGCGACCAGCCTGGCAAAACTCTGCGACGAAGACCCCTCTTTAATCTATGAGCAGGTCCCCGACACTCACGAAACCGTCCTGCGAGGACAAGGCGAGATCCACCTTCAAATCGCTTGCGAAAAACTTCAATCCAAATTCGGCCTTACGGTCACAACGCAAACACCTCGCGTGCCCTACAAGGAAACCATCCGTTCCGGTACGACCCACCATAGTCGTTACAAAAAGCAGTCCGGTGGTCACGGCCAGTTTGGTGATGTAGTGCTCGAAATCAACCCCCGCGACACCGGAGATGGCTTTGCCTTCGACAGTCGCATCACCGGCGGTGCCGTTCCAAAACAATATATCTCGAGCGTCGAGGCAGGCATCAAGGAATATATGGCAAAGGGCCCGCTGGGGTTTCCGGTCGTCGATGTTGGTGTTGTCCTGACCGACGGATCCTATCATGCAGTCGACAGCTCCGATATGGCCTTCAAAACCGCAGGGCGGCTCGCCATGAGTGAAGCCATGCCGGGTTGCCAGCCGGTTCTTCTGGAGCCCGTCATGGAGGTTCACGTCTATGTCCCGTCGGAATATACGCCGAGGGTCAACAGCCTGATCAGCGGGCGGCGCGGACAGATCCTTGGTTTCGACGGCCGCAAGGGATGGCAGGGATGGGATGACGTATACGCCTATCTTCCCGAGTCAGAACTTCAAAACATGATCATTGAACTCCGATCAATGACCCAAGGGGTCGGAACGTTCAAGGCCAGTTTCGATCATTTAAATCAACTTACCGGTCGCCTTGCCGATGAAGTTATGACACAAAGGCAGGCCGCTGAATAAGCTCGGAAGTATTTGATAGAATAACAAGAGTTGAGGATTTCGCCCGAATGAATAGTTCCGTGCCTGCGCACAGCTCCGCGCGTGATGTTGGTCTCTTCGTCACGTGTACGGTCGATCTGTTCCGCCCGTCTGCCGGATTTGCCGCGATCAAGCTCCTGGAAGCCGCCGGATGCCAGGTCTCTGTGCCACCATCACAGACCTGTTGCGGCCAGCCTGCCTATAATTCAGGTGATATGAAAGACACAAAAAGCATTGCCCGAGCGGTCATCGAGGCTTTTGAGGCTTTCGACTATGTGGTCGCCCCGAGCGGATCGTGTGCCGGGATGTTGCGCCTCCATTATCCGACCCTCTTCAAGGACGATCCGGCGTGGGCGGAGCGGGCGGAAAAGCTTGGCCAAAAGAGCTTTGAACTCACCTCGTTTCTCACCGATATTTGCGGCGTGACGTCAGTTGATGTCACACTTGAGGCCAGTGTGACCTACCATGACAGCTGCTCGTCCTACCGCGAAATGAACGTCAAATCCCAACCGCGCAAATTGCTCGAAACCGTCTCGGGACTGACGCTCACGGAACTGGAGGATCAGGAAAGCTGCTGCGGTTTCGGCGGGCTTTTCTCGGTCAAATATGACGACATTTCCGCCCGCATCGTGGGCCGAAAGACCGATGATGTGAAGGCGACCGGCGCCTCCTTGCTGGTTGGTGGTGACATGGGCTGCCTGATGAATATCGCCGGCCGCCTGAAGCGCGAAGGCCAAAATGTGGAAGTGCGCCACGTCGCAGAGGTCCTGGCCGGCATGACCGATACCGCCCCGATCGGTGGCTCAGGGGGCGAGTGACGCCGGGCCATAGGCGCGCTCGACTTTCGCCACTCGCAAGCGATAGTCATCGTACCAGACCTGACGGCCCGCCTTGCGCGCCTCGACGTGCTCGCCATGATCTCTCCAGGCCGCGATAGCCGCCTCGTCTCGCCAGTAGGACACCGTGATGCCGTCCCCGCCTGCGCCGAGAGTTTCAACACCCAGATATCCATCGACCTTACTTGCAAGCTCCAGCATCCGCGCGGCGGTAGCGCTATATCCATCAGGATCCTTGCCGGTCCTCACTGAAGAAAAAATCACGGCGTAATAGGGCGGCTCGAAAAGGTCGGAAAGAAAAGTCACAACAAAAACCTTTGCTTAAGGGTGGCCAATGCTAAATATAGTTCCCTATATAGTCATCAACGCCTCGTGCAAAGCCAGGCCAACCGAAGTCCAGTCATGCCACAAGCCGAACAGCCAGCCAGCCCGTTGCCTACCGAAGATGACGTCCTAGACGCGGCGCGGCAAATCTCGGGGGTTGCTGTCAAAACGCCCACGCTGGAATTCCCTGTCCTGAACGAGCGCATCGGCGCCCGGATCCTGCTGAAACCGGAAATTTTTCAGATCACAGGATCTTTCAAATTCAGGGGAGCCTGGAATTGCCTGTCCCGACTGTCTGAGGCGCAGCAAGCCAGGGGGGTCGTGGCGTTTTCTTCCGGCAACCACGCTCAGGGCATCGCCGCAGCGGCGAAACGGCTGGGTATCCCTGCAACCATTGTCATGCCGCAGGATGCGCCGCAGATTAAAATCAGCCGAACACAATCTCTGGGTGCCGAGATCATTTTCTACGACCGCTATACCGAAAGCCGTGAGGAAATCGCCAAAGCCTTCGCGGACAAACACGGTGCCGTCCTGGTCCCGTCCTATGATGACCCGCATATTATTGCCGGTCAGGGCACCGCGGCTCTTGAGCTGTTCGAGGATGCTGCCCGTGCTGGTATTGAGATCGGAACATTGCTTGTCCCCTGTGGCGGCGGCGGCCTTACTGCCGGCTCCGCCCTTGCCCGTGATGCAAAATCCCCGAAAACTGACCTTTTTACTGTCGAACCCGAGGGGTATGACGACCAGGCCCGATCCTTTGTCAGCGGCGCGAGGGAGGCCGCAGATACAACCCGAATATCCCTGTGCGATGCCTTACTGGCTCCCATGCCCGGCGAAATGACCTTCGCAATCAACCAGCCGCGCGTGAAGGCAGGCCTTGTTGTCAGCGAGGAAGACGTCCTCGCCGCCATGCGATTCGCTTTCATAGAACTCAAACTGGTAATCGAACCCGGCGGCTGCGTAGCCCTGGCCGCTCTTCTAGCCCAAAAAGTGGCTGTACAAGGGGGTGTGGCTGCGGCAATTCTAAGTGGCGGGAACGTCGAAAGCTCAACATTCAGTGCAGCCCTGCCCGACTAAAGAGCCACCACAGGTTTCTTTGCAGCTTTTGCCCCGAATCACCCCCGAAAACGGCCTCTGACGTCGTTCAGATTCATAATTCCAGAGCGCCTTCTTCCAGTCCCCGCCCCGGTTATTGATGAATCAGCAACATCTGCAAAAATATAGTGCCTTTTCAGCAACGCCTGTCCGAACATTCTTCGATCGCTGCGCTTGAAACCTTCACCTGCAATTAATTCCCATGCTAGCTTGGGCGCGGTGCCGTGCGACTTCATGAGGGATACGCGGGGCAGCAAGTCAGGTTTTTAAAGCCATTTGGACTGAAATCTTAGGGGAGACAGATATGTCTAACAAGTTAACCAAGCGGGTCCTGTCCTGCGCTGTTGCGAGCTCTGCGCTCATAACGGCAATCGGGGCCTTTACGCCAGCAATGGCGCAGATTGAGGAAATCATTGTGACCTCGCAAAAGCGAGAGCAATCGATCCAGTCAATCCCGATTTCAGTGACCGCATTTGATGCGTCCGCACTGGAATCCAAGCAGATCGACAGTTTTTCTGATCTGCAATTCAACACACCAAACGTAACTTTCTCCAAGACCAACTTCACCGGATCAAACTTCACGATCCGCGGCATTGGTTCTGCTGCTGTTGCAGCATCGGGTGATGGCGGCGTTGGTATCCACATCAATGATGCGCCGATGAGAAGTGCGGCGTTGTTCGAAACTGAATATTTCGACATCGAACGTCTGGAAATTCTTCGTGGCCCACAGGGCACTCTGTTTGGTCGCAATGCGACCGGTGGTGTGGTCAACATGATCACCAAGAAGCCAACGGACGAGTTTGAACTGCAAACATCCATGGCGATTGGTAATTATGATCACCAGAAGATCAGCGCGATTATCAATCTTCCGCTGACAGATAACCTCGCTATTCGTCTGGCAGGTCTTGATCTGACACGGGGTGGTTACACCGAAAACATCCATACCGGTAACGATATCGATGGCCGTGACCAATATGCTGTTCGTGGATCGGTCCGCTGGACACCGGGTGATGCGACCACCATCGACTTCATGTATTCCTATTTTGATGAAGAATCCAATCGCTCACGGGTTTCCAAGCAAATGTGTACGACGGATCCGACCGCCATTCTCGGCTGTCTGCCCGACACCATCAGCTATGAAAACACCAATGGCTGGGCGACCCTTGGCGGAATCCTGACGTCATCTGAAGTTCTCGGCGCAACACTCGGCTGGGGTTCGATTTTCACTGATCCCGACATCACCAGTGGTTCGGTCAACCCGAGAGACCTTCGCAAGGTCAACACGGACTTTGATCCTGAATATGCCGCTGACGAAAAACTCTGGACCCTTCAGCTTGAGCGTGAATTTGATGCTCATACACTGACCCTTCTGGGTAGCATGAAAGAAGCCAGTAGCCGGACCTTTACCGACTACAACTGGGCTGTGAATGCACCGGTTGCTCTTGACATTGAGGCTGCCTTCCTGTCGATCGGGCAACCACTGAATGCAGCGCTCTATGCTGACGGGATTCCGATCTCGAAGATTACGGACTCCGATTCAGGTATCCTTGGCGGTAACATCCTGAGCGTTAATCCTGTGCCGGATGCCTATGACCAATCCGGTGGTGACAGTGAGCAATGGACTTTTGAAGCCCGGTTGGCTTCTGACCTCGACGGCAGCATCAACTACCTCATTGGTGGTTTGATGATGCACACCGAGAGTTATGGTTCCTACCACGTTGTCGCCAGTGGCCTCGACTATGCCGCGATCGCGTTGGTGGCTGGTGTCGGTGATGGCCTCGGTATCATGACGCCGTATTACGAGAACGATACCAGCGTCAATGAACTCGATGCATGGGCAGTCTTTGGTGAAGCCTACTTCGAGGTCAATGACGAGTTCAAGATCACGGCTGGCATACGTCTTAACAACGATGAGAAGAAAATTTCTGATCGCCAGACTCTTCTTACCAGCGGTGTTGTCGTAAGGGTTGATGATGACTCCATTCCTTTCTCTGCCGCACCGGCATATCATAACGACACCAATGACTGGCAGGAAGTAACCGGTCGTCTGTTGTTTGAATGGACGCCTGATCTTGGCGGCACGGATGACACATTGTTCTACGCGTCCTACTCGCGTGGCTACAAGGGTGGCGGGTTCAACCCACCATCGTTCTCCGCTGCAATCCCGGCTACCTTCGATCCGGAGTTCATCAATGCCTTCGAAATTGGCATGAAGAACACCATGATGGACAATACCTTGACGGCTAACTTCACAGCTTTCAGGTATGACTATGAAGGGTTCCAGGTCTCCAAGATTGTTGACCGGTCTTCGCAAAATGAAAACATTGATGCGGAGATTTGGGGTCTTGAAGCAGAGTTCCTTTATCAGCCAAACGAGAGATGGGTCACCAATCTGACGGCCTCTTACCTCAACACCGAAATCGGTGATGCGGAATCAATCGATGCTCGCGATCCAACAGACGGCCTTCCCGGCTATCTTTTGATCAAGGATCTCTCGAACGCTTCCAACTGTGTTGTTGACCCTGGTGCAATGGACCTTGCGACCGTTGTTCAGCCATACCTTGTCGGTGCTGGCGCTCTGCCATTCGGGACCACAGCAATCCCGGGTCTGGCTTCTGAAGGCGCAATGACGACCTGTGCTGGTCTTCAGGCAGCGATCGACTTCTATGACGGCGCTCTGCCTGCGGGCTGGGTCGCTGGTGAAGCAACCATTACCGGTGGTAATGCTGCAGATCTGAAGGGCAATGCTCTGCAGAACTCTCCTGAGTGGAGCTTCAATGTCGGTACGCAACGGACGTGGACCTACGATAGTGGATACACCATGACGGCTCGTGTTGATTACTACAAACAAGCAGAAATGTACGGTCGTATCTATAACCGTAACGTCGACAAGATCGACTCCTGGGGCATGCTGAACCTTTCAGCAACCATCGTGTCTCCGGATCAGGATTGGGAAATGAAGGCGTTTGTCCAGAATGTTCTGGATGACGACAACATCACCGGGCATTACTTCACAGATGCTTCGTCCGGTAACTTTACCAACGTCTTTATCCTTGACCCTCGCCTCTATGGTCTGACCATTACGGCCAAGTTCTAGATCACAAGACAAGATCTCGACATGCCCCCCGGGAAGCGGAAGCTTCCCGGGGGTTTTTTGTTGACCTAAGCCCCGCACCCGATCTCTCATGACCGCGCCACTTTCTCTCGGTACAAAACCATTGCCTGAGCCACCCCCTCGATCACACAACAGGCACCCTGATGAAACGGCTCTTTGGAATTATTGAAAACCATTCCGGGCACGACATCGCAGGACAGGACCCTTGAGCTCAAAGCCCGAGATTCGATTCAGGCATGGCGCCCCTCCAAGCTACGTTATCTGGCTAGTAGCTTCTTCAACTGCAGAGTCTCGGTATCCGGCCCCTCGGCACCCCTGTCTGCAACGCACATCCCTTCACCGAAAGAGCGCACCACGCACACCAAAACGGAAGCTGCGCACCCCATGCCCTCCCACTCCTTCAATGACCTGACAATACGTTACTTTATAAAGAGAATAACTCTCATTAGACGAACTACCTTCCGGAATCACCTGACTCCATCTTTTCCAACGCATCGACATACTATTAGTCTGTAAAGAAACTAAGTATCATTACATTGGTGCTTTTTCAGCAACGCCAAACCGATTAATCCTCTCCCCTCAAACCTGCAGACTTCACGCCCAATAACTCCCATGCTAACTATCATGCGATGCCGTGCGACTTCGCTAGGAATACGCAGGGCTATGAGCCAGTTCATAAAGCCATCTGGGCTGAACCTTTGAGGAGGCAGATATGTCTAACAAGTTAACCAGGCGGGCCCTGTCCTGCGCCGTTGCGAGCTCAGCGCTCATATCGGCAATCGGGGCCTTTACGCCGGCTATGGCGCAGATTGACGAAATCATTGTGACCTCGCAAAAGCGCGAGCAATCGATCCAGTCAATCCCGATCTCGGTGACCGCATTTGATGCGTCCGCACTGGAATCAAAACAAATCGACAGTTTTTCTGATCTGCAATTCAACACACCGAACGTGACCTTCTCAAAGACCAACTTCACCAGTTCGAACTTCTCGATCCGCGGCATTGGTTCTGCTGCTGTTGCAGCATCGGGTGATGGCGGTGTTGGTATTCACATCAATGATGCGCCGATGAGAGATGCGGCGCTTTTCGAAACTGAATATTTCGACATCGAACGACTGGAAATTCTTCGTGGCCCACAAGGCACCCTGTTTGGTCGCAATGCAACCGGCGGCGTGGTCAACATGATAACCAAGAAACCGACAGACGAGTTTGAGCTGCAAACGTCTATGGCCATTGGTAATTATAACCACCAGAAGATCAGCGCCATTATCAACCTTCCGCTAACCGATAACCTGGCGATCCGTCTGGCCGGTCTTGATCTGACGCGGGACGGTTACACCGAAAACATCAATACCGGCACCGATATCGATGGCCGCGATCAATATGCTGTTCGTGGATCGGTCCGCTGGACGCCGGGCGATGCGACCACCATTGACTTCATGTATTCCTACTTTGATGAAGAATCCAATCGCTCACGGGTTTCCAAGCAAATGTGTCACCGGGATCCGACGGCCATTCTTGGCTGTCTACCCGACAAGCTGGCCTTTGAAACCACCAATGGCTGGGCATCACTTGGCGGCATCCTGTCATCCGATGAAGTTCTCGGGGCAACACTCGGCTGGGGTTCAATCTTCACTGATCCCGATGCCTACGCCGGATCAATAAATCCATCAGACCTTCGCAAGGCCAACATGGACTTTGATCCGACCTACGCGGCTAACGAAAAGCTCTGGACCCTTCAGCTCGAGCATGGATTTGATGCTCACACACTGACCCTCCTGGGCAGCATGAAGGAATCCAGCAGCCGGACCTTTACCGACTACAATCAAGCCGTAAATGCTCCTCTTGGCTTTGATCCATCAACTACCTTCGCCGGCATAGGCTGGGTGATTGATGCCGCCCTCTACGCCCCGGGAATTCCGATCTCCAGAATTACGGACTCGGACTCAGGTATCGTGGGTGGCAACATCAAGAGTTATAGTGATGTGCCGGATGCCTACGACCAATCCGGTGGTGAAGGTGAGCAGTGGACGTTTGAGGCCCGGTTGGCCTCTGAACTCGACGGCAGCATCAACTACCTCATCGGCGGTCTGATGATGCATACAGAAGGCTCGGTTTCCTACCATGTTGTCGCCAGCTCACTTGACTATGCTGCGCTTGTATTGACTGGTTTTGATGGCCTGGGTCTTTTGACGCCCTATTATGAGAACGAGACAGACGTCAATGAGTTGGACGCATGGGCGGTCTTTGGAGAAGCCTATTTTGAGGTCAATGACGAGTTCAAGATCACGGCCGGTCTCCGTCTCAACGATGACGAGAAAACAGTATCTGATCGCGTAACCCTGCTGACAAGTGGTTTTGCCGCACTCGTCAGTGACGACTCCATCCTCAAGTCGCCCGCACCGGCATACCATAACGACACCAGTGACTGGCAGGAGGTAACCGGTCGTCTGTTGTTTGAATGGACCCCTGAGCTTGGCGGGACGGACGACACGTTGATCTACGCGTCCTACTCGCGTGGCTACAAGGGTGGCGGGTTCAACCCACCATCCGCCTCTGGCGCAATCCCGCTGACCTTCGATCCGGAGTTCATCAATGCCTTCGAAATTGGCATGAAGAACACCATGATGGACAATACAATGACGGCTAACTTCACAGCCTTCAGGTATGATTATGAGGGTTTCCAGGTTTCAAAGATTGTTGACCGATCTTCGTTCAATGAAAATATCGATGCAGAGATTTGGGGTCTCGAAGCAGAATTTCTCTACCAACCAAACGAGAGATGGACCACCAATCTGACGGCCTCGATCCTTGATACAGAGATCACAGATGCAAAATCGATTGATCCTCGAGATCCAACAAACGGTCTTGCCGGATATCTCCTGATCAAAGACCTCTCAGACGCATCCAACTGTGTTGTTGACCCTGGTGCAATGGACCTTGCGACCGTTGTCCAGCCATACCTTGTCGGTGCTGGCGCTCTGCCATTCGGGACGACGGCAATCCCGGGTCTGGCCTCTGAAGGCGCAATGACGACCTGTGCTGGTCTTCAGGCAGCGATTGACTTCTATGACGGCGCTCCGCCTGCTGGCTGGGTCGCTGGTGAAGCAACCATTACCGGTGGTAATACCGCTAATCTGAAGGGCAATTCTCTGCAGAACTCTCCTGAATGGAGTTTCAATATCGGGACCCAAAGGACGTTCTTTTACGATAGTGGTTACACCTTTACGGCGCGCGTTGACTACTTCAAACAAGCTGAGATGTACGCTCGTATCTACAATCGCAGTATCGACAAGATCGACTCCTGGGGCATGCTGAACCTTTCAGCAACCATCGTGTCTCC
>CBFDBJ010000049.1:0-28440 GCA_965603015.1 uncultured Alphaproteobacteria bacterium
GGAAGTGAAATCCCGCTCAATTGATGGTTGGCGCGGCATTGCAAAAAGTACAATGGACAAGACACTTGCCGCGGCCCTGCTGGCGGTTTTGTCACCGGTGTTCCTGTTGATTACGCTGGCCATAAAACTGGATTCAAGGGGACCCGTCATTTTCAGGCAGGATCGTCATGGTTTCAATCACGACATTTTCAGCGTTCTTAAATTCCGAACGATGGTGCATGGCGATCAACGCAATGGCACGGTGCCGCAGGCCACAAGAAATGACTCACGAGTCACACGCGTTGGAAAATTCTTGCGAAAAACCAGTCTGGACGAGTTACCTCAGTTGTTTAACGTGTTGACCGGGAGCATGTCCCTTGTCGGGCCCCGCCCCCATGCAACAGCTCACAATCGCGAGCACACCGGATCAGTTGACCGGTATGCGCAGCGACACAATGTTAAGCCGGGCATTACCGGGTGGGCTCAAGTAAATGGCTTGCGCGGCGAAACCCAGGGTACAGATCGAATGCATCGGCGTGTCGAACATGACCTTTATTATATCGTCAACTGGTCCTTGCTCCTTGATTTAAGGATATTGATCCAGACTCCGTTTGTTGTGTGGATCCAAAAAGATGTCTATTGACCGCACAGAGACAGCGTCCGCCCCTCCCGATCGGTTTTCAGGCAATCCGACTTCGAGACTGACCGCCGGAACCAAACAAATCTACAAATCTGCCAGAACCCGGCTGATGAAATTGACCTGGTATCTGAATCGACTGCGTTCCATGGGCGGCTCTGAATTTGGGCATCGCCTGGTGGAGCAAGTGAAGCGATATAACTCCGAGCTACGCTCTTACAGCTGGTCAGATTTTGATTGTGGACCCGTCAAGCTGCCGCATTTGCCAATCGCAGCTTTCAATCCCGAACAGCTTCAGGACCTTCAAGGTATCTTGCAGCCGACTTACGCCAATGCGCAGTCCAGGTCATATGAGTTTTTTGGCGTGAGATGGCCGGTTGATGCAGGCCCGGACATCTGGCACGTGGATCCGATCTCCGGAAAATCATGGCCGTCCGACATCTATTGCTTCGGCGTCCCCTATCGCGACAATACTCAGATGGGCGATGTAAAGTATGTCTGGGAGCTTAACAGACTACAGTTCCTTCAACCCGTCGCCGCCCTTTCCGCCCTGACAAACGATCCCGAGCCCGCCGAATTCTGCCTCTGTATTCTGGATGAATGGATAGAGTCAAACCCGCCGTTCCAGGGCATAAATTGGGTATCAGGTATTGAACTCGCCCTGCGCACCATCAGCATCTTGACGGTCTTGAGCTTCATTGACCCGAAACTGATTTCCAGCGACCGACGCGCTCGGCTCTCTGCCTGCCTCAAAGCACACGGGTTTTGGCTGATGCGTTATCCTTCACGGTTTTCTTCAGCCAACAACCATCTCATTGCCGAGGCCGCCGCCCTCTATGCCCTGGGCACTTGCTGGCCGGAACTCGAAGAGGCGTCGCACTACGCCCAATACGGCCAACAGGTTCTCAGTGAACAGGTCGTGCAGCAGATTCATGTCGACGGTGTCGGCGCTGAACAGTCACCGAGCTACACAAGTCTTACACTGGAGTGGTATTTGCTCTGCCTTTGGATCGGCGATCAATCCGGCGCGCCTTTTGGAGCGCGCGTTCGCGATCAACTCGGCAAGGCCGGACATCACCTTCGCTGGGTCATGGATACAGACGGCCACGTCCCGGCAATCGGCGACGATGATGAATGTGGCGTTTTTGCTTGTCCGCAAGACAAGGGAGAGGCTTATGTATCGTCTGTGCTGGGAAGTCTTTCAGCCTTCCTCGACGATCCCGACATCGCCCCGCCGGTTGTTCGCCCGCACATTCGAGACATGCTGTTTGGCCAGGCCGCGCCCAATGAACACTTTCCTGAAGGTGCGCAAACCTTTGCCTCGGGCGGCTATACGGTTTTTCGAAAATCGATACGAGGCAAGAAGGTCCTTCTGGTCCTTGATCACGGACCTGTGGGACATTTGTCCATTGCCGCCCATGGACACGCCGACGCCCTCGCCATCTGGCTGCATATTGATGACCAACCCGTCTTTGTCGACGCCGGGACCTACCTCTATCACTCAGGCGGCGCGTGGCGAGATTACTTCCGCAGCACCAGAGCGCACAACACCGTGGCTATCGGGGAGGCCAACAGCAGCAAAATGACCGGAGCGTTCAATTGGGGACGCCGCGCAAAGTGCCAGATTGTCGCCCCGCTTAAGCAGGAGGACGGCAGCTGGTCAATTGTTGTTTCTCATGATGGCTACGAGGATGACTTCAAGGTCCGGCATCAACGCGAAATCCGTTTCCACTGCGAAGGAAAAATCGAGGTTTTGGATCGACTGATTGGCAACACCGCGAACTTACCACCAGCGCGCGCCGGCCTTTTGGTGCATCCTGATCTAACCGTAACGCATGCGGACGACGTCATCGATGTATGTTACCCGACAGGAAAACTGTTGAGTGTATCAACAACAGACAAGCAAACGCCCCTTCAAATCGAAAGCGCCCTGGATGAGAACCCACCGCAGTTTTCCGGAACATTTGGATCAAAAGAACCAACCTGTCGGCTGGCCCTGGAGGTCAACCGCGAAACACATAATGGCGCCGAACGAACGGCCGGCATGATATTTCAGGTATAGACAGTATGGTGCAATTTGAAACAACGAGTGCAAGGATCATGTTGAGAGCCGCGAGGAATTCTCTGTGAACCTCTCTGCAACAGCTTCTGGCGGCACAAGCATGACCTGGAGTGAGCCTCTCTATCGGTTCGCCATCTCCGGGCTCATCGGCCTGAGTTTTGCCTATAGCCTGGCCTTTGACTATCTGCCCGGCCAGATGCGGCTCGGGTTTGCCGGCCTTATTGCTGCCGGTTACATTGCACTGTCGCTTGAGCGCGTTCTGTTCAGTCGTGACCCGGCGATCCGATGGATGTTTGTCGGCGCAGCCCTGATTGTCCTGGCGTGGGCAACAGGCGCCCTTGTTGACCCCTTCGATGCTGCACGCGCAGGAGCTTCCCTCGCCACGGGGTTTCGCACCATTTCAGGACTGTTGTCAGGAATTGCCATCCTTGGTTTTGCACACAGAATTAATCCGAAGCTGATCCTGTTCGGCTTCGCCGCCCTGATCGTCATGGCCGCCGCTATTGCAGTGATCCGGCCCGGTGTCAATCTCGGTGGCATGATACGGTTGGCTCCTTTCACAGGCGGGGAAACAGGATTGCATTCCAGTGCCTATACCGTCGCCCTGGCCTCGCTTGGCGTATTTTATGCGTGGAAAACCAGAGCCCTTGCCACGGTGATCGCGCTGCCAATCTTGCTGTTGGGCGCCTGGGTCTTGCTTGGTTATGAAGTGCGTACGGCACTTGTGTTGCTGATGATTGCCGCACTGGTAGCGTCCTTTCAAGCGATGACGGGACGCATCCGATACCTTGCACCAACCCTGATCAGCTTTGGCTTTGCAGGACTTTTTCTCGCCCTCTTGTTCCTTTTCAGTTTTATGGACGGCGGCCTGTGGAAGGACCTCTCGAATTTTTCCAGTGGACGTCTGGCGACCTATGCCGAGCGCATAAACGGCCTCATACATAGAGATATTCCAGGCCATCTGTTTGGCTCCGGACCGGGCAGTGACGTCAGCTTCTCTCGCCAATGGTATTGGGGCGCAAAGGACAGTCACAATGATTTTCTCCGGCACTTCAAGGAGGATGGCCTTGTCGGCGCAACCGGTGTCGCCTTGTATCTGATCGGTATTTTCCGATTTGCCAGGTTTGACGGACTGCCCTTTGTATTATGCCTGATCGGTTCATCAGCAATAAGTAATGCGCTTCTCGCTCGACCGACAGTTATTGTTTTTTTCTTCATGACCCTGGTGTTACTTTTCCATGGTCGTTCTTCATCCAGCAAAACGCCCCGGGACGTGTCATGATCAACCAGCACCCTTCACCACCTGTCGAAGCAGAATACGTCTGGCCACAGCAACGGTTGGTCGGGCTGCAGAATCTTGCGCATAGATCCGCCAAAAATCCAATGACCCGCCCTTTTGCGCGGGTTATTGAAATTGTCATCCGGCTGGTTTTCAGTGCAACGCTCCCGGCCTCTGTCATAATTCATCGCTCGGTCCACTTTGGTCATAATGCGCTTGCGGTGGTCCTGAACCCGATGGTGGTCATTGAAGAGGGATGCCAAATCGGATCTCACGTTGTCATGGGAGGCAAGGCGCCGACAATTGGTGCGCCACATGTCGAGCGCAATGTCATCATCCATACCGGAGCCAAATTGATTGGCCCCATCACCATCGGCGAAGGCTCGGTGGTGGGGGCCAATGCCGTCATTGTCAAGGACGTACCGCCCTTCTGTGTTGCGGTTGGTGTCCCCGGCAAGATCATTAAACAGGGAATTAACCCATCAGATTATCAGCCCTGACCGCAGCCGTGCCTTTTGGGGACGCCGCTATTCGGCATCAAATGTGCATAGGACTTTCAATCGCAGCAGTATCCTTTTAAGGGGGGAAATATGAGTTATCGTGAATCCCATGTGCACAAAGGGCACGATTACAGCAAAACATTCGAGGACGTTCCCCATCAGGCAATGGTTTGGCTGCTGGAAAGACGCATTCTGGACAGAATGCTTGCCAAATACTTTGCAACAGACAAGCCGCGCCACTTTGACTTTGCCTGCGGGACCGGCCGTATTCTTGGGTATGTTGCCGATCGTGCCGAGACGTCTACCGGTGTTGATGTTTCAGAATCGATGCTATCGGTCGCAAGAGAAGCGGTCGCAGGCGCCGAGATTTTGCAGGCTGACATCACCCGTGAAAAGGTCCTCGAGGGTAAATCCTTTAATCTGATTACCGCCTTCCGCTTCTTCCCCAACGCTGAACCCTCACTGCGGGCAGAGGCAATCTCCGGGATTGTGCCTCACCTTGCTCCCGATGGTATTTTCATTTTCAACAACCACATGAACAGAACCAGTCTGAGGCGCGCTGCGCAAAGGTTATTCGGCCGAGGCGAAAAACATACGATGTCGAAGGCAGAGGTTCTCAGCATGGTCGATGCAGTTGGCCTGGAGATAATCGAGAGCCATTCAAACGCCATTCTGCCGCTGCCAGACAATCTGCTTCTCCTGCCACAAGGCCTTGTTGCCAGCCTCGAAACCATAGCGATGGTTCTGTTCGGCTGGACCGGCCTGGCTCAAAATACGCTCTTCGTCTGCCAGAAGCGCGGAGCGACAATCAACAGCTAGCCGTAATCAAGGACGTACCGCCTGACCTGCGTCAGAGAAGCGGCACGAACGAGAATTCTCAGGCGCCCCTTCGGGCTGCGGTGGATTGCGGTGTAGGCGTCGACGAGAGCGGAAAAACATCGTTTCAAATTCGCGATCTCTGTCTCATCGCCGTATGCTTCGGTGTAACCGGCCAAAAAATGATCGGCATAGATCTCGGGCTGAGGAATGCGAAACCTCTCAAAGGGGCGCCTGACAAACAAAGACAAGATAAAGGTGCCCAGATCAATGCAGGCGGGGCCCCGATTGCCCTGGCCGCCAAGCCAGGCGGGCGCCGACCAGTCCACGAGGAACAATGTACCACGCAGCGTTTCATACAGGATATTTTCAATCTGGAAATCGCCGTGAAGAAAAACCGGTGCCAAATTCAGGTCAGGGGTGAACCAGTCAGCGGCAATATCGCAAACCCCTTGCGGAGGCGAGGTTTTGTGGATCGCCGCGAGACACGCACCGAGAGCCTTCATGGTTTCCACAGGCAGACGACCTTCGCTCAGGGCGCGCCGGACGTGGAGTTCATTACTAATGCGCTCAAATTCAATCATACCGCCTGACGCGTCATGGGAAAGAATCTGCGGCACGTCAAACAATCCGGTTTCATGCCCGATAACCCGCCCGTGTTCGCTCGCCAACACTTCATATTGCGCGCCGTCCACATCGCGATATTTGAGGAACGACCTGCCACGGATTTCAACCCTTGCCTTTGTCACGCTGCCCCCCGTTTCCCTGTGAGGCCTATCCGCGAGGCGATTTGTGTTGTCGTATCGCGGATCGACGCGACGTCACCCGCGTTGAAGCGAAACAGATCCCGGATGGTCCCGTCCGTCGTGCGCGCATACAAGCCCAGGAGTGCCAACATGCGCACGGCAAACCCGGCCGTCATCGCCCAGGCAGCAGCACTGAACCCCATGAATGGATAGAACGTCAGAACCACAGCGATGTTGACGGCCAGAGCCAGCCATATCACCCACGAATTAATCCCGGGCCGATCAACCGCACGGAAATGCGCCATAAGAATCATTGCCACGCCCTGAAACAGGATACCCGGGCCAAGAATCCAGATGATCGGGATGGCGGCAGAAAACGCTGGCGAAAACAGGAACGGAATTAGAGGAACACTTATCAGCATCAAACCGACAACCGCAGCGCCAGTCAGACAAGATGAAATTCGGACTGCGCGCCCGAGCAATGCGTGTTGCCCTTGCGGGTCTGCGGACAGACGCGGCAAAATCGCAGATTCAATACTTTGCGGGATGATGCAAATCCTGAGCGCCAGCGTGACCACCGCGGCAAATAATCCAATCTCATCCCGCGTTGCCAGTATACTGAGGAAAAGAACTCCGATCTGATTATCAAGCAGGGTTCCAAAACGAGCGCCAAAATAACGCATTCCATAAAAAAGAACGGGCCGGATTTGCAGCCATGCAGGAAGCCTCAACACAAGATCACAGTGACGCTGCAGATCGCGAATGAAGAGAACAATGACCAGGACAAGACTGCACTCATAGGCCAGCAGGGCACCGGACACTCCGGCCTCAAAGCCCAGAAGTGCGATTGCGAGAAAGACAAGGTTCGCAGCCACCTGGATCAAACTGAACACGCCAAGCCGGACGAAACGCCGAAGCCCTGCGAACTGGAGCTGGAAAACCACAAACAGGATGATCAGCGGCACCAGCGGAAGCGACAGCCGGAACTGGGCAATATCCGCATTTGCGAAGAATGTGAACGGCAAGTCGGCAAGAAACCAGCCGGCAACCATGCCGAAAAACGAGCCAACCGCTGTGCAGGTCAAGGCGACCGAGACACTTTGGGACAAGCTCAGGCCGCCTGACATCGTGAAATGCTGGGACGCTCGATCACACCCCATGATGAAGAACACCCCGAGCAACATGGAAAAGACCAGGCAAACCGCGTAAGCTCCCCGCCCTTGCGGCGCCAGCCCCCAAGCCAGAAGACTTTGCGTTCCCAGTGTGACGAGCGTGACAAAAATCTGCGAGCCCAGGACGACCACGGAGTCTTCGCCCCTGGATGCTGTCAGGCCATCGGTGTCTGAGGGTGTCTTGATCATAGGCTCAAACGATACTCTTGTTGAAAGAGCTCCAGATTGAGGAGCGACCAGATAGCCTTCTCATGATTTTGCCGTCCCGAGACGTGTTCATCAAGTATATTTTCCAGAACCTGGCGATCGTAGAGCACCGCGGTTTGTGATGCAGCAGAGGTCAGGTGATCATAAATGTAATCTTTCATTGGGCCCTGGAACCACTCATTGATTGGCACACGGAAGCCAACCTTCGGACGCGACAGGATATTGCCGGGAAGAATGTCACTCATGGCGGCTCTGAGGACCCTCTTTTGAACCTTGCCGCGCATCCGCCATTCTTCCGGCATCCGTGATGCAAATGAGGCCAGTTCAGTGTCCAGAAAAGGCATGCGGGCCTCCAGTGAGGCCGCCATCGTCATGCGGTCCCCGCGCTCCAAAAGATTGTCGGGCAGCCACGATGTCTGATCGAAAAACAGCAAACGACGCAGGGCACTTTGCTTGCTATCGGCGCTGTAGGGATAGGGGTTTGTCTCCCTGTTTCGTTCAAACCGCAAAAGCGACCGTCGCGTTTGATCGGTCAAGGCGCCAAACCACTGATCGGTTCTCCTGACAAAGTCGGGCTCAGCAAAGGCCCGCGCCGCAACTTTCACCCGGCGAAAGCTGTAGGGCAAGGCATCGATCAGCGGCGAGACCAATCCCCGACGCACCCCGCCGGGGACGCAGCGGCCATACAGAGCCGCCCATTTTTCAAATCGATGTTTGGGATAGCCCGCCAATGTCTCATCGGCACCTTCCCCGGTCAGGACAACTTTCACATCCTCGGCAGCGGCCCTGGCCAACAGGAAAATCGGGATATCGGAAGACTCCGAAACAGGGGCATCCCTGAAGCGAACAAGCGAAGGCAGACAGGTCATAATATCATCAGCAGAGATCACCAACTCGCGGTGATCGGTCTTAAAAAGCTCTGCCACCTGCCGTGCATAGCCTGCTTCGCTATAGGTATTTTCGGAAAACCCGACGGAGAACGTTTTCACCGGAGCCGTGCTATGGCGCGACATCAGCGCAACGACTGCCGAAGAATCGAGCCCCCCGGAAAGAAAGGCGCCGATCGGCACGTCACTGATCATCCTGAGTTGAACAGCCTCATCAAGCGCGTCCATGAATGCCGCAGGTGTATCAGCGGATGCTGCAAGCCTGGCTGGAGCGGCAATGTCTTCGGGAACAAAATATCGAACAACTTCCTTTTTCCCGCGCCGCCATGTCAGGTGAGAGCCTGGCGGCAATTTTGAAATCGTATCGAAGAGCGTATGAGGCCCAGGCACATAGCGCAGAACAAGATAGTCGCTTACCGAGTTTTGATCCAGTCGGGGGCGCTCAATCGGGGCTTCAAGAATTGCTTTTGCCTCAGAGGCAAAGAACAATCTGTGACCATCATCATAAAGGTAGATGTTCTTCTTGCCGAACTGATCTCTTGCCAGAAACAGTTCTTCTTTAACCGCATCCCATATGGCAAAGGCAAACATGCCCCGAAACTTCTCAACGCACTTGTTTCCATATTGTTTGTAGGCTGCCAGAATGACTTCAGTGTCCGAGTTGGTGGTAAACTGATGCCCCAAATCCGAGAGCTCTTGCCGTAACTCTCTGAAATTGTAAATTTCGCCATTAAAGCTGATGGTAAACCGCCCTTGATCAATGGCCATGGGCTGGGCGCCAAAATCCAGATCGATAATGGACAAGCGGCAGTGACCAAGCGCAACCGAGTATGCGCTGTCTCTGGTCCTGGCAAAAACCTGTCCCTGCCCGTCCGGCCCACGGTGCTCAATTGAGTTAATCATCCGTTGCAAGACCAGGGATGGTTCCGATATATCGTTCGAGGTTACCCACCCGGCGATACCACACATGGAAGATGAATCTCCAATAACACCCTGAAATTCCGAGCATTTTGCACTTGATAAGGTTGCTATATCAATAAAGTTTTATCATTCCGGCTCTATAATCAATGCCAGTGTATAACGGTTCGCCGGAATTTGTATTTTGACAAGAACACCGCAGAAGAGACTATTTTTGACCGGGCGAGCCTGGTCCCAACGGGTATACTCTGTCTCCCGATGGCACAGATCAGTATTCAACCCGAGTTATTCGGGCGGCATTAGTTAGATGAATACTGACAACGGCCATTCGCCGCCACGCATCATCATCCTTGTTCCCGACCGAAACGGCGGTATCAACTCGCTCTTCCAGCAACTGCTGCAACACAAAAACCAGGCAGCAGCAACCAGTCTGAGCATATTTGATTCCACAGACAAGCGAGCCCTGATGGTTCTGAGGTTTCCCTGGCGGCTGTTGTGTTTCCATACTGCCATCAGAACCGGATCCTTTCAGCTCTGTCATATCAACCTGTCCACCGGTGGGAGTGCGCTGCGCAAAGCCCTTTATGCGGCCCTGTGTCGATGGACAGGATTACCCTATATCATCCACGTGCATGGCGGCAGTTACCGGGAGTTCTACGCCGGACTGCGCGGCCCCTTCAAGACGGCTGTAAAAAAACTCTTCCTGAGGGCGGAACGGGTCATCGTGCTCGGCAGTGTATGGCGTGAATTTGTCATCTCGGAAATTGGCGTCGAACCTGACCGCGCCGTCATTGTTCCAAATGCCGTGGGGGGCCCGGACGCCTATCGTCCACACACGCCATCAGAAGCCCCTCACCTTCTCTTCCTGGGGATGATTGGTCCGCCCAAGGGCACGCCGGAGCTTCTTCAGGCTCTTGCCCAACCAGAAATTCAGGCGCTTGGCTGGACGGCGACAATCGCGGGCGATGGCGCTGTTGAGGCGTTTCGCGAAGCCGTTGCCAGCGCCGGTCTTGGCGCGCGCATCGAGGTTCCCGGTTGGGTCGGACTTGATGAGGTCAAGGCACTCCTTGCCCGCTCACAGATCCTTCTGCTGCCCTCCCATGCGGAAAATCTTCCGCTTGCCATGCTGGAAGGTATGGCGTGGGGCCTCTGCCCCGTTGTGACACCTGTGGGCGCCGTGCCGGAGGTCATTCGGGATGAAGAAAACGGGCTGGTCGTGCCGGTCAATGACGCATCGGCTATCGCCAGTGCCCTCAAGCGATTGATAGAGGATGAGCCTCTGCGAGCCCGCCTCTCGTCCAATGCCCGTCGCGACTTTGAAGCCGACTATGACATTCGCAATTACCAGCAAAAGCTGGAAGCGATTTATCTCGATGTGTGCAGGGGTCAGGCCTTATGAGAAACTCTGATAGCCCCGTATTCATTGTCGGCGCCCCGCGATCCGGGACAACGTTGACAGCACGGCTGATGGGAAGTCACTCGAATATTTTTATGCCCGGCGAAACCCATTTCCTGAATGACATTTATGCGCGCCGGCGGTCGCTTGGCGACCCCCGGGTTCGGGAAAACCTTGCCGCTATCACAGCCCGCCTCTCGACTCTTTACTCCCGGCTGAATGAATTTCCTGATCAGCAACGTATTGACCAATTGCTGGCCAGCGGCGCTCTTGCCTCCGCCCTTTCGGGATGTCGATCCTACAAGGACGTCTTTACCGCCTTTATGGAAATTCAGATGGTGGGGGAAGAAAGGGCCAGATGGGGCAATCAGGTTCCACGAGAGGTCTTCGAGATTCAGGCTCTGCTGGAAATGTTTCCAGATGCCAAGATCATCGGATGCGTCCGGGATGTGCGAGATTTTCTGTTATCCTACCAGGGAAAATGGCGCCGGGAGTCAGAGGAAACAGCCGCCCGCCTGAAGAAGCTCTATCACCCCGTCATCACGTCGATGATATGGCGCAATAGCAATAGCGCTCTGGAACAAGCCCGCAAACTTTATCCGGAGAATATCACAATCTGCCGCTATGAAGATCTGGTTAGTGATCCCGAGAGGACGCTTCGGCACTTATGTGAATTTGTTGGCGAAGCCTTCGAGCCCGAAATGCTGGAAACCCAATTTTCCAATTCATCGGTACAAGAGCGCGAGTCCGGAATTTACCAAACAGGTGTAAATCGCTGGTCCGGCCAACTCCCTGAGTCTGATGTCTTCCTGGCCCAGTTCCTTTGCGGCAAATTGATGCGCCAATATCACTACCAACCAACGCCAACTCACCCCCGCGTTAGCTCTTTAACAGGGATTATCCTGTCTACTCCTTTCAGACTGCTTCATGCGCTTCACGCAAATCGAACAATCCGGGGGCCCCTTGTCCCCTATTTGTGGAAGCGGATCAAACCGACGCGGATTTGAGAGAAGTGCGACGAGAACAGAAGGAAAGATAGACAATGGAGATCTCAGTATTTGGCATGGGATATGTCGGTGTTGTCTCTGCTGCATGCCTGACAAACGACGGGCATACCGTCATCGGCGTTGATACCAATGAAACCAAAGCCGATCTCGTAAACGCGGGTACGTCCCCTGTTATCGAAAAAGATGTGGCATCCTTCTTGAGCGCCGCTCATACCGAAGGAACCCTATCGGCAACAACCAATGCCGCCGAGGCAGTCTCCAACAGCAGCCTGTCGCTTGTGTGCGTCGGGACACCCAGCAGGAAAAACGGAAGCCTTAATACATCCATCGTTGAAAAAGTGTGCAAGGAAATTGGCGCCGCTTTGAAGCTCAAGGACGCGTACCATTGTGTCGTCATCCGCTCGACCATGTTGCCCGGCACGATACATGAGGTCGTGATCCCGGCGCTTGAGGACTCAAGCGGCAAGAAGGCTGGCGAAGGATTTGGTCTTGCCATCAATCCCGAGTTTTTGCGTGAAGGAAGCGCCGTCTATGATTTTTACAATCCTCCCAAAACCGTGATCGGATCCCTGAACGCACGCGATGCTGATCTTGTCGCCGCGCTTTATCAAGGTCTTGATGCGCCGCTTGTCAAAGTGTCAATTGAAGTGGCCGAGATGACAAAGTATACCGACAATGTCTGGCATGCTCTCAAGGTGGCCTATGGCAACGAGATCGGAAACATCTGCAAGGCGCTTGGCATCGACAGCCACGATGTCATGGACGTTTTTTGTCAGGATACAAAACTCAACATATCCCCGACCTACCTCAAGCCCGGTTTCGCCTTCGGTGGATCCTGCCTGCCCAAGGACTTGCGGGCTCTGAACTATAAGGCCCAGGAACTCGACCTTTCCGTCCCTCTCATCAAAAGTGTTTCAGAGAGTAATCGAACCCAGATCGAACGCGGCATCGAGATCATTACAGCGCATGGAAAGAAGAACGTTTCATTCTTTGGTATCAGTTTCAAGTCTGGCACCGACGATCTGCGTGAAAGCCCGCAGGTCGAGCTTGTCGAACGGCTCATCGGCAAGGGTTACAAAATCAAAATCTATGACAAAAATGTTGAAATGGCCAAGCTGGTGGGCGGCAACAAGGAGTATATCCTGCAGGTCATCCCGCATATCAGTGACCTGATCGGCGAGAGCTTCGAGGATGTGCTGGCCCACGGCGAGGTTATCGTCATCGGTAACAGCGAAGCGGAATTTCATAACATTCCAAAATCCATGAACGCCACGCAAATTCTCATTGATCTCGTGCGCATTCCTGACAGAGACCTTATTGGAGATCGATATGACGGCGTCAACTGGTAAGGGCTCGCAGCGCAAGGTCCTGATCATCGTCGAGAACCTGCCGGTGCCCTTTGACAGGCGCGTCTGGTCCGAAGCGACAACCCTGCAACAGGCAGGCTACGGTGTCTCGGTCATTTGCCCAAAAGGCAAGGATGCCGAAGAGAGCTACGAGTGTCTCGACGGCATTCACGTCTATCGTCACCCTCTCCCCTTCGAAGCGCGAGGAATCTGGGCCTATCCGGCGGAATATATCACCAGCCTGATGTTCGAATTCTGGCTCTCCCTGCGCGTTCTTCGGGCCCGGGGTTTCGACGTGATCCATGCCTGCAATCCGCCTGACACAATCTTTCTTATTGCACTGTTTTACAAACTCCTGTTCAGAAAGAAATTCATCTTCGACCATCATGATCTCAACCCGGAGCTTTATGAGGCGAAGTTCGGCCGCAGAGACTTCTTCTATTCTCTGGTCAAACGCCTGGAGGCCTGGACGTTCCGAACGGCGGACATTTCTATCGCGACCAACAATTCCTACCGCCAGATCGCCATTGAACGGGGCAAAATGGATCCTGAAAATGTCCATGTTGTGCGCTCCGGCCCAAACCTCACGCGCATGAAACAAGTTCCTCCGGACCCGAAGTGGAAGAACGGACGCGAATTTATGTTGGGGTATGTTGGTGTCATCGGCCAGCAGGAAGGCATTGATCTCCTGCTTGAGGCTATGGACTATATTGTCCACACTCGCGACAAGGAAAACATTCAACTCGTCATCGTTGGCGGGGGGCCAGAGGTTTCCACATTGGAGGCGTTGTCCTGTGAACTGAAACTGACGGACTTCGTCACCTTTACCGGAAGAGTCTCGGAGGAGGATTTCCTGATAACTCTGAATACGGCAGACGTCTGTGTGAACCCGGACCGGGTCAATGAAATGAATGACAAGTCGACTATGAACAAGATCATGGAATACATGGTCCTGGCCAAACCCGTTGTGCAGTTCGATGTCACCGAGGGCAGGTTTTCAGCGCAAGAAGCCTCGCTCTACGCAGCAAAGAACGACCCTGTCGACTTCGCCGAGAAAATTCTCCTGTTGCTGGGCGATGAGGAAAAACGAAAGGCCATGGGTGCGTATGGACGCGACAGGGTCATCAACCTGCTCTCCTGGAACCATGAAGGACCAAAGCTTTTGGCGGCATACGATCAACTGTATGCTCGCGAAAGAAAAATGCGATAACTCGCAGGATCGCTTTGACTTCCGTTATTAGGAGTTCAACGGGCGCAAGGGAAACTACAGGTCAACAAATCCGTCGAGGCCAATCCCGTCGAAACGACTGAGGGCGCAGTATACCTGTTTCGCCTTGAGTTTATTACACAGGTCATACACCTGCTGTTTGGTTTTGAACGGTCCGGCCTTCAGCCGAATGTATACTGTGCCGTCATCCCTTGTGATACTTTTGGCTCTTGGCACCTGGTTAGCCAACAGGACGGGGAACTGTTCTTGTAGTTCTGTCCATCCTCGCTGCAGATATTGCATATGTTTGTAAGAGGCAAGGTGAATGGCAAAACTGCCTGATGCTACTGGACGATCAGCGCACCCGGTTCCGCCGACGCAATCGGACGGCGCGCGCGCTTCCATGAACCCGGGGACTTTTTTGTCGTCAGAAGGCTGGACCTTTGCGTTCAGGACTTCAGCAGGCCTGGAGTCTTCACCGCCCTCCTTGCCTTCTTCTTTTACCACTTTTTTCATCGGCGCGCCGCCATGGTCATCGGCCAGCGCAACGGGGTCGCCGACAGTGGCGTGAATATCAGATTCATTGGCGATCACATGCGAAGAGCCAGTTTTCAGGTTTTCCAGTTCCGCCAGTCTACGGTCAAGTTCGGCCAGATTGGACGCCACGCGGACCTCCGCAGCCGTGGGCGGCAAGGGCTGGGTAAAGCTTTGCCAAGCTTCAGTCTCGCAAGCGGATGCAACAAGAGCGAAGCTACAAACTGTCAGAAATCTGGATACCTTCATCATTTTCACCTGTTCAATTCGATGTATTATGGCAGGGCAACACGCGCGGTCTTTCCGTAACACGCATCACAGGAATTAACTATAATGGACAAAAATTCACAGTGTGTAAACGCGCGGAAATAGCGTGCTGCCACGGATTTTACTATCAAGGTGGAATTCAGGAGCGATGGCCAAATCCGAAGAGACACACCAGGACGGACCGATCCAGGAACGAAAGCTGCTGGCATAAAACCAGAATCCCGGCCTTGCACCATGAGCTCGATCTGAGTGATCCAGACAAAGCAGACATCAAGTGACTCAAAGTGCCGATCACCAAGGGTGATTATGCCACAATTCTCTCAATCTCACGCCTGGATGACGTTTATGGCAGGGACAAGAGACAGCAGCTCCTCGTCCCTGCCGAAACCGCATTGTTTCCAAACTCGCTGGGCTTCACATGGCAGTCATAGAGCCGTTGCTATGCCGGCTGACGGCTGCGATGACCTCGCCCGACAGCTCGTGCGAAGTGTTCTGGCTCACGTCACCAAGGCTTAACAGCCCGATCAAGTGTTTTTCACTGTCGACAACCGGTAGGCGCCGAACCTGCTTTTCTTCCATCAGCCTGATTGCATCTTCTACATCTTCATTTTCAGAACACCAGATCGGATGGAGCGTCATAACTTCACGTACAGAATGTTCGGCAATGTCATCGTCATCGACGAGACCTCTCACAACGATATCACGATCGGTCACAATGCCGATGACCTCATTATTTTCGCAAACCGGAATGGCGCCAATATCAAATTCCTTCATCCTGGAGGCAACATTCCAGATTGTTTCGGACGGAGCCACCCAGACCACGTCCGGTGACATCACTTCTCTTACCAGCATATTCATTGTTCTCTCCCTTTCCTTTTCCCGTCGCCAATGTCCATTCAGAACGGACCCCGACCGACAACGCAGGTCTACAACAGATTCCGGCAGGTCGTGTTGACTGCAATCAACATGTGCTCCCGCCGCACGACTTTGCGCCCCGACGTATCTCATCCAGAGGAGGCCAGCTCCATCGCGGGACTGTAGTCACCAAAACGCGCCGCGCCATTCAGTTTTGCACGGTGGTAGAGCGCTGCCTGGGTGAGCGCGGCATTGGCTTCATCACCTCTCCACGCTTGCAAGGCAGGCTCTTGCAATGCGCGCCCATAGGAAAAACTCAATTCCCACGGTTGTTGAGGCAGACGGTTCATGGCACTGAGATTGACGGTTGCCTCTTCCGGCGTTTGCCCGCCGGAGAGAAAATTGATACTCGGAACGGCAGCGGGCACCGTGCGCCGGAAGATCCTGTTCGTCTGCTCGGCGATCACGTCCGGGCTTGCCGCGTGGGTGTGCGTTCTACCCGGTGTCACCATGCTCGGCTTCAACAGTATATGCTCCAGCACAACATGATGGCGGTGCAATGCACAAAAGACTTCGTGAAGCACCGCTTCGGCAACATCGGCGCAACGATCAATGCTGTGACTACCATCGATGAGCACTTCCGGCTCAACAATTGGCACGATGCCTTGCGCCTGGCAAATGGTGGCATAGCGGGCCAGGACTTCGGCGTTGGTTTCGACGGCCAGTCGGCTCGGCGTTATCATCGAAATGTGGTAAACATTACGCCACTTGGCGAACCGGGCCCCTTGCTGTTTGTAGCCCTCAAGACGTTCTTCCAGACCGTCCAGCCCCAGCGTAATTTCATCACCGGGCGCCCCGCACAGCGGCAGTTTTCCCTTGTCGACCTTGATGCCTGGCACGATGCCCTGCTGGCTGGCCAGTTCCGGCAGTGGGGTCCCATCATCGGCAAGCTGCCCGAGGGTTTCCTCAAACAGGATGACGCCGCTTATGAAATCACCCAGACCCGGGGTCGCCAGCAACAGACTGCGATAGCTGCGCCGATGCTCCTCGGTTGATTCAACATCTATGGCCTTGAAGCGTTTCGCAATTGTAGGGCTGCTCTCGTCGGCGGCAAGAATGCCCTTGCCTTTCTGAACCATAGCCTCAATCGTTGTCTGAAGCTCGTCGTGTATGCTCATATCAATCTCCATTCACAATCTCACGGCCCCCCGCAACACCGGAATGAAACAGGGCCGATCCGTCGGCAGAGGTTAACGTCCTTTCAGAACGATTCCATACCGATGACACCAGGCTACATTGCTTTTCAGGACGTTGTGTTGACTGCAATCAACATGCACCCACCCCGGAAGAGACGAAAATGCACAAACGGAATTCTGCGACTACGCCGCCGAAATCCGAAGCAAGGATGGAGCATGAATGCTAGATCCAGGCGTCAGCCCGGGGACATCATCGACCCGGGGTGGGGGTTTTCTGTCTTTGATATTTTGAGATGAAACAAGGCCGAGCTAATACGCCATAAGGCTCGGAAGTGTTTCCTCGACCATATCGGCCCAGGCCTCGAAAGAAATGCCGGTCATGGCCATTCCTTCATTGATCAATATTTCGCCCGCCGGGTCGATCCTCTCCTCGCCCAGCGCATACTGCTGGAGCCGCTCTCCATCGAGGATTTCAATCTGCCCCCTTGTTTCCATGCTAACCATACTACGGTCCTTCAGGCTTGTGAGACATCGGCAAACCGTTTCAACAACAAGCCCGAGATAATCCGCAATATCCGCCCTGGTCATCGGCAGGTGCACGCCGCACGCAAAGTTTCCATCGCCCCCCTGGCGCGCTGCCATGTCCAGAAGGAACATCGAGACCCGTTCAATCGGTGTCTTGCGGGTCAAGAGGACTATGTGTTTGCGAGCATTCTCCAGCGCATTGCCTTCGAGGGACAGAAACTTTTCAGCTGCCCTGTGATGCTCTCGTATCTCGCGCCACAATCTTGCTCGCGAAATTGATCGAATGACACACACTCCAACGGTCTGCGCAAAATAGGAGTGAACATCGCGCACGACAAATCCGAAGTAATCGCCTTTCTGCAAGAAGCCGATAACGGTCCGACGACCGTTTTCCGAGATCGTGTACAGCATCACAGTGCCATCGACGATTTCATAGACCGTGTCGGCATTATCGCCTTCGTTGAACAACACTTGCTTGGAAGGATACTTCTTCGCTTGCCTCGCGCTCGCCTCCTCCGGCTGACATATGCGTTCGCCGCGCGACTGGTCCGAGGTCCGGTCGAGCTCGAAGGCATCCGGCTTCGCATTGTCGTCAGATTTCCAGGTTCGCAGAGTGTTTATCATCAGACAATCCACCAGCTTGCTGCAGCGGTCAGAAAAGTAGCCAAAGCAGCCGTTCTCACCCTGTAGCTATAGCGCCAGCAAATCGTCCAGGTGAACAAGCAATTCGCGTTCCTCGAGATACATCAAGTCCTTGGCCAGTTCACCATAAACGAGATTGCGAACCGGTATCGGTAAAAGGGCGCGAAGGTCGCCAAGTGCCTTCGGCGATGCGACCAGGACTAGCCGGTCAAATCTGTTTTTGGTATGCGCCTCTTCAAGAAACGTCACCAACTGCCGCGCAAAGTTGAATTTAGCCTGACGATTCGGATCTGTACGCGGCTGCATGCGCCGGCGACCGGGCCCTGCACTGCCAAAAGACAGGCCGGATTTGTCAGCGTTTATTTCTCGGGTCGGAAAAACGGGCTCGTCGAACGTTCCATCTGGCACGGGCGTCAATCCCTTGCCAACACCGTCATTTAGATAGATACGCGCGTGAGAGCCGTCGGCCAGCAATACCCATGTCTGCTTGCTCTTCATGATAACACCTCGCTTTCCGGCGCTCCGTCATTTGCCGTTCATATCCTGACGCTCCGCGCACGACTGATGGTGCGGTGAACGCAGATAGTTTTGACTAATAACAGAGTGTGAGGTTCATAATCCATTCTCTCCTGGCCACTTCGATTGTGCTGGCGAGATGTATACCCAGAGTAATACAGATCAACGCTGGCGTATAGGAAAATCGACCTTCCGAGCTGGTCGTATTGGAGGATGTGAAGATGAGAGTCACTTCAGAATGCCCAATGGCAGCCTTGGAGGATGGACAAAACACTGCTAGAATTATTTACACGTCGGGGCACTTGATTTCAAGAAGGCTGCGCTGGCAGGATTTGTGCTGTCAGTACTTAGAGACAGAAAAAATTAGGACTTTCCCGGCATAATATGGTCATGACCCATGGGCTCGACCATTACCGCTGCAGATCACGGAGCGCCGCCATGACCCAGTCCTGGTTCCTGAAGCGACAAGATCTAAGCCTCCACCCTGATCCTGCAAGGGTAGTTGTGAGACCCTTCAGACCTGCAACCGAGCCGCGCGAACTCAACCCCCTCGAAAAGAGCCGTGTCGAGCACATAGTTGATCGGGTACTGAGGCTCGATGCAAGGGCGGCGGAGGAAAAACTGGAGGAGGTCCTCAAGGACTTTAAGGACCGACACAGGCGTCTTATGAATTTATTCGACGACCGTGCCACCAAAATGCAAGAGAAGCTGGGGCTGCATCCCTCTCTGACAGAAGTGCAGCGCTGTCTGATCGGCGCCTATTTCCTGCATGAGTATTCCTTCGAGGCTTCGGCGCTTTTCAATCCGAGTATTGTGCCGGATCCCGATCAATCGAATGTGCCCGACGGTGGATGCCGTTTCATTCTCAGCCTGCGGGCAGTTGGCGAAGGCCATATATCCTCTATTACCTTCCGTTCCGGTATCGTGACCGTCGATGGAAGTATAAGTCTGGAACCGCCCACGGGTCTAGCCTCCACGCCCGACATCCAAAGTCATCGCACCAACGACCACGGTGACGAAGTCGAGATGACTTTCAACTACGGCGCCCCGCTTTGCGAGCGGGTTATTTTCCCGATCACCGGCAGTCAGGCAAACGGCATTGAAGATGCACGGTTTGTTAAATTCGACGACGCATCCCGGCCCGTCTATTATGCCACCTATACCGCTTACAGCGGCCGGGAGATCCGCTCCGAACTGCTGGAAACCGAGGACTTCAAGTCGTTCCGGCTGGCCCCGCTGCGCGGCGATGCCGCAAAAAACAAGGGCATGGCTCTTTTTCCACGCAAAATCAACGGCCAATACGCCATGATCGTGCGCCATGACAACGAAAACCTCTATCTCATCTACTCGGACGATCTATACAATTGGGAAGGCGGAGAGCCGATCCTCCAGCCGGAATATCCCTGGGAATTTATCCAGATCGGCAATTGCGGATCGCCCATCGAACTGGATGATTGCTGGCTGTTGCTGACCCACGGCGTGGGTGCGGTGCGCAAATATTCCATCGGCGCGGTTCTCCTGGACAAGGACGACCCCTCCAGGGTGCTCGCCAGATCGCGCGAGCCGCTTATTCGCCCTGATCCCAAAGAACGCGAGGGTTATGTGCCCAATGTCGTCTATACCTGCGGCGCCATGCGCCATGGAAATCGTATCATCCTGCCCTATGGCGTGTCCGATACATTTACCAATTTCGCGACGCTTGAGATTGCGGATCTGATGCAAGATCTAACGAGCTGATCGCCCGGCCCTTACGCCCGCAATGTTGACTCAGATCAATACGCTGACCAGCAGTTCTTGTCACACTTCAGAGTGGTGAAATTCCGCGGTTGATCGGGCACCTCCATAACGCCATCAGGAACAGGATTGCAGCTCTGGTGCAACCGCGCATTGGACAGATGGGCAGGAAAACACATGCTGGATAAAAGACACAAAACCACCCTCCGTCAGGCAAACGACCCGCCCCCCCTGCAGCGCGTGGCGCTGATCGGCAATTACCCTCCCCGGCAATGTGGGATCGCAACCTTTACGGCGGATCTTCTGGAGTCGATCCGCCGCGTATCACCGGGCACAAATTGCTTTGCCGTGCCGATTACCGATATCGACGAGGGATATCAGTACCCGGATCCCGTTCGATTTGAAATTCAACAGAATGATCTCGCCTCTTACCGATATGCGGCAGACTTTCTCAACATCAGCGATGTTGACATTGCCTGTCTGCAACATGAATTCGGCATCTTCGGCGGTCCGGCCGGGAGCCACTTGCTAACCTTCGTCGAAGAGCTGCGGGTACCGCTTGTTACTGTGCTGCACAGTATTCTGCGCGATCCAAACCCGGATCAGCGTCGTGTCATGCAGAGGTTGACGGCTTCCTCTGATCGCCTGGTGGTCATGAGCCATATGGGCACCGACATTCTGTCGGAAGTCTACGGCGTTCCCGATGAAAAGATCGAATTCATTCCCCACGGCATTCCGGATGTCCCGTTCACCGATCCGATTTTTTACAAGGATAAATTCGGACTGGATGGCAAGAACGTTATCCTGACATTCGGCCTGCTGTCGCCCGGCAAGGGCGTTGAGATTGTTATCCAGGCGCTGCCCGAGATCGTAAAGCAACATCCTGACGTTGTCTTCGTCGTCCTGGGCGCTACCCATCCCAACGTCAAAAAGCAAGATGGCGAAGCCTATCGCCTGTCGCTGCAACGAATGGCAGCAGACCTTGGTGTTGAGCAGCATGTCGTGTTTTACAATCGCTTCGTGGATTTCGATGAACTGCTGGAATTCATTGGCGCGGCCGATATCTACATAACCCCCTATCTCAACGAAGCGCAAATTGTCTCCGGCACGCTGGCCTATGCCGTCGGAATGGGCAAAGCCGTTATCTCCACCCCTTATTGGTACGCCAGGGAATTGCTCGGCAACGACCGCGGTATCCTGATCCCCTTTGATGATCCAGGTGCAGTGGTTCAGAGCGTAAACGAGGTTCTGCAGAACAAGACAAAATCCAACGGGCTACGAAGGCAGGCCTATGGCCTGGGACGTGATATGACCTGGTCTGTGGTCGCCGGCAACTACATCGATTGTTTTGCAAAAGTCAGCGAGGGGCGCACCGCCAGTCCGAGGCGTGTTTCAAACGCCTCGCCGCTGCATGTTCGCCCCCGGGAGCTGGTTAAAGTCGATCTACAGCACCTTGAGCGGCTCACCGATGAGACCGGACTGCTGCAACACGCTACCTTTATCGTTCCAAACTATGATGACGGTTATACGACTGACGATAATGCCCGCGGCCTTTTGGTCACGACGCTGCTGGAAGAGTCCGGACAACTGGTCAAACAATCCCGGGGATTGAGCGTTCGCTACCTCGCCTTTCTGATGCACGCCTTCAATCCATCAAACGGCCGGTTTCGCAACTTCATGGACTATGATCGACGCTGGCTGGAAGAGGTCGGATCAGAGGACAGCCATGGCCGGGCCTTATGGGCGCTCGGAACCGTGGTTGGATCGGCGGAAGTTTCTGCCTATCGCGGTATGGCGACGCGAGTCTTCGATGAGGCATTGCCGGCGATAGAGTCTACAACAAGTCCGCGAGCCTGGGCATTCACCCTTCTTGGCATTAGCGGGTATCTGTCTCACTTCTCCGGAGACCGCAAGGTGCAGCAGATGCGCAACCTTTTGGCCGAGCGTTTGCAGCAGGCGCTTGATACCTATGCAAGTGAGGACTGGCCCTGGTTTGAAAACATCTTGAGCTATGCCAATGCCGTCCTTCCCCATGCCCTGTTGATCAGCGGAAAAGCTATGGAAAACGATGACATGATCACGCGCGGTCTAACGGCCCTTGAGTGGTTGGCCGATATTCAAAACCTGTCGGGAACGTGTTTTTCGCCTATCGGATCAGACGGTTTCTATCCCAAAGGAGAAACCCGAGCCCGCTTTGATCAGCAGCCAATCGAAGCGCAAGCCATGGTGTCGGCTTGCCTGGATGCTTTCCGCATATCTGAGGACCCGGAGTGGCGGGCTAAATCCCGCTGGGCATTCGATTGGTTCCTCGGACAGAACGATCTGTTTGAACCTCTTTATGACCCCTTGTCGGGCAGTTGCCGCGACGGATTGCATGCAGACCGAACCAACGAAAACCGCGGGGCCGAAGCGACCCTGGCGTTTCTCCAGGCGTTGGCCGAGATGCATGCGATTGAAGGTCTTGTCGAGGTCAATAATTTGCAACAACGGACCAGGGCAGCGGATATTTCACAAATGGCCTCATGACAAATACTCCAGCCAGGGACAAGGAAAGCCAGCTGATGGGCGAAGAGAATCTGCGCCCGTGGGGTCGCTACGACGTGCTCCATTCTGCTGTTGATCACCAGGTCAAAACGATCACCGTGCTTCCCAAACAGCGTCTCAGTCTCCAGGCTCACAAGCGCCGCTCGGAACACTGGATAATCGTATGCGGAACGGCGGTCGCGACTTTGGACGAACGCACTATCCCCCTGGTGGCCGGAGAGCATATTTTTATTGAGGCCGGCAGCGTCCACCGGATGGAAAACCCGGGACCGGAGCCCCTCGTTTTCATCGAAGTACAGGTCGGGGACTATTTCGGCGAGGACGATATCGTACGCCTCGAGGACGATTTCGGGCGGGTATCCTGAAACATTTGCGCAGGGCATGCTTGCTCAGGGCATACCTGTCATTTCAACCGGTTCCTGAGCGGCAATCGGGCAACAGTCTCCTGGCACGTGGACCTCACCGCAGATGCAATGACCATAGAGGTAGTCAATGAGCTGGCCCTGGTTTCCCGTCGCCACACAGACGGTCGTATCGGCGGCGCCATAGTAGAGTCGGATGGTTTGGCCATCGTCGTCCAGCACCCAGCCGCATGGAAACACAACGTCCGGAACGTCGCCAACGCGCTCGTATGCAGCCTCCGGGCCAAAGACCCACTCGTTGCCACGGACCAGCAAGCGGCCCGGGTCTTCCCGGTCGAGCATGGCCAGGCCAAGGCGGTAGATTGCGCCTGAAACCGTTTTGCGCACGCCGTGATAGAGAATGAGCCAACCATAGTCAGTAAGCAGCGGTGGTGGACCAAGGCCAATCGTGTCTGCGTCCCACCAGCCACCCCGGCGCGCATGGACAAGAATTGTATGGTCGCCCCAGTGGCGAAGATCGGGGCTCCAGGACAGCCAGATATGCGCGCCCACCCTGCCGGAGGCATCAGATTGCGGCGCCGGGCGATGAAGCAGTGCCCACCGACCATCAAATTTTTCAGGAAACAGGGCCGCGTCCTTGTCGTCCGGAGGCATCAAAGTGCCGCGACGATGAAAGGTACGAAAGTCGTGGGTCGATACCAGGCGGACCAGCGGACCGCCCCTGGAAAACCCGGTATAGACGATCATATATTCGTCCCCGACCTGGGTGATCCGCGGATCCTCAATACCCCAGGCTTCCTCATAACATCCCGGATCTATTTCAAGGCTCGGCTCAGGCTCAATGCGCCAGTCGGTCAGGCCGTCCTGGCTGCGCGCGATGCCAAGATGAGAGATCCCGCTGCGGTCCTCGACGCGGACCAACAGGAGCGTCTCCCCATCGAACTTCACCGCACCGGCATTGAACACAGCATTGACCGTGTGCGACCATTGCTCCGGCTTCAAAATCGGATTGCCGGAGTAGCGCTGAAAGAGCTGTTGTTTGGCCATCGTGCTCGCCTCCCGATATCTGGATCGACCTCGTCAGCGCATTTTTCCTCTCACGAGGTGTGCGATCTCATTATACTCTCAAACAGAATGAAACGCCACGGGAGGACGAGATGATCTTCTGTGGCCCAGGTGCAGGTAGAGCTTGTAGAGTTCCATCACCAGGACAATCGAGAGTGCAGGCAGGGCAGACCCGATCCAGGTTTCAAAACTCAAAGGCCGGATATCCAATACATGACTCAATCCCGGAATATGCATGGCGGCTAGATGCGCAAGCTGCAGAGTAACAACACCGCCGACAAGAAAAGGATTATTTCGGATCGGGATTGCGAAGGCCGAGCGCACTTCCGAGCGGCAATTGAAGACGTGGACATTTTCAAAAAGAATGAGAACCAGGAGCAGTTGGTTGCTGGCTTCAAAGGGACTCAGTCCGGCCCCCAGGTAGGATCGAAAGAGGAAAAATGCAGCCCCACCGACGAAGAGACCCGACAGAACCGTTTGCTCGATCATCTGCCGATTGAATATACCTTCCTTCGGGGGACGGGGTCGGCGGTTCAACACACCGGGCTCACCTTTCTCAAAGGCAAGGGCCACGCCCTGTATCCCCTGTGTAACAAGATTCAACCAAAGAAGCTGTACCGGGGACAGGGGAAGCGGCAAGCCGACTGCAATTGACATGAGGAAGAGCACAAGCTCGGCCGCCCCGGTCGAAATCAGGAGATAGATCACCTTGCGGATATTGTCGTAGGCGATCCGCCCTTCCTCGATACCATCCGCCAATGACGACAGCTCATCGTCTGCGAGGATCAGGTCGGCAGCGCTACGGGCAACATCGGTGCCTGACCGGCCCATCGCCGCACCTATATCGGCGGCGGCAAGGGCTGATGCATCGTTCACACCGTCGCCTGTTACAGCCACCGTATGTCCTGCCCGTTGCATGGACTGGACGATAGCCAGCTTCTGCAACGGAGCAATGCGGGCGAAAATCCGTGTGTGCGCGACAATGGCATCAAAGGCGCTCCGGTCATGTTCGAGGTCCGCCAGACGACTTCCTGTCACAACATCGTCATCGCCTTCGGCCATGTCGAGCTGCCGACCGATTTCAAGAGCAGTCATGGGGTGATCGCCTGTAATCATGCGCACGGCCACACCAGCGTCGCGGCAACGGCCTACGGCCACGGCGGCATTCGGCCTCAACGGGTCGATCAGTGCGACCAGGCCCAGAAAGTCAAGCTCCCTGAGACTGTCACGCTCCATCCCGGCAACCAGGCCCTCGGCCAGCGCGAGGACCCGGTACCCTTTTCGGGCAAGGGCTTCGATCTGATTGTCGATCTCCTGTCCGCCCCGCTCCTTGCAGAATGGGAGAACAACTTCTGCGGCCCCCTTCACACAAGCATAGAGGCCCTGTTCAGCTTCGTGAAACGAGGCGGCAAAAGAAAGCACCGGCTCATACTGGATGCGTCCTGTTCGCGGGTTGTCCTGATCGACAACCGCGCGGTCGAACCTGGCTCTTTCGCCGAGCCTCAGAAAAGCGCCATCCACAGTGTCGCCGAACAATTGCGAGGTTCCGTCTGTCTGTTCCTCCAGTCTGGCTTCGTTGCAAAGAAGGCCGGCCAGAACGAGTCGACGAAAAGCATCACCCGCCTTTTCCGGTCCTCCCCCTTTTGTCTCACCAACCAATGAGGATACCGACAGATCGCCAAATTCGGGAAGCCAGACCCTTTCGACAGACAATTCATTCACGGTCAATGTGCCGGTCTTGTCCGCTGCTATCATGGTGCAGGCGCCAAGGCCTTCGACAGCCGCCATTCTACGCACAACAACATTGCGCCTTGCCATACGCGAAACGCTGATCGCCAACGCCACGGTCAAAGCCACCGGCAAACCCTCGGGGATCGCCGCAACCGCGAGCGCCACACTCATCAGCAGGATGGCCGAAGGTTCGGCACCACGCAATAATTCGATGAGTGCTATAACGGCGATGACGCCGACCATTACACTCGCCACGATATGCGTAAACTTCTCCATCCGTCCAATGAGTGGCGGTGCGATTTCCTCCGTATACTTTAGCGACTCAGCAACCTTGCCCACCTCTGTCCGTGCGCCCGTTGCGACCACGACACCGGTCGCCCGGCCGCGCGTCACCGTTGTTCCAGCATGCAGCATGCTGGTCTGGTCGGCCAGCGCGACTTGTTTCCTCTGAAGGGTGGCCACGTCTTTAAGAACTGGAACCGACTCGCCAGTGAGCAGCGACTCGTCGGCCTCCAGCGCTTCGGTGCTCAGGAGCCGCATGGCAGCCGGAACCCGGCTGCCCGCCTCCACTTCCACAATGTCACCGGGAACCAGTTCGCGCCCGTCGAGCGTCGCCCATACGCCATCGCGCCGTACGGCCACAGTCGACTGGACAAGTTTTCTGAGGGCCAGTGCCTTTTCCTGCGCCTGCCACTCCTGTGCGGTGCCGATAATCGCATTGATCTGCAGTGCGGCGGCGATAAACAGGGCATCACCTACTTCGCCCAACGAAAGTGACACAACTGCTGCAATCAGCAACAAATAGATGAAGGCACTCCTGAACTGACTGAAATAGACACTCAGGAGCGTTTTGGGCGGCGACTCGGGAATGACATTCGGGCCAATCTCACGAATCCTTTTTGCAGCTTCGCCGGACGACAAACCATCTTGCGATGCTTCCAGCACATTCAGCGTCTGGTCAATCGTCAGAGCATGCCAGGCTTTGGTCACTTTAATTTCCATTACTGATTGAAGACCCGATAAGAGACCTGATTTCAACGTAGGCCCGGTGACAAAGGTACTTTAGCAAGATGACTATAGTATAGAAGATCTGAGATGAAGCGTCTTTAACTCTGGTTGAGCAATTTCCATGCGGTGGAAAAACGTCGAATGAGAGTTCAATGATCTGCACAGAACCTCCAAAGTATGTTATAATTACTCCCGTTGAAGGTTAGAACTGGAACTCTTCGAATAAGGGGGATGACTAATGACAACCGTAAACCAGCTACTCAAGCACAAGGGCCGCAAGGTTCATGCAATAAGTCCTGATGACACTGTGTTCAACGCAATCCGCAAGATGGCAGAGAGAGATATCGGTTCTCTTATTGTGATGGAGAACGAACGGCCGATTGGCATTTTTACCGAACGTCACTATGCGCGAAATGTTTTCCTGAAAGGCAAATCATCGCCAAAGACTTCGGTCCGTCATGCAATGTCTGATCGTCCGGTTTTTGTTCGACCGGAACAGACGGTTAAAGAATGTATGGCGATTATGACCAAAAACAAAATTCGGCACCTGCCCGTCATGAATGGTGAGGAACTGGCTGGCGTTATCTCAATCGGTGATCTGGTCCAAAGTACGATCGCTGATCAGGAATTTTCCATCGAACAGCTCGAACACTATATTCGCAGCTAGTGATGGTGAATTTCAATTTCGCGAAAGTATCTGGAAAGTGTCGAAGGAAAAATCCGCCACAAGTGGCGCATGAAAACTCTCCGGCGGATGATCCATGTGCCTGTAGGCGACCGTCTCGTCGCCCAGCGCTTCGTTGTGGATTTCCATCGAGCGAAAGGCCCCGCCAAGTGACCGCGACACCAGCATATGATCCAGCATCTGCGGGCGGCCATGATGAATAACAGAGAAGGCACGATCCCGGGGAAGCCCCCGCTCAAGCGCGATGAGGGATCTTTCAGCCAGAGCGCCGTTGCCGGTATCTTCATCACTCGCCATGAGTATTCGAAGCGGCACCTCAGGCTCTTCGGCATTGAGGTCTCCGCAGACCATGATCAGAGCATCCGGGTGACTATCGTAAATCCTGTCGATCAATAAGCGGACCTCAAGCGCCTGCCCACTTCGCTTGAGTGATGAGAGGTAAAAGGCCTCTGCCCATCCGGGGACCGATTTCCAGGAGAAGGGTCCAATTTTCTGCCCCTCAATATAGGAGCCGCCGGGGGATCGCAGGTGCAAATTTATGAGGTTCAATTGACGCCCCTCATTGAGGTCAATGACAACGTGAAGCAATGGACGTTCCCACCTGACCGTCGACACCG